>NZ_SMKZ01000035.1 GCF_004349065.1 Jiangella asiatica
CAGCTGTGTATAAGAGACAGGCGTCGTGGCGGGAGTCGGCGTCGCGGTCGGTGTCGGAATCGGGGTCGCCGTCGGGGTCGGGGATTCCTCCGGCGACTGCGTCGCTTCGCGGCCAGAGCCGGCCGGCGCGGCCGATGCCGGCTCGTCGCCACCGAGGCGGTTCAGGCCGAACACGACGGCCGACACCACGGCGGCGACGAGCAGGACCGCGAACACGCCCAGTCCGGCTTTCCTGCCTCGCGTCACGATGTTTCCTCCCCCTCAAACCGGCGCCCCGTCGACGCCGCTCCCACCCAGAAAGACTCGTGATGCCCGGACAAGGTTGCCCCGGAGGCGGCGCAATTTGTATCACGAATAGGTATCGAACGTTCAGCGGTATCACGGGCGAAGGCGGTCGCCGGTCCCCTCGCTGTTGTGTTCGTTCCGCGCACCGTTTCCGCAATGATCATCAATGGTGATGTCAGGTGGCGGCCCGCAGCCGCGCGACGGCTCGCGGGAACGTCCCGGGGAATGTCCGCGGGTCGGTGTGCGGTTGTGCCGACCGTGATGCCGGGCAGAGGCCGACCGCGCCGGGTGGCGATGCTCAGCGTGCACACGTCGCCGCTGGAACAGCCGGGTGCCGGCAACGCCGGCGGCCTCAATGTCTACGTCGTCGAGCTGGCCCGGCGGCTGGCCGCGCGCGATGTCGAGGTGGAGGTGTTCACCCGGGCCACGGCGTCGGACCAGCCCGCGCGGGTGGAGACGATGCCGGGTGTGACGGTCCGGCACGTGGCCGCGGGTCCGTACGAGCTGCTGCCGACGGCGGAGGTCCCGGCCCAGTTGTGCGCGTTCACGGCGGGGGTGCTGCGGGCCGAGGCGCGCCACGAACCCGGCTGGTACGACCTGGTGCACTCGCACTACTGGCTGTCCGGCCACGTCGGCTGGCTGGCCTCGCTGCGGTGGGGTGTGCCGCTTGTGCACTCCATGCACACCATGTCGAAGGTCAAGAATGCCGCGCTCGCCGAGGGTGATGTTCCCGAGTCGCCGGAGCGCGAGCTGGGCGAGGAGCAGGTGGTGGCCGCCGCCGACCTGCTGGTCGCGAACACCGACGAGGAAGCTGATCAGCTCACGACGCTGTACGGTGCGGTGCCGCAGCGGGTCGTGACCGTGCCGCCGGGCGTGGACCTCGACCGGTTCGCCCCGGCGTCGCGGGCGGCGGCACGGGCCCGGCTGGGTCTGCCGCGTGACGCGGTCGTGCTGCTGTTCGCCGGCCGCATCCAGCCGCTCAAGGCACCCGACGTGCTGGTGCGTGCGGCGTCGCTGCTGATCGCCGCGGATCCCGCGCTGCGCGACCGGCTCGTGGTGGCGGTGGTGGGAGGTCCGTCCGGCCCGCTTGGCGACACCGCCCATGGCCTGACCCGGCTGGCCCGCACCCTGGACGTCGACGACGTCGTCCGGTTCGAGCCGCCGGTGGACCAGTCCGCGCTGGTCGACTGGTTCCGGGCCGCGGACCTGACCGCGGTGCCGTCGTACAGCGAGTCGTTCGGTCTGGTGGCGTTGGAGTCGCAGGCCTGCGGCACGCCGGTGGTCGCCGCCGCGGTCGGCGGCCTGCGCACGGCCGTATCCGACGGCTTCTCCGGTGTACTGGTCGAGGGGCACGACCCGGCGGACTGGGCCCGCGTGCTCGGCGGGCTCATCGCCGACCCGGCCCGGCGGCGCGCGCTGGGTGCCGGCGCCGTCGCGCACGCCGCCCGGTTCGGCTGGGACGGGACGGCCGACCGTATGCTCGACGTCTACGCGCGAGCGATCCGGCGTCGGCAGATGGTGACCGCATGAGTGATCAGCAGGCCCCAGCGGCGGTGGTCCGCGACTACCTCGCCGGCACCGGCCAGCCCTGGGAGGAGTCGGCGCCCGGCACGTTCTCCGTCGAGCTGCCCGGCGAGCGCAAGCTGAAGACGTCGTGCGGGCTGGCCGTACGCGACCACAGCCTCGTCGTCAACGCCTTCGTCGCGCGCCGGCCGGACGAGAACCACGAGGCGGTGTTCCGCTGGCTCCTGGAGCGCAACGCCCGGCTGTCCGGTATGGCCTTCGCCGTCGACGGCGTCGGCGACATCTATCTGGTCGGCCGGCTGCCACTGCACGCCGTCACCGCCGACGAGCTCGACCGGCTCCTCGGCGTCGTGCTGGACACCGCCGACGGCTCGTTCAACACGATCCTGGAGCTCGGGTTCTCCTCGTCGATCCGGCGGGAGTGGGCCTGGCGCCTGTCGCGCGGCGAGTCCACCCGCAACCTAGCCGCTTTCGAGCACCTGCGACCGCCCCCGTAAGCTGACCGCATGACCTTTCGGCTGGTGCTGCTCCGCCACGGCGAGAGCGAATGGAACGCGAAGAACCTCTTCACCGGCTGGGTCGACGTCGACCTCACGGCCGCCGGCGAGGACGAGGCCAGGCGCGGCGGCGAGCTGCTGAAGTCACGCGGCGTGCTGCCCGACGTCGTACACACCAGCGTGCTGCGGCGGGCCATCCGCACCGCCAACATCACCCTCGACGTCGCCGAGCGGCACTGGGTCCCGGTGCGCCGGTCGTGGCGGCTCAACGAGCGCCACTACGGCGCGCTGCAGGGCAAGGACAAGAAGCAGACGCTGGCGGAGTTCGGCGAGGAGCAGTTCATGCTCTGGCGCCGCTCGTACGACACCCCGCCGCCGGCCATCGACCCGGACGACGAGTTCGCCCAGACCGGCGACCCGCGCTACGTCGACCTACCGCCGGAGCTGCTTCCGGCGACGGAGTGCCTGAAGGACGTGCTGCACCGGTTCCTGCCGTACTGGTACGACGCCGTCGTGCCCGACCTGCGCCTGGGCCGCACGGTCGCCGTCGTCGCGCACGGCAACTCCATGCGCGCGCTCGTGAAGCACCTGGACGACATCTCCGACGACGCCATCGCCGGGCTGAACATCCCCACCGGCGTGCCGCTGCTGTACGAGCTGGACGACTCCATGCGCCCGGTCACGCGGGGCGGCGAGTATCTCGATCCCGACGCCGCCGCTGCCGCCATCGAGGCGGTCAAGAACCAGGGCCGCTGACGGCGGTCATCCCTGCGGGACCGCGGGGCGGATGGCGCTGAACTCCGCGACGGTCGCGGCGATCGCGCTCTCCACCGGTAGCCGCTCCATCGACGAGGCGCCGTAGAAGCCGTCGACCTCGGGGCACCGGTCGACGACGAAGCGCACGTCGGCCGGCGCCGAGATGGGGCCGCCGTGGCACAGCACCAGCACGTCGGGCCGGACCGACCGGGCCGCCGCGGCCCACTGCGAGATCAGCGGCACGCAGTCCTCCAGCGTCCGGGCCGACTCCGCGCCGATGGTTCCGCCGGTGGTCAGGCCCAGGTGCGCCACGACGACGTCCGCGCCGGCCTCGGTCATCGCGACCGCGTCATCGGCGGAGAAGACGTACGGCGTGGTGAAAAGGTCCATGGCCGCGGCCTGCCGGATCAGCTCGACCTCGAGGTCGTAGCTCATGCCGGTCTCCTCGAGGTTGGCGCGGAACGTGCCGTCGATCAGCCCTACGGTCGGGAAGTTCTGCACCCCGGAGAACCCCATCGCGGCCAGCGACGGCAGGAACACCGCGGGGTCGTAGAACGGGTCGGTGCCGTTGACACCTGCCAGTACGGGCGTGTCACGCACCACCGGCAGGACCTCGCGGGCCATCTCGACGACGATGTCGTTGGCGTTGCCATAGGCGAGCAGCCCCGCCAGCGACCCCCGTCCGGCCATCCGGTAGCGGCCGGAGTTGTACAGCACGATGAGGTCGATGCCGCCGGCCTCCTCGCACTTGGCCGACAGCCCGGTGCCGGCGCCGCCGCCGATCACCAGCTCGCCGCGGGCTCGCTTGGCGCGCAGTCTCGCGAGAATTTCGGCACGGTCGAATCGGGGCATGTCAGCGCTCTCCTCTCGGGGCCGCTGTGGCCACGAGGCGTCCAGGCGGGACGCCATGGCCGCGGCGAACTCGGGGTCGTTCACGGCGTGGTCCAGCTCGACGATGTCGACGACGGACCGGTCGGCCTGCGACCGTACCGCGTCGAACAGGGCCTCGTCGGAGACACTGTCACTCCCCGACGGCTTGCCGGTCGGCGGTGGAGAAGGCGATGACGAAGATCGCCTCGTCGGTGCCGACGTTGCGGGCGTTGTGCCAGGCGCCGGTGGGGATGCTGATGGTGTCGCCCGGGCCCATCCGCACCAGCTCGTCGTCGAGGCTGTGCTCGATGGTGCCCTGCAGAACGTGCAGCACCTCGTCGCAGTTGGGGTGGAAGTGCCGCGGGTTGGCCTGGCCTGGCGCGATGTGGCAGCGGCCGACGGTCATGGCGTCGGAGTTGCCCAGCGCGCCGGACACCATCCACACCAGCCGGCCCCAGGGCTGCTCCTCGGCGACCGCGTCGCTGGTGCGGGTCAGCCGGACCTCGTGCTGGACCATGTCGAACTCCTCCATGCCGCGGTACTCACCTCTCGATGGTCGTGACGGTGCCCGGTTCGGTGCGCCGGTAGGCCTCGTAGAGCCGCATGATCAAGCGCACGTCGGCGAGTGTCCCCTTCGTGGGTGGGGTCCCCTTCAGCACCGCCGTGCAGAAGTGCAGGATCTCCGGGACGTAGCCCAGGTAGAAGAGGTTCTTGTTGTAGAGCTGGCCGAGGGAGAACTCCGGCTCCCAGGTCAGCGGCGCCACGTCGTCGTCGACGACGAACGACGCGCTGCGCCCGTACGGCAGCGACGCGCCGCGTCGGTAGTACGTCAGCCGCACGCCGTTGTCGACGACGACGTTCGCGCCCTCGCCGACCACCTCGACCCGTTCCAGCGGGCTGGTGACGGCCGAGCCGGCGGTGAGGTGCAGCGTCCCGATGGCGCCGGAGGCGAACCGGAGGCTGGTCACACTGGCTCCAGTGCGCGGCTCCCACTCGTACGACATCCGCTCCACCGGGCCCATCAGGTGGTGCAGCACCGCGGCCGGGTGATAGATGTGGTCGAGGAAGCCGATCATGTGGCGGCCGTCGTTCCGGTTCGGCATCGCCGGCAGGCCCTGCGGGTAGCGCACCGAGATCGACGACGGCGTGCCGAACTCCTCGCTGTCCAGGATCTCCTTCACCTTCTCGACGGCCGGGGTGAAGATCTTCTTCAGCCCGGTCATCACGTACCGCCCGGCACCGGTCGCGGCGGCCGCCAGCGCGTCCAGCCGGGCCAGGCTGGACGCCGTCGGCTTCTCCATCCAGACGTGGGCTCCGGCGCGCAGCGCGTCCTCGGCCAGCGCCGTGGCCTGGACGTCCCCGTCGCCGGTGTAGCTGGTCACGACGAAGACCGCGTCCGGCCGCTCCCGCTCGAGCATCTCCCGGTGATCGGTGTAGGAGGCGGGCGCGCCGAACGATCGCGCGTAGGTGCTGGCGCGGTCGCCGTCGACGTCGCACACCGCGACCAGGTCGACGGGCGCGTACTGGAACGCCGGGTACACGTTGCGGTAGGAGTGGCCGCCGGCTCCGATGAACGCGCAGCGGATCCGCTCGGGGTACTCGAACTGGTAGGTCACCATGTCGGGTGGGTTCCTCACTTCAGGGCGCCGGCGACGAGCCCGCGCGTGAACTCCTCGACGCTGGCCGCGGTGTAGGCGAAGTCCGGCCCGATGATCCGCAGCGCCGACGACGTGCCCCGGGCCGCGTCGACGGCCTGGTGCCGCCGTCCGGCGCGGACACCGTCGCTCGAGCCGCGATCGTGATCGACAGAGCCAGCAGCCAGCCGGCCGTGAGCCGTCCGCGGATGGGCGACATGCCGACTCCTCTCCGTCGGTGCCAATTCGACGCGCTGTTGGGCCTGGTGCGTCCGGTGGCTGTGTGGTGCGCTAGATTGGCAGGACTTTCGTGACGCATGCCATAGCCAAAACGCCGGAATTGGACTCTGGTTGGATACGCAGAAGAAATATTCGGCCAACCGTCTGGCCCGGATGATCGTGGAGACCGGCGCCAAGTCCGGTCCCCTGTACCACCGGCTGAGCACCAGCATCGCCGAGCTGATCGACCGCGGTGAGCTGCCGCCGCTGGCGGTGCTGCCGTCCGAACGCGCCCTCGCCGATGCTCTGCTCCTCAGCCGGACCACGGTGGTGACGGCGTACCAGACGCTGCGCGAGGCTGGCCGGCTGGAGCGACGTCGCGGCAGCGGCACCTGGGTGCGTTCCGGTGCGCCCGGCGGCGAGCGCGAGACCGTCTCCGGCGACCTGCTGGCCGGTGACCACGTGGCCTCGCCGTTCCTCAATGGCCCGCTGGCCACGATCGACTTCGCCAACGCCGCATTGCCCAGCCTCGACCTGGTCGCGGACGTGGCGGCCGGCCTCACCCACGACGACTACCGGCGGCTGGGCAGCGCGCACCACGGCTACCACCCGCGCGGCCTGCCGGCACTGCGCGAACGGGTCGCCGGCTGGTACTCCGGGCTGGGCACACCGACCACGCCGGACGAGGTGCTGATCACCTCCGGTGCCCAGCAGGCGCTGGAGCTGATCGCGCGCGGCTGCCTGCAGCCCGGCGACGGCGTCGTCGTCGAGGAGCCCACCTACCGCGGCGCGCTGGAGGCTTTCGCGCACACCGGCAGCCGTATCCGGACCGTCCGCGCGGACCAGGACGGTATGGACGTCGGCGCTCTGGAGCAGATGCTGGCCGCCCGGACGCCGCGGCTGGTCTACGTCCAGGCGGTGGCGCACAACCCGACCGGCGCGGTGCTCGCGGAGGAGCGCCGCCGCCGGCTCGCCGCGGCCGTACAGGCCTCGTCAGCGGTGCTCGTCGACGACACGTCGCTGGCCGGCACGGTGTTCCGCGGGCCGGCGCCAGCGCCGATCCTGGGCAGCGGTGATCGCATCGTCACGGTCGGCTCCATGAGCAAGCTGTTCTGGGGTGGCCTGCGGATCGGCTGGATCCGGGCCTCGGCGCGGGTCACGTCGAGACTGGCACAGGTGAAGGGCGTGACCGACCTGGGGACCTCGCTGGTCAGCCAGGAGATCGCGCTGCGCTTGCTCGACCGGGTGGACGAGGCGGCCGCGGCCCGGCGGGAGTCGCTGGCGGCCGGGTTCGAGCTGTTGACCGGGTTGCTGTCCGAGCACCTGCCGGACTGGACCTGGCGGGAGCCGCGGGCCGGCGCCTCGCTCTGGGTCCGGCTGCCCAATGGCGACGCGACGCACCTGGCGCAGGTGGCACTGCGGTTCGGGGTGGCACTGCTGCCCGGTGCGGTCTTCTCTGCCGACCGGCACACCGACGACCACACCCGGCTCCCGTACGCCCTGCCGCCCGAGGTGCTGCGGGAGGGCGTGCTTCGGCTGGCGCGGGCGTGGCGGGCCTATGCCGAGGGCGGTCTGCGGGAGGTCTCGTTGACGACGGCGATCACCTGAGAGGGTTGGCGGGTGGCGACGGTGCCGGAACCGGACTGCTGGCTCAGTTCCGAGATGGAGCCGCGGGCGTCGGACATCGAAGGTTGGGGCCTGTTCGCGCGGGTCGAGCTGCCGGCGGACGCCCTCGTGGCACGCTTGGGCGGCCGGCTCGTTGCCGACGACGAGCTGCGTGCGCTCTTCGCCGACCCGGCCACCGGCTACGTCGACACCGTCTCCGTCGGCGACGGCGTCAACCTGGTCCTGCCGCCGGGTTCGCCGCTGCACTGGGGCAACCACTCGTGCGAGCCGAACCTGTGGTGGGAGGACCCGTACGCGCTGCGGACACGGCACGCCGTGCCGGCCGGCGCCGAGCTCACGCTGGATTACGGCACCGTCACCGACGATGCGGGCTACGAGCTCGCCTGCCGGTGCGGCACGGCGAGCTGCCGTGGCACCGTCACCGGCACGGACTGGCGGCGCCCGGAGCTGCGGGCCGTCTACGGCGACCACTGGGTGCCGGTGCTGCGCGAGCGCATCGCGGCCGCCGCTCGGAGCCGGCCGTGAGCCTCGTCGAGCTCTCACCGACCAGGCCCGGGCGCAGTTCGGCTGCCTGGACTCCGCGTGATCAGGTCCGGGCCGCCGGGGGCAGCGCGGCCCAGGGGGCTGCCGGCCAGTCGCGGGGGTCGTCCGGCAACGAGGCCAGCGTCGGCACCTGCTCGGCGCACCACGGCGACACCTCGCGCCGGCCGGCCAGCACCGCGTCGCGAAAGCCCGGCCACGGTTCCCACGTGTGGTCGCCGACCTCGGAAGGGTCCGGCACCGGCTCGCCGTCCGCGACCGCCGCGAAGACCGGGCAAATCTCGTTCTCGACGACGCCGTTGGGCATGACCGCGCGGTAGCGGAACGCCGGCAGCACCGGCCGCAGCCCGCTGAGCCGGAGCCCCAGCTCGTCGGCCGCTCGCCGCTCGACCGCGGATCGCATGTCCTCGTCCGGGCCGGGGTGGCCGCAGAAGCTGTTGGTCCATGATCCCGGCCAGGTCGTCTTCGCCGCCGCGCGCCTGGTCACCAGCAGCGCGCCGGCGTCGTCGAACACGTAGCAGGAGAACGCCAGGTGCAGCGGCGTCGCCCGGTGGTGGACCTCGCGCTTGAGCGCGGTGCCGACCGACTCGCCGCGCTCGTCGAGCAGCACGACGCGTTCTTCAGCAGCGCTCACATGCCACTCCTTTGCGGCCGGCCGACCGTGGAAGGATGCCTGAGAGCCGGCTGCTGCGGCAAACACGCCGCCGGCCCATGACCAGTACCGCGCCGCGATCCCGTGCCCGTCAGGAGGCCGTCCCGTCATGCCCTCGCCCGCGCAACCGAACATCGTCGTGATCATGGCCGACCAGCTGGTGCCGTTCCTCACCGGCGCGTACGGCCACCAGGTGGTCCGGACGCCGAACCTGGACCGGCTGACCGAGCGCGGCGTGCGCTTCGACGCCGCCTACACGCCGAACCCGTTGTGCGCGCCGGCTCGGGCGGCGCTGATGACCGGGCGGTACGCGTCGTCGATCGGCTGCTTCGACAACGCCGCGCCGTTCCCTGTCGACGAGCCCACCATCGCCCACCTGCTCACCAACGCCGGCTACGAGACGGCGCTGTGCGGCAAGATGCACTTCGTCGGGCCGGACCAGCTGCACGGTTTCCGGCACCGCCTCAACCCCGACATCTTCCCCGCCGGCATGGACTGGGTCCCGACGGTGGACGAGCACGGCCGCTTCCCACGTGGCGGGCACGCGCACTCATACGTCCCGCCGGAGGTGGGCGTGCGGCCGTGGACCAAGTTCCTCACCTACGACGAGGAGACGGCGTTCCGCGCCACCGAGTTCATCCGGGAACGCGCCAGGCGCCCGGCGGCGGAGCCGTTCTTCCTGCTGGCGTCGTTCCATCACCCGCACGACCCGTTCCACGTCACCGAGGAGCTGTGGAACCTGTACGACGGTGCGCCGATCGACTTGCCCGAAGCGTGGGACGGCATCGATCGGTCGGCCCTGGACCGCTGGCTCGACGACGCGCACGACACCTCCGGGGTCGATCTCGCGGACCCCGATGCGATGCGGGCGCTGCGCCGGGCCTACTACGGACTGGTCACCTATGTCGACCGGAAGGTAGGGGAGATCGTCGACGCGTTGGACGCGACCGGTCAGCTGGCCGACACCGTCGTTGCTTTCACCAGCGATCACGGCGACATGCTGGGCGAACGAGGCATGGTGCAGAAGCGCTGCTTTTACGAGTGGTCGGCACGGGTACCGCTGATCATCTCGTTTCCCGATGGACGCGGCGCCGGCAGCCGGGTCGTCACGCCGGTGTCGATGATGGACCTCGCGCCCAGCCTCGTCGACCTGGCCGGTGTCGCTCCGCGGGACCGGACGCCGATGGACGCCGAGAGCCTGCTGCCGCTGCTCGACGGCGACCGTGGCGGCAGCGACGATGCCCGGGCCGGTGCCCGCGTCGTGTACTCGGAGTACCACGCCGAGAAGGTCCACGCGCCGGCGTTCATGGTGCGTCGCGGCGACCACAAGTACGTGCACATCCACGGCCACGGTTCTCAGCTGTTCGACCTGTCCACCGATCCGTCGGAGCGGCACGACCTCTCCAGCCATGCCGTTGCCGCCGGCGTCCGGGCCGAGCTGCACGCCCTGCTCACCGAGCGGTTCGATCCTGCGACGCTGCACACCGCCGCTGCCCGCAGCGTCCGCCGTCGCGAGCTGGTCAAGAACGCGATGCGGCGCAACGGTACCCGCTGGGACCACGTGCCGCCGCTCGCCGCAGACGACCGCTATGTCCGCTGACCGCACGGCCACGGGGATCACGCGGCTGGTCACCCCCGGACTGTAGCCAGCCGGCGCGATCGGCGGCACAATCGAGACGGGCCGGCGTACCGCCGCCGGGCGCGCCCGGCTCGCGGGGGGAGCATGTTGACCATCCGGCTGCTGGGCCGGCCGGCCATCGAGCACGACGGCCGGCCGGGCCGGTCGCCGCGCGGACGCAAGGCGTGGGCCCTGCTGGCCTACGTGCTGCTGTCCGAGCGCCCGCCGAGCCGGCAGCGGCTGGCGGAGCTGCTGTTCGGCGAGGCCGACGATCCGTTGGGTGCGTTGCGCTGGACGCTCGCGGAGCTGCGCCGCTCGCTCGGCCGGTCCGACGTGCTGACCGGCGATCCGGTCGGCGGGCTCGAGAATGTCGTCGTCGACGTCGGCGTCGCCGCCGACCAGCTGGCCGATCCGGCCCCCCTGCTGGACGCCGCCGGCGAGCTGCTCGAAGGCGTCTACCTGCCGTACAGCCCGGAGTTCGAGTCGTGGCTGTCGGTGGAGCGCTATCGGGTCGCCGGGATGGTCGAGGCGCGGTTGCGGCAGGCGGCGGTCGCGCTGCTTGCCGCGGGCCGGGCGGGCGAGGCGCTGCGGTACGCCCAGCGGGCGGTCCTGAGCAACCCCGTCGATGAGGGCAACCACGAGCTGCTCGTTCGCAGCCTGGCGATGACGGGGGACGGGGTCGCCGCGCGGCGCCAGGTGGCGCTGGCCGAGGACGTGCTCCGGCGTGAGCTGGGCGTCACAGCCTCCGCGGCGCTGCACGACGCGGCGACCGTTGGCATCGAGTCGGGCCGGACACCGCCGCTGGGTGGGCGGTCGGCCGCGCTGAGCCAGCTCGAGGCCGGGCGCGCGGCGATCGTCGCCGGCGCCGTCGACGCGGGCGTCCAATGCCTGCGCCGGGCGGTGGTGGAGGCGGGCCGGACCCGCGACACCGCGCTGCGCGCTCGCGCCCTGGTCGCCCTGGGTGCCGCGCTGGTGCACGCCGTTCGTGGACGGGACCAGGAGGGCGCGCTGGTTCTGCACGAAGGACTCGACCACGCCACCAGGGCCGGTGACCGCGCCCTCGCCGTGACCGCCCAACGCGAGCTGGGCTTCGTCGAGGTGCAGGCCGGTCGGCGGGCGACGGCGGACACCTGGCTCGCGTCGGCGCAGATGCTCGCCACCGACGACGCCGAGCTGGCCGGCATTCTTGGCGTGCGCGGCCAGAACGCGTCCGACGTCGGCGACTATCCGGAGGCCTTCGCACATCTGGGCGAGTCGATCGAGCGGGCCCGCCGGTGCGGCGACGACAGGCAGCGGGCGTGGTCGCAGTCGATCCTGGCGCGGGCGCACTTGCTCCGGTCCGAGCACAGCCAGGCCGCGGTCGCACTGGCCGACTGTCTCGACGTGGTGCGGGCGCAGCGGTGGATGGTCTTCCTGCCCTGGCCGCAGACGCTGCGCGCGGAGCTCGACCTGCGCGCCGGCGACTTCGAGACGGCCGCGGACACACTCGAGCGGGCCTGGACCCTTGCCTGTCAGGTGGGCGACCCCTGCTGGGAGGGCATGGCCGCCCGCGGCCTCGGGCTGCTCAACGCCGGCCGTGGCGACGACGCGGCCGCGACCGGCTGGCTCGGCGAGGCCACGGTGCGGTGCAACCGGATGCCCGACCGTTACCACTGGCTGCACGCACATGTGTTGGATACCGCGATCGAGGTGGCATTGGACCGCGACGAGCCGGAGCGGGCCGGGCCGCTGGTGGCGACCCTGGCGCCGCTGGCCGCCCGGTGCGAGCTGCGCGAGCTGGTGGTCCGGGCGCAGGTGCACCGGCACCGGCTAGGCGATCCGACGGCGCTCAGGTCGGCCCGGTCGCTGGCGGCCGACATCGACAATCCGGCGCTGGCCGGCTTGCTCGCCGAGCAGCCGCTCGTATGAGCCAGGGGTGGGTGACGGTCAGGCCGCACTGTGGTGGGTGGCGACGATCTGGCGGGCGTGCTCGCTGAGGGTGATCTTCCGCTCGCGCGCGCCGTTGCGCAGCATGGCGAAGGCGGCATCGGGATCCAGGGAATGACGCTCGATGAGGATGCCTTGGGCTTGGCCGATGGCCTGGCGGGCGTCGATGGCACGACGCAGCCCGGACTCGTGCTGGGCGGCGGCCAGCGCGACCGAGGCGTGCTGGGCGTAGAGGCGGGCGACGGTGGCGGTGTCGGCGGCGAACGCGCCGCGCCGGGTGGCGTAGACGTCGAGCGCGCCGATGGCCGACGTCGTCGTCCCGATGCGGAACGACAGGGCGCTGCGCAGGCCCGTGTCGACGACGTGGTCCCGCCAGCGCATCCAGCGGTCCTCCGCGGACACGTCGTCGACGACGATGTGTCCGGCGTGCGACATGGCGGACAGGGCCGGGCCCTCGCGGTGCTCCAGCTGCAGTAGATCGGCCTGTTCCGCGGTAGGGCTGGTCGAGATGACGACCGTGCGTCGACCCCGCTTGATGATCATGGCGGCTCCGTCTGCGCCGGTCAGTGCCTGCGCGTGGCGCAGGATGCCGTGACAGGTACGTTCGACGTCAGGCTCGCGATGCAGATCAGCCGCCAGGGTGGCTAGCCCCGAGGAGAGGCTCAGCTTCACGGTGCACCTCCGGGTCAGGTGACGACTCTGCGTCACTGTACAGACAAGTCCGTCTCTTGTACAGACGGTTCTGTCTATGCTGGCCAGACGGTTCTGTCTTCTTGGCCGATTCGAGGGTAATATGAGGCGTCATGCACGCCCAGGAAACGGTCGGCACCGCGTTGAGCGCGCGCGAGCGCATCCTGAGCACGAGCTACCGATTGTTCGCCCGCCGGGGCGTCAACGGGGTGGGTGTGGACGAGGTCATCGAGCGCTCGCACGTGGCCAAGGCCACCTTCTACCGGCACTTCCCGTCGAAGAACGATCTTGTGCTGGCCTACCTGGATCGGCGCGAGCAGGACTGGACGCACGGGCTGGTCGAGCAGGAGTCCGAGGCCCGCGGAGACACCGCCGAAGAGCGGCTGCTGGCCATCTTCGACGTGTTCGACGAATGGTTCCACAGCGACGAGTTCGACGGCATCGCGTTCATCACCGTGCTGCTGGAGATGGGCAAGGACCATCCGCTGGGGCAGGCCAGCATCCAGCACCTGGCCAACCTGCGCGCCATCACCCGCGGCCGGGCGGAGGAGGCCGGGCTGCGCGAACCGGAAGAGTTCGCGCGGGCCTGGCACATCCTGATGAAGGGCTCCATCATCGCCGCGCTCGAGGGTGACACCGGCGCAGCAAAGCGGGCCAAGGCCATGGCCCGCAGCCTGATCGACCAGCACCGCACGACCACCCCCGCGCCCTCCCCGTGATCATGTCCCCTCGCGGTCACTGAGCGACCGCCAGGGAACATGATCACGGTGGTCTGCTACGGTTCCGGCAGCGGTTGGGAGGTCAGCCGGCGGCAAATCGTGCCGCAGTGCGCTTCGTCCTTCCATGGGGTCTACATGGCTCGTCCCCGCTTCGCCCTCTCCGGGCCCATCGCCCACCGTGCGTGGTGAGCGGGCCCGTCCCACCGTCCGATCACGAGAATGGGTCCGACAGCGCCGTCGCCTGGAATCGATCGGACATCGCGGGCCGGCTCGCCGCCGTCGCCGTCCAGCTCTCCCTCCAGTCAGAAGTGGAGGGTGCCCTGCGCACAGCTGTCGAGCAGCTGGTCGACCTGGCCGGCTGCGACGCCGCCGCGGGCGTGCTGTTCGCGCCGCGCCGGTGGCGCCTGCACACCGCGTTCGCCACCGCGGAACTGGCCGAGCTCGCCGATGCGCTGCAGGTCCGGCTCCGTGAGGGCCCGGCCGTCACCGCCATCAGTACCCGCGCCGTGGTCGTCGTCGCGGACACGCGGGACGATGCGCGCTGGACCAGTTGGGCGCCGCTCGCCACGAAGGCCGGCGTGCGCGGCGTGGTGGCGGTGCCGCTCGACCTCGGCTCACACCTGACCGGCGCCGTCACGGCCTACTGGGCAACGGTGCACCAGCCGCTCCCCGAGGCCGTCGCGGCGGCCGAGGCGCTGGCCCGGCACACCTCCATCGCGCTGACGGCCGCCCGCGAGTCATTCACCCTGCGGGAGGCGATCGAGGCCAGGCACCGGATCGGGGTGGCGCAGGGCATCCTGATGGAGCGCTACGGGCTGGAGGCACGGCAGGCGTTCGACGTGCTGCGCCGCTACTCCCGGGACAACAACGTCAAGCTCGGCCTGGTGGCGCGCGAGGTCATCGAGACACGGTCGCTGCCAGGGTCGGCGTCCGGCCCGTGACGGCGACCCGGGGGGCCGGCTCACGGGAGGGTCGCGCCGAGCGGGCGGGCGCCGTCGAAGCCGGGCAGGATGAGGAACGTGCCGCTCCCGGTCGCGGTCACGTACTCGCTGAGCGCGTCGGTCTCGTCGAGCCGGAACTGGGTCTGGGCGAACGTGCGCAGGTCGCGCTGGAAACAGATGAACAGCAGGCCGGCGTCGGCGACCCCGCCGGTGGCACCGTCGTCGAAGGCGTAGCCGCGGCGCAGCATCAGGTGGCTGCCGGTGAACGACGGGTGCGCCGCCCGCACATGCGACCGCGCCGGCGTGACGTACTGCCCGTCCGGGGTCTTCGCCAGCAGGTCCGCCTCGTCCGACGGCCCGCCGCCGGACAGCGGCGAACCGTCGTGCCGGTACCGCCCGATGACGGCCTGCTGGTGCTCGAGCGACTCGGCGGCGAACGCGGTCGTGTCCAGCCGGAGCCGCCGAACGACGCAGACGGTACCGCCGGCCAGCGGTCCGTCCGGGATCCACACATGCTCGGCCAGCTCGTCGTCGCCGTGCGGGACGATGACGCCGTCGTGGAAGCCCAGCGGGTTGCGCGCCACGGTGCCGGTGCCGGGTGCACGGAACCCGCGCTGCGACCACCGGATCGATGTGCCGGGGACCGTACCGGTCAGCCAGCGCGCGGCCTGGTGGACGTCGTTCGGGTCGCTGCCGTACACCGCGATCAGCAGGTCCCCGCCGGTGCGGTCGGCCGGCAGGGCGTCGTCGCCTGCGAACGCGGGCAGCGCCTGCGCGCCGGGCAGCTCCGGGTCGAGTGCCGCGACCACCCGCGGCCCGAGGCCGACGGTGACCGTGAGGTCGCCCGGCCCGTCGAGCAGCCCGCTGGTTTCAGCTTGATCGTCGCTGGTCAACGACGCGATCGACCGGCCGAGCGCGGCACAGAGCTCACGGAGCCCGACGCGGTAGGCCTCGTCGGCGGCCCCGGGAGCCGGGACGTCCGCGAGATCGAGCACGACCAGCATCCCGTGCGGTTGCGGCGTGCCGGGCCGGGCGATTCCGGCCTGGTGCTCGCCGGCGGCCTCGACGGCCGCGGCTCGGCGTGGGTCGGTCCCGCCGGGTGCGCTGACCGCCCGCGCGCCGTCACCGTCGTCGCCGTCCTCGCGGGATGCCGCCGACGACGCCAGCACGCCTGCGGTGAGCCCGGCTCCGGCGCCGAGGCCGGCGGCCATCGCGCCGCGCAGGAGGTCGCGCCGGCGGGTGCCGGCCGAGGTCGGTGGTGTTGGCGGGTGCTCGCTGTCCATCATCCGCCCGTCGTGGTGGCGAGGAACTCGTCGGCGAAGCTGACCTCGGCCGCCGCGTCGCCGAGGTCGATCACGGTCCAGTCGCCGGCGCCGCCGAGGCGGACCTCCATGCGCCGCAGCACGCTGTCGCCGTCGACCCAGTACCGCAGCGTGGCGTCGCTGCCGTCGCCAGCAGCCGTCGAGGTCGCGGGGTCGTAGACGCGGTCCTCGGTGGGGCCGGCGACGACGTCCACCGTCACGCCGGCCAGCTCGTCGGAGCGCAGCCATCGCGCGTCGGTCTGCTGGAGCAGCAGCGCGTTGTCGGGCCGGTCGTTGCCGGCCTGCAGCACGACGGCCAGCGTCGCGTGCAGCCGCGACTCGGCGGGCGCGAGCGTCGACGACGTCCACGCGGCGTCGTCCGGTGGCGGCAACGGCGGCCCGTCATCGGTGGCCGGCCCGGCGGGCTCGTGGCTGGTGATGCTCGACGCCGTCCACGCCGCCAGCAGCGGGTCGCCGCCGTCCTCGCTGACATTTGCGTAGCCGACGTGCCCGACGAAGTCGACCC
Source organism: Jiangella asiatica (assembly GCF_004349065.1). GTDB lineage: Bacteria > Actinomycetota > Actinomycetes > Jiangellales > Jiangellaceae > Jiangella > Jiangella asiatica. The sequence continues at coordinate 16,325 of NZ_SMKZ01000035.1, forward strand.
AGCCGTCGACGGTGAACGTGCGGCCGCCGTCGACGACCTCGAACTCCACCGACCTAACCCCGGTCGTGTAGTTCCCGTAGCGCATCATCGACAGCCGCTGAGCCTCGTCACCGGTGAGTGGCCGCGGCTCGTCGGCGACGGTGGTGGTCGAGCCGGCCTCTGGACCCGGGTCGTCATCGGCGCAACCCGCGAGCACCACGATGACCAGGGCCGTCAGCGCGGCGGCGATCTTCATGGCAGCGAGTGTAGGTAAACGCGATCAGTCGTGATGTGCCGTTTGCAGACTTCGCCACGTTGCTCACAAGCGCTAAAACGTGATCTGCGTCACACTGCGTGCGGATCGTGCGGGCCGCCGACTCCTAAGAGTCAGCGCCGTCATCTACCCGTCGCCGGGCGTGCTTCACAGGCGGAGGGCCGTCGGCGCTGGCGTGACGACAGCTACGGGAGGACGTGCCAGTGAGATCGCTGCGGAGACCACGCGTCAGCCGGTCAGGCGACGACCAATTGCGACGAAGGGCAATGCGGACACCGGGACCCGGAGGCTCGCTGACATCGCCGGGTGCGTGGCGGCGGCCACTGTCGCTGAGCTTGGTGCTGGCGCTGATGTCGAGCCTTCTCGTGTTGCTCGGCGGCGCGACCATGGCGCAGGCGGCGACGCCGGTGTACGAAATCCACGGCGACTGGGTGAATGTGTCGCCGCCGGTCTCCCGGGGTACCCCGGTGGTGGCTGAGTGGCGGGTGAACGTCAACGACGCCGATGAGCCGCCGAGCAACGACCCGGTAGAGAACGCCACGGCGACGTTCACGGTGGACAAGGCGTTCTTCGACGACATCCCGGACCTGTGCTTGACCGAGGGTGTGGATCCGCCGTCGAGCATCTCCGAAGACGGGATGACGTTGACGTGCAACTTCGGCCCCGTCAAGATGGGCACGGCGATCGTGGTGCAAACCCCGGTGGTCGCCAACGGCAGCACGGGCGAGGAGATCGTGCTGGACGGCACATCGCCGAGTGGCGAGAACGTGGAGCTGCCGCCCGTTCTGATCGAGAACCCGTTCGTGATGGACATGCAGTGGACCGGAACCACCGACTACGAGAGGTGGGACGACCCCTACGACCCCCACTATGTGGATGTCGATCTGCAATGGTCCCTGCGACTGGGTAAGGGCTCCGACCCCGGGCCCACCGACCCGATCACCTTCCGGCTGAACGTCGCCGCGAAGGACGGGTCCAACGTGCCGCAGGCGGTGCAGGTGGGATTCCATCCCCCGAATGCGGGCGTAGAAGACAACTGGAATAAGGAGGGCTGCACGTCGTACGACTTCGCGCAGGCCGACGGGCATCCTTACTCGAGCAACCCGCCAGCGGCCCGGCACACGAACTTCGTCGGCGGCTGCACGCTGACCCAGGTCGGCCCTACGGCCTTCGACCTCACGCTCAGCGGGATCAACTATGACCTCACCAACGTGCCGGAGGTGGACTCCCTTGGCCACCCGCTGCCACCCAACTGGGACTACGTAGCCAGCGGTTCTGTCTGGTTCCGGGTGACGACCCAGGCCGCCGGGACGATCAGTCTGTCGATGGCCCCGGAAACGTATGAGGCGCCCACCGGGCAGTCGTACGACGATCTGCCTGGCAACAACACCTCCAACAAGGTGTACACGCTGCCCGGCGGCTTCCGGGCAGGATACTGGCGGCCGTACACCGGTTCCGGTGGAACGCCGAACGACAACACGTATCGGGTCCCGGCCGGCACTACGGTCAACCAGTGGGTCAACACCGTTTTCGACTCCGACCAGGTGGACCCGGACACTCAGTACGGCAACTGCCTCGTATTCGACCCCACGTACATGACGGCCGTGGAGCCTCCAGCCGACGCGCCGTACGCGCAGATCCGCGGCCTGATCCGAGCCGGCAACCCGGGCTATCCGGACCAGAGTGGCCAACCGCTGAACAATCCACCGCCGATCTGGTACTACACCGGCGGCGTGGGCGACCCGAACGCGTTCGACTGTTTCACCGGCGGTGGCTGGTCGACGACGCCGCCGGCGGACATAGGGACGGTGACCGCGGTCCGAATCCTCTATCCGCACTCGCTTCCCCGCGACGAGGGCGTCGACGGCATCCAGCTCAACTGGTACACGCGAGTCAACGATGACGCGCCCGTGGGTGAGGACGCCTGGATGTACGGATCGGCGCTGCGCAACGGGAACACACTCGGTCCCGGAGAGCCCTGGGACTCGCAGCAATGGGCCCCAGCACCCGAGGGCGCCGAGCACGCCTACACCAACGGACGCCGCGACTTCCTGCAGATCGTCCTCGCGGAGCCGTACATCGAGAAGTCCGCGGCCGAACCGACGGTGACGCCGGGTGTGCCGGCGGACTTCACGCTGACGTACTCGGCCACCGGCGCGGGCCTCGTTCCGCCTACCGTCGATGGCTACCAGATCGTCGACACGTTGCCGGTGGGCATGACCTACAAGCCTGGGTCGGCCGACCCGGAGCCGACCGTGACGATGAACGGACAGAACCAGCAGATCCTGACCTGGACACTTGATGACGTGGCGACGAACGTCGAGCACGAGCTGACGTACCAGGCGACGGCGGATTCGAGCATCCCGCCGGGCACGCCGCTGACGAACACGGCGCAGTCGAGCCTGGCCGGTGCGGATTCGGCACCGGTCGAGGAGACGGTGACGACGACCACGAACGGTTACACGACGATCCTCAAGACCTCCGACGTGGAGTACATCCCGAACCGGAACGGGGACGGTGTGGGGACCGGGTCGTGGACCGTGACCATCGAGTCGCACGACCCGATCACGCAGGCGTTCACCGACACCATCGACATCCTGCCGTACAACGGCGATGGACGTGGGACGTCGTACTCCGGTACCTACACGCTGGACGAGGTGGTGACGCCGGACGGCGGCACGGTCTACTACACCGACGCCGACCCTACGACGCTGACGGACGACCCGCTGGATGAGCCCAACGGTGCCCCGGGCGCTCCGTCGGACCTGTGGACGACGGAGCGGCCGGAGAACCCGACCGCGATCCGGGTGATCGGCGGGGAGCTCGTGTCCGGTGAGTCGTTCTCGTTCCAGGTGGTCATCTCCACCGACGGCGCGGAGCCGCGCGATGTCTATGTCAACCAGGCACAGGCACGCGCCGAACACACCGAGCTGGTGATGCGCACCTCGGCATCGCTGGTGGTCACCGACTACATCACCGAGAAGTCGTCGGACCCCGAGGACGGGTCCACGGTGAAGCCGGGTGACACCATCACCTACACCGTGACGGTGACGCAGGTCGGTGACGTGCCGTCGGGTGCGGTGTTCACGGACGACGTGTCCGATGTCTTGGACGACGCCGTCTACAACGACGACATCGCCGCGGACATCGGCACCGCGACGTTCGAGGACGGTGTGATCACCTGGGAAGGTGAGATCCCGGTTGGAGAGATCGCTACGATCACCTACTCGGTGACGGTGAAGGACGCGACCGAGTTGGACGAGGGCGACAGCAACACGTTCCTCCACAACCAGGTCGAGTCTCCGGGGTGTGTGGACGAGGAGTCCTGCGACACCGAGCACCCGGTCGGCTACTACACGGTGTCCAAGACCGCTGACCCGGCACCGGGTGAGACGGTGGGCATCAACGACGTCGTGACATACCACGTGCAGGTCATCCAGAAGGGCGAAGGGGCCGTCGAGGGCGCGTTCCTCGACGATGACCTGACCGCGGTGCTGGACGACGCCACCTACAACGACGACGCCACAGCGACGTCCGGTGAGGTGTCGTACGAGGAGCCGACGCTGAGCTGGGCCGGTGACCTCGCCGTCGGTGAGGTCGTCGATCTCACGTACTCGGTAACGGTGACCGGTGAGGGTGACTACCAGCTCGCCAACGTGGTGACGTCGATCTGCCCGGAGGACGACCCGGATTGCCTCGAAGGTATCTGTGTGCCGGCGCCGGACGAGAATCCGGACTGCCAGACGATGCACCCGATCGGCGACTACGAGGTCGAGAAGACCTCGGACCCGGTCGACGGCTCACAGGTGGAGGTCGGTGACGTCGTGGAGTACACGGTCACCGTGACGCACGTAGGCGCCGCAGACGTCGCCGCTACGTTCGACGACGACCTGTCGGCGGTCTTGGACGACGCCACCTACAACGACGACGCGCAGGCATCGGCCGGCGAGGTGTCGTACGCGGAGCCAACCCTGACGTGGGCCGGCGACCTCAGCGAGGGCGACGTGGTGACGGTGACCTATTCGGTGGCGGTGACCGCCGACGGTGACCGGCATCTGAAAAACGTCGTCACGACGCCGGGTGACTGTGTCCCGGCCGAGGGTCAGGACGAGGCGTGCACAACAGAGCACATCAACGGCGCCTACACGTTCTCGAAGACGTCCGACCCTGAACCAGGTTCTGAGGTCGAGGAGGGTGAGGTGGTGACGTACACGGTTACCGTCGAGCAGGTCGGCACCGCTCCCGTCGAGGATGCCATCGTGGTCGACGACCTCTCCCAGGTTGCTGAGGTGGCGGACTGGAACGACGACGCCACGGCGACGTCGGGCCAGGTGAGCATGGACAACGAGGAGCTCACCTGGACCGGAGACCTCGAGGTGGGTCAGGTCGTGACGATCACCTACTCGGTGACCGTCGGTGACGAAGCCGACGCCACTATGCGCAACGTGGTTACCAGTCCCGACGACCGCGGAGAGTGTGTCCCGGCGGCGGACGGCAACCCCGACTGCGAGACCGAGCATCACACGCCGGGTGCCGGGCCGGACCTGCCCGACACCGGTACCAACCTCACCACCTGGTTCCTCATCAGCGGGCTGATCCTGCTGATCGGCGGGCTGGCCCTCGCGGCCTCGGTCCGCCGGCGTCAGGTGGCCACGGACGGAAGGAGCATCGGCCCCGACGATCTGATCTGAACCGCACCTGCGTCGTGCCCCGGCCTCACCCGAGGCCGGGGCACGACGCTGCTCGGTGGTCGGTTTCCGCCGCATCCGTAGGGTTTGGCTGATCGTCAAACGTGATCCGCGTCACAATGCGTGCTGATCGTGCCGGCCACCAACTCCTAACAGTCAGCGCCCGTCATCTACCTGCCGCCCGGCAGGCCGCTCGACAGGGGGACGGCGCAGGTGCGACGGACAGCTAGGGAGGACCTGCCAGTGAGATCGCTGAAACGACGCGGAGACCGACCAGGCGACGACCAGGTGAGACGAGCATCACGGCGGACGGTTCGAGCAGCAGGTGCTCTGACCGCACTCGGCGTGGTCGGCTCGACGCTGGCCGGGGCGGGTGCGACCCTGCCCGCCGCTCAGGCCGCGCCGGGCGACGCCATCACCGGCACCATCTGGCAGGACTACGACTCCGACGGGATGCTGGACACCTTCGAGGACTCCGGGCTGCTGGAAGGCATCGAGGTTTACGCCTACGACGCTGACGGCAACATCGCCGGCCCGGTCACCACCGCGGCCGACGGGACGTACTCGCTGCCCGTGACGAGCGACGCCGGCCCGTGGCGAGTCGAGGCCAACGTGCCGGACACCCCGGAGTGGGAGGAATGGCGCGACTCCGTGGTCGGCCGCGCGGCCGGGTCGAGCAACGGCACCACGGTGCAGTTCGTCGACACCGTCCCCGCCGCCGAAGTCGACTTCTCCTTCCAGGTGCCCAGCACGTTCGTGGAGAACAACCCATACGTGTACCTGCCGACGTTCCGCTTCGGCGGGCATGACGGTGACCAGTCCGCCGACTTCGGTGGGGCGGCGCATGAGTACGAAGCGATGAGTCCGAACGACTCGACCCCGGTCCCGACCACCATGCAGGTGCCGTTCGGCCAAGTCGGCGCCACCTACGGCACCGCGTGGCAGCGGGCCGAGGAGCCAGGCGGCACCGGGACGGTGTTCGCCTCGGCGTATGTACGGCGGCACACTGGCCTTGGCCCCGGTGGGATCGACGCGATTTACCGGGTCACGCCGGACGGCGGGACGCCGGACTCGCCGACTGCGAGCGCAGGCCTCTTCGTCAACCTGTCGGACTACGGCATTGACGTCGGCAGCGACTCCGACCCCGGTGCATTGCCGGGCGACCCCAACGGCCTGCGGCCGGTGGTGAGCACCGACAACCCGGCCTACAACTGGATCATGGACGCCCAGGCGTGGGACAAGGTCGGCCGCGTCGGCCTCGGCGCCATGGAGATCTCCAACGACCAGGAATCGCTGTTCGCCGTCAACCTCCACAACCGGTCCCTGGTCGAGATCGAGATCAGCCGTGACGGCACGCAGGTGCTCGACGTGACCGAGCATGAGCTGGACGCGTACTTCCCGGACAACAGCAACCTGCGGCCCCACGGCATCTCGGCCAACCCGCTGACCAACGAGATGTACCTGACGGTCACCGACACCGCGGAGGGTGGCCCTCGGACTGACCTGCACGCCTACGTGTACGCGTTCGACCCGGCCGACCCCACCAATCTGCGTGAGGTCTTGGAGTTCCCGCTCCACTACGACCGTGGCCTGTTCAACGGCAATCTCTACAGCGCGAGCTACCAACCGTGGAGCACCAACTCCGCGGACTGGCTCCAATTCCAGCAGGGGATCATCATGTACTCCTCGGTGCCGATCGTGGCGGACGCGCGCTATCTGCACGGTGACCTGATCATCGGTATCCGCGATCTGGGTGGTGACCTTTTCGGGTATCTCACCCATCTCGCTCCGGACAACAACGCAGAAGTGGTCGCTCGCTCGCTCGGCGGCGAGCTGTTGAAGGCCGGCTCCAACGGTGACGGCACCTGGTCCATCGAGCAGAACGGCCAGGTCAACGGGCAGCAGGGTGCCACGACGCAGGTCACCCTGAAAGGCCCGAACGGTCAGCCGGGCAAGTTCTTCATGGACACGTGGGTGAACAGCGCCGAGCACCTCGGTGCCACGCTGGTCGTGCCGAGCCGTGCGGACGGCATCCTGGCGACCGGCATCCACGTCGCCGAGGCCGGCTACCAGGCCGGCACCCGCCGGTTCTTCCAAGACAACGGCACGCTCGTAGAGCCGCGCGGTGCGGCGATCATCGTCAACACCGCGGCGACCCGTACGGCGAAGGGCAACAGCCTGGGTGAGCTGACCGCGATGGCGTCGGCGGCGCCGATCGAGATCGGCAACTACGTCTGGTACGACGTCGACAATGACGGCATCCAAGACCCCGACGAGACGCCGGTCGAAGGTGCCACCGTCAACCTGTACGAGGTGGACGCCGACGGCAACCGCACGCTCGTCAGCACCACGACGACCGACGCGAACGGCCAGTACTACTTCTCGTCCAATGACGAGGACTACCAGCTGCAGACACACACCGACTACGTCGTCGGCGTGGACAACCCGGTCGACTACGAAGCCGGCGGGCCGCTGGAGAACTGGTATCCGACGGTCCCCGACACCGGCGACGCCGACTCCGTCGACCCGGACCGCAACGACTCCGACGGTTTGGTCGAGGAGACCGAGGAGGGATCGTTCCCGTATGCCGCCATCACCACGGGCGGGCCGGGCGAGAACGACCACACGATCGACTTCGGCTACTCGAACATCGACTACGAGTTCGACAAACGGATGGTGTCCGGTCCGACGGAGAACCTCGACGACGACGGCACGTGGACCATCACCTATGAGCTGGTCGCCGAGAACACCGGCATGATCGACGGTGCGTACCTGCTCACCGACGACCTCACCGGGTACGGCGAGGGCATCGAGGTGGTCGACACCCAGGTGGTGTCCGGTCCGCCGGAGGCCGACGGGCTGCTGAACCCGAACTGGGACGGCACCAGTGACCTGAACGTCGTCACCGGCGAAGTGCCGATCGAAGCGCAGTCGACAGTCGAAAACGGCACCGAGCACATCTACACGCTGACGGTGACGGTCGCGCTGGAGACCGACCCGGAGACCGGTGAGGCGGTCGTGACGCCCGACCAGCTGGCCTGCACGCCGGACCAGGTACCGGGTGAGGGCACGACTGGGCTGTTCAACACCGCCACGATGGACCCGACCAACCATGAAGACCTCACCGACAACGAGTGCAGCGAGCTGCCGCTGGTCACGCTGGACAAGACCGTGGTCACCGAGCCGCACGTCGTGGACCGGGAGAACCAGCCGGGCGTGTGGGAGATCACCTACGGCCTCACCGTCACCAACGAGACCGAGGTGCCCACCGACTACGACCTCGAGGACCGGCTCCGCTTCGGCACCGGCATCGAGATCGTCGACGGCTCGGTCGTCGCCGAGAACACGGTGCCGGGCACCATCGAGACCCGGCCGGAGTACGACGGCGTCACCGACCTGTTGATCGTCGAGGACGAGCCGATCGGGGCGCTGGAGTCGCACGAGTACACCGTCACGGTGCAGTTCACGCTCGACCTGCCGAACCCGCCCGCGCAGCCCGACCCGTCGGACTGCACGCTGGTGAGCGGCGAGGAGGACGGCACCGGCCTGTACAACGACGCCACCAGCTCGTTCAACTCCTACCCGGACAGCGACAACGAGTGCCGTGAGGTCGGCGACCCGGGGCACACCAAGTCGCTGATCTCGGCCGAGTCGATCGGCGACGGCCAGTGGCAGATCGTCTACGGCATCGAGGTGATCAACAAGGGTGTCGCGCCGACGCTCTACGATCTGGAGGACGAGCTGCACTTCACCGACCAGGTGTCGGTCGTCTCCGCGGACGTCACGGCCGCTCCTGACGAGGTGACGCTGTTCGACCCGCCGTGGGACGGGCAGGACCAGCTCGTCATCGCCGAGGAGGTGCCGCTCCTGGGCACCGACGACGAGGGCTACACGTCGCACCAGTACGAGCTGACCGTCATCGCGGAGGTGCCGTTGCAGTTCGACTTCGGCGAGGACGGCTCCGACCCGACCGCCTGCCCGGGCGAGGGCACGGACCCGCACGCGGACACGGCGTTCAACAACGTGTCCACGCTGACCGACGAGGCCGGCCTGGAAGACGAGGACGAAGCCTGCGCCGAACCGCCGTCGATCGACATCGACAAGACGGTCAGCAGCGAGCCGACCGCCAACGACGACGGCACGTGGACCATCACGTACGACCTGGTGGCCACGAACAGCGGTCAGGGTGACGGCGTCTACACCGTCATCGACCAGCTCCGTTACGGCGAGGGCTTCGACGTCGAGGACTCCCAGGTGATCACCACCCCGGAGGATGTGACGCCGCTGGACACGTGGACCGGTCAAGGGCCGGAGGGCGACCCGGTGAACGTCATCGCCGAGGACGTTCCGCTCGCCGCCGGCGGGGTGCACACCTACCAGGTTCAGGTGATCTTCACCCTCGACGAGGACGCCATGACCGAGGAGTCGATGCAGTGCCCGGAGTCCGGCTCCGGCGAGAACGGCGCCCTGGCCAACAGCACCGGGATCGAGCACAACGACCTCACCGACGAGGACGAGGCGTGCATGGAGCCCGAGGAGCCGGGCGAGCCGGACAGCCCGGACGACCCGGAACCGCCGACCGACGATGACGACGATCTGCCCGACACCGGTGGGAACGTGACGCTCCTGCTGCTGGCGGCCGGTCTGCTCGTCATCGCCGGTGGCACCGGCGTGGCGTTCACCCGGCGCCGCAACACCGGCTCGGGCGGCCTGACCAGCTGACCCGGCGGCGCAGAACACGCTGGGCCCGGTGCTCCGTTCACACGGAGTGCCGGGCCCAGCACATGCGGCCCGCCGTGCGCGACATCACACCGCGCTGACCGTGGCCGCCAGGCGGTTTGTGACGGAATTCGCGGGCCGATTTGCGGTGCATTGCGGCAATATCGTGTTTCCCCCTCGGCCGTTCGTGTGGGCACTGCCGACGCGGTGGACCCCCACGGGCCGCGAGCGTCTGATCATGACCACCGGGTGGGACCGTTATGACGAGGTCACGGCACTGCTCGACCGCGCCAACGCCGGCGACGAAGCGGCGTTCGTCGACCTCTACCGGGAGGTCGCGCCGCTGGCCAGGCGCGCCGCCCGCCGGATCGTGCGCGACGGCCACGCCGTGGACGACCTGGTGCAGGAGACCTTCTACCTCGTGCTCAACGCCGTCCGCTCCGGACACGGGCCGCGCGAGTCGTTCCACGGCTACGTGCTGGCCACCGTCCGGCGCCTGGCTTACCGCCACTCGGGCCAGCAGAAGCGCACGGTCGCCATCCACGACCCGGTCGTGTGGGACCGGCTGCTGGGTCGCACCCCGGCCGCCGACGCCGACGGCGACCGCATCGCGGCCGCCTGGGCCGGCCTCCCGGCCCGCTGGCGCCAGGTCCTGTGGCTCGTCGACGTCGAGGACTACGCACCAGCAGAACTTGCCCCGCGCATGGCGATGACGCCCAACGCCGTCTCCAGCCTGGCCACGCGGGCCCGCCGCGCCCTCCGGGCCGCCTACCTCGCGGCCGCCGATGCCTGAGCCGTACCGGGGCGAGGTGGCGGCGCTCATTCCGACGGCAGCAGCGCCAGCGCCGTGGCGACCCTGACGGCCTCGTGCCGGTTGGCGACACCGAGCTTGCGGTAGATGGACCGCGTCGTGGTCTTCAGCGTGTTCACCGACACGAACAAGGCCTTGGCGATGTCGGCGAGTGTCTCAGGGCCGACCAGCGAGGCCAGTACCTGGGACTCGCGCCCGGACAGTGTCGGCAGGGACCCGGTGTTGGCCCGGTGCAGCACGGCGATCTCGGTGGCCAGCGCCGCGGGCGGGCCGTCGAGCAGACCGCCGGCGATCGCCTCGCGCAGCGCCGGCAGCAACAGGATGGGCCGGCGCGAGCCGGTCCGTTCGATCAGCGCCAGCAGGTGGTGAACGTGCGGCCTTGCGCTGATGCCGCGCTGCAGTGCGCTCTCGGCCCGCAGTGCATGAAGGTCGGCGCGGACGGTGAGCGGGGCGACGCCGCCGGCATCGGCCAGGGCCGCGAGCTCGCGGTCGGCCGTCAGCGGGTCGCCCGCCGCCAGGTGGGCGCGGGCTCGGGTGGCCGTCAGCACCGCCTCGTGCCCGTGCGGTGCGATCGCGCCCTCCAGTTCCAGCGCGGCGGCCTTGGGGTCGTCGCGAGCCAGCTGGACGTGAGCGCGGGCGATCGTGGCGAGCAGTCGGTTCAGCGGCAGGCGGTTGGAGGGGTAGTCGTGGCCGCACAGCAGCTCGGCTTGGCCGGCCGCGGTCTCGTCGCCGCGCAGCAGGGCCAGCACCGACCACGCCAGCGCCAGCCGTGCCGCTGGCGGGACGGCGTCGTGCTCCAACCGTCGCTGCGCCTCGTGCAGCACGGCAGCGACGCCCGTGGTGCGCCCCTGTTCCAGGTCGAGCATGCCTCGGGTGAGGTGGACGTGGTCGGTGAACTGGTTGCCCGACCAGCCGTTGCGGTCGGCCAGGTCAGTGGCGGACTTGACCTGCCGTCGTGCGGCCGCGAGGTCGCCGCGCAGCACCGACGTGTACGAGCGCAGAGCCTCGCAGTTGGCCTCGTGCCAGGCGGCGCCGGCGTGCCGAGCCGCGGTGACCGCGGCGCCCAGGACGGTCTCGGCCAGGTCGAGGTCGCCCTCGGCCAGCCGGTTGGCCCCGGCCTGCCACTCGAAGTAGATCAGCCGGTCGGTGAGGGCTCGTCGTTCGGCGTCGGTGGCGGCGTCGACGAGGGTCCGGCCGGACCGCTCAGCGGCCTGGGCGGCCGCGGCGTCGCCCAGGCTGCGGCCCTGCACCATCTGGAAGGACCGGATGGTCAGCAGGGTTGCGCTGAGCGTGCCCTGGTCGACCAGCGCGTCGGCTTGGCCGACGCGGCGCGCGAACGTGGTGAGGTCCGGCGGCGGCGCCAGCGCCGAGACCGCGGCGAGCAGCAGGAGGACGGGGTCGGCGGCGAGGACGTCCTCGGGCAGCGTGTTGACCGCTGGCAGCAGGTCGGTGAACTGGCCGCGCGCGACGGCCGGCTCCCAGCTGGCCCGGACCACGCCCCCGGCGGTCACCTTGTCCAGCGAGCTGTCCACGACCAGCGGCAGCGCGTCGGCGGTGCGGCCGTGCGCCACCAGGAAGCGCACCGCCTCGGTGAGCAGGTCGATCCGGCGGCCGGGATGCCGCACGTCGAGGTCGGCCAGCAGGTTGTGGCGGATCGGCTCGGGCAGGCGCCAGTGGGTGTCCGAAGCGGGCACCACCCAGCCCGCTGCGGCCCAGCGGTCGATCAGCCGTGCCGGTGCGGCCCGCTCCGGTACCGCGTCGCCGTCCAGCAGCAGCCGGAGTACGGCCGCGTCGAACCGCGGTGCTGCGGCCGCGGCGGTCAGCAGGTCGCGTTCGGCAGCGGGCAGGTCACCGAGGACGTCGACGCGGACGAACCGGTCGGTCAGGTCGCGCAGCCGCCGCTCGGGCATCGTCGGGTCGGACCGGCGCGACCGCAGCGCCGCGACGACCAGAGCCGGCCATCCCTCCGTCGTCCGCCCGATCTCGACGACGTCGTCCGCACTCAGCGGAACGTCCATCCGGTCGGCCAGCTGCCGGATCTCATCGGCGTCGAAAAGCAGGTCCTGCGTGCCGACGACGTCGATGGTGCCGTCGAGGACGCGGTCGGCCGTCACCCAGGACGGCAAGGACCGGGCGGCGACGACCAGGCGGCGGCCCTGCTCCTGGGCCGACCGCAGCGGCGCCCGGACGGCGTCGTCGTCGAGGCCGGGAAGATCGTCGACGACGACGGTGTCCGGCTCGGCGGCAACAGCCCGTCGCAGCGCCTCTGGGTCGCCGTCGGGACCGATACGCTCGACGCCGCCCGGCTGCAGAGCGCGGACCACGTCGTGCAGCAACACCGACTTGCCCAGCCCTGGTGGCCCGTGCACGACGACGACCGCTGCAGCGGAAGTGCCGGTCACCATCTCGATCAAGCGGTCGCGGATGAGGATCGGCCGGTGTTCGGCGCTTTGCCGAGCGCTCGCCGGAAATGTCATGAATATGCTCCCCCCGCGCCTTTGCCCGATTCGTTCGCCTTGATCCTCGGGTGCGGCGCTGTTGTGGATCTTAGCTTCACCCCATGCATCACCCCCAGTTCCACCCCTAGCCATTCGTCACGAGTTGGTAGCAATGCCGTCGTGGGTGTGTGCCGGTGAGCGATGCTGGATTCAAGATCGCGAATGAATGGGGGGCCCGGCGATGGCTGCAATCGCAGGGTTAGGGGAATTGGGTGGATATCGATGCGCGCGACCAGGTTATCGGTCGCGATAGGGAGCAAGGCAGGATTCGCGGTGTCTTGTCGCGATTGGCGGCGGGCACGGGTGGCGCGGTCGTGGTGGAGGGGGCGGCGGGCGTCGGCAAGACCGCACTGGTGCGTGAACTGGCACGGCAGGCGAGGTCTGGCGAGGTGCCGGGCCTCGGTGAGGTCGCGGTCACCTCGGTGGTGGGGTCCGCGGCCGAGCGCGAGTGGTCGTACTCCGGTCTGCATCTGGTGATGTCGGCCGTGGTGGGTTCGCTGGCAGCGGACCAGCGTGCCGTTGCCGCGGACCTGGTCGACGAGCTGACCAACCGCCTGGACGACGCGGGCAGTGCCTACGAGGTGGCCCTGCGGGTCCAGACGCTGGTGAGCCGGGTGTCGCAGCCGGTCGTGGTCGCCATCGACGACGCGCACCGACTCGACCCGCCGTCGCTGGACGTGCTGGGCTTCGTCGCCCGGCGGCTCGCGACGGTGCCGGTCGCGCTGCTGATCGTCGTCGACGTCGCCGACGACGTGGCGCCGCTGCGTGGGCTTCCGGTCGTCAGCATCGGAGAGCTGACCGCCGGTGACGCGGCCGAGCTGGTTCGGCTTGCCGGCGGGCCACACACGCTGCACAGCGTGGGCGCCCGGATCGCGGCCCGGGTCGGCGGCAACCCGCGGGCCCTGCTGGACGTCGTCGCGCGCATCCCGGACGTGCAGTTGCTCGGCCAGGTGGAGCTGGACCGGAACCTCCCGCACTCGCCGGTGCTGCAGGCGCTGCAACTGCCGGAGCTCGCCGTCCTCGACGAGGACCAGCGGTTCGCGCTGCTGGTGGCGACCGGCAGCGAGGACGGCCGGCTCGCCCCGGTGCTGCAGTCGCTCGGCGCACCGGACTCGCCGCACGTGGCCTGGCTCTTCGCCGAGCACGTGAACCGCGCCGACGGCACGTTCACGCTGAAGCGTCCTGGGGTGCGCTCGATCATGTGGCAGGCAGCGACACTCGCCGAGCGGGACCGCGCGCACCAGGCGCTGGCCGGCGCGTACGCCGGCACGGACCCCGGCCGGCAGCTGTGGCACCTGGCGCAGACCCGGCACGAGGTCGACGACGAGCTGGCTACGCGGCTGGACGGCGTCGCGGCCGAGTCGTTGGCCCGCGGCGAGGTGGAGCGGTCCCTGGCCTTCGCGCGGGAGGCGGTGCGGCTGACGTCCAAGCCGGGCGAGCGCATCGTCCGGCTGCTGCGGACCGGGCGGTTCGCCGTCCTCGCCGGCCGGCTGGACGAGGCGGTGCACATCGCCCGGGAGCGGTTCCGGCTGGACACGACGGTCGAGCAGCGCGCGGACTTCGCCCTCTTGGAGGTTCAGGCGCGCAACCTGCTCGACGGCGAGGTCGCGACCGGCCTGGTCAGCCGGCACGTGGAGGAGATCGCGCCGGTCGACCCGAGCCGGGCTGCGGCACTGTACCTGGCCGCGGCGCTGGGTCTGGCCGGCCGGATGGAGCAGGCCGAGTCGGCCCGCTTCCTCGCGCTCGCCGAGCAGTACGGCGACTGCGCCGACAGCGACATCTGGGTAAACCGGCGACGGGTCGCCGCGGTCCTCGCGTCGATCAGCGGCGAGCTGGACCGGGCCGTCGAGCTCGTCGACGCCGATCAGAAGGGTGAGGGGGACCTGTTCGTCGGTGCCGTAGGCGCCCTGATCCACGCCACTGTGCTGGTGAACGCGGAGCGGTTCGACCGGGCCCGTCAGTTGCTGCATGCGGTGACCGGAGGCGAGTTCGGGGATTCCCCGTTGCTGTTGCGTGTGGCCCTGTCCGGGCTGGTGAAGCTCGAGGTCAGGGCCGGTCGGCTGCGTGAGGCGCGGTCGGCGGCGGCCTGGTGGGACCGCGTCGACGCCGACAGCGCTCACCGCGCCCTCGTCCCCGCGTACATGATCCGGGCGCACGCGTTCCTCGGCGAGGACGAGGAGGCGTGGGACCGGCGCCGGCAGGCCGCCGAGGGCGCCCGCCGGCACGGTGACACGTGGGCGACCGCGGTCATGCAGGCCGAGACCGGAGCCTTCCTGCTGCTGCTCGGCCGGTTCGACGAGGCGCTCTCCGTCCTCGACCACGCCCGCCGGTACGCGCTGGAACACGCCGACCCGTCATTGCTGGGCGTGGAGCCGGACTTCATCGAGGCCTGCGCCCGCAGCGGCGAGCATGACCGCGCCGTCATCGCCCTGGCCGAGTTCGAGCTGCGGGCGGAGCGGGTGCCGACGGCCTGGGCCCGGCACACCCTGGCTCGCTGCCGGGCGCTCGTCAGCGAGGGCGAGCATGCGCTCAAGCTGTTCCGCGACGCGGTGGAGATCGGTACCGACACGGTGTCGCAGGTCGAGCAGGCCCGCACGCTGTTGTGCTTCGGCGAGCGCCTGCGCCGCCTGGGCCGGCGCACCGAGGCGCGAACCTGGCTGCAGCGCACCATCGTGCTGGCCCAGGAGTGCGGGGCCGCGGCGCTGGTGGACCGGGCCGGGCAGGAGCTCGGCGCTGCCGGCGGCTCGGTGCCGGCGACGGCCCGGCTGAGCGATCTCACCGACGCCGAGCACCGCATCGCGGCGCTGGTCGCGAGCGGAAAGCGGAACCGGGAGATCGCCGCGGAGCTGTTCGTCTCGGTGCGGACCGTGGAGGCGCACCTCGGGCGGATCTTCCGCAAGCTCGGCATCCGCTCGCGCACCGAGCTGACCAGCATGGTGGTCAGCGGTGCCGACGACACCGGCACTCAGACGTCGTAGGCGGCACGTTGATGTGCGATGTATGCCGTGCGCAACGCCTTCCGGGCGCGGCTGGCCAGGCTCGACACGGCGTTCGGCGTCATGTCCAGGGCCGGCGCCAGCTCGGCGGGCGAGTACCGGTCGACCTCCAGCTGCCACAGGACGGCGCGCCAGCGGTCGGGCAGACCCGCCCACGCGGCGGCGATGTCGTCGAGCTGGGTCGACCCCGGGACCGGCTCACCGACGACTTGCTGCGGGTCGACGTCGGCGGTGACGACCAGCCGCTGCTGCCGGCTGGTCTGCCGGAAGGCGAGCCGCCGGACCGTCGACAGCAGGTAACCGAGGAAGGAGTCGTCCGGTCCGCCGCCGCGGCGGATCGCGCGCAGCACGATGTAGAACGCTTCCTGGACGAGGTCGTCGGCGTCGTGCCGGTCCGCGACCATCCGGCGGGCCGTCCTGCGGGCGGTGGGCGCGAAGCTCTCGTACAACTCGGCGAATGCCTCGGCGTCCCCCTTCCGCACCCGGCGCAGCAGATTTCTCTCGTCACTTCGTCCACCCCTGATCACGGAAGAAACGGTTCCGCTCAGGGCTATTTCGGCACATCCTGGTAATCCACATACTTTCCCTACGTATCCCACGCGGGGGGACAGTGCAATTGGGGCATTGGCCGCCAAATGGGGTGCTTCTGCTGCGTCCGTGGCTGGCGTCGCTCGCAGCGCATGCCAACGGCGTCGAAATGATCACGTTCAGCAGGATCCCCTGAACATCACCATGATTGCGAGCATGGTGCGACACGAGATTTCGTGCTGAACGTGACCATTTCGGGCTCTTCTGACGCATCCATCGATCGCGGCGGACGGGATGTGGGTTCGGAGAAAGTTGCGGTGCGTGCGTGCTGATCGCCCGGGGCGTCGCCTCTTATCAAGTGACGGGGCGCTTGCCGGTGGTCCGTCGACGGGGGATCCGTCGCTCCGCTCCTTGAAGCCCCCCTTCCGGGAGCGGAGCGACCGACGCCGTCATCCGTCGTCGTTGACAGTGCGTCACGGGCCGCGATAGGCAGGTAGGACCGTCCGTCGTCGCCAGCGCCGGCACCCAGCCGTGCGGAGGGCCGGGTGAGGCGCCGGGAGGTGGAAACCGTGCGGTCGAGCCCATCCGCGGAGTTGGCCCAAGTCGCCGCCGTGCTGCATGAGGAGAAGGACGTCGAGAGCACCGTTGACGTCGTGCTCCGGCACGCTCGGGCCATCACCGGTGCCGAAGCAGCCACCGTCGTGCTCACACCGGGTCACGGCGTCGCGATGATGTGGGCAACCTGCGGTTCGCTGGCCCGGACCGGGTGGGCCAGCGTGCTGTCGCTGCGCCTGGACACCCGCCGGACCGCGATCGGCGCGCTGAGCGTCTACAGTCCGCGAGCCCACGCGTTCGGTGGCGACGTCGCCGAGCTCGCCCGGGTCTATGCCCAGCACGCTGCCGTGGCGCTGGCGTCCGCGCAGGCGGAGTCGGGCCTGCGCTGGGCCATGGACGCCCGGCACGTGATCGGGCAGGCGCAGGGCATCCTGATGGAGCGGCACGGTCTGGACGCCGAGACCGCGTTCGCGATGCTGCGCAACAGGGCACGCGACCGCGGCGTGAAGCTGAGCGAGCGGGCCGAGGGGATCGTCGCCGGCGAGTAGGTGCTGCCCGGCGGCGCTGCCTCAGCCGAGCCAGGCGGCGATCAGCCCGACCTCCACCACCAGCACGACGGCGATGGTGAGCCACTGGCGTCCGGTCGGCCACCGGCGGGCGACCGCCGCCACCACCAGCACGGCACCGCCCACGCCCGCGACGACGCCGACAACGGCCTTGCCGGTATCACCTGACAGCAGGCCGGCGACCGCGATGATCAGCGAGAACGTCGCCGTCCCGATGACCATGGAGTCGCGCAGGAACCCTTCGGCCAGGGCACTCAGTGCGGTGGGCACGAAACGGGCCCAGGCGCGGCCGCGCTCGGCGGGGGACCGGGCATCGTCGACGTCGTCGGCCCGACGGCTCGCGGCCCGGAACAGGGCACCGTCGTCGGAGGGATCGGACTCCCGCGCAGGCTCGTCGCCGGACATGCCAGTCACTCTAGCTGGAGCGACCGACACCTCCCGTGGCGTCAGCTGCCCGGGAGGTCCCAGCGCAACATGGCCGCGACTCCGTCGTCGGGCAGCATCTCCGCCCCGGCGAACACGACCTCGGCCGAGCTGCTCGCCGCGGCGGCGAGGACGAGCAGGTCTGCGCGGAGCTCGGCGGCGGACCGCGCGGTCCGCGGCAGCGGCAGGTCGGGATGGTCGGCCGGCCGCACCGTCCGAGCCGCGCTGCGCTCGCCGTCCAGGACCACGGTGTCGAGGCTTCGCTGCACGGCGGCGTCGAGCACGTCCGGTAGGCCGACCGCGACCGCGCTGTCGCGGCCGGCGTGCTCCTCCAGCCGTCGCACCGCCGCGTGCCGGCGGTCGTCGACGGCGCGGCGCACGGCCGCGTCGACGTCGGCGTGCAGGGTGTCGGGCGAGCTTCCCTCGGCCCGGCTGCCGTGCTCGGCCTCGACCAGCCGGTGCGCGATCGACGGGCCGACGGCGGCCCGGATCTCGTGCTTGGCGCGGGGGTCGCCGGCCAGCACGACCAGCCACGGGTCGGTTTCGCAGACCCGCTCGATCTCGGCGGCGACCTCGCGGGCGTTGCCGCGCCACACCTCCTCGGTGGGATTCTGCAGGTCGGCCCGGGCCATGCCGCCGTCAGGCACCTTCGACACGTGCAGGGTCCTGCCGTCCACGGTCCGGGTCAGCTCGGGATCGTCGCCCCAGGCCCGGTAGCAGTACAGGTCCGCCCCGATCCGGTCGGCGACGACGACTACGACCGGCGCGGTGCTGTCGCGGTAGGCGAGCCACGAGGTGACGTCGGGCAGCGGTCCCCAGGTGAGCACCTCGGTGCCGGCCCAGTTCGGCAAAGTCTCGTCCACCTCTACTCCGCCGGGCGTCGCCACGACGAATCGGCCGGCCTTTCCGGGCACACCGGTGGGTTCGAGCAGTCGCTCCACCACCGCGTCGCTCACCGCCGCGGGCGCGCCGGCCTCGTCCAGCCGGGAACGGGCCGCGCGCGCCCGCAGGTCGAACTTCTGCCGGGCATCCTCGGTCGTCCGGCTTACGTCGAACAGTGCGCTCGCATACGGCCCTTCATGGTCGAGGATCCCTGCCAGGGCGTTCATTCGCATTCGTCCTCCTCGGGTCGGCTGCGGCTTTCGCGTCGGGGCGGTGGTGTGCCTGGTCACGGTTCGTCGGTGACGTATCCCGTCCGTGCGGTGTCGGGCTCGGTGTAGTCCTCGGGCAGCTCGGCGGACACCGGTGCGTCGGTCGGCACACTCGGGGTCTGCGGGTCGGGCGCCTCGGAGTCGGGCTCGTTGTCGTCGGCGGTCTCCGGGATGCCGGCGTCCTCGAACGAGGCGCCGGGATCGCGGTTGAACTCCGCGTCGGGATCGAGCGGGTCGTCGTAGCTGTCGCTCATCGTGGCGCTCCCTCCAACTCCAGGGGTCAGTCGACGGTCAGGCTCTTGTCCAGCGCCGCCCGGACACAGGCGGCCGTCAACCGCGGCAACTGCTCCCGGTCCACCAGCCCGGCCAGCCGGTCCGCGCCGGCGGGCAGCTTCAGCCGGCGAGCACCGTCGGACACCCGCCGGTCGACGTACGGCGCGACATCGGTCCAGACGCCCTGCACCTCGCGGCAGAAGATGGCCGCGCCGGCCGGCCCGATGCCGGGGAACTCCCGCAACCCTTCCTCGATCTGCCTGGTCGAGCCGGCCCGCTCGTGCAGGCGGCGCAGATCGCCACGGTCGGTGTCCAGTAGCCGCTGTGCGCCGTCGCCCAGCATCGTGGACGTGCGTTCGTCGTAGCGGCGGTAGTGGCCGCGGCCCAGCGCGTCCACCCGGTCCTGCCAGCTGGCCTCGGCCATCCGCCGCGGCGTGCGATAGCCGGCCGCGAAGAGCTCGCGCGCGGCGGCCACGGCGACGTCGGCGCTGATCCGGGCCGACAGCAACAGCGAGAGCACGAGGAGCTGGTACAACGGGGCCGGCTTGTCCTTCAGCCGGATCCCGGCCTGCTCGGCGTAGGTGGTGCCGAACCGCTCGACGGCGACTGCGGCACGGTCGGACGAAGTGCTCATCGTTCACCTGCTACCCGGTCGCCCGGGAGGCAAACGGCGAGCGTGACCTCGACGTCGTCGGGTACGGAACAAGTACGAGACGCGGAGGTGAAGAACATGCCGCAGGAGCAGTGGAACAAGAAGCGCGAGCGCCAGTACGAGCACATCAAGTCCGGGCTCGAGGACCGCGACTACAGCGAGGACACCGCTGAGGAGATCGCGGCGCGCACCGTCAACAAGGAGCGCGCGCGGTCCGGAGAGTCGAAAGCGAAGAGCAGGACCTCGACGAAGGACATCTCCTCCGGACGGCGCGGCGGGTTGCGTTCCGGTTCCGGCCCAGGCGGCCGCACCAAGGACCAGCTGTACGCCGAGGCCAAGAGCAAAGGCATCGAGGGCCGTTCGAAGATGACGAAGGAGGAGCTGGAGCGCGCGGTCGGCCGCTGACGCCGCGCGCGTCCCCGGGCCGCCAGGCCGGCGGTGAGGGTCTCGCCGGCCTGGCACTCTGTGCGATCATGTGACTCGTTTCGAGTCGAGTCGGAAGGATCGCCGTGACCCGGCCGAGGACGCATCACCGTTCTCTGGTCAGCGCCCTCCTCGCGCTGACTCTCGTCGCGGCCTGCGGGTCCGGCGACTCCGACGATGACGACGACGGCGACCCCGCGGCGCCGACGCCCGGCGGCTCGTCGACCGCGGCGGCACCGGACTCCGCCGTCGTCGAGTTCAGCGGCATCGTGAGCGTCAGCGCGATCCCGGGCGTGCCGACCCGGCTGGAGATCCACGACCCCGACGACGTCGGCGGCGACCCCCGGTCCATCGTCGAGCTGCCGGACGCGCCGTCGAGCACGTGGCGGCGGTCGTCGTTCTCCGCCGACTGGCGGTACGCGGTCTGGGGCGACGACCCGGTCACCGTCGGCCGCCTCGACCCGGCCGCCGGCACGTACACCGAGCTGTTCACGCTCGATCCCGGCGACGGCGGATACGCGGGCGGCGGCGTCCAGTACGGGAATCCCGCGTTCGCGCCGAACGGCTCGGACCTGTGGGTGGAGGTGCAGCGCGGCGACGATGTCATGCTGGCCTCGATCGAGGTCGGGGACGACGCAGCGGCGGACGACCTGGACGACTCCGACGTCAGCCTGCCCGCGGGCCAGCTCGGCGCCGACGAGCCGGAGTGGCGGTTCGCCAGCACCGGCGATCCGGTCCTGGCCACCGAGGACGCCCAGGTGGCCATCGGTGCCGGCGGCGACACCACCGGTCAGCCCGGCGACTGGCGAGCCACGTACTGGCTGGACGAGGCCGGCGGCGTGGTCGCGCCCGCGGTCTCGGTGTGGGCGGAGAGCAACGTGGAGGCCACCTACACCGAGGAGCTGCGCGTCGGGCCGGCCGAGTTCATCGTGGTGGCGCACGCACCCACCGAGATCGGCTTCGACGACGGCGCCGAAGCCGCCCGCGAGTACGGCGTGGTGGCGCACGCGACCATCGACCCGGCCGCGCAGGACGTGACGCTCGATCCGCTGGTGCCTGTCGGCGGCGACGAGCAGCTCGCCCTGTGGTCGGTCGTGGCGCCGGACGAGAGCCGTGCGCTGATCTGCATCGCCTCGCCGGAGGTCCCCGACTCCGGCACCGCGTACCTGGCCGACCTGACCGGCGGCGGCGAGCCACAGGAGGCGTCGGACTGCGGGCGCCGGACCGAGCCGCTCGGCTGGTCCTGATCGCCGCGGCACCGCCGATCTTGACCCGGTGATCATCGTGGCGTACGGTCGGCCTGATCCGCCGGTTGATCAACACCAGCAGGGGTGTTCTGCGGCGGGAAGGCCGGGGGGCTCATGTCTGTCATCGTCGCGCGCTCGCGCGCGCTCACGTCGCTTGGCACCGCCGCACTCGCCGCCGTCGCGCTGACGCTGGGCGGCTGCGGCGCCGACGAGCCGGCGCTGTCGAGCACGGCCGCGCCGGCGCCGTCGTCGCCCGCGGCACCGTCGTCACCCACGCCGTCGGAGCCGGTGGTCACCGTCGCGACCGTGACCGAGACCGAGGCGGTCCCGTTCGACCAGGTCACCGTCGAGGACCCGACGATCGAGCTCGGCACCAGCGCCGTCACCACCACTGGGGCCGAGGGGGTGCGGACGCTCACGTACGAGGTCGTGCTGACCGACGGGGTCGAGACGTCGCGCACTCTCGTCGGCGACGAGGTCACGACGGCGCCGGTGGACGAAGTGACCACGGTCGGGACCTACGAGCCGCCCCCGGAACCCGAGCCAGAACCCGAGCCGGAGGTGGATGCGGCCGTCCAGGACGGTTGCGACCCCAACTACAGTGGCTGCGTCCCGATCGACAGCGATGTCGACTGCGCCGGCGGCAGCGGCAACGGGCCCTCCTACGCCGACGGGCCGGTGAACGTCGTCGGGTCGGACATCTACGACCTGGACTCCAACTCCGACGGCGTCGGCTGCGAGTAGCCGGCCTTGAGCCTGGCTGCACGGACCGCGCTAGGCCATCGGGCCGCTCACCCGCGACGGTGCGCGCGGACCGCGGCCGCACGGACCCGGGCGCGGCCGGTCCGGCGAGCCGCGCGGACGTCCCGCTGGCCGGTCCGTCGCCGCCGCGGCGGCTCCCGCCGCGGGTCGGTGCAGCCGTCCGCGGGGCGGGGTTCGCGCAGCCTCCCGACCTCCGCGCGCAGCCCTCTGCTGAGCAGCACGGGCCGAGCCGGCGCGGACCCCGTCGCCGGCCGGCGGGTCGTCGTGGCGTGCGACCGGGGCAGCACATACACGACGCCCCGGCCGGGCCGGTCGCGCAGGATGACCCGCGGGGCCAGCCGGCCGCGCCGCGCCAGCACCGTGCCGACGATCAACGCGCCCAGCAGTGGGCCGCAGCCGCTGGCCATCATCGCGACGTGCGCGCCGTGGGTGTGGGCGATCCAGCCGATCAACGTGCCGGACGCGGCCTGCGCGCCGAAGAGCACCAGGATGTACAGCGCCATGACGCGCCCGCGCATGGTGGTGGCCACCGCGGTCTGGACCATGGTGTTGCCGCCGGTCAAATACAGCAGCGACGCCGCGCCGACGGCGACCAGCAGGACGCTGAACGCCACCAGCGAGCCGATCAGCCCGGTGATCACCTGGAGTAGCCCGAGTACGCCGGCGGTGTAGACGAGCGTACGTAGCCGGAGCGTGCGACGGCGGGTGGAGGCGAGCGCGCCGATCACCGCACCGGTGGCCAGGCAGGAGTTGAGCAGGCCGTAGCCCCCCGAGCCGATGTCGAAGACGTCGTCGGCGTACGCGGCCAGGACGGTGGCGAGGTTGATGCCGGTGACGGCGACGAAGCCGACCAGCACCACCGACCAGAGGATCTCCGGCTTGCCGCCGACGTAGCGCAGGCCCTCGCGCAGCTGCCCGCGGCCGCGGGCGATGGCCGGTGCCGGCGACAGCTCGGCCGCGCGCATCATGAGCAGCAGGCCGACGGCGGTGATGCCGGCCGCGCTGTTGACGACGAACGCCCAGCCCTCGCCGACCAGCGCGATGCCGGCGCCGGCCAGCGCCGGGCCGACGAGCGCCCCGAGCTGGAACACCGTCGAGTTGATGCTGATGGCGTTGCGCAGGTGCTGGTGGCCGGCGACCTCCGGCACGAACGCCTGCCGGGCCGGGTTGTCGACGACCGTGGCCAGGCCCAGGAACGTGGCGCTGACAAGGATGTGCCATGGGCGGATCGCGCCGGTGAGCGTCAGGACACCGAGCGTGAGCGCGGAGCACGCGAACAGGGACTGCGTGACCATGAGCAGCTTCCGCTTGTCGAAGCGGTCGGCGATCACGCCGCCCCAGAGGCCGAAGACCAGCATCGGGGCGAGTTGGAGGGTCACGGTCAAGCCGACCCAGGCGACGTTGCCGGTCAGGCTGAGCACCAGCCAGTCCTGTGCGACGCGTTGCATCCAGCCGCACGTGTTGGTGAGGACCTGGGAGGTGACGTAGAGGCGGTAGTTGCGGACCCGCAGCGATGCGAAGGTGTCGGCCCAGCGAACGGCGGCCGCGGGGGTATGTGAAGGGTAGGTGGCTTGTGAGGTCGATTTCAGGGCGGTGGACGCCGAGCTCACGGTGATGTTCCTTGGTGGTGCGATGACGGACGGGTGAAGATCCTGCTCGGTTGGCAGGACCGAGTACTACGTTAGGTGCTGAACGCCGATTCGCTAAGCCGATAAAGGCTATAAATGTCATCAGGAACTCCAATAGGTGGAGGGGCGGTCGTGTTCGATCCGGTGCATCTGCGAACATTCCTGGCGGTGGCGTCGACGCTGAGCTTCACCCAGGCGGCGCAACAGCTCGGCATCAGCCAGCCCAGCGTCAGCCAGCACATCCGGCGGCTGGAGGAGGCGGCCGGGCGGCAACTGCTCCAGCGAGACACCCGCGCGGTCACCCTCACCGACAACGGCGAGGCGATGGCCGGCTTCGCCCGTTCCATCCTCGCCGCGCACGACGAGGCGACCAGCTACTTCACCGGCTCGGCCATGCGCGGCCGGCTCCGCTTCGGCGCCGCCGACGACCTCGCGCTGGCCCAGCTGCCGGCGGTGCTGCGGGCGTTTCGTCAGCTGCACCCGCGGATCAACCTCGAGCTGACCGTCACCCAGACCCGAACGCTGCTGCGCCGGCTGGAGGCCAACCAGCTCGACCTCGTCTTCATCAAGGAGTTCCCGGGCGAGGCCGTCGGCCGGGTGGTGCGCCGCGACCGCCTGGTCTGGATCGGCGTGCCCGGCACCCAGGTGCCGCCCGACGAGCCGATCCCGCTCATCACCTACTCCGCGCCGTCGGTCAGCCGGGTGACGGCGCTGCGGGTGCTGGCAGAGTCGGGCCGGCCGTGGCGCATCTCCTGCAAGACGCTGGAGGTGAACGGCGTGCTCGCCGCGGTCCGTGCCGGCATCGGCGTGGCGGTGTTCCCCAGCAGCCTCGTGCCGCCGGACTTGCAGGCTCTCCCCGTGTCGGTCGGCCTGCCGGAGCTGGGCGACATCGACTTCACGCTCGTGGCCAACCCACGCTCGCCAGCCGAGCCCGTCGAAGCGCTCACGTCGTCGATCCTCGGCCAGCCCTTCGCCGCCCGCCCGGCGGCCGCTCCGGCGCCGGCGCAGTGAGTCATTTCGGCGGAGCTAGCGTTCGTCGACCATCACTTGGGCGGGAGCGAGCCGGCGAACGCCACCGACCGGCCGACCCAGCGGCGCAGGTCGTCGTCCTCGGCCAGGGCGGCGGCGTCGATCACCAGCCAGCCCTTCATCGGCCGGCCGGTCAGGTCGAACGCCCGCGCGCCGGGCTCGGCGAGGGCCTCGCCGTGCTCGTCGGGAGGCAGCCGCACCATGAGGTCGTCGTGGTGCACGCCGCAGGCCAGGTTGCCGTTGACCAGGAACGCGAGCCCGCCGAACATCCGTTTCTCGGCGAGGTCGAGCCGGTCATCGACGAGCTCGCGGATGCGGACGGCAAGTCCTTCGTCGTACGCCATGGCGGTGTCCTTCCGTCTCGGGTCAGCCGGCAGTGTGTGCGACGAGGCGGCCGGCGTGCTCGGCCTCGTCGGGGCGAGGCCGGCTCGCGGTCTCGGTCCGGAGCCGCCAGCGGGAGGTGACGCCGTCCGGTCCGGCGAGGCTTGCGGAGCCGAGGGCGACGCCGATGCGCCGGCGCACGTCCGCCTCCGCCGGGCTCGAGGACGACGACGGCGTCATGGGCGAACACTGCTCGCATGTCGCAAGTATGGGACCGGATAGGTTCTGGGGATGGGCGAGGTCCTGTGGCACGTGACGATGTCGGTCGACGGTTTCATCGCCGGCCCTGACGACGACATGGACTGGGTCTTCGAGCAGCCCCGACCGCAGGCCGACGACGACGTCGTCCAGCGGGTCGGCGCGGTGCTCAGCGGCCGGCGCAGCTACGACGTCGGGCAGCGCGATGCCGGCAAGGCCAACGCAGAGGTGTTCGAGGGCGCGTGGTCCGGGCCGGAGTTCGTGCTCACCACGCACCCGCCCGCCGGCGACCCGTCGCGGACGTTCCTCTCCGGCGATGTGCGCGACGCGGTGGCGACGGCGCTCGCGGCAGCGGACGGCAGGGACCTCCTGGTCATCGGCGCCGACGTCGCGCTGCAGTGTGTCGAGGCGGCACTGGTCGACGAGCTCCTGGTGAACGTCGCGCCGCTGCTGCTCGGTGACGGTGTCCGGCTGTACGGCGGGCCAGGACGCGAGCGTGTCGACCTCGAGCTGCTCGACGCGACCGGGACGCTGCTGCGCTACCGGCTGGTCAGATAGCCGCGCGGGTCGGCCGACGGTGCCGTCGAGGGAGTGGCGCAGGTCAGCTGATCTACGCAGGCATCGGCCGCCGCGCCAGGGCCTCGGGAATCGCCGACAGCGTGTCGACCCACCGAGCTGAGACGGGACAGACCCACCGCGCGACGGTGGTCGCGGCCGCGTGATCGCGGCGCAGATCGCGGTGGTGGATCGGTTCGTGGTGTGCGATCAGATTGCGCAGCAGGTGAAGCTGGCGGACGAGGGTTGTGCGCGTCTCGCCGCATGCCACAGCCGCGGAGGCCTGGCCAGGCGTGACGGAGGGACGGGATCCAAAGCGTCCGCTCGTACCGGGAGGTGAGCAGGTAGCGCCAGAAGCCACATGCCGCCGGGGTCATTGCTTTCGGCATCAGCCTGGTCTCTGATCGTGCGAGCCTCAACTCGCCTTTGCCGGCCTGTGGACAACTCGATCGCTGCTCACGATGCTGGGGTTTCCGCGCCGCGCTTGACGGCGCCGGGCGGTAGGCCGATGACGCGCTTGAAGGCGCGAGCGAAAGCGGCCTCGGAGCGGTAGCCGAGGCGGTGGGCGAGCTGGGCCGCCGTCGCCTGCTCATGCCGCAGGGCGTCCAGCGCCAGGTTCATCCGCCAAATGGTGAGGTACTGCATCACCGGCTCGCCGACCACCCGGGTGAAGCGCTCGGCGAACGCCGAGCGCGACATCGCCAGCTCGGCGGCCAGGCTGGCCACC
Source organism: Jiangella asiatica (assembly GCF_004349065.1). GTDB lineage: Bacteria > Actinomycetota > Actinomycetes > Jiangellales > Jiangellaceae > Jiangella > Jiangella asiatica. The sequence continues at coordinate 43,388 of NZ_SMKZ01000035.1, forward strand.
GACCAGTCGTGCTCGGGACGCTTGTGGATCAGCGAGATGGCCCGGCCGATCTGCTCGTCCTGCAATGCGCCCAGCCAGCCGGTGCGCGCCGCCGCGTCGGTGTCGATCCAGGTCCGGATGGCCTGGATCACCAGGATGTCGCCGAGTCGAGTGATGACCTCCTCGCCGCCCGGCCGCAGCTGCCGCGCCTCGTCCGCCATCAGCCGCAGAGTGCTGTGCACCCAGTCCAACTGCGGCGATCCGCCGACCTCGACGTGGATGGTCTCGGGCAGCGTCTGGACCAGCCTGCGCGCGGCCGGGTGGTCGAACCGAACGGCACCGCAGATCAGGATGGTGGGGTCGCCGCCACCGCCGTAGCGGATCAGCTCGTACCGGTCGCTGACGGCCTCGCGCTCCAGGTCCATGACGTTCGGCGCGGGCGCACCGGGCGCGCCGAGGATCTCGTGACCCATGCCGTGCGGCACCAGCGCGAGCTCGCCGGGGAGCAGCCGGCGCGGGTCGGCGTCCTCGGTGCGCAGCCAGGCGGGGCCGGACGTGACCACGTGGAACCAGATGTGCCCGGGCATCGCCGGCAAGGTCAGGCCCCACGGGGCCGTCAGCTCCGCGCGGCTGTAGAACGCGCCGTTCATGCGCAGTTGGTGCAGTGCCTCGCCCAGGGGATCGGTCGGTGCCCAGTGGCCCGTCGTCACGCTCATGGCGCCAGTATCCATCGGGTCATGCTCGGCAATCCAGCGTCTCTGGACGATCGAGCATGTATTGGGGCCTAGCGGTCATGGAAACGCCAATGAAGCGCTGTTTCACTGGACGCGTTGTCAGAAGCGAACCGTGAGGAGCTCACCATGAACGCCACCACTCTCGTCCTCGGCGGCACCGGCAAGACCGGCAGCCGGCTCATCGACCGGCTGACCGCCCGCGGCGTCGACGTCCGGGTCGGCTCGCGGTCCGCCGTCGTCCCTTTCGACTGGGAGGACCGCTCAACCTGGCCGGCCGCGTTGGCCAGCGTCGGAGCCGTCTATGTCGCGTACTACCCGGACCTCGCGGTTCCCGGCGCCGTCGACGCGGTCCGGGCATTGTCCGACGCCGCCCGCGAAGCCGGCGTCCGGAGGCTGGTCCTGCTGTCCGGCCGCGGCGAGGAGGAGGCACAGCAGGCCGAGCGGGTGGTCCAGGAGTCCGGCCTGGAGTGGACCGTGGTGCGCTGCGCGTGGTTCAACCAGAACTTCGACGAGAGCTACCTGCTCGAGCCGGTCCTCAGCGGCGAGGTTGCACTGCCGGTCGGCGACGTACTGGAGCCGTTCGTGGACGCCGACGACATCGCCGACGTCGCCGCCGCGGCCCTGACCGAGGACGGCCACACCGGCAGGGTCTACGAGCTGACCGGCCCGCGGCTGCTCACCTTCGCGGACGCCGTCGGCGAGATCTCCGAGGCCACCGGCCGCGACATCACGTTCGTGACGGTACCGGCGGATGACTACCTGGCCGCGCTGGCCGACGAGGGCCTTCCGCCAGGGCTCACTTGGCTGGTCACCTACCTGTTCCGCGAAGTCCTCGACGGCCGCAACGCCTACCTCGCAGACGGGGTACGCCAGGCGCTGGGTCGCGAGCCGAAGGACTTCGCCGAATTCGCCCGCGACGCGGCTGCGCGCGGCGCCTGGGAGCGCTGATCCAGATGGGAACCGACCGCATCGAGACCATCGCCGTCGTGGCCGCGCTGACCGGCAGTGCGCTGCTGGCCGGGCTGTGGTTCTTCTGCTCGTTCGTCCTGATGCCCGCTCTGGCCCGCCGGCCGGCCGCGGAGGCGATCGCGACCATGCAGGAGATCAACGTGGTCATCCTGAACCCGGCCTTCGGCATGGTGTTCGGCGGCACCGCGCTGCTCTCGCTGGTGCTGACGGTCACCACCCTGGTCCGGCTGGACCGGCCGTCCGCGGCCCTGTTGCTGACCGCCGTCGTGGTCTTCCTGATCGGCACGATCGTGGCGACCATGGCGTTCAACGTGCCACTCAACGACCAGCTCGCCGCCGCGGACGCGGGCAGCCGGCCCGCGGCCGAGCTCTGGCCGCACTACCTGTCGCGCTGGACCGGCTGGAACCATGTGCGGCTGGTCAGCTCGACGGCGTCGGTGGTGCTGCTGGCGACCTACCTCATCCGCCGGTGAGCGTGACCGCCAGCTTCTCGTTGCCGGCGAGCCAGGCCACCGCCTCGCGGACCGCCGCCTCCGCTGCGTACACGGGCGCATATCCCAGCAGGCGGCGGGCCTTGTCGATCGAGGCGTACTGGCTGCGCCACAGGTGGTCCCAGCTCTGCTCGGCGTACTCCGGCGCGGTGCGGGCCCGGAACTCGTCCCACGACACGAACTCCAGCTCCGCGGACCGGCCGAACCACGACGCGGCCTGCTGGGCCAGGCCCCGCACTGTCAGCGCGGACGGCGCGGTCAGGTGGAAGGCCTGCCCGGCCGCCCGGTCGCGGTGCTCGATGGCCAGCTGGAATCCCTGGGCGACGTCGTCGGCGTGCACGTGGTGTAGCAGTTCGGCGCCGAGGCCGGGGACGAGGAGCGGCTCGCCGGCGGCCAGGCGCGTCCACACCGAAGGGTCGAGGTTGCCCAGCGGGGTGATCACGGGCCAGCCGGGTCCGCTGATGTGGCCCGGGTGCAGCGACGTCGTCACCAGCCCGCCGCCGGCGGTCTCGGCCCGCAGCAGCCGGGCGATGGCGGCCTTCTGGATGCCGTACTCGCCGGCCGGCTCGGACTCGTCGTCCTCGTCCACGGGGATGCGCAGGCTTGGGCCGTGCATCCAGATGGAGCCGCAGTGCAGCAGGTGCGCGACCCGGCCGCGCAGCCCATCGACCAGGTGCCGGGCCGACTCCACATCGAAGCACACCATGTCGACGACGACGTCGGGCCACAGGTCGGCGACCCGGCCGGCGAAGGTGCCGGCGCCATCCTCGGCGGCACGGTCGACCACCACCTGCCGGACCTCCCGCCACGCCGGGTGATCGGTGTACGGGCGGCGTATACCACGGCTGAAGTTGACCACCTCGTGCCCGGCGGTGACCAACCGCGGGATGAGATACGTGCCGACGTGCCCGGTTCCGCCGATGACCACGATGCGCATGTGCCCATCATGGCGCTCTAAGCTCGTGCCGTCCGGAGGGAGCATCGATGAAGCCATTGAGCGCGGACCAGGTCCGAGGGGTGTGGGGGACGCTCCTGCTACCCATCGAGGGGCGCGGGACGATCGCCTGGGACCGGCTGGCCGACCAGGTCGACGTGCTCGTGGCCAGCGGCTTGGACGGCCTCTACGCGCACGGGACCGCAGGGGAGTTCCATGCCCTGGACGAAGGCGAGTTCGACCGCGTGAACGAGCTGCTGGCGCGGCCCTGCGAGGCAGCCGGGCTGCCGTTCCAGCTCGGCGCGTCGCACCCGGCCACCCCGGTGATGCTCGACCGCATCCGGCGCGCGGCGGCGCTCGCGCCCGGCGCGATCCAGGTGATCCTGCCCGATTGGGTGCCGCTCGGTGACGACGAGGTCGTGCGGTTCCTGGCCGGTGCGGCCGAGACCGCCGGCGACGTGCCGCTGGTGCTCTACAACCCGCCGCACGCCAAGACCCAGGTGTCGCCGGCCCTGCTAGCCCGTGCGGCGGCCGAGGCGCCCGGGCTCATCGGCGTGAAGATGGCCGGCGGCGACGACTCCTGGTACGCGGAGATGACCGCCGCCGTGCCCGCGCTGTCGATCTTCGTGGCCGGTCACCATCTCGCGTCCGGGCTGGCCAGGGGCGCGCACGGCAGCTACTCCAATGTTGCCGCGATGTCGCCGCGGGGCGCCGTCGACTGGTACCGGCTGATGACGGCGCGGCCCGCGGCGGCCGCCGACGTGGAGCAGCGCATCGCGGAGTTCTTCAGCCGGCACATCGCGCCGCTGCGGGCCCAGGGCCTGTCCAACCCGGCGCTGGACAAGTTCCTCGCGGCGGTCGGTGGCTGGGCCGATGTCGGGGTGGCGCTGCGCTGGCCGGCGTCGTCGGCACCGGCCGAAGCGGTCGCCCCGGCCCGCGACGACGTGCGCCGCCTGGTGCCGGAGTTGTTCCCGGATCACTCGACGCGGTAGTTCAGACCCGGCGGCGCAGCGCCCATACCGACAGCGGCGCGAAGACCGCCGCGATGACCGCGGCCCACAACAGCGACTGCAGCGCGGGGGTCGTCGCGGACGCGACGTGCCACTGCGTGCCGGTCGTCTCGTCGCCGAGCATCAGCGCGCGGGAGGCGTCGGCGAGGATGGTAACCGGGTTCACCTCGACGAATTTTTGCAGCCAGCCCGGCATGGTGTCAGTGGGCGCGAACACGTTGCTGACGAACGTCACCGGGAACAGCGCGGTGAAGCCGAACAGCTGCACCTTCTCCGGATCCTTCGCCAGCACTCCCACCAGCACCGACACCCACGAGAACGCGAGTGCGAACACGAGCATCAGCCCCACCGCGGCCAGCAGCGAGGCGACGTCGGTGCCGATGCGGAAGCCGAGGATCATGCCGACCGCCAGCAGCAGGAAGATGGACCATGCCTGCTTGACCTGGTCGGCGAGGATGCGCCCGGCCATGGGCGCCCACCGCGCGACCGGCAGCGAGCGCAGCCTGTCGAAGACGCCCTTGGTGAGGTCGATGTTCAGCCCGGTGCCCACGTACATGGTGATGAACAGCATGTTCATGACGATGATGCCGGGCAGGGCGAACGTCAGGTACTCGCCGGTGGAGCCGGCGATGGCCCCGCCGAACACGTAGGTGAACAGCAGCACGAACATGATGGGCTGGATGCTGAAGTCGCCCAGCTCCCACGGGTTGTGCCGGACCTGCACGATGGTGCGCCAGGCCAGCGTCATGGTCTGCCGCAGGCCCTCGGCGAGGCCGACGCGTGGGCTCAGCTCGGCCGGGGGCGGTGCGGTGGTGGCGGCTGCGGTCATGTCAGGCTCCCCTCGGTCGGCCCTTCGTCCCCGTCTCCGTCCTCGGCCGGGTGGCCGGTGAGGGAGAGGAAGACCTCGTTCAGGCTGGCGCCCCGCAGCGTCAGCTCCGTGACCAGCACACCGGCGTCGTCGAGCCGGCGCACCACCGCGGGCAGGACGGCGGGGTCGGTGACCGGTGCGGTGACCCTGGAGCCCTGGAGCTCCGGCGTGGACTTGGTCAGCTCGCCGACGACGGCGGTGACCAGCGGCAGGTGCGACTCGTCCTCGGGCCGGACCGCGAGCGTCTGCGACCCGGTCTTGGCCTTCAGCTCGTCGGGGGTTCCGGTGGCGATGACCCGGCCGTGGTCGATGACCACGATCTCGTCGGCCAGTGCGTCGGCCTCCTCGAGATACTGCGTGGTCAGGAGCACGGTGACACCGCCGGACACCAGCCGGCGGATGAGCGACCACAGCTCGCTGCGTGCTCGCGGGTCCAGCCCTGTGGTGGGCTCGTCGAGGAACAGCATCTGCGGACGGCCCACCAGGCTGGCGGCGAGGTCGAGGCGGCGGCGCATTCCGCCGGAGTACGTCTTTGCCGCGCGGTCGGCGGCGTCGGTCAGGTCGAAGTCGGACAGCAGCTCGCGGGCCCGTTGCTTGGCCGCGGGCCGGGGCATGCCCAGCAGCCGGCCGATGAGCAGCAGGTTCTCGGCACCGGTGAGCATCTCGTCGACGGCGGCGTACTGCCCGGTGAGTCCGACGAGCTGGCGGACCTGGTGCGCCTGGCGCTCGATGTCGTAGCCGCCGACGCTGGCCGTGCCGGCGTCGGGGCGCAGCAGGGTGGCGAGGACCCGCACGGCCGTGGTCTTGCCGGCGCCGTTCGGCCCGAGCAGGCCGAGCACCGTGCCGGTGCGGACGCCGAGGTTGACGCCGTCGAGGGCGGTGGTCTCGCCGAAGCGCTTCACCAGGCCGTCGGCCCAGATCGCGTGGTCCATGGGGAACCTCCTTGTTCCGCCGTGTCGGTCCAGCATGCACCGGGGGTCTGACAGAGTCGAGGTCGTCCGATTCCTCCAAGCCGCCGGCGGGGCGGCGCGGCAGGATGGGTGCATGGACGACGTACTCGATCGCGCGGCCGCGTTCATGGCCGGCCACGCCCGGTTACTCGACCGGCACCGCTTCGATCTCGCCGTCGGGCGAGGCGGACCAGAGGCGACGACGGCCACGCTGGCGGCACTCGCCGGCTACCGCAACGACGACGGCGGCTTCGGCTGGGGTCTCGAGCCCGACCTGCGGTCACCGGAGAGCCAGCCCGCCGGCGCCCTGCACGCGTTCGAGGCGCTGGTCGACGTGGCGCCGGCCACGAGCGTGCTGGCCGGTCCGCTGTGCGACTGGCTGAACTCGGTGACCCGTCCCGACGGCGGGCTGCCGTTCGCGCTGCCAGTCACCCAGCCGGCCGGCAGCTCCCGCTGGTGGGTCGACGCCGACCACGACGAGTCGTCGCTGCAGATCAGCGCGGCCGTCGCTGGCTCGGCCCACCGGGTGGCGCGCCATGACCCCGTCGTCGCCGGGCATCCGTGGCTGACTCGGGTCACCGACTTCTGCCTGCGCCGGATCGAGCGGTCGCCGCACCTGCAGGCGATGGAGCTGCAGTTCGCTCTCGGCTTCCTGGTCGAGATGCACGACGCCAGGCCGGAGGCGTCGGGGCTGCTGCGCGAGCTCGGCCAGCGGGTCCCGGCCGACGGCGGCATCCCGGTCGAGGGCGGCATCGAGGGCGAGGCGATGCACCTGCTCGACCTGTCGCCGGAGCCGGGCACGCCGTTGCGCGACCTGCTGGCGCCGGACGCCGTCGCGGCCGACCTCGACCGCCTGGCCGGCTTGCAGCAGGAGGATGGCGGCTGGGTCGTCGACTTCGCGTCGTCGTCGCCGGCCGGCGCGCTGGAGTGGCGCGGCTACCAGACGGTGTGGGCGGTGAGCGTGCTGCTGGCGCACGGCCGGCTGACCGCGGGCGAGGTCAGCGCCTGATGCAGGTGTAGGCGCCGAACAGCGCGTCACCGTAGGACACGCGACGATCCGGAACCCGGTGCGTTCGAGCATCGGCTCCAGCAGCCAGCGGAACGTGCTGTGCTCGGTGCGCACGTGCTCGGCGTAATCGTCGCCGACGACTCGCCCGCACCGTGCCGCGGCGGCCGGCGCGAACTGCACGGTGGCATGGAGCCGATCGTGTCATGCGCTCGCGCGGGGTCGCACGGAGATTTCTCGCGATGCTCGGCACGCGGGGATCGCGGTGTGCGATCATGCTCCCGATGAACATGAGTCTCACTACCAACATATTCGGTCAAACCGCCACGGTCCCTCCGCCGACTGACGTCCGGGCCACTGCCGGCGAGATTATTGTGTCGCTCCGAGGGTTGTACCGGGAACTCGACAACCGCTGCGACCTGCGGCCGGGCCCGGAGGTCGACGACCTCTTCGGCCGGCTGGTCCGGTTGGTGCTGACCGCACCCGGCGAGGCCGTCCCCGCGGTCCTCAACGACCTCGAGGTCCAGGAGCTCGCGCCGCGGCTGCGCGAGCTGTGCGGCCGTGGCGAGAGCGAGATGGAGCTGGCCTGGGCCGGGCGCATCGCGTCAGCGCCGGCGCCGCGTCAGGAGCTCGCGCTGTTCCCGTACCTGGACAACTACCGCCAGCTCAGCCGCATGGAGATCGGGGTGCTGGCCTCCGCCCTGCCGCGGCGGGCCCGCTCGCTGGCGTTCGTCGGCTCCGGGCCGCTGCCGCTGAGCTCGTTGTTCCTGGCCGGCGACCTCGACCTGAGTGTTGACAACCTCGATCGCGACGGCATCGCGCTCGAAGCCGGCGCCCGGGTCGCGACCGCGCTGGGCTACCCGGACCTCACGTCGCACCAGGTCGACGTCGCTGCGGCGGACCTGTCCGGCTACGACGTCGTGGTGCTGGCCGCGCTGGTCGGCGACACCGTCGAGGCGAAGCGGCGCATCCTCGACCGGCTGGGCGCGTCAATGCGGCCGGGGGCGGTCCTGCTCGCTCGCAGTGCGCGCGGACTGCGCACGCTCCTGTACCCACCGGTCGACCTGGCCGCCCTGGCCGGGTTCGAGCTGCTCACACAGGTCCACCCGGTCAACGACGTGATCAACTCCGCCGTCCTGGCCCGGGCACTCGGGAGATGACATGGCGACCCTGCTGATGGTCGAGAGCTGGACACAGTCCACGGGGCTGGCGCTGCCGCCGCTGATCCGTGAGCTGGGACATCAATACGTCCTGTTCACGCGGGACCCGGCGCTGTACCCGCCGGCCACGGCCGGGGCGCACCCCGTCGTCCGCGACGCCGATGAGGTGATCGTCGTCGACACGAACGACCGTGCGTCGATGACGGGCGCCGTCATCGACCTGGTGTGCCGGCGCCGCATCGATGGCGTCCTCACCACGTGCGACTACTACCTCGAGGCGGTCGCCGGCTTGAGCGGGATGCTCGGCCTGCCCAGCGCGCCACCGGAGGCGATGCGCCGGGCCACCCGCAAGGACGAGGTGCGGGCGGCGCTGCGCCGCGCCGGGCTGCCCGGCCCGCGGTTCGCCGTCGCCGGCAGCTGGGACGAGGCCCGCGCGGCGGTCGCCGAGGTCGGGTTCCCGCTGGTGGCCAAGCCGGTGGACCTCAACTCCGGCACGTCGGTGCTGGAGGTCCACGACGAGGCCGGCCTCAAGGACGCGTTCTGGGACGTCGCCGGCGTCGAGCGGAACACCCGCGACCAGCCGCTCGCGCGTCTGCTGCTGCTGGAGGAGGTGCTGACCGGGCCGGAGGTCAGCGTCGAGGCGGTCACCCGCGGCGGTGAGACCACCGTCGTCGGCATCACCGCCAAGGGCGTGACCGGCCCGCCGTCGTTCGTCGAGACCGGGCACGTGTTCCCGGCGCCGCTGCCGGCCGGCGTGGCCGCCGAGGTGACCGAGCACGTCCGCGCGGCCCTGGCCGCCCTCGGGTACACCCACGGTCTCAGCCACACCGAGCTGAAGCTCACGCCGGCCGGGCCGCGCATCGTGGAGATCAACCCCCGGCAGGCCGGCGGCTACATCTTCGACCTCGTGCACCTGGTCACCGGCACGCACCCGCTCGAGCTGCTCGTCGACCTCGCCCTGGGCGCGACCCCGCGGGTCGGCGCCCCGCCTGCCGACGCGCCGGGCAGCGCGGCGGTGTCGTTCGTGCTGTCCCCGGTCGACGCCACGGTCACGGGGGTCGACGGCACCGGCGCTCTGGACGCCGACCCTGCCGTGCGCCGCTGGGAGCTCCACGTCCCCGGTGCCGTGCGGCGGGCGACGGACAACAACGCGCGCCTCGGCCACGTCCTCGCGGTCGACGACGGCGACCGTGCTGGCGAACGAGCCGCGGCCGCCGTCCGCTCGCTGCGGCTGCGCCTGTCCGACGGCGGCGTCGTCGCACCCGCGTGAGGCAGCTCAGCGGGCGAACAGGCCGATCGCGTCGTAGGCGATCCAGGAGCCGTCGTCCTTGGTCACGGTGAGCAGGTTCTCTCCGGCCACCAGCAGCCCGGCCGGGAGCGGCCGTTCGACGTAGGACGGGCGCAGCGGCGAGCCGGGCAGGGTGCTGTCGCCGACGGTGGAGCCGCGGGTCGCGCCACCCTCGAACGTCAGCCGCTCGACGGTCGCGCCGTTGACCGTCAGGACCGCAGAGCCGGGGATGGTGGCGTGGCTGTCGATCAGCCACAGCGCCAGCCAGACCTGACCCGCTGGCGCCGCGGCCAGGTCGAAGCGGAGCCGGAAGACGTGCGGGCGCCGGCCGGCCCAGGCGTCGGCCGGTCCGGGGTGCAGATAGCTCCAGGCGAGGCCGGCGTTGTCGGTGCCGTGGCGGAAGTCGACTCCGTCGGGGAACGTCGCCGGGTACTGGGCGTAGCCGCCGGGGGAGAGCGCGAACTCCAGGCCCGTGCCGTCGTACTCGCCGACCACGGCCAGTGCCGCGCCGGTCGCCGTCACCGACTCCTGGCTGCTGGCGGTCAGCGGCGCCGAGGCCCGGCTGCGGGCGCCGGCGGCGTCGACGGTGAGGACGCGGTAGGTCCAGTTCGCGCCGCGGCCACCCAGACCGCGGTGCACGAAACGCGGGTAGACGGTCTTGGTCAGCAGCGTCGACGGGTCCACGGCGACGTCGGCGGCGTCCGGCGCGCCGTACACCGCGTAGTGGTCGACGACGAAGTCCCACGGCGCCGGGGTCCAGTCCAGGGTGATCCGCCCGAGCTGGCCCTCGGCACGCAGGCCGGTGACGGCGGGGACGTGGCGGCCGCTCATGCCAGACGCTCCAGACCCGGCGCGCCGGCCGGCGTGACGAACGTGGCGACGGTCTCCAGGGGTGCGTCCGCGTCCGCCTCGATCCACGGCACGATCTTGAAGTGCGAGGTCATCTCGTCCGGCGTCAGCGTGACGTGGACGTAGCCGCGACGGCCGTCGTAGAGCTTGACGTAGGGGTGCCGCACCCAGTCCGGCGTGTAGGCGTCGGTGGGTGCGCCGTCGCCGTCGGAGGCGATCGACGTGCAGATCAACTCGACGCCTACCGTCGGCGAGGCGGGGTCGGCGAAGTCGGCCTTGAGCTCGGCCGCCACGTGCTTGTGGATGTCGCCGGTGAGCACGACCGGGTTGCTGCTGCGCCGCATAGCGGCGAGGAGCCGGGCCCGGTTGGCCGGGTAGCCGTCCCACTGGTCGGTGCGGTCCTCGGTGATGGCCGCGACGGTCACGCCGTTCGCGATGACGTTCCAGGTCGCGTTCGACTCGACCAGCCCGACGTAGAGCCACGCCTCTTGGTCCGGTCCGAGCAGCGTGCGCTCGTCGGCGTACTGGTCGTCGACGTCGACCGGTGGCCGGTCGCGGTACTGCCGGGTGTCGAGCACGTGGAACCGGGCCAGTCCGCCCGCGTCGAAGCGCCGGTGCACCGTGCTGTCCGGGCCCGCGGGCAGCACGGCCAGCGACACCGGCAGGTTCTCGTAGAACGCGCGGTACGCGACGGCGCGCAGGTGGACGAAGTGCTCGGGGCTGACGCCGTAACGAGAGCCGTCGGCGCCGTAGTTGTTCTGCACCTCGTGGTCGTCCCAGGTGACCATCCACGGCGCGGCGGCGTGCGCGGCCTGCAGGTGCGGGTCGGACTTGAACAGCGCGTAGCGCAGCCGGAACTGTTCCAGCGTCTGGATCTCGACCGCGTGCTCCGGCGTGACGGAGGCGCCGGCGCGCCACAGGTTGGCCGCGGTGATGCCGTACTCGTAGATGTAGTCGCCGAGGAAGAAGACCGCGTCCAGCTCCTCGGCGGCCAGGTGCCGGTAGGCGGTGAAGTGGCCGTGGTACCAGGCCTGGCAGGAGGCGGTGGCGAACCGGAATCCGGCTGCCGTTTGCTCCGCCCCGGGCAGCGTCTTCGTCCGGCCGACCGGACTCATCTGCCGGCCGACGATGAACCGATAGAAGTACTCCCGGCCCGGCTCCAGTCCGTTCACCTGCGGATGCACGGAGTGGGAGAGTTCCGGCGAGGCCACTGCGGCACCCCGCCGGACGATCTGACGGAAGCCCTCGTCGGCGGCGACCTCGTAGCGCACCGGCACCGGCCGGGCCGGCATGCCGCCGTGACCGTCCGGCGCCAGCGGCTGCGGCGCCAGCCGGGTCCACAGCACGACGCCGTCGCTGGCCGGGTCGCCGGAGGCGACACCCAGGCCGAAGACACCGTCCGGCACCTCCACGTCGGCGGCAGCGGCCAGCGCCTCTGGTGCGGAGACACCCAGCGCGAGAGCGGCCGAGCTGACCCCGCTGAGCTGGAGGAACGTCCGTCTGCTGAGTCTGCGCTCGGTCACGGGACACGACCTTGGCCGACCGAGATGGACGAGAGTTGACCTATCGGTGAAGCATGGACCGTTGGCCCATGTCGGTTCGAGTGGCGTGCCCCGGGTCGGTTCAGCGCTGCTGGGTCAGCGGCAGGCGGGTGGTGAACGTCGTGCCGCCGGGGCCGGTGGTGAACGTGATGGTGCCCTGGTGGCGTTTCTCGACGATGCGCTTGGCGTTGTCCAGGCCCAGGCCGCTGCCCTCGCCCATCGGCTTGGTGGTGACGAACGCCTCGAACAGGCGGCTCCGGACTTCTTCCGGGACGCCGTGACCGTGGTCGGTGACGTCGACGACGGCCCAGTCACCGTCGCGGTAGGTGCGTAGCTCCAGCACGCCGCGGCCCTTCATCGCGTCGACGGCGTTGTCGATGAGGTTGGTCCACACCTGGTTGAGCTCGGCGGCGAACGCGGGCACCGGCCGCAGGCTGGTGTCGTAGTCGCGCCGTACCTCGATGTCGGCGAGCTTGTGGCCGAGCATGACCAGGGTGCTGTCCAGGCCGGGGTGCAGGTCGACCTCCTGGTGGGCGGCCTGGTCGAGGTGCGTGTACTGCTTGACCGAGGCGACCAGCGTGGAGATGCGGTTCGAGGCGTCCTCGACCTCGTTCATGAGTGCCTCGGTCTCCAGCGTGTACCCGAGCCACCGCAGTGCCGCCTCGAGGTCGGCGCCCACTTCGCCGGCGACGTCGTCGAGGAACGTGGTGTCGAGTCCGGCGGCGACGAACACCGATGCGAGGTCGACGGCGCCGCCGATGCCGAGGTCGTCGAGGTGGTCGGTCAGCTCGTCCTCGAGGTCGGTCTCCTGCAGCGGCGTCAGCGGCTCGCGCTTCTTCGAGGCGATCTCGACGGCGCGTTCCTGGATGCCGATCAGCCGGGCGATCACCACCGGGTCCACCGTGCCGGAGGCGATCATGCCCAGCTTCTGCCGCATGTGCGCGACGCGGTCGCGCAGCTGCCCGGCGGCCCGGACGGTGGCGGCGGCGGGGTTGTTGAGCTCGTGTGCGAGGTTCGCCGACAATGTGCCCAGCTGGGCCAGGTGCTCGCGCTGGCGCACCGTCGCCTCGGTGGTCCGGATGCCCAGGTACAACCCGTCGAACAGGTGGACCGCCATCGGGAACCACTTCTGCACGAACGCGGCGAACGCGTCGGCGGGGAAGCGCAGGAACCGGCAGCCGGTCACCGCGTGCAGCGACGTCGGGTAGGCAGCCGCGGCGGCCGACGTGGCGAAGGCGCGCACCGCACCCGCGTACGCACCGCGGTAGTCGGTCTCGTTGACAACGATGTCCTCGCCGTCGGCGTGCCTGACCAGCCGCAGGGTGCCTTCCAGCAGCACCCACAGCGCCACCGACGGCTCGCCCGCGCGGTAGACGGTGCTGCCGGCGGGGTAGGCGCGGACATCGCTGCTGGCGGCTACCTCGGCGAGCTGCTCGGGGGTCATTCCTTCGAAGAGGAACAGCGTGCGCAGCTCCTCGACGTCGATGGGCATACCGGTGGTCACGTCGCCTCCAGGTAGCGGTGTACCAGCGTGACGGCCATGGCACCTTCGCCGACGGCGGACGCGACGCGCTTCACAGACTCGGCACGCACGTCGCCGGCGACGAACACGCCCGGGACGCTGGACTCCAGGTGGTACGGGTTGCGCGCCAGCGGCCACTCGTGCGGCGTACGTCCGTCGGCGTCGAGCAGCGCCGGCCCCGTGAGCAGGAAGCCGCGCTCGTCGCGGACGAACTGCTCGCCGAGCCAGCCGGTCGGTGGCTCGGCTCCGATGAACACGAACATCCGAGAGGCGGGCAGCGTCTGCGTGCCGCCGTCGCGGGTGTCGGTGATCACGATGCGCTCCAGCCGGCCGTCGCCCTCGGTGGCCGTCACCTCACTGCAGGTGCGCACCTCGATGCGGGGGTCGGCCTCGATCCGCGCGACCAGGTATTCCGACATCCGCAGCCGCAGGTCGGGACCGCGCACCAGCATGACGACGCGGTTGGCGTAGCGCGCGAAATGCAGCGCGGCCTGGCCGGCGGAGTTGGCCGCTCCGACGATGAAGACGTCCTCGCCCTTGCAGCCGGGGGCCTCGTGCGCGGACGCGCCGTAGTAGATGCCCCGCCCGGCGTGGTCGTCGGCGCCGGTGGCCGGCAGCCGCGTCCACCAGACGCCGGTGGCGATGACGACGGCGTGCGCGGTCACCTCGTGGCCGTCGTCGAAGCGCACCACCCGGCCCTCGCCCTGTGCGACGACGCTGACGGCGGAGGCGGCGGTGAGCATCTCGACGTCGAAGCGGACGGCTTGGTCGCGGGCGCGCTGGGCCAGCTCGGCGCCGGAGACGCCCTGCGGGAAGCCGAGGTAGTTCTCGATGAGGCTGCTGCGTGCCGCCTGCCCGCCGACGCCGGCCTTGTCGACCAGAAGCGTGCGCAGGCCCTCGCTGGCGCCGTAGACGGCCGCGCCCAGCCCGGCCGGCCCGCTGCCGATGACCACGAGGTCGTAAAGGGGGCTACCCGCCGTCGTCGCCAGGCCGAGCCGCTCGGCGACCTCGCGCAGCGGCGGGCAGGTGAGCACCACGCCGTCCGGCATGACCACGGCCGGCAGCGCGTCGTCGGCGATGCCCGCCGTCTGCTGCATGGACGCGCCCTCGTCGCCGCGCAGGTGGCGGTACGGGACCTGGTTGCTGGCCAGGAACTCCTTGAGCCCCTGGGTCTCGGCCGACCATTGGTGGCCCAGCAGGGTGACGCCCTCGAAGCCCGGCCGGCTGTCGCGGGCCCACTGGTCGAGCAGCTCGTCGAGGACGGGGTAGAGCTGCTCCTCCGGCGGGTCCCACGGCTTGACGAGGTAGTGGTCGAGATCGACGTCGTTGACGGCTCGGATGGCGGCGTCGGTGTCGGCGTACGCGGTCAACAGCACCCGCTTGGCCTGCGGCACCAGGTCCATCGCCTGTTCGAGGAAGTCGATGCCGGTCATTCCGGGCATCCGGTAGTCGGCCAGGATGAGTGCGGTCGCCTCGCCGCGCAGGGTCAGCTCGCGAAGCACGTCCAGGGCGGCCCGGCCGCTCTCGGCACGCACCACCCGATGGTCGCCGCCGTAGCGTCGACGCAGGTCGCGGGCGATGGCGCGGCTCACCGCGGGATCGTCCTCGACCGTCAGCAGCACTGGTCCTCGTGGCACCGGCGTCCTCCAGGCTGGATGGGTCGCTGCCCATCGTCGCACCAACCGGGCCGAACTCCACATCGTCTCCGGCAGTTCAGCGCCCGGCCATCCGCGTGACACCATTCATGACAAAACTGACATGGCCGTACCAGTCCCGTGTCAAGCCCCGGACGAAGGAGTGCCACATGTCGCGAACCCTGCTGACCGGCGGACTCGCCCTTTCTGCCCTGCTGAGCGTCGCGGCCGTCGTGCCGGCCCAGGCCGCACTCACTCAGGCCGCACCCGCCGGAGCGGGCGTCGTCGACATCGCCCACCGTGGATCGTCGGGGTCGGCACCGGAGAACACCGTCGCCGCCATCGAGTACGCGGTAGACCAGCGGGCCAGCTTCGTCGAGGTCGACGTGCAGCGCTCCGCCGACGGCGAGCTCGTGCTCATCCACGACACCACGCTGGCGCGGACGACGAACGTCGAGGAGGTCTTCCCCGACCGGGCGCCGTGGAACGTCGGCGACTTCACCCTCGCCGAGCTGAAGCAGCTCGACGCCGGCACCTGGTTCTCCGAGGACTTCGCCGGCGAGCCGGTGCCGACCCTGCGCGAGGGCATCGAGGCGCTGGGCAGCACCGGCCTGTTGCTGGAGTTCAAGGCGCCGGAGCTCTACCCCGGGATCGAGGCGGAGATCCACGAAGAGGTCTCGTCGATCCCCGGCTACCTCGACCGCGCGCTGCGGACCGGCCGCTACGTCGCGCAGTCGTTCAACATCGAGTCGATGCGCACGTACCACGAGATCGCGCCGGAGGTCCCGGTCGGCCTGCTCTACGGCAGCCGGCCCAGCGACGAGGTCCTGGTCGAGGCGAGCGAATGGGCCGACCAGATCAACCCCAGCCAGACCGTCACCGACCAGGCGCTGGTCGACCGGGTGCACGAGCTGGGCATGACCATCAGCGTCTACACCCTGAACACCGGACAGCTGATGCGGAGGTTCATCGACCTGGGCGTCGACGGCATCATCACCGACTACCCCGGCGTGCTCCACGACATCCTGCGGAACAGCTGACCGCTACCCGTCCAGCCCGCTCAGCCGCTGCTTCGCTGTCCGGCGGCGCCGCCTGGCCTGCTCGGCGTCCTTGCGGGCCCGGTCGACGTCGTCCTCGCCGGACTCGATGTCGTCGCGGGTCTGCTCGACGTCGCGGCGTGCGTCGGCCAGCTCGGCGGTGAGCCGCTCGACCGCCGCCTGGGCGTCCTCGAGTCGCTGCCGCCGCTCGTCGAGCTGCGCCTCGAGGTCGTCGAGCCGGTCTTCCGCAGCCGATACGGCATCCTCGGCCTCGGTCAGCTCGCGCGCCGCGGTGTCGCGGTCGTCCTCAGCGGCGGCCTCTGATTCGGCGGCCTCCTCGGACTCGGCCTCTTGCTCGGTCGCCGTGTCGCCGACGGCGTCGGCTCCGGCCCGCCTCGGGCGCCGGGTCGTCTCCAGCCGCTGACCGCGCGCCACCCGCGCCTCGGACAGGGAGATGACCTGGGCCGGCTCGCCGTCGTCGGACACCGCACCGAAGCCGACGTGCTGCAGCGCGTGCGCGAGGTGGCCGGCGCGCAGCTCGTCCGCGGCCCGCGGATCGGCGATGGCGGCCAGCAGGGTCTCGGTGAGGCTCTCGATCATCTCGGCGGTGGGCTTCTGGCCGGCACCGCGAGCCAGCCGCCGGCCCTGCTTGAGCAGGCCGTCGACGAGTTCCTTGCGCCGGTTCGTCAGCTCGCGCAGCTTCTCGCCGTCCATGGCCGACATCGCCCGGCGCATCTCGTCGCCGAGGTCGGCCAACGCCCGCAGCTCGTCCTGGTGCTCGCGGGCCACCTGGTTGGCGAGCCAAGCGGCCAGGGTGGGCTTGCGCAACGCCTTGATCCGGGCCGCGACCTCGGCGGCGCCCTCGCTCTTGGCCTGTTTGGCCAGGGTGTTGCGGGCTTCGACGAACTGTTCGGGCAGGAGCGCGTACAGCTGGTCCGCCGCTTCGTCGAGATCCATGGCCCGATGATGCCTCTACTGCAGGTACTTCTCGACCTCGTCGACCGGACGTGGGCCGGCGTCGTCCGGGTCCTGCCCGGCGTCCGCCCGGGCGCGGCGCTGGCGTAGCAGGTCCCAGCACTGGTCGAGCTGTTGCTCGACGTCCTGGAGGCGGGCGTGCTCCTCGTCGGTGGAGATCTCGCCGGTCTGCAGCCGGGCGCGCAGCTGCCGTTCGTCCTCGACGAGGTGTTGGATCCTGGCCAGGATGTCGCTGTCTGCCATGTCTTACTCCCGCAGGGGCCCTTTGGCGTTCGCCTGACTCTGCCGAGCATAGGGCCCGAGCGGTAGCGTCTGCGTCATGGTCGTCATCGGCACGTGGAACCTGGAGAACCTGTTCCGGCCCGGTGAGGAGTCCGGCCGGCCGCCGGACCAGTCCACCTACGAGACCAAGCTCGACGCCCTGGCCGGCACGGTCGACCGCATCGCTCCCGATGTCCTGGCCGTGCAGGAGGTCGGTGAGCCCGCCGCGCTGGACGACCTCGTCGCCCGGCTCGCCGGCTCGTGGGCCACCCACCTGTCGGCGCATCCGGACAGCCGCGGCATCCGGGTCGGCGTGCTGTCCCGGCTGCCGGTGGACGACACCGACGATCTCAGCGCGTTCGCCGACGGCGTCGGCCCGGTGCGGGCCACCGACGGCGGCGCGCTGACCGAGGAGATGGGACGCGGCGCGCTGCGGGTCCGGGTCCGCACCGCGGCGGGCGAGCCGGTCGACGTCGTCACCTGCCACCTCAAGTCGAAGCTGCTCAGCTACCCCGGTGGCCGGTTCGACCCGCGCGACGAGTCCGAACGGGCCCGCTACGGCGCCTTCGCGCTCTACCGCCGCGCGGCTGAGGCCGCCACCGTCCGCGACTGGGCCAACGCCTTGCTCGACGGCGACGGCCGGGGCCGATCGCTCGTCGTCTGTGGCGACCTCAACGACGAGCCGGGCGCCGCGACCACCCAGATCCTGCTCGGCCCGGGCGGGTCGGAGTTCGGTACCCCGGGCTTCGATCGCCCCGACCACGGCGACGCGTGGCGGCTGTGGAACACCGCGCCGCTGATCCCGGAGGAGCGCCGCTACAGCCGCGTCTACCGTGGCCGCGGCGAGCTGATCGACCACGTGCTGATCTCACACCGGCTGCTGGATCGGGTCGAGAAGGTCGACAGCGTCGTCGACCGTGGCCTGCCGTCGGTCACCGACGACCCGCGGGTCCGCGCCGTGGCCGGCGACTCCGACCACGCCCCGGTCGTGGCCACCTTCACGGGGTGACCGTGAGGTCCTCGAAGACCGCGCGGCCCAGGCCGGTTTCGACGTGGGCGCACGAGAGGACGCCGACGTCCTGCGTTGCCGCCGCCGTCGGCAGGGTGACGGTCCCGATCACCTGCCACTGACTGCCGTCGAGGCTGTACGACGCGTGGAACCGCGTCTCCTCGCGGGTCAGCCGCAAGTGCACCGGGGACGGCGATGGGTTCAGCTGCGCGCGCAGCACCGACTCGACGGTGCCGGAGCCGTCGGCGTCCCAGAGCACCAGCAGCCCGTTCGCCGGCTTGACGACCAGCGCGACGTACCCCGTCGACACCCCGGCCGCGGTGAGGTCGTTGCGGAACACCAAGCCGGCCCGGGCGTTCGGGTCGGTGGCCTCCTGCTCGACGACGGTGACCGTGGCCGTCGTCGTCGGGCCGGCACCGTCGGGCAGATAGACCGCACCGTACTGGTCGATGCCGGTCCACAGGTCCGCGCCGTTGCCGAGCACCGCGAGCTCGCTGCCGCGCTGGCCGAAGTACGCCCGGGTCGAGGCGGTGGTGAGCAGCGGCGGCTGTACCGGCTCGGCTACGACGACGGTGTGCTCCGTGCTGTCGGTGACCGGGTCGGCCTGGCCGTCCAGACGGTATGTTGCCGTCGCGGTCAGCCGTGCGTCCTGCACCGCGCGGTCCGGGATGCCGGCGGTGGCCCGCCAGGTGGCCTGGAACGACTCGCCCGGCGGTAGCGCGTCGACCTCGTCCGGGGTCGTCGGAGCGAGCGTCCAGCCGTCGGGCCCGCCCAGAGCGAGCCGCAATCCCGTCGCCGTCGTCGCCTCCTCGTTCACGACGGTTACCGTGACGTTGCCACTCGTGCCCGGCGCCAGCTGTTCCGGGGCCTCGACCGTGACCGCGCTGGCTCCGGGCGGCCAGGTCAGCACCATCTGCTCCGCGCGCAGCCGGCGCCGCAGGGTCGGATAATCGACATCCTGGACCGACGTGCCGCCGTCGAGGGCGAGCTCGGCCGCGACGGCCGCGGCCTGGCCGGTCGCCATGAACACCGGCTCCATCCGGGCCGAGCCGAACGCGATGTGCGACGCCGAGATCGCGCACGCCACCAGCAGGTTCTCGCACTCGCCGCGGGCCGGGACGATGGAGCGGTACGAGATGCCGTACGGCCCGGCCGGCGGCACCTGGACGTCGCCCTCGTTGCGGGCGAAGCCGTTCACGACCACGCGGGCGCAGTCGTGCGAATCCATCGTGTACGAGGCCAGCGCGACCGGGTCCGGCGCGGCGCGGTTCCACCGGCAGTCGTGCTCGGTGATGACGTAGTCGGACACCATGCGGCGTCCCTCGCGGATGTACAACTCGTGCGACCAGCCGTCGGTGCCGGTGAACTCGTCCTGGGTGAGCCCCCAGCCGTTGACCTCGGCGCGCACGTTCTCCGGCACCCGGGGATCGTTGGCGAGGAACCAGAGCATGCCCTGCTGGTAGGTGACGTGGTCCTGGAAGATCGTCTCGCGGGTGGCGTAGTCGGCCTCCGGCCACTCATAGTTGCGGCCGATGTTGTCGGTGCTCACCGCGCCGTTGTTGTTCATGTCCGTCTTGCCGTTCGGCATAGGCGTGTTCAGGCGCATGGCGTCCCAGACACCGGCCCGGAGGTAGCGCAGCAGCAGCTCGTAGCGCGCCGGATCGTAGCCCGGCGGCCGCGGGAACGGTCGCCGCTCGGCCGAGCGGGTCAGGCAGATGCGGAAGTTGTAGGCCTGGATGCGCCGGTCGCCCTCGCCGGTCGTACCCGGCGGGTCGGCCGAGATGCCCTGGAGCAGCCCGCTGGCCGGGTCGCCCGGCACCACATACGGGTCGATCTGGCGCTGGAACTGGTGGCCGGTGCGGAACTGGACGCCGTTGAGCGTCTCGCCGTAGGTGGCGTTGGACTCGCGGCCGACGGCGTAGGTGACGCCCGCCGCCGCGAGCAGGTCGCCCTCGTAGGTGGCGTCGATGAACGCGTCGGCGACGAAGAGCTTGCCGTTCTCGGTGCGCAGCGCCGTGATCTTCCGGTCGGTCACGCGCACCGACTCCAAGCGGTGCTCAAGGAAGACCTGGACGCCCGCCTCCGCCACCCAGGCGTCGAAGATCGACTCCGCGACGTGCGGCTCGAACGTGAACGACTCCGGCCGGCCGTAGTGCTCACCGAGGCGGCGGTAGAACTCGCGGCTCAGCCCGCCGATCGCCTCGATCCGGCCGGTGTCGGTGGCGCCCAGTCCCGCCGAGCTCAGCCCACCGAGGTGTCGTCCGAACACCACCAGCGCCACCGACCGCCCGGCCTGCGCGGCCCGGACCGCGGCCACCACACCGGCCGATGTGCCGCCGTAGACGCACACGTCGGTGCGGACGCCGCCGGGGTCGCGAGGCACCGGGTAGTAGTAGCGCAGCCCTGGGCGATATCCCGTTCCGGGCGCAGCGGCCGGGGTGGCCGTCCCGGCCGCGCCGGTCGCTGCGAGCACGGCACCGGCTCCTGCGAGGACGGTTCTGCGGGTCACTTCGGGAGACGACATCGGCTCACCATCCGGGCATCCGGTGCGGAAAGCGACTGCCGGGATGGTACCGAGATCACTCATGACGGCGGAAGCATTACGTGCCGGTAACTTTGAAAACTCGGTCAGTGGCCTTCGAAAGCCTCGATGATCCGGGCGAGGTCGGCCGTGAAGCGCGTCGAGTCCGGGCCGAGCGGGGCCAGGAAGCGCCGTTCGGCCTCGTCGGCCGCGGTGGTGGCCTCGGCCAGGAGGCGCCGCCCGTCGTCGGTGAGCGACACGATGTTGCGGCGCCGGTCGGCGGGGTCGGGCCGGCGTTCGACCAGCCGCTTGCTCTCGAGGGCGTCGACGAACGCGACCATCGTCGTCCGGTCGATGGTTAACCGGCGAGCGGCTTCCTGCTGCGAGAGCGGTACGGCGTCGTCGAAGACGAGGAGCACCGCGAACTCGCGGCCCTCGATGCCGTACGGAGCAAGCACCTGCTCGATCAGCGCGGTGTAGGCCAAGTAGGCGTGCTTGAGCAGGTAGCCCAGCCGCTCGCGGTGGTTCGACACGGTCGAATTCTGCCATCAATTTGATAGTCAGTTATACTGACGATCAGCAGAACTGAAAGAGTGCGCTGACAGAGAGCTGGTGTTCCATGACGGACCCGACCTTCGGAATCAAGACGACGCCGGTCGGCGTCACCTACGACGACGTCCTGCGGGTGTGGCAGGAGGCTGACGCCATCCCGGCCATCACCGACGCTTGGCTCTGGGACCACCTGGTCCCGATCTTCGGTCCGGCCTCCGCGCCTGTCCTGGAGGGCTGGACGCTGCTGACCGCGCTGGCCGCGCGGACCGAGCGGCTGCGCATGGGCCTGCTGGTCACCAACAACCGCACCCGGTCACCGTCGGTCCTGGCAAAGATCGCCGCCACCGTCGACGTCATCTCCGGTGGCCGCCTGGTCGTGGGGCTCGGCGTCGGTGCCACCGATGCGCACGTCCCGGGCCAGGAGTTCGCCGTGCGCGAGTTCCAGGCGTACGGCCTGCCGCTGGTCCCGCCCGCGGAGGGTCGCGAGGCCCTCGCCGAGGCCTGCACGATCCTGCGTCGCATGTGGTCAGAGGAGGTCTTCGATTTCCACGGCCGCCACTACACGCTCACCGGCGCGGTCTGCGAGCCGAAGCCGATCCAGCAGCCCGGGCCGCCGCTGCTGCTGGGCGCCTGGGGCGATCGCACGCTGCGCGTCGTCGCCGAGCACGCCGACATCTGGAACGTGCCCGGTCCGCCCCACTACTCCATCGATTTCATGCGCGAGCGTTCGGCCGTCCTCGACCGGCGCTGCGCCGACATCGGCCGCGATCCCGCCGAGATCGTCCGCTCCACCCAGCTGTTCGTCAGCTACGACGACCCGGCGAGCACGCGCGAGACGGTAGAACGGCTGATCGGGGCCGGGTTCGCTCATCTGGTGCTGAGCATCCTGCCCCCGTATCCGGACAGTGTCGCGGCCTGGGTCGCCGACGAGATCATCCGGCCGGTGGCCGGAGTGCCCGTGGCGTGACGGTGCCGGCTACGCGGTGCGGCTGGTGCGGGCGTAGGCGGTGTCCGCGCCGGCGTCGTCGATGAGGTCGTCCAAGGGTGGGCGGTCGGTCTCGCGGACGGACTGGATGGCGGTGACGACGGCGAACCCATCGGCCAGCAGGGCGGCGTCGGTGCCGGCGGCGGGTCGTTCGGTGTTGTCGGCGACGGTCAGGCGGATGTCGCCCTCGGCGGGCTCGGTCATGGTGGTCTGGACGATTCCGAACTCGGCGAGCGGTGCGGCCCGCAGCCCCGCCACGTGGTCGTCGTCGACGTCCGGGACGTTGAGGTTGAGGACGGTGCCGGCCGGCTGTTGCGCCAGGAACGGGATGACCCGGCAGGCGACGCGGGCGGCGGTGTCCCAGTGCGGGTCGGCGGCCGGCCGCGCGACCTCCCACTCGACCTCGAGCCCGACGTCGAGTGAGACTGCCAGGCCGCGCGCGCCGTTGACGCCCGCGGTGAGGGCGGCGCCGACGGTTCCGGAGTGCAGGATGACCTGGCCGAGGTTGGCGCCGTGGTTGATGCCGGAGAGCACGACGTCCGGCGGGTCGCCGAAGGCGCCGTGCGCGGCGATCAGAGAGATCAACGCCGGCGCCGCGCCGACGGCGTAGGCCGGCAGGTCCTCCAGCCCGGGGATGGCGCGTTCGCGCAGGCTGATGCGGTCGCGGTCCTCGACCCCGGCGATGATCGAAGCGCTGGCGCCGCTGGACTGCTCGGCCGGTGCGGCGATCACCACGTCGAGCCCGGCGTCGCGGGCGGCCGCGGCCAGTCGGTGCAGCCCGGGCGAGTCGATGCCGTCGTCGTTGGTGACGAGGGCGCGCAGCCGACGGCTCACGATCCGCGAGCCCGTTCGGCCAGGTCACGCGGCGTCATCCTGGCCGAAGGCCCGCGCGATGACGAACCCACCGCCGTCACCGTCACCAGGTCGCGCAGCTTGAGCACCGCTTCGACGTCGCCGGTGCCCAGGCCGTGTCGGGTGACGTTGAGCATTCCGGCCGCCGCGCCCAGCCGCACGGCTTCCTCGATGCTTCCGCCCTTGGCCAGCGTGGCCGCGACAGCGGCGGTGAGCGAGTCGCCGGCGCCGTGCGTGTCGGCCGCCTGCAACTTGGGCATCCGGACCTCACTGACCGTGTCGCCGGCGAGGACGAGCAGCGGCTCCTCGGCCCGGCTGACGATGACGTTGTCCGCGCCCTCGGCCCGCAGGGCGGACATGGCCTCGGTGATCGCATCCTGGCCGGTGTCGTCGACCCGGCCGTCCTCGAGCAGCTCTTCGTGGCTGACCTTGAGCACCGTCACCCCGCCGGCCAGCACGGCGGTGAGCCGCTCCCCGCCCAGGTCGGCGATGACGGGCCGGCCGACCGCGCGCAGGTCGGCCGCGAGCCGCCGGTACGCGTCGGCGGGGACCGCGTCGTGCACGGTGTGGTGGTCGGACGGACCGCTGAGCACCACGGCGCCGGCGTCCAGACCCGCGCTCAGGGTCAGCCCGTACAGCTCGTCGAGCTCGTGCCGGGTGAGCGGGGTGGCCGGCGCGTCGGCGACCTCCTCGCGCTCTCCGCCGCGTCGGTCGTGCACGTAGGCGCCGTTGCGGCCGCTGCCCTCGACCGCCCGGACGGTGACGCCCTCGTCCTCGATGAGGTGACGCAGCACTATCCCGCTCTCGCCGCCAAGGACCGAGCACATGGTGACCGAGGCGCCCAGGGTGACGAGCATCCGGGCCTGCCAGACGCCCTGACTGCCGGCGTGCAAGTGGATATCGGGCTCGCCACCCTGCTCTTCGATGGTTACCGTCAACACCGGCAAGGGCGCGAACAGCACGACCTCCGATGGCATGTGGTTCCTTTCGATCGCCGTCGATGCGTACAACCCGTACCCACCGGGCGTCCAGCCATGCCCGACCACTCGCCTTCCGCGCAGGTCACGGTCGCTCAGAACGGTGGTGGCGCGGGTGGGTCGGGTTCGGTGGGGTAGGTGTGGCCGGCGGGG
>NZ_SMKZ01000036.1 GCF_004349065.1 Jiangella asiatica
GGAGATGGGTATAAGAGACACCACCCGAACGTCCCCACGTGCCCGCGCCCGCCCGACCCGGGGCGGGGCCGCCCTCCTCCTGGCCGGCGTGCTCGCCGCCGCCGTCGTCGGCTGCGGCTCGGACGACGACGGCGGTTCAGACGGCGACGCGGACCCGGCCGCGGCCAGCGGCGACCCCTCGTCCGGCGCGCTGACCGAACCGGTCACCGTCGACAACTGCGGCGTCGAGGTCAGCGTCGACGCCCCGCCGGAGCGCGTGGTGACCATCAAGTCGACCTCGACGGAGATGATGCTCGCGCTCGGCCTGGGCGACCTGCTGGTCGGAACGGCCTTCGCCGACGGCCCCCTGCCCGACGAGTACGCCGGCCAGCTCGACGCCGTCCCCGTGCTCTCGGACAACGTGCCCGGTCAGGAGGCGCTGCTCGACGTCGAACCGGACTTCGTCTACGGCGGCTGGGAGAGCAACTTCGCCGCCGACACCGCGGGCGAGCGTTCCTCGCTGGCCGACTTCGGCATCGACACCTACGTGTCGCCGGCGGCCTGCCAGGACCCGGCCTACCAGCCGGACCCGATGACGTTCGACGAGCTGTTCGCCGAGATCCACGAGGTCGCGTCCTTCTTCGACGCCGAGGACCGGGCCCAGGACCTGGTCGCGGAGCAGCAGGCGCTGCTGGACCAGGTGGCCGAGCCCGGTGCCGGGCTCACCGCGTTCTGGTTCAGCTCCGGGGAGGATGCGCCGTTCGTCGGCGGCGACATCGGTGCACCGGCGATGATCATGCGCGAGCTCGGCCTGGAGAACATCTTCGCCGACGTCGACGCGACCTGGTCCAACGTCAGCTGGGAGCAGGTCATCGACCGCGACCCCGACGTCATCGTCCTGGTCGACGCGGCCTGGAACACCGCGGACGACAAGATCGAGCGCCTGGAGAGCAACCCCGCCACCGCGGCACTGCCGGCCGTCGCCGAGCAGCGGTACCTGCGCCTGCCGTTCGCGGCCTCCGAGGCCGGGGTCCGCAACGCCCAGGCCGTCGTCGACCTGGCCGCCCAGCTGGCCGAGCTGGGGCTGTGACCATGACCGCCGCTCCCGCGACCACGAGCCCGCCGGCACCGGCGCCCGCACCGGGCGCCGGTCGGCGTTCGAGCGGCGCCCGGACCGCGGCCTGGGTCACCGCGATGACGGCGGTGCTCGTCGCCTCGATCACCCTCGCGGTCGTCATCGGGTCCGCCGACATCGCCCCGCTGGACGTTTGGCGCTCCATCGGCGACCACCTCGAGCTGACGTCGTCGTCGCTGTCGCAACTGCGCGACGGCATCGTGTGGGAGCTGCGCCTGCCGCGCGTGCTGACGGCAGCCGCCGTCGGTGCGGCGCTGGCGCTGTGCGGCGCGGTCATGCAGACGCTGACCCGCAACCCGCTGGCCGACCCATACCTGCTGGGACTGTCGTCCGGCGCGTCGGTCGGCGCCGTGGCGGTGCTGGTGCTCGGGGTGGGCTGGCTGGGTCTGCCGGTCGCGGCGTTCGCCGGCGCCCTGCTCGCGCTCGTGGTCACGTTCGCGCTGGCCAACCGGCGCGGCGAGCTCGCGCCGACGCGCACCGTCCTGGCCGGGCTGGCGGTGTCGTACCTGTGCTCGGCGGCGACGTCGTTCGTCATCTTCTGGTCCGCCACCGGCGACTCCTACCGCGAGATCCTCAGCTGGCTGCTCGGCTCGCTGGGCGGCGCATCGTGGACCGACACCGCGATCGTGACGGTGGCGCTCGTGGTGGTCGGCACGGCGCTGGTGTCGCGGAGCCGGACGCTGGACGCGTTCGCGTTCGGCGACAGCACCGCGTCCACGCTGGGCATCGACGTCAACGTCACCCGGTGGACGCTGCTGACCCTGGTGGCCCTGCTGACCGGGGCCGCGGTCGCGGTCAGCGGCGCCATCGGGTTCGTCGGGCTGATGCTGCCGCACGCCGTCCGGTTCGTCGTCGGCGCCGGGCACCGCCGAGTGCTGCCGCTGTCCGCGCTGGCCGGCGCCAGCTTCATGATCTGGGCCGACACGCTGGCCCGCACCCTGTTCGACCCGCGCGAGCTGCCGGTGGGCGTCGTCACCGCGTTCCTGGGCGCTCCCGCGTTCGCCGTCCTGCTCCGTCGCCGGAAGGTAGGCCGATGACAGTCACCGAGTCCCCCGTCCGGAGCCCGGCAGCCCCGGCGGACGAATCGTCCACGCTGCGGGTGGCCGACGTCTCGTGGTCGGCCGACGGCACCCTGATCGTCGACGGCGTCAGCCTCGCCGTCCGCTCCGGCACCCTGACCGGGCTGCTGGGCCCCAACGGCGCGGGCAAGAGCAGCCTGCTGCGCGCCGTGGGCGGGACCAACCGGCCCGACGGCGGTGTCGTGCGGCTCGGCGATGACGATCTGCTCGCGATGCGCCGCCGCGACCGCGCCCGCCGGGTCGCCGTCGTCGAGCAGGAGTCGACGACGGACGTCCCGCTGCGAGTCCTCGACGTGGTGCTGTTGGGCCGCACCCCGCACCGGGCCGGCGACAGCGACGAGGCACTGGCGCTGGACAGCCTGGACACCGTCGGGATGCGTGAGCTGGCCGACCGCGACTGGCACACTCTGTCCGGCGGCGAGCGGCAGCGGGTGCACCTGGCCCGGGCGCTGACCCAGCAGCCGAGACTGCTGCTGCTGGACGAGCCGACCAACCACCTCGACATCCACTACCAGCTGGCGCTGCTGGGGTTCGTCCACGACCTCGGCGTCACGTCGCTGGCCGCGCTGCACGACCTCAACCTCGCGGCCGCCTACTGCGACGAGGTGGTCCTGCTGCGCGACGGCCGGGTGGCCGCGGCCGGGTCGCCGCGCGACGTCCTCGTCCCCGAGGTGATCCGCGACGTGTTCGGCGTGGACTGCGACGTCCACCCGCACCCGCGCACCGGCCGCCCCGTGCTGACGTTCTCGCCGCTCTCCGGCTGACCGGCGCCGCCGCCCCCGAGACCGGCCAGCCCTCGCCCCGGCAGCCGCGTCGATCTTGGAGTTTTCGCCGAGTTGCCGCCCCTTTCGTCCGAGAGATTCCGCGGAAACTCCAAGATCAACGGTGTGGCTGACGGGGCGAGGGCGATGCCGACGGCCCAGGGCTCAAACGGCCAGCTTGGGAAGGACCTCGCGGCCGAAGGTGTCGATCCAGGTGCGCTGGTCCGATCCGGCCTGGTGCAGGTAGACGTGGGTGGCGCCGAGGTCGAGGTAGCTCTGGATCTCGTGCCGGTGGGCGTCGAGGTCGGCGGAGATGAGCACGCGGCCCTCGAAGTCCTCGGGCCGGACCATCCGGGCCAGCTGCTCGAAGTCGTGCGGCGAGCGGATGTCGGCCTTGGAGAAGCGCATGCCGCCGTTGGGCCACTCGGCGACCGCCTGCGCCGCGGCCTGCGCCGGGTCCGGCGCCCACGACAGGTGCACCTGGACGATCTTCGCCAGCACCGCCGGGTCCTTGCCGACCGACCGGGCGCCGTCGTCGAACCGCGCGAACAGGGTGGCGACCTTCTCCAGTGTGGACGCGACCGTGATCATCCCGTCGCAGGTGGCGCCGGCCCGGCGCGCGGTCACCGGGCCGGAGGTGGCGACGTAGACCGGCGGCGGTGCGGCCGGCATGGTCCACAGCCGGCTGCGCTCCAGGGTGAAGAAGCGGCCGTCATGGCGGACGTCGCGGCCGGTGAAGAGCTTCTGGATGATCTCGATCGCCTCGAACATGCGGGCGATCCGCTGCGGCGCCTCGGGCCAGTAGCCGCCGACGACGTGCTCGCTGACGGCCTCACCCGAGCCGACGCCGAGCCAGTGCCGGCCTGGGTACAGCTGCTCCAGCGTGGCGGCGGCCTGCGCGACGACCGCCGGGTGCCAGCGGAACGACGGGCAGGTGGCGCCGACGCCGACGGTGCCGCGGGTCCGCTCGGCCATCGCCGTCATGACGTTCCAGACGAAGCCCGACTGGCCTTGGTGCGGAGTCCAGGGCTGGAAGTGATCGTCGGCCATGACGCCGTCGAACCCTGCGTTCTCGGCCGCGACCGTCAGCTCGACGACCTCCGAGGGCGCGAAACGCTCCAACATCGCCGAATAACCGACCGGCGCCTTCCCCGAGGTCATCGGCTCCCTCTCGACCCTGCCCAGCGGACGAACGAACGCGGCTGCTCCGGCAGACTATCTCCTGACATCCTGGGCCGGCTCGCGACGGTGCCGGCCCAGGGCAGGCGGCGGCGTCAGGCCAGCGGCGCGCGCCTGGTCTCGTCCAACGGAAGGTGCAGGAGGGCGGCTCCGTCAGGTGCCGCGTTGCCGTCGGCGAGCGCCGCCACCTCGGCCGCCGACGCCGCGCGGTCGAGCAGCCAGGCCTCGTCGACGGCGCCGGTGAGCTGGTTGGCGCCGTCCGGGCGCACCCCGAGGTGCAGCCCGGCGGTGGCGTCGGCGGTGACGGTGCCCGTGATCGGCGCCGTCGTTGCGACCGGCGCCCCGTCGACGTAGAGGATGATCGCCTCCACGGACCGCACCAGCGCGACGTGGTGCCAGGCGCCGTCGGCGTAGCCGCCGGTCGCCGACAGCGACGCCGACGACGTGTCGGTGTCGACCAGCGCCCGGATGCGGTTCGCGCCGGGCTCGAGCCGCACCCACCACTGGTTGCGGTTGCTGCCGACGCCGTACGCCCAGAGCAGCGCCTGGTCGGTCTGACCGTCGCTGCGGAACCACGCCGCGGCGGTGAACGGGCCGGCGCCGACGTCGAGCCGCGCGCTCATCGGCACCGCGACGTGCTCGCCGGCGGCGAACTCCAGCGCACCGGCGAAGACGCCGTCCACCTGGTCCGGCGAGCCCGCGACCTCGCCGTCCTGGCCGTTGCCCGAGGCGTCCGGGGTGATCACGGCCGGCTGGCCGGGCGTGGGCCGGTCGAGCAGCACGGTCGGCACGCTGGCGTAGGTGATGCGCTCGTAGATGCCGGAGTCGCCGTTCTCGTAGAGCACACCGAGCGTCCGGCGGCCGACGTCGACCAGGTCGGAGTACGCGGCCGGTCCGTCGTGCAGCGTCAGGCCCTCCCGCCAGGTGTCGCCCTCGTCGAAGCTGTAGCGCAGGGTGAGCTCGGCGCGCGCGGACGGGTCGGCCGGGCCGGAGTAGACCAGCCGGTCCTCCTCGCCCGGCAGGCGGATCACCGACCCCTGCACGACCGGCGTCACCAGGCCCTCCACCAGCTGGTACGGCGCGTCGAAGGAGGCGCCGCCGTCGCTGCTGGTGGTGGAGCCGCGGGTGCCGAGGCTGCCGCCGTTCTGGTCGCGGGCGTTGAAGTACAGCGTACCGTCGGCCAGCTCTGTGACGGTGTTCTCGTTCGGGTTGAGCACACCGTTCAGCGGCGTGTCGATGCCGCCGATCTGCCAGGTCAGGCCGCCGTCGTCGCTGTACAGCGAGTGGGCACCGTAGTACTTGGCCTCCTGTCCGGTGTCGGCGGAGCCCGGCGCCGGGCTGGTGGAGTGGTTCGCGGGTGCGACCAGCCGGCCGGCGTGCTCGCCGTGCTCCAGCGCGATGGCGTGCAGCGGACCGGTGGCATACCAGCGCCACTCCGGCAGCTTCGTGTCGGCGGTGATGTCGACCGGCGCCGACCAGGTGGCACCGTCGTCGGTGCTGCGCTGGACCGCGACGCGGCGGCTCTGCTCGGGCGTGACCTCGCCACGCATGATCTCCGCCTCCGAGGCGTCGCCGGCGTTGTGCGTGCTGAGCAGGACGATGTCGCCGGTCGCTGGGTCGACGACGGGAGTGGGGTTGCCGAACACGTTGGGGCCGTTGTCGCCGACCACCTGGAGCGGCCCCCAGCTGTAGCCGCCGTCGAACGACCGGCGCAGCACCAGGTCGATGTCGCCGGTGTCGCCGCCACCGCCCACCCGGCCCTCGGCGAACGCGAGCAACGTCCCCTCGTCGGTACGGACGATCGCGGGGATGCGGAACGTGTCGTAGCCCGCGGTCCCGGACTCGAAGACGACGGTCTGCCGGATGCCGCGGGTGTCGGCGCTGGACGCTGACGCCGTCGACGGTAGCGTCGCCGCGCTGGCCGCGGAGAGGACGGCGGCAGGTAGAGCGGCGGCGAGAAGAGCAGCGGTAGCCGCGACGACGCCGCGCGGACGAGCCGATGTCACCACGAGAAACCTCCTTGGTCGGAGTTGTCCCCGTGGTAATAAATCCCACATCACATATGGGATATGTGTCAAGAATGTGTCAAGGTCTTGACGACGGGTGATTGGACTTGTTCTATATCCGACATCCCACTCATGTGGCGCACGGGGAGGCGGACATGACCCAGCTGAGCCGACGACGCACCCTGGCCCTCGGTGCCGCGGCCACCGGCGCTGCGTGGGCCGCCGGCACCGTCCCGGCCGGAGCCACGGGCACGACCGGAGCCGCCGGCGAGCGCGGCGCGTCGTGGACCCAGCTCGCCGACGTCCCCCCGAACACCACGGACTGGCACGAGGCCGTCCCCGTCGGCGAGCCCTACTGGGGCCAGCCCGGCCTGGCCGGCCCTATCGCCGGCACGCACGGCGACCATCTCATCGTCGCCGGTGGCGCAAACTTCCCGGAACCGGCCCGCACCGCCACCAGGACGAACACGCTCGGCAAGGTGTACTGGACCGACGCCTTCGTGCTGCGCCGCGACGGCGACGACCACCGCTGGCTCGACACCGACCTGCGGCTCCCGGACGCCGTCGGCTACGCGGCCACCGTCAGCACCGACGACGGCATGCTGGTGATCGGCGGCGAGGGGTTCCGCGGCGGACCCGCCGGCACCGCGCAGCGGCCGGCGGAGAAGTTCGCCGACGTCTACTACCTGCGCTGGAACGCCGGCCGCGGCACCCTGGAGCGCGAGGATCTGCCGGATCTCCCTCGGCCGATGTCGTACGCCGTGGCCGGCATCGTCGACGACGTCGTGTATGTCGCGGAGGGCGCGGACTTCGTCGCCCTCGACCTCGACCGTCCCGACCGCGGCTGGACCGCGCTGCCCACCTGGCCGGGCGACCCGCGCACCGTCGCCGTCGGCGCCGCACAGGACGGCCGGTTCTACGTCATGAGCGGGCGAGCACAGCACGCGGACAAGAGCTGGACCTTCTACCGCGACGCCTACGCCTACGAGCCGCGCCGGCACGGCTGGCGGCGGGTGGCCGACCTGCCGTGGTGCGTGACGGCAGGTCTCGCCCACGCCGTGGGCCGCACCGGCATCGTCGTCGCCGGCGGCGACAAGGACATCGACCGCTGGAACCTCATCGAGCACCACGTCGCGCTGCGCAACGCCGCGGCGCCCGGCTCGGAGGAGTGGAACCGGCACAACGACGTCGTCACCTGGATCTACGACCACCACACCGGCTTCAACGTGGAGGTGCTCCGCTACGACACGCGCCGCGACCGCTGGCAGCCCGACGGGTTCTTCCCCGGCCCGCCGCCGGCCACCACGCCCGCCGTCGACTGGGACGGTGACCTCGTCGTCGCCAGTGGCGAGATCGGCCCCGGCATCCGGACCCCGCGCGTCTGGAAGGCGCGCTTCTAGGCGCTGAGCAGGCCGACGGCGGAGGCGGCGGGCCAGTGCCCGACCATGTCGTGCCCGCCGACGACGAACGGCAGCCCAGAGTCGCTGCCGGACGGCTCGTAGTTGATCGGAGCGCCGTCGCCCTCGGCCGGGAGGTCGCCGCGGTCGACGGGCGCGCCGCCGGGGTCGCCGCGTTCCGGCGGGAACAGCTCGTCCAGCTCGTCGGCGGTGGGTGGATGCGCGCCGGCGACGGCGTCGGCGAGCGCCTCGCGGTCCACGGTGCCGACGCCCGCGCCGAGGGCGACCGCGACCCCGTCGTGCACGGCGACGTACTCGTGCTGGTCGCCGCTGACGCGGTACCAGCCGTCGCCCTCGGCGGTGCACTCCACGGCGGCCGCGGGATCGGCGGCCGTGGCCAGCGGCCGGGCCGGGCAGTCGGCGTCGGTCATGCCGCGCGGGTCGACGGTGAGCATCGCGACAGCGCCGTCCGTCGAGACGTAGGCGGCGTTGTAGCCGGAGTCGCCGTGCACACCGATCGACTGCCACGCCGGCGCGAACCCGTCCAGCGAGACCGCGTACATCATCTCCGGCGCGACGCCGATCTCGGCCGCCCGGTCGGCGAGCTGGTCGGCCGGCGCGGGCCCGGCCGCCGACTCCGTCCCGCATGCCGCGAGCGCCAGCACCGACAGCCCGGACAGCAGCAGGGTCCAGCGGCGGGCGTACGTCACGTCAGCCATGGTCTCAGGGCACCGCGACAGGCGAACGGCCCGGGCACACCATCGGGGCACCCGGGCCGTCGCCGGAACGGTTGAACCGGACCTCAGTGGCCGTGACCGTGGCCGTGGCCGCCCACGGGCTCGGGCTCCTCGGGCTTGTCGACGACGAGCACCTCGGTGGTGAGCAGCAGGCTGGCGATGGACGCGGCGTTGGCGACGGCGGAGCGCGTCACCTTGACCGGGTCGAGCACACCGTCGGCGATGAGGTCGCCGTACTCGTTGGTGGCGGCGTTGTAGCCGTGCCCGGCCTGGCCGGACTCGACCTTCGCCACGACGACGTAGCCGTTCTGGCCGGCGTTCTCGGCGATCCAGCGCAGCGGCTCGGCGAGGGCACCGCGGACGATGTCGGCGCCGGTGGCCTCGTCGCCGGACAGGTCCAGCGCGTCGATGGCCGGCCGCGCGTGCACCAGGGCCGCGCCGCCGCCGGCGACGATGCCCTCCTCGATGGCCGCCCGGGTGGCCGAGACGGCGTCCTCGATGCGGTGCTTGCGCTCCTTCAGCTCGACCTCGGTGGCCGCGCCGACCTTGATGACGCCGACGCCGCCGCCCAGCTTGGCCAGCCGCTCCTGCAGCTTCTCGCGGTCCCAGTCGGAGTCTGTGTTCTCGATCTCCGCTCGGATCTGCGCCACCCGGCCGTCGATGTCGGCCTGCGAGCCGCCGCCGTCGACGATGGTGGTGTCGTCCTTGGTGACCACGACGCGGCGGGCCGAGCCCAGCACCTCGAGACCGACCTGGTCGAGCTTGAGGCCGACCTCCTCGGCCACGACCTGGCCGCCGGTCAGCACCGCGATGTCCTGCAGCGTCGCCTTTCGGCGGTCGCCGAAGCCCGGCGCCTTGACCCCGACCGACGTGAACGTGCCGCGGATCTTGTTGACCACGAGGGTGGACAACGCCTCGCCGTCGACGTCCTCGGCGATGATCAGCAGCGGCTTCGCCGCCTGGACGACCTTCTCCAGCAGGGGCAGCAGGTCGCTCACCGACGAGATCTTGCCCTGGTTGATCAGGATGAGCGCGTCCTCGAGGACGGCCTC
The DNA here is from genome assembly GCF_004349065.1 of Jiangella asiatica. Taxonomy (GTDB): domain Bacteria; phylum Actinomycetota; class Actinomycetes; order Jiangellales; family Jiangellaceae; genus Jiangella; species Jiangella asiatica. The sequence goes on from NZ_SMKZ01000036.1 coordinate 9,326, forward strand.
CTGCCGCTCGGCGTCGGTGACGAAGTACGGGCTGAGATAGCCCTTGTCGAACTGCATGCCCTCGGTGAACTCGAGCTCGGTGCCGAAGGTCTGCGACTCGTCGACGGTGATCACGCCGTCCTTGCCGACCCGGTCGAACGCGTCGGCGATGACCTCGCCGATGCCCGTGTCCTGGGCGGAGATGGCCGCCACCGACGCGATCTCGGACTTCTCGTCGACCGGACGGGCGGAGTCGACCAGCGCCGCGCGCACGGCCTCGACGGCCGCGTCGATGCCGCGCTTGATGGCCATCGGCGACGCGCCGGCGGCCACGGACTTCAGGCCGCGGTGGACCATCGCCTGGGCCAGCACCGTCGCGGTGGTGGTGCCGTCACCGGCAACGTCGTTGGTCTTGGTGGCGACCTCCTTGGCCAGCTGGGCGCCGAGGTTCTCGTACGGGTCCTCCAGCTCCACCTCGCGGGCGATGGTGACGCCGTCGTTGGTGATGGTGGGCGACCCGAACTTCTTGTCGAGGACGACGTTGCGGCCCTTGGGGCCCAGCGTCACCTTGACGGTGTTCGCGAGGGAGTCGACGCCGCGCTCGAGGCTCCGGCGCGCGTCCTCCTCGAATTCGAGGATCTTGGGCATGGGGAAACCGGTCCCTTTCGGATGTCTGACGGCCGGACGACGAGAGAACGCCCCGACCCGAGCGGCTGGCGAGCCGTCAGGTCAGGGCGTCGTCACTCACATGGATGACCGGCGCGTCACTTCTGCACGATGGCGAGAACGTCACGGCCGGAGAGGATCAGCAGCTCGTCGCCGCCGTACTTCACCTCGGTGCCGCCGTACTTGGAGTAGAGCACCACGTCACCGACCTTGACGTCGAGCGGGATACGCTTCTCGCCGTCCTCGTCCCAACGGCCCTCGCCGACGGCGACGACCTCGCCCTCCTGGGGCTTCTCCTTGGCGGTGTCAGGGATGACGAGCCCGGACGCCGTGGTCTGCTCCGCCTCCAGCGGCTTGACCACGATGCGGTCCTCGAGTGGCTTGATGGAGACCGACACTTGTCTGACCTCCCCTTTCGCGGGATGTCACGAATGATTGCTTGTGGACCGGCCGCATGCCGCCGTCGTCGCGGGTGCCGGCGGAAGGACCGTTGGCACTCTCGAGGTGAAAGTGCCAACACTCAACGTAGTCCGTGCTTAGCACTCGGTCAAGGTGAGTGCCAGACGAACCATGTCGATCTTTCGACCTGGCCGCATCAAGCCTGGTCACCGCCGTCATGACGACCGGCGACGACGACGCTTGGAGCCACGAACGGCTCGCGTGGTCCCCATCAGGTCCCCCAACACCCGATTCATGTGTTCAAGACCGCTCCGATTCTCACTCGACGGCAGGAAGTGCGTACGTGTCGAGCGTCAGCGTCGCGCTGCTGTGGCCGAGCCAGGCTTGTACAGTCTTGGGCGGGACGCCGCTGGACAACCACATTGTCGCGGCCGTGTGCCGCAGGTCGTGCACCCGCGCGTTCGAGGAGCGCCATTCACTGGCTCAGCCGGAACCAGTAGTTGACGGTCGGCCCTTCTGACGCCAACCCACCACCCTCAGCGTCGTAGAGGGCACGCGCGGCGAGGTTGTCCGCGCCGGTGGTGAGAAACATCTTCGTTGCGCCGGCCGTCGCTCCCGCTGCCATGAACGCGCAGAGTAGCTTCCGGCCGATTCCAGAACGACGATGCGCCTGGTCGACCTCGAGCTGATGGAGGTACAGCATCGATGAACCGTCGGGTCGGACTAGGTGATACCCCCACGCCCACCCGCAGGTGGTGGTACCGACAGACGCCACGAACGCCAGAGTGCCTGGTGCGTCGGTGAAGGCAGCGCCGGCATCGGTGTCCATGAACCGGCGAACGGCCAGTGTGAGCGAGCCCGGGTCGGCCGGCGTGATGCGAACGTTCATACGCTCACCACCGTGACTCAAGCTGATCGACCCATCCGGCCCGGACGAGGATCTCGCGAGCAACTTCGGCGACGCTGCGGTCATTGGCGACGACGAAGTCCTCAACGGCGGCCGCTTCAAGCTCCGCCTCGTGCCGCGTGAGTGTCGAAAGTAGCCCTTCGAGCTTCGCCCCTTCCTCTCGTGCGCGGAGACGCCGGCGGACGGTATCGGTCGGGGCCACCAGCCGACACATCGTGACCTCACATCCGGTAAGGCTCGCGATGTACTCCTCTCGCACGGCGAGATGATCAATGCAGCCAGCCACCACAACGAAGCGGGCGCCCAGCTCTTTGAAGTTCGTCCAGACCGAGGACACGTTGGCGCACTTCAAGCGGTCGTAAAACGCTCGGCGGTCCGCCAGCGGTTCGCCCTCCATCGCGGGCCCGAACTGGGCAAGCGCGTCAGCGTCTACAAGGGCGATGACCTTTCCGGCGGCGACGAGAGACCGGCCGATCTCGCTCGAGATCGTCGACTTCCCAACACCAGCAACGCCGCTGAGCAGCAATCCTCGATGCACGAAGACCTCCAGTTACAGCCCGAACGTTAACCAATCGACGCGAACCGACGTCGTTGGGTCCCCGAGAGGTCCCCGCACGACGACGAGAGCAGCAACAAGCGGCCGATACGCAACGGGATCAACGCCTGTCACGTGCCGCGTCGCGCGGTGCAGGGTGTGCACATCGCAGTCAAGGTGAGTGCCAGACGACCCCTCCGGGGGCGGAGAACGGCTCGAAACGGTCGTCGTTCTCCACCACGATCTGCGTCCTGGAAGCCCTTCTCGCGCGGGAACGGGCGCGGGGAGTCCCGCCGGACGTCACCGAGGCGCGCCCGCGCGGCAGGAACACCTCCTGGATCGCCGGCTGTTCCGGCGGAAGCCGACCCGTGGAGCGATCGAGCGCGATCGTAGGGTCGGCTCCGGCGTGACCGCTTCGCGTTCCCGACCTGGTGGCACTACGACGGGCGCTGGACAACCGCCATCCCGGCGCGATGCCGGTCAACTGGACGAGGGCGAGGGACGGCACCAGCCGATGGAACGCCCTGCGTGCGCTGCGCGTGCTGGACTGGAGCTTCGCACGGGGCTGAACCGGGTTCCCGGAGCCGGCACGAGGCCGCGCCGGCCGGAAGGTCCGCTGAGCGCGCCGCGGGCCTGTGCGAGGGTGTGGCCGTGGACGTCGAAACCCTCCGCACGCTCAGCTCACCAGCCGGGTCCGCGCTGCTCGCCGAAGCGTCCGCGGCGTACGGCCGGGAGGACGAGTTCGCGCTGGGCACCCGGCTGCGCCGCCGACACCCGCCGGCGCTGGTGGCCACGGCACTCACCCAGGCGCGGCTGCGAGCCCGCGCCGTCGACAAGTTCGACGCCGCCGACGCGGCCCGGCTGCTGTTCACCGTCGACGGCTACGAGCAGGCCACCCGGGCCGCCGTCGCCCGGCACCGGGCCGCCCGGATCGCCGCGACGCTCGGAGCCGGTGCGCGCGTCGCCGACCTGTGCTGCGGCATCGGCGGCGACCTGATCGAGCTGGCCCGGGCCGGCCTGGACGTGACCGCGGTGGAGGCCGATCCACTGACCGCGCACGTGGCCGGCGCGAACGTGGCCGCGCTCGGCCTGGCGGCGTCGGTCGTCGAGGCTGACGCCGCCGCCGTCGACCGGTCGGACTTCGCCGCCGTCGTCTGCGACCCGGCGCGGCGCACCGGCCGCGGCCGGGTGTTCGACCCCGACGCCTACCGGCCGCCGTGGCCGTTCGTCCTCGAGCTGCTGGCGTCGACGGCGTGCGTCAAGGTCGCGCCCGGCATCCCGCACTCGCGGCTCCCGGACGGGGTCGAGGCGGAGTGGGTGTCCGAACGCGGCGAGGTGAAGGAGGCGGCGCTGTGGTCTGGCCGGTTCGCCGCCGCCGGGGTACGGCGGCGGGCCACGCTGCTGCCGTCGGGCGCGACCCTCACCGACGCCGACGACCCGGGCTCCGGCGTCCGCGACCCCGGCCGCTACCTCTACGAGCCCGACGGGGCGGTGATCCGGGCCGGGCTGGTGACGGCGGTCGCGGACGCCGTCGGCGGCGCGCTGGTGGACCCGACCATCGCCTACGTGGCGGCCGACCGGCACGTGCCGACCCCGTTCGCGCGTGCGTACCGGATCACCGACCGGCTCCCCTACGACGTCAAGGCGCTGCGCCGGCACGTCCGCGAGCACGGGATCGGCACCCTGACGGTGAAGAAGCGCGGCGTCGACGTGCTGCCGGAGCGGCTGCGCGCGGCCGTCCGGCCCCGCGGCGACGCGGCGGCCACGTTCGTCGTCACCCGGGTGTCGGGGCGCGCGACGGTGCTGGTGGCGCAGCCCGTATGACCGGGAACCTACGGCAGACTCGTGCCATGGCGGGCAAGCGGAGCGCGGGCATCGTGCTGTGGCGGACCGGGCCGGACGGCGTCGAGGTGCTGCTCGGGCACATGGGTGGGCCGTTCTGGACGCGCAAGGACGCCGGAGCCTGGTCCATCCCGAAGGGCGAGTACGACGACGACGAGGAACCGGCGGCGGCCGCGCGCCGCGAGTTCACCGAGGAGCTCGGCCTGCCGGTCCCGGACGGCGACCTCGTCGAGCTCGGCACGGTGAAGCAGTCCGGCGGCAAGACGGTGACGGCGTGGGCGCTGGCCGGCGACCTCGACCCGGCCGCGGTCGTCCCCGGGACGTTCGAGTTGGAGTGGCCCCCGCGCTCGGGGCGGCGGCAGGCGTTCCCCGAGGTCGACCGGGTGGCGTGGTTCGACTTGGGTACCGCCCGGGAGAAGATCGTCAAGGCCCAGGCGGCCTTCCTGGATCGCCTCGGCGCCCAGGTGTGAGTGCGAACCGCCACACGGCCGCACGTCACCGAAGGGCTGCGATCGCGGCCAGCATGCGCTCGACGTGGTTGCCGTAGACGGCGTCGACGCCGGTGGCGACGAGCCGGGTCAGTGCCGAGCGGCTGTGCGCGTCCCAGCCGAACGCGTACACGCCCGCGTCGTGGAAGAGCCCGACGTACAGCTCCGTCCAGTCCAGCCAGTGCAGGTTGACCGCGTCGATGCCGCGCGCGGCCAGGGTCGCGGCGCGCTGGCGGACCCCGTCGGACATCCGGCTCACCCGGGTGGAGTCGACCAGGCGGACATCCAGGGCCAGCGACCGCCACGACGCCAGCAGCTCCAGCTCCGGGTGGCACAGCCAGAGGCGGCGCGGCACGTCGGGCCCGGCGGCCCGGGCGATCTCGACGATGCGCGGAACCGCTGCGGGGTCCTTGACGTCCAGGGACAGCTCGAAGCCGGTGCCGCAGACGGCGTACAGCTCGTCGAGGGTCATGACGTGGCCGGGCAGGTCGGTGCGGGCGATCTCGGCCATCGGGCGGCGCCGCGGCCGGCGGCCGACGATGCCGTCGTGGTCCAGCGCCACCTGCCCGTCGGCCGTCAGCCAGGCGTCGCTCTCCAGGCCGGTGGCGCCCTGCCGCAGCGCCAGCTCGAACGCCTCGCGGGTGTTCTCGCGCGCCTGCGCCATGGCGCCGCGGTGCGCGAAGGCGATCGGCGGGTTCCTCACGACGCCAGCGACCTCCGCGCGCCGTCCAGTGCGGCGCTCGCCTGCATCACCATGCGATCGATGATCTCGCGGACCGGCGCCACGTCGTGCACCAGCGCCGCGGACTGACCGGCAAACGGCAGGTACTCGTGCAGGCGGCCGGCCCCGATGGCGTCGAGGATCTCGCCGCGCAGCCGGCCGGACGCCGCGGCGGCACCGTCGGGATCGGCGTTCCAGCGGTCGACGAACGGCGTGCGCAGCACCCGTGGCACGGCCCGATACCCGCCGGGGGACAGCGGCGGCAGCACCGCGTCGGCGAAATCGGCCTTCACCGCGTCCGTCGCGTCGGCGGCGACGAGCGACTCCTTCCAGGACGCAGCGACGGACGCCTCGGCGCTGGCCAGGAACCGGGTGCCGAGGCTGATCCCCTGCGCACCGAGCGCGAGCGCCGCCGCGAGGCCCCGACCGTCGGCGATGCCGCCGGCCGCGACCACCGGGATGTCACCGGCGATGTCGACCACGGCCGGGACGATGACCATCGTGGACACCTGGCCGCCGTTGCCACCGGCCTCGCCGCCCTGCGCGACGATGACGTCCACGCCCAGATCCACGGCGCGGCGGGCCTGGTCGAGGTCGAACACCTGCTGCATCCAGCGGATCCCGGCGTCGTGCGCCCGCGCCACCAGATCACCGGGGTCGCCGATGTGGAAGGAGATGACGGCGGGACGCTCGGTCAGCGTCGCTTCGAAGGCGTCGCGGTCGAGAGGGCGCATGGTGTGGTTGATGGCGAACGGCCGGCCGGTGAGCCCGCGCAGCCGCGCCCACTGGTCGCGCAGCACCGGCAGCGGCGTGACCGCGGTGCCGAGGCTGCCCAGACCACCGGCCTCGCACACCGCAGCCGCCAGCTCGACCTGTTCCCACGGCCCGAACGGAGCGCAGATCACTGGGACGTCGATTCCGAGCACGTCGCACAACGGGGTCCGCATCATGGCCTGCCTCCTTGCCCGTGCCAACGCCGCGATGGTGGCGCAGGACTGCTCGCAAGGCAAGGTCCGCGTCTTGTCAGCGCTCCGACCCGAGTGCGAAAATGGATCTTCACCAGCCCACGGGTGTGACTCGCGCTCCCCGGACGCAGTTCCGCGACTCGCACTCTCGGCCGAGCGATGCCTTTTGTCATCTCGTTCAGTCACTTTCTGTAATAAACGACGTGAGACAGGGCGTTCCATAATTACCGGGATACATGTCACACTCCGGGCATGCAGATTCCTTTTACGCCGTCCGATCGCAGCAGTCTGGGTGTCGAATGGGAACTGCAGTTGGTCGACATAGAGACCCGCGAACTCACCGCCGGCGCCGTCGAGATCCTCGAGGAGATCCGGCCGGCCGGCGCCGAGGAGCACCCCAAGGCCAAGCACGAGCTGCTGCAGTCGACGGTCGAGGTCGTCACCGGCGTCTGCGGCACCGTCGCCGAGGCACGGGCCGATCTGGCCGCCACGGTCGGTACCGTCGCCGCCGCCGCGGAGCGCCGCGGGCTGGGGCTCATGTGTGCGGGCACCCACCCGATCAGCAACTGGGCCAACCAGAAGATCAGTCCCAAGCCACGGTACGAGCAGCTGGTCGAGAACCTCCAGTGGCTCGCCCGTCGGCTGCAGATCTTCGGCGTGCACGTCCACGTCGGGGTCCGGTCACCGCGGAAAGTCATCCCGATTGTCAATGCGCTGACCACGTACGTGCCGCACTTCCTGGCGCTGTCCGCGTCATCGCCGTACTGGGTGGGTCACGACACCGGGCTGGCGTCGTCGCGCAGCAAGGTGTTCGAGTCGCTGCCCACCGCCGGGCTGCCGTACCAGCTGTCGGGCTGGGACCAGTTCGAGAGCTACATGGACACGCTGATCTCGACCCAGACCATCGAGTCGGTCCGCGAGGTGTGGTGGGACATCCGGCCACACCCCGACTTCGGCACCGTCGAGCTCCGGATCTGTGACGGGCTGCCCACCCTGGACGAGGTGTGCACCATCGCCGCACTCGCCCAGTGCGTCGTCGAACGGCTCGATCGGGAGCTGGACCGCGGCTATACGCTGCCGGTGCCGAAGAACTGGGTAGTGCGCGAGAACAAGTGGCGCGCGGCCCGGTGGGGCCTGGACGCGGAGGTCATCGTAGACGACCAGGACACCGTGGTGCCGCTGCGCCAAGCTTTGCTCGATTTGGCCGACGAACTCATGCCCATTGCCCGTAGACTGTCCTGCGCTGAAGAGCTTGCGGGTATTGAACGCATTGTCGCGCACGGCGCGAGCTACCAGCGACAGCGAACAACTGCAGAGGCGAACGGCGGTGATTTGACGAAGGTCGTCGACAGCCTCTTGGAAGAGATGGCGACGGGGTTGACGTAAGTGGCCTATGACTGGCTCGCGAGCTGGCTGGACCTTCATACCGACGAACTGATCGCGCTACGGCGCATGGTGCACGCACGGCCGGAGCTCGGCCTCAACGAGTACCAGACGACGGACCTGCTCGTCCGGCAGCTCGCCGCATCCGGCCTCGAGCCGCGGGTGCTGCCGCGCGGCACCGGTGTCGTCGTCGACATCGGCTCCGGTCCGCGCACGGTCGCGCTGCGAGCCGACATCGACGCGCTTCCGCTGCCCGACCTCAAGGACGTGCCGTACCGCTCCACCGTCGACGGCGTGTGCCACGCCTGCGGCCACGACGCGCACACCGTGATGGCACTGGGCGCGGCGATGGCGCTGGCGAAGGTGCCGAAGCTGCCGGGCCGGGTCCGGGTCATCTTCCAGCCGGCGGAGGAGATCATGGCAGGCGCCCGCGAGGTCATCGCGGCCGGCGCCCTGGACGGCGTCGAGCGGGCGTTCGCACTGCACTGCGATCCGCGGCTGCCGGTCGGCCAGGTCGGCATCCGTCCCGGCCCCATCACCGCGGCCTGCGACCTCGTCGAGGTGCGCGTCGGCGGCCCAGGCGGGCACACCGCGCGGCCGCAGCTGACCGTCGACATCGTCGACGTCCTGTCGCGCATCGCCGTCGACACCCCGGCCCTGCTGGCCCGTCAGATCGACATCCGCGCCGGGTTCTCGTTGGTGTGGGGCGCCATCCAGGCCGGCGGCCCGCCCAACGCCATCCCGTCCGAAGGCATCCTGCGCGGAACCGTCCGCGTGCTCGACCACTCGGCGTGGGCCGACGCGGAGAAGTTCGTGCGCGCCGTCGTCCGCGACATCGCCTCGCCCAGCGGCGCCAGCGTCGACGTGCATTACGAGCGCGGGGTCCCGCCGGTGGTCAACGACGAGTCCTGCGTGCGGCTGCTGCGCCAGGCCGTCACCGCCGAGCTGGGCGAGTACTCGCTCACCGGCACCGAGACCAGCATGGGCGGCGAGGACTTCGCCTGGTACGGCGAGCGGGTGCCGCTGGCGCTGGCCCGCGTCGGCGTGCACGGCAGCAGCCTGCCCAAGATGGGCGACCTGCACCAGGGCGACTTCGACATCGACGAGAAGGCGCTCGCTTACGGTGTGCGGGTCATGGTCAGCACGGCGCTGACGGCTCTGGCTGCGTCGTCCACCCCGCCGCGTCCCTGACACCCTGCCGATACTGGGGGCCGATATTGGGGCTCGCGACCGATCTGTGTGGTTCTTGCGGCCGTTACGAGGACTTCTCGCGCCTCACGAGGCTTGCAAGCATGGTGCGACACGAGATCTCGTGCTGAACGTGATCATTTCGAGGGTCCTACGCATCCCACGGAAAGCGGCAGGAGAGCCTCATTCCCCGGGCGACGCGGGGCGGACGGGGGTCGGTGACGTGCGGTCGGTCGTGCTGCCGTCGCCGAGCTGACCGCGGTCGTTCGCGCCCCAGCAGGACAGCGCACCGGTCACGCTCACCGCACAGCTCTGGAACTGCCGGCTCGCCAGCGCCGCCACGGCACCGAACGGTTCGCCGTCCGCCGCAAGCACGGTGCCGGCGACGTCGCGGTCCGCGGTGCGGCCGTCGCCGAGCTGGCCGCTCTCGTTGAGGCCCCAGCAGGTGGCGCCGGCGGCGGCCGTGACGGCGCACGAGTGCAGCCCGCCGACGCCCAGGCCGGCGATACCGGCGAGCGGCTCGCCGGTGGCACCGTCGACCACCGGAAGCGGCACCGAGCTGTTGGCCGGCGCGGCGGCGTTGCCGAGCTGCCCGTACGCGTTCTGGCCCCAGCAATGCGCGGTGGCGTCGGCGAGGACGGCGCAGGTGTGCACGTTGCCGGCGCCGATCTCGGCGATGCCGGTCAGCGGCTCGCCCGAGGCGCCGGCGACGACGGCGGAGGGCAGCGTGGTGGGCCCGGGGTTGGCCCGGCCGATGCCGAGCTGACCGGCGACGTTCCAGCCCCAGCAGTACGCCGCGCCGCCCTCGACCACCGCACACGTGTGGTAGCTGCCCGCGCTGAGCTGGGTCAGCCCGGAGAACGGGCGACTGGTGTCGGCGGGGTCGACGACGGCGGCGGGCACGGTTCGCTGCCCGATGGACCCGGTGCCCAGCGCGCCCCAGTAGTTGTAGCCCCAGCAGCGGGCGGTGCCGTCGCTCAGCAGGGCACAGGTGTGCGTGCTACCGGCCACGATGTCGACGACGCCGGTCAGCGGGGCCCCGCCGGCCTCGGAGGCCACCACGGTGCGCGGCTGGGCGGAGCTGACCTCGTCGCCGGTGCCGAGCCGGCCCGCGCCGTTGAAGCCCCAGCACGACACCGTCGTGTCGACGTGCAGGGCGCAGGTGTGCTCGGAACCGGCGGCAAGGTCGGTCACGTCGGTGAGCACCCGGACCGGCACAACGGTGGGCTCTTCGCCGGACGTGCCGGTGCCGAGCTGACCGGAGAGGTTGTGGCCCCAGCAGTACGCCGTGCCGCCCTCGACCAGCGCACAGGTGTGCTCCTCGCCCATCGCGATGTTCTCCACGCCCAGCACGTCCAGCGGCAGCTCGGCCGTCGCGGTGGAGCCGCGGGCATCGGTGACCGTGACGGCGACCGTCGCCGGTGCGGCGTCGGTGACGGCCGGCGCCGCCGCGTCGGTGCCGATCAGGCCCGACGACGGGGTCAGTGTCAGGCCGGGCGGCAGGCCGGTCGCGGCCCAGGTGTACGGCGCCTCGCCGCCGGAGGCGCGCAGGGTGGCGCCGTAGGCCTCCAGCACGTTCAGCGGCGGCAGCGCGGTGGTGGTGACGGCGAGCCGGCCCGGCTTCGGGTCGATCTCGATCTCGACTGGGTCGGCGCAGGTGTCGGTGCCGGCCACGCAGAGCCGGTACTCGAACGTCGTCACCGCACGGACCCGGCCCAGCTCATCGGTGTACGCACCATCGTTGGCCGTGGTGGCCAGCAGCTCCCCGTCGCGGTAGACGTCGAGCTCGTCGCCGGGTGCGCCGGCCCACGTCAGGTGCGTCCGGTAGTAGAACGGCCGGACCCGTTCCGCCTCGACCGCCAGCTCGAACGCGGCCGGCTCGGCCACCGTCAGCGTCGCCGGCACGGCCACCAGCGGCCGTACGGGGTCGTCAGTCTCCACGCACAGCGTCGCGGCGTGCTCTCCCGCCGGCAGCCCGGCGGCGTCGTAGCCGATCGTCACCTCGCTGGTCGCGCCCGGCGCCGTAGTACCGGCGGCGGGCGTGGCCGACAGCCACTCCGGCAGCGTGCACACCGGCCGCTCGCCGCCGGTGACCGCGAGCACCAGGTGCATGTCCGGCGAGCCGAGCTCGGCCACGGGCGTCGGCTCCGGGGTGTCGCACCCGGCCGCGGCCGCGTACGTCGGCGCGGTCTCGCCGGCGGCGTTGGAGCCGGGGTAGAACGCGCCGGTACCGGACAACGTCGGTGCCACGATCTCGACGACCAGGGTGGAGCCGGCCGGCGCCCAACCGGTCACCGGCACGCTCACCATGGTGAACGCCTGGAACTCAAGCTCCTGGGTGGCGGTGCCGATTCGGGTCAGGTTGGCGTAGGTCAGCTCGCCGTCCAGCGTGTAGAGGTTCACCGTGATCGGCGCGGTGGTGTTGAGCCGCTGCACGCCGAAGGTCACCTCGGAGACGTCGAAGTCGTCGACGATGCCGAAGTCGGCCAGCGTGAACGTGCGCAGGTACGCGGTCTCGTCGGTGGTCCCGAGCGGGCCGCTGCAGGCGAGGCTGTGGTCGCGGACGATCTCGGTGGACGCGGAATGGGTCAGCGTCACCTGGTCGCCTGGCGCCGCGAACGGCTCGGCCGGCGCGGCCGCGTCGCCGCCGCCGGCCTCGGTGTCGGTGCCGAAGCCGGTCGGGCTGTCGGTGCCGGCGACGGTGTCCGGGACGGTCGCCGGTCCGGCCGGGTGCAGCACGGAGCCCGTGCCGGCGGCCGCCGCGCCGTCGGTGCCCAGGACGCTCCAGGTCAGCGGCGCCTCGCCGGTGTTGCCGATGGCGACGGTGTCGGTGCCGGTCTCCCCCGCCACGACCTCGGCGCTGAGCGCGTCCGGCGTCACGTCCGCGGCCGGGACCGGCGGGGTGCCGGTGCCGGTGAGGGTCAGCGGCAGCCAGTCGGTGCGCGCGTCGCTGGTGACGGTGACCGTGCCGGTCGCGCGGCCGTCGACGGACGGGGCGAACGTGTAGTCCAGCGTGCAGCTGGCGCCGGGTGCCAGCGTGAACGGTGCCGCGCCGCAGGTACCGCCCGCGGCTTCGAACGGCGCGTCCGGCGCGGTCACGGACGCGACGGCGATGTCGTCGTCGCCGGCGTTGGTCAGCGTCACGCGGGTCGGTTCCGTGCTCGCACCGATGGTGACGGTGCCGAACTCCACCTCGGCCGGCGTCGCCACCAGGTCCAGCGGACCGTAGGACGCCAGGTTCCAGGCCGGCAGGCCGCCGCTGGTGCTGAACGACCCGCCCACCGTCAGCTCGTCGCCGCGGGCCAGCAACGCGGACACCGCGCCGTCGGTACCGTTGCCGGCCGGCCCGGTCAACGCGGACCAGGCGGTGCCGTCCCAGCGCGCGACCCGGTCGGCACGCACCCGGCCGGCCTCGACGAAGGAGCCGGCCGCGATGAGGTCGCCCTGGAACTCGATGAGCTCGGTGGCGGAGTTGTTCAGGCCGAGGTCGAGCGGCGACCACGCTTCGCCGTCCCAGCGGGCGATCCGGTCAACCCGCTCGCCGCCGGCCTCGAGGAAGCCGCCGGACGCGATGATGTCGCCGTCGTACACGGCCAGTGCGTCGACCTGGCTGCTCGTACCGGCGCCCAGCGGCGACCAGGCGGCGCCGTCCCAGCGCGCGACCTTGTTGACCTCGACACCACCGGCCTGCGAGAACGCGCCGCCGACCACGAGGTCGCCGTCGTGGACGGTGAGCGCACGCACGCGGTCGTCAACGCCGTCGCCCAGCGGGGTCCAGGTCTCGCCGTCCCAGGACGCGATGCGGTTCGCCGGCACGCCGCCGGCCTCGGTGAAGGAGCCGCCCGCGACCAGGTCGCCGTCGAGCACCGCCAGGGCACGGACCTCGCGGTCGACGCCGCCGCCCAGCGACGACCACGTGCTGCCGTTCCAGCTGGCGAGGTTGCGGACCCCGGCGTCGCCGGCCCGGCTGAAGTTGCCGGCGGCCACGAGGACGCCGTCGTGGACGAGGAGGTCGTTGACGGCGAACCCGTCGATGCCGCCGCCCAGCGGCGCCCAGGTGGTGCCGTCCCAGCGGGCGATCATGCTCGCGACGGCGTCGCCGGCCGCGCCGAACGACCCGGCCGCCACGATGTCGCCGTCGTACTCGACCAGGTCGTGGATGACCGGGCCGCCGCCGCTCAGGCCGGTGGACCCGAGGCCGGCGAGCGCCGTCCAGGCCGCCCCGTCCCAGGACGCGAGGTTGTTCGCGACCGTCCCGCCGGCGGTGTCGAACCCGCCGACCACCACGAGCCGTCCGTCGTAGGACACGAGGCCGTTGACGGCCGCGCTGAACTCCGCGGCCACACCGGTGCCGCCGGCCCCCGCCAGCGGCGCCCAGGCGGCGCCGTCCCAGTGGGCGACCCGGTTGACCTGGGTACCGCCGCTGGTTCCGAAGGTGCCGCCGGCGTAGAGCGCGCCGTCCACCACGGTCAGCGTGTTCGCCGCGTTGTCGAAGCCGGCGCCCAGCGGGGACCACGTCGTGCCGTCCCACCGCACGACGTTGCCGGCCGCGACCGTCCCCATGCCGGAGAAGAACCCGCCGGCCACGAGGTCGCCGTCGAGCACGGCGAAGGACATGACGCTCGGGATGCCGAAGCCGGTCAGGCCGGTCCCGGCACCGGCCGGAGCGGTCCACTGCAGGCCGTCCCAGCGGGCGATGCCGTTGATCTGCGTCTCGCCGGCCTCGGTGAAGCGCCCGCCGACCATGAGGTCGCCGTCGTACACCGCCAGCGCCGTGACGGCGGCCGCGGACGGGACGTTCAGGTGCCGCACACCGGGGCGGGTCTCGCCCTGCAGGGGCGACCAGCCGGTGCCGTCCCAACGGGCGACGTGATTGACGGGGACTCCGCCGGCGTGGCTGAACGAGCCGCCGACCAGCAGCGCGCCGTCGTAGACCGTCATCGCCAGCACGGCCGGCTCGCGCTCGTGCGAGACGCCGGCGCCGGCCGGGCCGTCCAGCGGTGACCACCTGATGCCGTCCCAGCGGGCGATCTGGTTGACCCGCACGCCGCCGGCCCGGCTGAACGAGCCGCCGACGATCAGGTCGCCGTCGTACACCGCGAGCGAGTAGACCGAGCCGCTGACACCGACGCCGTCCGGCCCGGCCAGCGGCGTCCAGCTGGTGCCGTCCCAGCGGGCGATCTGGTTGACCACCTGCGAGCCGGCCGTGCGGAACAGGCCGCCGACATACAGGGCCGGGCCGGTGCCGTCGTCCCAGACCGTCGCCGCGGTGACGGTGCCGTCCAGGCCCGGGCCGAAGAAGGCCGCGTCCCAGCCGAGGACCGAGCCGCCGACGGGGTCCGCGACGCCGTCGGCGGCCGGATCGGCGGCCGGGTCAGCGGTGAGCGCTTCCGGCCCGGGCGGTTCGACGACCCCCACCGCCGGCCCGGGGGACAACGCGAGCACGGACATCATCGCGAGTGCCACCAGCGCCAGCACTCCTCCGCGCCGCGTTCGAGCCAAGCGGTAGGGATCGTCCATCAGCACAGGGTGCTGCATCGTCGTCCGGGATGACTATGACGAATAGTCGTCAATTTTGCTGGCCGCCCGTCTCGACCTGGCCGGCCTCGTCGCGCAGCCGGTGGATGATCGCCACCCTGGACGTGACGCCGAGCTTGCGCATGGCCGCGGTGATGTGCCGGGCCACGGTGTTGACCGAGAGGTACAGGTCGGCCGCGATCTCCTTGTTGGTGCGCCCGGCCGCGGCGAGCTCGGCCACCTCGCGCTCGCGCGGCGACAGCTCCGCGCCGTAGCTCGGCCGGCCGCCGCGGTGGTGCACCGGGACGGTGACACCGTGCTGCCGGGCCGCCTGCGCCACCCGGCCGGCGTCCCAGGACGCGCCCAGCTCGCGGAACCCGGCCAGCGCCGCCCGCAGCGCCCCGCCGGCGTCGTCGGCCCGGTCGGCCTCCAGCAGCGCCAGGCCGGCCCGCTCCCGCGCCTGCGCCGCCTCGTACGGGCAGCTCAGCGCGGCGTAGTGGTCGGCGGCCACGGTCAGCTCGCGCGCCGCCGACGCGGGGTCGCCGGCTTGGAGGATCCCGCGAGCGTGATGGAACGCAGGCACCGCCAGCGGGGTGTCCAGCCCGGCCACCGCGGCCTCGTACCGGTCGACGACGATGGCCGCCTCGGCCCCGCGCCCGGCGGCCACAAGTGCCTCGACCGCGGCGGGCAAGGCACGCACGCCCGCCGCCCAGACGCCCTTCGGTTCGACGACGGCGAGCAGCCGGTCCGCGGTGGCCGCCGCGAGCGCGACGTCGTCGCGGGCCAGGGCCAGCCGGATCAGCGCCGTCACCGGCAGCGGGAGGACGTCGAACCCGCCGAGCTCCTCGATCTGGTCGACCAGGTCGCCCAGCAGCCGGTGCGCCTCGTCCAGCTCACCGCGGGCCAGCGCCAGCACCGCCGGGACGACCTGGACGTCGATGCTCGCCCGCGGGTGGCCGGCCAGTTCGTCGATGAGCACGCCGACCTCGTCGCCCAGGCCGGTCCAGGAGCCGCGGCACAGGTCGAGCAGGGCGAGGGCCGAGCGCAGGCTGAGCGCCAGCCGCGCGCTCTCGCTGGCGTCGGCGACCCGCCGCCCGGTGGTGAGCAGCCGGTCGGCCACGTCGTAGTGGCCGGCGAAGCAGGCCTCGGCTCCGACCGACCAGTAGGCGTTCACCTCGCGCCGGTGCCGAGGCTGGCCGCCGGTGCGTGCCTCGATCCGGGCCAGCAGCTCGCGCCAGACCGGGTCGCCGATGGGCACGAGCACCATGGCGATCTTGCCGAGCAGGAACACCTCGAACGGCGGGTCGCCGACGTCGGGGATGACCTCGAGCGCCCGCATCAGCCACGGCCGGTACTCCGCGAGCGCGACGTCCGGCGTCACCGGGATGCCGAGCATGACCATGGCCCAGGCCTTGAGATCGGGCCGGTCGTCCAGCTCGTCGACGGCGGCCGCGAACAGCCGGGCTGCCCGCTTGGGATCGTCGCCGGCCTCGTGGAGCACCAGCCCGAGCCGGAACCGCAGCTCGCCGCGGACCTCCGGCGCCAGGTCGAGGTCGAGCACGGCGCCGACGAGGTCGACGACCTCCCCGGCTCGCAGCGCCTCGATGGCCGACCGGGCCAGCGTCACCGCCAGCGGCCCGGCCTGCTCCGGCGTGAGCGGCGCGTGTCGCAGCACCGCCTCCAGCAGCCGCACCGCCTCGGCGTCGTTGCCCAGCCCGATGGCCTGGTCGGCCGCCCGACCGGCCGCGACCGCCCACTCCTCCAGCCGGCCGGCGTAGCGCAGGTGGTGGGCGACCTGTCCGAGCGGGACCGGGGTGTTCACCCGCAGCGCGTCAGCAGCCCGGCCGTGCAGCTCACCGCGGCGCGGCTGCGGGATCGCCTCGTACACCGCCTGCGCGGCCAGCAGGTGCCGGAAGCCGTAGTCGCCGCGCTGCGCGGCCAGCACCCCGGCGCTCAGCGCCTCCTCCAGCGCCCGGTTGCCCTGCTCACCTGTCCAGCCGGCGGTGGCGAACAGCACCCCGTGTGCCACCGGCACCTGCAGGACGGCCGCGACCTCCACCAGCGTGCGCGCCGGCGTGGTCAGCCCGCTGACCCGCTCCAGGACGGAGTCGCGGATGCCGGCCGGCACGTCCAGCTCGTCCAGGGCGCGGCGGGCCCAGCCGCTGCCCCGCCGGATCAGGGTGCCGCGCGCCCGCATCAGCGCCAGCAGCTCCTCGATGGCGAAAGGCAGCCCGGACGTGCGTTCGCGCAGGTAGCCGGCGAACTCATCGGACACCCGGTTGAGGTCCATGATGGCCGCGGCCAGCTCGCCGGTGCGCTCGCGGTCCAGCGGAGCGAGCACGATCTCGGCCCGGCCGGTGGCCGCCGGCAGCGCCGCGGTCAGCGCCCGGATGCCCGGCTCGACCTCCTCGCCGCGGAACGTCAGCACCAGCGACAGCTTCGGCGGCGGCTCGGCCAGCAGGTAGCGGACGAAGTCGGCGGTCTGCTCGTCGGCCCAGTGGAGGTCTTCGAGCACCAGCACCGCCGGGCTCAGCGACTCCAGCAGCCCGACCAGCCCGCGGAACATGCGGTGCCGCTCGGCCGCGCGGTCGTCCAACGGCTCCGGCGCCGGCGGCAGCAGGTCGGCCAGCTCGGGCAGCAGCGGCCGCAGCGCCCCGGCCACCGGCGACAACGTCACCGCGGCCAGCGCCTCGCCCACGCCGCGCAGGGCTTCGATGACCGGGCCGAGGGGGAAGGACTCGCGGATGCGGTGGCAGCGCCCCACCAGCAGCCGCTGGTCGGCGACCTCGGGCCGGGCGGCCAGCTCGGTGACCAGACGGGTCTTGCCGATGCCCGCCTCGCCGTCGACCACCACCACCGACGGCGGCGACGACACCACGGCGGCTAGGCGCTCCAGCTCGGCGGAGCGGCCCACCAGCGTGGGCGAGACCACCCGCCTGCCGTCCGTGCTCGTGCTCACCGGCGCCACCTCGACGGCAGTGTAGCCCGCTGGTCACCGCCGTGCCGCGGTCTCATCGCGCCGGCCGGCGTGGACGGCCAGCGGACCAGGAGACGCTCAGACTTCGACCCAGCCGTCGTCGTCCCCGGGGTCCGGTGGCTCCCGCACCGGCTCTGGGACCGGTGCGGGAGCCGGTTCCGGCCCGTCCGTGGTGTCGTCGAACGCGGGCTCGTCGCCGCTGGCCATCGGGCGGCCGGGTTGGTTCAGGTTCACGGTCTTGACCACGTCACCCGTTCGTCACCAGGAGAAATAGCTGTCAACGCGGGTGGTCCAGCTGACCGACCCCCACACGTACCTCCGCGGAGCACCAGGCCGCGGGCCCAGCGGGCGCACTGGCCGGCTCGGCCGCACTGGCCGCGCCAGCTGCGTCGTCGGGTGAGACACAGACCTGGTACGTGTGGACCGTCCCCGGCCGGGGCCGGCCGAGCTGATCGGTGTACGTGCCGTCGTTGTCCGTCGTTGCGAGTAGGTGACCATCGCGTCGAACCTCCACTTCCTGCGATGTCGGCCCGGACCACTGGAGAACGGCGTCGTACCCGGTCCGGACCCTGGAGACGTCCGCGCTGAGCGTGACGTCGGCGGCCTCCTCCACCGTCAGGGTCACCGGGACGGTGACCCGCGGGGAGGCAGGATCGTTGCTGTTCACGCACAGCTGGGCGGTGTAGGCACCGGCGGCCAGGCCAGTGGCGTCCACGGTGACCGTCGCCGTGCCGGTGCTGCCGGCCACTGCGGTGCCGGCGTCCGGCGTGACGTCGAGCCACGCGATGTCCTCGGGGGTGTCGCACGCCGGCGCCGGGGTGGCCGTGCCGGTGACCGTGAACGGCAGGCCCAGCGCAGTCCCGGTGCCGGCGTCCACGACGGCCAGCCAGGTGCCGGAGGCGCCGAGCTGGCGGCCGTCGCCGGTCACCCGCTCGCCGGGGACGGTGACCGGCGGCTGCCACGGCCCAGTGCCGGAGTCCGCGGCGAACTGCCAGTCCAGCCAGTAGGTGCCCGGCTCCAGGTGGACCCCGGCCGCCGCCGTCACCGTCATGACCGGCCGCGCGGTGTCGAGGTTGGTCTCCGACACCCGGTAGGCGCCGGACCACGCGGTGTCGCTGCGCCGGTCGGTGGTGGTGTCGCCGAATACGACCTCGCTGCCGGGCGCGCCGGGCTCACCGTCCCAGATCCGCAGCGTCACCCCGTCGATGGTCGAGTCCGTCGACGACCCGGTCTGGTACGCGAGGAACGTGACGGCCTCGACGTCCCAGCCGTACGGGTCGGTGACGGTGAAGTCGTCGGCCAGGCGGTTGCCCGCGGACGCGCCGCCGTTGACGCCGAGCGTCGTCATGCCCAGCGTGACGTTCTGCATCACGCTGCGGTCCGAGCCGTCCGGTCCGGCCGCCGGGTGGGTGACGACCGGCCCGTTGTCGTACAGCGCTCCGTCCGCGGCCGTGGCGCTGTTCGCCGCCGGTGCGCCGGCCGCCGTCTCGATCGACCACTCCAGCAGGCCGTCGCCGACGTTGGCGATGGCGAGCTCGTGCTCGGTGATGGTGTCCGTCGGCTGCGCGACGTCGAGCGCCTGCGGAGCCACGTCGATGGCGGGGATCTCCTCGACGACCAGCCGCACCGGAACCGGGCGCAGCGGCCGGACGGCGTCGTTGCTGCGCAGGCAGAGCGTGGCGTCGTGAGTGCCGGCGGACATCCCGGCGGAGTCGAGCACCACCTCGACCTGCTGCTCGCCGCCGGGCCCGACGGTGCCCGACAGTGGCCGCACCTGCGCCCACGGCGTCTGCGCGGGAAGGTCGCACGCGGGGGTGTCGGCCTCGCCGATGACGTTCATGACGATGTGCATGCCGTCGCGGCCGATCTCGGCGACGTCGGTGGGCTCGGTCAGACCGCAGCCCGGCGCGGCGATGTAGGACGGTGCGCTCTGCCCCGCGCCGTTGGCGCCGATGAAGAACGCGCCGGCGCCGGCCGCGTCGGGCGCCGCGACCTCGACCACCAGCGTCGCGCCGTCCGGCACCATGCCGGTGACCGGGACCTCGACCATGGTCAGGCTCTGCGGCTCCACCTCGATGCTGGCCGTGCCGATAGGGGTGAGGTTGGCGTACGTCAGCGGCTGCGCGTCCAGCGTGTACAGGTTGACGTCCATGGTCTGCGGCGACCCGGCGACGGCTTCGACGCCGAACGACACCGCGGTCACGCCGAACTCGCCGGTGATACCGAACTCGCGCGGGGTGAACGTGCGCAGGTAGGAGTTCGCGACGGTGCTCTGGCCGTCGTCGGGGCTGCAGGCCGCGGAGGCTCCCGGCTGGATTCCCTGCGACGCGGAGTGGGTCAGCGTGGTCGTGTACTGGTCCGCCTGCGACGTCGACTCCGGGACGACGACGGCGCCCGGCTCGCCGCGGGTGCTGAGCTGGGCCGAGCCGTCACCGGTCGACGACGTGCGCGCGGTGGCGTCCTCGGCCGTCGCGATCGGGGCCGTCTCGACGACGGGCGTGCGCGGGCCCGCCTCGTCGGTCACGCTCCAGGTCAGGTCCGCGTTTCCGGTATTGCCGATGCTGAGCATGTGCGACGTGGTCTCGTCCGGCCCTTGGGTCGACGCGACCTCTCCGGGGTCCAGCGTCATCGACGGCGCCGCCGCCTCCGGCACGACGACCACCGGGTAGTGGGTGCCGGCCACCGCAGCACCGTCGGGGTGCGTGGCCGTCGTCTCCAGCCCGACGTCGCCGAACACCCGCTCGCCCTCCGGCAGGCCACTTACGTCGGCGGTGACGACCAGCTCTTGGGTCGCGCCCGGTGCCAGGGTGAACGTCTCCGGCGAGACCGTGACGGTCATGCCGGGCGGAGCCTCGATTACCGCGGTGTAGCTGGCCTCGACATCGGCGGCGTTGCGTACGCTGCGGGTCCAGTCGCAGGTCTCGACGCAGCCGTTGCTGACCAGGGCCGGCAGGTTCAAGGTCTTGGGGTCGCCGCCGATGGCCGGGTCCGCGGCGGCGAAGTTCGCGTGGGTCTCGTCCATGACCAGCCCGACCCGCCCGGCTTGCTCCAGGTCCAGCCGGCCCGAGCCCATCGCCATCGGGGTCGCGGCGGTCCGGCCGTCCTCGGCCAGCACGCTGTCGTCGTCGGCGGTCGACGCCAGGGCGGACCGGATCTCGGCCGGCGACCAGTCCGGGTGCAGCGCGGTCAGCAGCGCCCCCGCGCCGGCGGCGTGCGGCGACGACATGGACGTGCCCTGCAGCACCAGGTAGTGGTCGGCCTCGTCGCTGCTGCCGGCGCCGGCGGCCAGGATGTTCACGCCCGGCGCGGTGAACGTCGGCGCCAGCATCTCGAACCGGGACGGGCCGCGCGAGCTGAACCCGCCCATCACGTCGTTCCAGCTCTCGTCGAACTGCAGGGTCACCGCGGCGCCGAGGCGCACGGTCACCGACGCGGCCGTGGCCAGCTCGCGCAGCGCCTCGCCGGCATCGCGCGTCGTCATCACGGACGGGATGGCGGAGGTCTCCAGGTCGCCCATGACGATCGGCGGGCTGTCGAACGTGTCATAGACGACGACGGCGACCGCGCCGGCCGCCGCCGCGTAGCCGACCTTGTCGGCGAACGTGCACCCGCCGCGCTCGATCAGGGCGATCGCACCGTCGAAGATGGCGCCGGCGAACGGAGCGCAGGCGGTGCGGTTGGCGTCGTCGGCGACGCGCAGCTCGCCCTCGAGGTCGGCGGTGATCGCCGGGCCGGTGCCGGGGACCGCGGGCAGCCCGGCCGGGCCGTCCGCGGGGGCGGTCACGTCCAGCTCCTGGGCGAAGATCCGGCTGTGGCTGCTGGCCGCGACCGAGGCGTTCCACGGGCCGCTCTTGGCGACGGTGCCGGCTCCCGGTCCGTCGTTGCCGGCCGACGCGGAGACGTAGATCCCGGCCTCGAAGGCGTCCAGGAACGCCAGGTCGACCGGGTCGTGCCACGGGTCGTCGGTGCCGGAGATCGAGTAGTTGAGGACGTCGACGCCGTCGGCGATGGCCTGGTCGACCGCTGCCAGCACGCTCGACGACGGGCACTGCGGCGAGCACACCAGGTACGAGATGATGTTCGCCCGAGGTGCCACGCCCTGCACGGTGCGGGTGATCGTGTCGGCCCCGGCCTGGACGGCCGCCTCGTGCACGTTGCCGGCGGCGGTGCTGGCGGTGTGGCTGCCGTGGCCGTCGTCGTCGCGGGCATCGTTCGCGGCCGGGTGGAAGGCCCAGGCGCCGATGAGCTTGTCGTTGCAGATCGCCTCGTGCTCGGGGTGGTCGGGGTCGCAGACGCCGAGGTAGGTGCCCGAGCCGAGCGGGTTGGTGTGCGTGTACCCGTCGCCGTCGGTGGCCGCGAACGCGGGGTGCTCGGGGTTGATGCCGGAGTCGATGACGCCGACGACGACGCCCTCGCCGCGGGTGCCGGTCCCGGACGCCGTCTCGCCCTCCCACACCGCGGCCGAGCCGATGAGCTCGTGGCTGACGTCGGTCTCCAGCTCGCGTTCGGTATCGGGGTAGACCGCGACGACCCCGTCCAGCCCGGTGAGCGCCGCCGCCTCGTCCGCGTCGACCTGAAGGGCCAGGCCATTGAACGCGTTGAGGTAGCGGTGCTCCACGGGGACGTCGCGGCCCAGCTCGTCGTCGATACGCTCGAGCACGTCGTCCTGCTCCGCGCGCAGGTGGTCACGGTAGGCGCGGCTGGCCGCGGTACCGGTGTCCAGCTCGTCGGCGCCGGTCAGCCGTGGGCTGGTCGCGGCCAAGCCCTCGACCTCGCCGCCGTAGGCCGCCACCGCGGGCTCCTCCAGCTGGACGATCCACAGCCCGGTGGTGTCGTCAGGCAGCGTCTCGGCCGTGGGTTCGTCGCCGGGTTCGTCGCCGGTTCGGAGGTCGGCCGGCGCCTCCGGCTGCGCCGCCGCGGATCGCACGTCGGCACCGGCCATCAGCGAGAGCACCAGCACGAGTCCCGCCGCGAGGCAGGGCCGCAGGACGCTGTGAGCGGGGAGGACGCCGGCCTTCTCCATTCCGGCAGTCTGTGGCCGCGCACCTTTCCCGATCCATCACCAATGGTCACCATTTTTGCTGTCCGCTTGGTGAGTGGTCACTTCCCAGCTCGCCGGCCTGGGGCGTCGCCGCCCCTGCTGGCCCCTTGATCATCAACGATCGCCGACATCACGAGGATCGTGTGTGCTCCACCACGCTCGTAACCCTGGTGAGGCACAGGAACGCCTGGTGATGTGGGGTCAGCCGGGGCAGCCCTGCTGTTCGACGCCGTCGACGAGGACCGGCAGCATTCCGGCGGCCGGTGCGGCGCCGCGGAGCACGTCGACGAGGGCCCGGAACGCTCCCGGCGTCCGGCCGTACAACGCGATCCGGACCCGGGCGTCGCTCGCGCCCAGCGCGTACGGCGTGTCCAGGGCGACGACCACGTCACCGGCGCCGGAGTCGGTGCCGCCCAACAACCGCACCACCTCGCCGCTGGAGCCGACGGTGAGCCCGGCCGCCTGGGCCGCCTCGGTGAAGCGGGCCCGGTCGAGGTCGGTGCCGCCGACCACCTGGACCGTGTCGCCGACCAGCGGACCCTCGCAGGCACCGGCCACCACCGTCACGCCGGCCAGGGACTCCTCGTACGACAACCCGCCATTCGACCCCACCACGCCCGGGTCCGGCGGTGCTCCAGCGGCTGCCTGGTGCAACATCAGCGCGATCCCTCGGATGGCCGCCTCCGCCAGCCGCTGGGCGGGCAGCTCCCCGGAGGCGACGGCGTCGACGATGGCCTGGTGGGCGGCCCGGGGATCGGCCGGCATCAGCACGATGTCGGCGCCGGCCGCGAGCGAGCGCACCGCCGCGGCACCGGAGCCGTAACCGTCGCTGATGGCGGCCATGTCCTGCGCGTCGGTGACCACGACGCCGTCGAACCCGAGCTCGTCGCGGAGCAGCCCGATGACCGCCGGCGACAGCGACGACGGCACGCCCGGGTCCACGGCTTCCACGTCGATGTGCGCGACCATGACGGCTTCCGCGCCGGCAGCGACCGCGGCCTGGAACGGCACGAAGTCGCGGGCGCGCAGCTCGTCGAGACCGGCGCTCTGCACGGGCAGCTCCTCGTGGCTGTCCGCCGGCACCGAGCCGTGGCCCGGGAAGTGCTTGGCGACGGCGACGATGCCGGACTCGGCGTACCCGGCCAGCGACGCCGAGACGATGTCGGCGACCAGCGCAGGATCCGACGAGGCCGAGCGGCTGCCGATGGTGGGGTCGTCCGGGCCGGTGGTGACGTCGGCATCCGGCGCGAACACCATGGTCAAGCCCATCGCGCGGAGCTCCTCGCCGCTGGCGCGGGCGGCGTCGGTGGCCATCGCGGTGTCGCGGGAAGCGCCGAGCGTCATGTAGGCCGGGAACTCCGTGGCCGGTTCGCGGATGCGGGCGACCGAGCCGCCCTCCTGGTCGATCCCGACGATGACCGGGTAGTCGCCGGCACCGGCCTCCTGGATGGCGGCGCTCGCCCGGCTGACCTGTTCCGGCGACTCGACGTTGTCGCCCATCAGGATGACGCCGCCCAGGCCCAGCTCAGCGATGAGGTCGACCGGCGGCTCCAGCCCGGCGTACCGGGCGACGATGACCTGCCCGGCCTGCCGCTCGACCGAAAGGTCCGAGACGATCCGCGCGGCTTCGTCGTACTCGGCCTGGGTCGGCCCCCACGCCAGCGGCGGCGGGGTGGGCGTCGGCGACGGTGTCTCGGACGGGCTCGTGGTCGGCGGGCTGGCCGTGGGCTCGGTGGGCTGGGTCGCCGGACCGGAGCCGTCGTCGGAACAGGCCGCCAGCACCAGGGCGCCGACGAGTAGGAGGAGCAGTCGCCGCATTGACGCCAGTCTGCCACGGCCCGCAACCGGCCGGGCCGGAACGCTGGCGGCGACGGGTCGGCGCTCGTAGCGTCAGAGGTATGCCCAGCCGCTCGCTGCCCGTGGTCGGCGACCTGCTCACGTTCCAGGCCGACCGGCTCGGCTTCGTCACCGCGGTCCAGCGCGAGCACGGCGACGTCGCCAGGTTCCGCCTCGGCCCGTACCCGGTCTGGCAGCTCAGCCACCCCGACCACGTGCGCTCGGTGCTGGTGAGCGATGCCGCGCGATTCCGCAAGGGCATGGTCCTGCAGCGAGCCCGGGTGGTCCTCGGCGACGGACTGCTCACCGCCGAGGGCGACGTGCACCGGCAGCACCGCGTGGTCGTCCAGCCGGCCTTCCACTCCCGGCGCGTGGACGGGTACGCCCGGGTCATGGCCGAGCGGGCCGCCGTCACGTCGACGTCGTGGCGGCCCGGCGAGCCGGTCGACGTGCACGCCGCGACGGTCCGGATGACGCTCGAGACAGCGGGCGCGACCCTGCTCGGCACCGACCTGGACGCCGACGTCGCCACGGTCGAGGCTGCGCTCGCCGACCTGCTCAGCGCGTACAAGCTGGCGTTCCTGCCGTTCAGCGAGCGGCTGCAGGGGCTGCCGGTCGGCCCGCTGCGGCGGCTGCGGCGGGGCCGGACCAGCCTGCACGACCTGGTCGACCGGATGCTCGCCGACCGTGAGCGCTCCGGCGAGGACGGCGGCGACCTGCTGTCCGCGCTGCTGCTGGGCTCGGGGAACGGTGCCGGGGACGGGGTCACCGGCGGCTCGCCGGTCGCCCGTTCCGCCGTCCGCGACCACGCCGTCACCCTTCTTCTGGCCGGTCACGAGACGACGGCCAACACGCTCGCCTTCGCGCTGCACCTGCTGGCTCACCACCCGGCCGTACAGGCCCGGGTGCATGCCGAGGTCGACGCGGCCGCCGGGGACGAGCCACCGGACCTGGACCGCTTCCCGCTCTGCCGGGCGGTCGTCTCCGAGGCGCTGCGGCTGTATCCGCCGTCGTGGATGATGGGCCGCCAGGCCATCGCCGACCACGAGGTCGACGGGCAGGTCATCGCCGCCGGCGACCTCGTCGTGCTGCCGCAGTGGGTGGTCCACCACGATCATCGCTGGTGGCCGCGGCCCTACGCGTTCGAGCCGGACCGCTGGCTCGGCGACGGCGACCCCGGCCGGCCGCGGTGGGCGTTCTTCCCGTTCGGCGCCGGGTTGCGCCGGTGCATCGGCGAGGGCTTCGCGTGGACCGAGGCGGTGCTCGGGCTGGTCACCATCGCCCGGCGCTGGCGGCTGCGCCCGGTGCCGGACCGCCCCCTGCGCCTGGACCCGCTGATCACCCTGCGCCCGCGCCGCGGCCTCTGGCTGATCCCCGACCCCCGTTGACCTTCGATCCCCCCGTTGAGTGAGCGCGGCTGGCGCTAGCGTGGCCGCATGGATGCTGTGGTCTTCGACCTGGACGGCGTGCTGGTCGACTCGGAGCGGGCGTGGGACGAGGTGCGGCGGTCGGTGGTCGCCGCGCACGGTGGCGCCTGGACCGACGCCGCCACCAGGGCCATGCAGGGCATGAGCACCCCGGAGTGGGCCGCCTACCTGGTCGAGGGACTGGGCGCACGGCTCGCCCCGGACGAGGCCGCCGAGCGGGTGGTGACCGAGATGGCGCGCCGGTACGCCGCCGGTCCGCCGGTGCTGCCGGGCGCGGTCGAGACCGTCCGGGCCGTCGCCGCGGCGCGGCCGGTGGCGATCGCCAGCTCGTCGCCACCGGTGCTGATCAGGTCGTTCCTGGGGTTCGCCGGCCTCGACGACGTGGTGCGGGTCGCGGTGTCGAGTGAGGAGGTGTCCGCCGGCAAGCCCGCGCCGGATGTGTACCTCGAGGCCGCGCGGCAGCTGGGCGTCGACCCGGGCCGCTGCGTCGCGGTCGAGGACTCCACCAATGGGCTGCGCTCGGCACTGGCCGCCGCCATGACCGTCGTCGCCGTCCCGAATCCGCACTTCCCGCCGGACCCGGACGTGGTGAAGGAGGTGGCGGTGGTGCTGGACGACCTGGGCGAGCTGCCCGCCGTCGTCGACCGCCTCTAACCGACCAGCACCTCGGTGACCGGGAGCGAGGAGTCCGAGGCGAAGTCCAACGACGACGGCGGCAGGCCGCGCTCCACGACGGCGGCGCCCAAGGCCGCGATCATGGCGCCGTTGTCGGTGCACAGGGAGAACCGCGGCTGCCGCAGCTCGATGCCGGCGTCCGCGCACCGCTGCTGGGTCAGCTCCCGCAGTCGAGCGTTCGCTGCGACGCCTCCGGCCAGCACCATGGTCGAGATGCCGCGCTCCTGGCAGGCCAGCACGGCCTTGCGGGTCAGCACGTCGGCGACGGCCTCCTGGAAGCCGGCCGCCACGTCGGCCACGGGCACCGCGTCGCCGTCACGTTCCGCCGTCTCGACCCAGCGGGCCACGGCGGTCTTGAGGCCGGAGAACGAGAAGTCGTAGCGGTGCCGGTCCATGTCGCGCGGGCTGGTCAGGCCGCGCGGGAACCGGATGGCCGAAGGGTCGCCGTCGATGGCCGCGCGCTGGATGCTGGGGCCGCCCGGGTACTTCAGGCCGATCAGCCGGGCCACCTTGTCGAACGCCTCGCCGGCGGCGTCGTCGAGGGTCTGGCCGAGCAGCTGCGCGGCGGTGGCGATGTCGTCGACCTGCAGGATCTCGGTGTGCCCGCCGGACACCAGCAGTGCGACCACCGGGTCGGTGAGCGGGCCGTTCTCCAACTGCTCGGCGGCCACGTGCCCGACCAGGTGGTTGACGCCGTACAAGGGCTTGTCCAGCGCCACCGCGAGCGCCTTGGCCGCGGACACCCCGACCATGAGCGCTCCGGCGAGCCCGGGCCCGGCCGTCACGGCGACGGCGTCGACGTCACCGAGGGTGACCCCGGCCTCGTCCAGTCCACGGTGCAGCGTCGGCACGATGGCCTCCAGGTGCGCCCTGCTGGCCACCTCCGGCACGACGCCGCCGAAGCGGACGTGCTCGTCGACGGAGCTGGCGACGGCGTTGGCCAGCAGCGTGGTCCCGCGCACGAGGCCGACACCGGTCTCGTCGCACGAGGTCTCGATGCCGAGGATCAAGGGTTGGTCGGTCACGGTCACCGATTATCCGGCAGCCGCTTGCGCAGGACGAAACCGTCGCGCCGCCCGGCGTAGTAGTTGCGTCGCACCGCGATGCGTTCGAAGCCGTGCCGCTGGTAGAACGCTTGGGCCGGCTCGTTGTCGGCGCGCACCTCGAGCAGCAGCTCCGCGGCACCGCGCCGCCGTGCCTCGCCGGACAGGGCGTCCAGCAGAACGGTGCCGATGCCGGAACGCTGGGCCGAAGCGGCGACGGCGATGGTGAGGACGTCCGCGGTGTCGCCGGGCATCGCGGGTGCGGACAGCCCGGCGTAGCCGACCAGCTCGTCGGCGGCCTCGGCCACCACGTACCAGCGCGTGTCGGGCACGCCGGACAGCTCGGACCAGAACTGCTCCGCGCTCCACGGCGGGTCGCCGGCGAACAGCTCTTCCTCCAGTGGGAGCACCGTCTCGATGTCCCACCACCGCATCGGCCGCAGCCGCACCGTCGACGTCAGGCGAGCACGCTCTTCCGGGCGGCCGGCGGGGTGGCGTCGGGCCGGCGCAGGTACAAGGGGTCGGGCGGGAGGATGTCGGCGGCCTTGTCGACGACGACGGCGGCGAGGTCGGCCGCGGCGGGGTACTCCGGCTCCAGCGCCGGCCCGAACGCCTCCGGGTACAGCCGCGCCCCGGCGCCGGCGGCGGGCAGCACGGCCCCGAGCTCAGCGGCGATCGCGGTGGCGGGCCCGACCTCCGGGCCGACCGTGCGCGTGCCGGACGCGTCGTACGCGGCCCAGTACACCTCGCGGCGACGGGCGTCGGTGGCGACGACGAACGGCCCGGCCGGCGACTCTGCCGCTACGGCGCCGTGGGCGACGACGTCCAGGCCGCAGACCCCGCGCACCGGGATGTCCAGGACCGCGCCCATCGTGCGGGCGGCGGCAAGGCCGACCCGCAGCCCGGTGAACGGGCCCGGCCCGACCCCGACGGCGATCTCGGTGAGGTCGCCGCGGGCGGCCCCTGCGTCCCGCAGCACCGACGTGACCAGCGGCATCAGCAGCTCGGTGTGACGGCGCGGGTCGACCGTGGTCGCGTGCGCGAGCACCCGCCCGCCGTCGTGCAGCGCGACGGTCACCGCGGGCGTCGACGTGTCCATGGCCAGCAACAGCACCCGCCTACCCTACGTCGCCCCCGTCGCCGGTGAACGACCCGGACCGCTAGCACGGGTTACGTGCAGCGCGTATCCTGTGCTGGGAGGCGACGATGACGAACCTGACTCTGAAGATCGACGACGATCTCCTGCGGCTCGCGCGAATTCGCGCCTTGGAACGGGGCACCTCGGTCAATGCCGTGATCCGGCAACGCCTCGAGGAGTTCGTGGGCGACGATCCCCGCGCGGAGAGCCTGCGGCGGTTCGTCGACCTGGCGAGCACGTCGCACTCCGGGAGCGGCGAGGACGGGCGGACGTGGCGGCGAGACGACCTCTATGACCGGTGACCTGCCGGCGGCGCTCGCGGGCCCGGGCCGCATCTTCATCGACACCAACATCCTCGTGTACAGCTACGACCACGATGAGCCGCGGAAGCAGCGGGCGGCGACTCAGACGCTGCTCGCGATCGGTGGCGAGCGAGCGGTGCTGAGCGCCCAGGTACTGAACGAGTTCTACATCACGGTCACCCGCAAGCTGAAGCGGCCGCTCGACGGGTTCCGCGCCCGGGAGGCGATCGACGTACTCGGCCAGCTCGACGTCGTCCCGATCGACGCCGGCCTCGTCGCGGCCGCAGTGGTCCGGTCGCAGCAATCGCAGCTCTCGTTGTGGGACTCCCTCGTCGTGGAAGCGGCCAGGCGAGCCAGGTGCGGAGTCCTGCTGACCGAGGACCTGAACGCAGGTGCTGTGTTCGGCGGCGTGCGAGTGGTCGACCCGTTCGCCTGACCGCCGTGAGAGTCAGCCGTCGACGACGATGCCGAGCTGGCCGAGGATGGCCGCGGCCTGGCTCGCGCTGATCGTGGCGCCGGAGAGCAGGTGGGCGTCCTGGAACGCGAAGTCGCCGAGGTCGGCGCCACGCAGGTCCGCGCCGTCCAGCTCGGCGGCGCGCAGCAGCACGCCGCGCAGGCGGGAGTCGGTCCACACGGTGTCACGCAGGTCGGCGCCGGACAGGACGGCGTCGTCGAGGCGCAGCCCGTCGAGCTCCTGCCCGCGCAGGCTGATGCCGTTCAGGCCGGCCAGCATGAGGTTGCAGCGCCGGAACGTGCAGCCCAGGCCGCGGGACTCGTCGAACCGGGCGCCCACCAGGCGGCACCCGGTGAACGCGGTTCCGGCGATCATGGTGCCGCGCCACGTCGTGTTGGCGAGATCGACGCCGGTGAACGTGGCGTCGGAGACGTCGCCGGAGGAGAAGTCGGCGCGGGCGGCCGAGCCGCCGGTGAACGTGGCGCCGTCGAGCACCGCGCGGCGCAGGTTGGCACCGTCGAGCGTGCACGCCTCGAACGTCGCGCTCAGCAGGGACGCCCGGGACAGATCCGCCTCGGTGAGGTCGCAGCGCCGGAACACCCGCGGCTGCGGTGCCGGCGACTCCAGCAGGTTGGACAGGTCCTGGCCGGTGAGGTCGGCGTCGACCAGCTCACCGCCGGCGGCCAGCCGCTCCGCGACGGCGTCGTCGCTCATCGGCGCACCACCGCCGCCAGCTCGCGCTCATCCCAGCGGCCGCCGACGGGCGTGACCCGCACGTGGCGCACCTCGCCCTCGTCGGCGTCGTGGGGGCGGTCGATGTGGATCTCCAGGCGGTCGCCGGCCAGCCCTTCGGCCACGCCCTCGCCCCACTCGACGAGCGTCACGGCCTCGTCGAGCGTGGCCTCGAGGTCGATGTCCTCCAGCTCGTCCCAGCCGCCGAGCCGGTACGCGTCGACATGCACCAGCGGCGGCCCGCCCACCAGCGACGGGTGCACGCGGGCGATGACGAACGTCGGCGACGTGACCGGGCCGCGCACGCGAAGGCCCGCGCCGACGCCCTGCGCCAGCGTCGTCTTGCCGGCGCCGAGGTCGCCGCCGAGCAGCACGAGGTCGCCGGCGCGCAGCAAGCCCGCGAGCCGTTCGCCCAGCGCCGTCATGGTGTCCGCGTCCGGGACGTCGAGGTGGATCACCGGGTTCCCTTCCCACGTTTCGGCAGCTTCGCGGCGCTCGTCGCCCGCCTGACGGCCGCGATCCGGGTGCTGGTGCGCCACGGCCGGCTCCTGCCGCGGCCGGCGCGAGCGACCCGCTCGACGAGGTCGCGCAGACCCTGGGTGACCAGCTCGTTTCGTTCCAGCAGCACCATGTGGCCGGCGTCGGTGGCCTCGATGTACTCGACGTCGGCCAGCGCCTCGGCCAGCTCACGGCCGTGCCGGACCGGCGTCATCTGGTCGTGCTCGGCGGCCACGACGAGCACCGGCGCCCTGGACAGCACCGGGACCGCGCCGGCGGCGTCGAGCTCGCCGAACAGCGGGTAGAACCTCGCCACGACGTCGAAGGGCACGGCGGCGTTCATCATCGCGGTGAACTCGACCAGTCGCGGCGAGCCGCCCTCGGCGAACGCGTACCGCCGGGTCAGCACGTAGGCGAGGTCGCTGCCCATGCGCCGGCCCCGCTCGACCAGCTCGGGCCGGCGGGCCAGGACGGTGACCGCTCCCGGCGCCGCCCGGCCGGCGAGCTTGCCGAGATACCCGGGCAGCCCGAGACCGGACACGTCGAGGCGCTGTCCGCTGGTGGCGATGAGCGCGACGCCGACGATGCGGTCGCCGAACAGCTCCGACCGGGCCTCGGCCAGCGCCTGGAGGGTCATGCCGCCCATCGAGTGGCCGACCAGGATCACCGGCCCGGCCGGCGCGACGGCGTCGACGACCTGGCCGAGGTCGGTGCCCAGCCGGTGGAACGACAGCTCGGCGTCCTCCGGCAGCGCGGCGGAGCGGCCGTGGCCGCGTTGGTCCCAGAAGACCAGCCGGGCGGTGCCGCGCAGGTCGCGACGCTGGAAGTGCCAGGCGTCCTGGGTGAGTGCGAAGCCGTGACAGAAGACCAGGGTGAGGTCGGTGTCGCCGTCGGCGGGCTCGTCGACTTCGACGTGCAAGTCGACGCCGTCGTCGGTCGTCACCACCCGCGGCTCGCCTCGCAGCGTGCCGAACGGCTCGGTGGCGTGCGGGTCGTCCTTCTTCAGCGACCGGCCCATGACGTAGCGTTCGGCGGCGAACCCGACGGCCGCGCCCGCGGTGGCCACGCCCAGCCAGGTGCCGATGAGCCCGGCGGTCCGGCCAGCGGCGACGAGCTTGCTCACCGCGGCTCCGCGAGGGCGGCGTCGACGTACACGCGCGGCAGCCGCGGCGCGAACCGGGTGACGATCTCGTAGGAAATGGTGCCACAGGCCTCGGCCCAGTCCTGCGCGGACGGCTCACCGGCCGCCGGGTCGCCGAACAGGACGACCTCGTCGCCGGCGCTGACGTCGTCGTCGCGGAGGTCGACCACGAACTGGTCCATGCACACCCGGCCGGCGATGCGTCGCGTGACGCCGGCCACCAGTACCGGAGCACCGGGGCCGGCCGAGCCGCCCGAGCCGTGCCGGGGCACCCCGTCGGCGTAGCCAAGCGGCACCAGGCCCAGCGTGGACTCGCGGTCGGTGACGTAGAGGTGGCCGTAGGACACCCCATGCCCGGCCGGCACCCGCTTCACCAGCGCCAGCCTGGCCCGCACCGACATGGCCGGCCGCAGCCCCACGTCGGCCGGCGACACCACCGCCGGCATCGGCGACAGCCCGTACGCGGCCAGGCCGACCCGGACGAGATCGAGGTGGGAGTCGGGCATGGTGAGCGTCGCCGCGGAGTTGGCCAGGTGCACGACCTCGGGCCGGGCGCCGTGCCGCCTGGCCTGCGCCACCGCCTCGAGGAACACCGCCAGCTGGCTGTCGTTGGCCGGATGCTCCGGCTCGTCGGCGCAGGCCAGATGCGACCACAGGCCGACGACCTCGACCAGCCCTTCGGCCTGGGCCTTCAGCGCCGTGTCCACCAGCTCCGGCCAGCCGCTCACCGGCACTCCGGAGCGGCCGAGCCCGGTGTCGACCTTGAGGTGCAGCCGCGCGACCCGGCCGGTGTCGCGCGCGGCGGCGGCGATCTCGGCGACCGCCCACGGCGCGGACGCGGACACATCGACGTCCGCGGCCAGCGCGTCGGCCCACCGCTCTCCGGGCGAGCTCAGCCACGCCATCAGCCGGCCGGTGACCCCGGCCGCACGCAGCGTCAGCGCCTCGGCCAGCACCGCGGTGCCCAGCCAGGTGGCCCCGCCGGCCTGGGCCGCGCGGGCCGCGGGCACCAGGCCGTGGCCGTACGCGTCCGCCTTCACCACCATCATGACCTCGGCCCGGCCGACACGGACCGAGAGCTCCGCCACGTTGTCGCGGATGGCGGCGAGGTCGACCCGCACCTGCGCGTGCGGCACGGGCCCTCGGCCGTACTCGTCGGTGACCACGGCACCGATTGTGTCAGCCGGTGCCGACAGGGGCGGCCACCCCTCGCAGCGCGCCGTCCGCCGACCGTGGTCCCCGCGACGCGCTGTGCAGTCGCGAACCCTGTCCCGCGGGGGAATCCGGCGGCCGACAGACGAGGTGAGCCCGGCGTCACCCCTGCGCGGTG
Source organism: Jiangella asiatica (assembly GCF_004349065.1). GTDB lineage: Bacteria > Actinomycetota > Actinomycetes > Jiangellales > Jiangellaceae > Jiangella > Jiangella asiatica. Next base: position 42,510 of record NZ_SMKZ01000036.1, read on the forward strand.
TCCGCCTGGCGCAGGGAGCCGAGCACGGCAGGCAGCTGCTGGAGGACGTCGCCGGCGCTCGGGTAGCCGCCCGCCGCGGCCGCCCGCTGGCCGGCCAGCCCGTGCACATAGGCCGCCACACTGCCGGCGTCCAGCGGCTCCAGCCCCGCGGCCAGCAGCGATCCGGCGAGCCCGGCGAGCACGTCGCCGGTGCCCGCGGCCGCCAGCGCCGACGTGCCGGTGGAGTTGACCCGGACCCGCCCGTCGGGTGCCACCACGAGCGTCGTCGTCCCCTTGAGCAGGACCGTGGCGTTCCAGCGTCCAGCGGCGGCGCGGGCATGATGCAGCCGGCGCGCCTCGATCTCCGCCCGCTCGACGCCGAGTAGCCGGGCCAACTCGCCCGCGTGCGGGGTCAGCAAGGCGGGCCCGGCGAACCGGTCCGGCAGCGACCGCAGCCCGTCGGCGTCGACCAGGACCGGCAGCCCTGCCCCGACCGCGGCGGCGACATCGGCACCGCGGCCGTCGCCGAGCCCGGAGCCGACGGTCCACGCCTGCACCCGCCCGACCTCCGCGACCGACGGCCCGGCGATCGTCTCCGGCCAGCGAGAACGCACCGTCGCGGCGACGGCGTCCGGCCCGGCGTAGCGGACCATACCGGCGCCACCGCGCAGCGCACCGCCGACAGCCAGCAGCGCCGCGCCCGGGTACTGCCCGGACCCGGCCAGCACCCCGACGACCCCTCGCGAGTACTTGTCCGACTCGCGGCCCGGCTCCGGGAGCAGCGCGGCGACGTCGGCGTCCTCGAGCACCGTCGTGCGCGGCCCCGGCAGGTACGGCGCCAGTCCGATGTCGACGGCGTGGACGGCGCCCGCCGCGGCCGCCGCGGGGTCGACCACGAGCGCCGTCTTCCCGGTGCCGAAGGTCACGGTGACGTCGGCGACGACGTGCGCGCCGGGTGCCTCGCCGGTGTCGGGGTCGACACCGCTGGGCAGGTCGACCGCGATGATCAGGCCGGCATCGGCCCGGGCCCGGGCGGCCAGCTCAGCGGCGTCGTCGGACAGGCCGCCACGCCCGCCGATGCCGAGGATGCCGTCGAGGACCAGGTCGGCCCGGGCCAGCGCGGCACCGGCGCGGACGTCGTCGCCGGCGGTCACCCGGCCTCCGGCGTCGCGGAAGGCCGCCAGACCCTCGGGGTGCGCGCGGTCCGGACGCAACAGGACGGCGTCGACGCTGGCACCGCGGCCGGCCAGGCGGGCGCCGGCCCACAGCGCGTCGCCGCCGTTGTTGCCGCCGCCGGCCAGCACGACGACGCGGGCACCGTACGGCCCACCGAGGATGCGGGCGCAGGTGGAGACCAGCCCGGCCACCGCGCGTTGCATGAGCGCGCCCGGCGGCAGCGTCGCCATCAGGGCGTCCTCCGCGGCCCGGATCTCCTCGACGGTGTGGACGGTCCTCACACCGGATCTCCTTCCAGCACGACCATGGCCGACGCGACCCCGGCGTCGTGCGACAGCGACAGGTGGAGCGTCCGGACCCCCAGCGCGTCGCACCGCTTGCGGACCGAGCCGCGCACCTCGAACCAGGGACGTCCGTCGTCATCGCTGACCACCTCGGCGTCCTGCCAGAGCAGGCCCTCGGGCGCGCCGAGCGCCTTGGCCAGCGCCTCCTTCGCGGCGAACCGGGCCGCCTGAGACGCGATCGACCGGGCCCGCTCGCCGGGCGTGAAGACGCGCTCGGCGAACGCCGGCGTCCGTTCCAGCGTCTCTGCGAACCGCCGGATGTCGACGACGTCGATTCCCACGCCCACGATCACCCGCACCACCCTAGACTGACTGTGACCACGTGGTTCCGCATGCCGATACGGCACGCTCGACCTAGACTCCGCGTATGGGCGAATTGACTCTCGTGGGCGGAATGGCCGGCGAGCACGTCGTCCTGCGACCGGTGAGCGCCGACGACGTCCCGGTCCTGCTGCACATCATCAGCACCCCCGAGGTCAAGCAGTGGTGGGACGCCGCCGACCTCGACGCCGGCTGGCCGCTGTCCGACGGCTCCGCCTCGACCCGCTTCACCATCCTGGCCGGTCGGCGCATCGCCGGGCTCATCCAGTACTGGGAAAACGACGACCCCCGTGACCGGCACGCGGGCCTGGAGATCTTCCTCGACCCCGACCTGCACGGGCGCGGGCTGGGCCGCGACGCCGTCCGGACGCTCGCCCGGCACCTGTTCGGCGAGCGCGGTCATCACCGCATCGTCATCGACCCGGCCGCCACCAACGAGGTGGCCATCCGCTGCTGCGCGGCGGTCGGCTTCCGCCCGGTCGGCATGATGCACCGGCGCGAGCGGCACACCAACAGCGTCCGCGACGGCCTGGTCATGGACCTGCTGTCGTCGGAGTTCGGCTGAGCGTGGAGCTCGCCGACGTGGTGACGGCCGCCGTCGCGGTCGCGCACGTCGGGCTGGCCGCGGCGTGGCTGGGCTCCATGCTCTACGGCCTGCTCATCGTCCAGCCGCGGCTGGCCCGCCTGCTGTCGGCGGACGACGAGCTCCTGGAGGAACTGCTCACCCGGCTCGGCGCCGGCAACCGGCGGCCGGTGCTCGCCATCATCGTGGGACTGCTGGTCACCGCGCCGCTGCTGGCGGTGGCGGTGGATGCCGACGGAGCCCAGGTCGCGCTGCTGGCGGCGGACGGGGCGCTGGTGCTGGCCGCGGGCGGCACGTTCGCCCGAGTGTCGTGGCGGCTGTGGCCGCGCCGCGTGTTCGCCCTGCCGTCCGAACGCCCAGCACACCGTGCGGCTCTGCGCCGCCACGCCCTGTTCATGGTCGCGCTCGTAGGCGGCGCCTTCACCGCCGCCGTAACCGCCCTGGCCATCAGCTGACCCATCGCCCACCAGAACGGCATCGACGGCGACCCGCACCCGCCCAGCAAGGACGACGGGCACGCGGCCGCCCGGGCTGGGTGATGCCGGCCAGGGTTCGGTCGGGCATCGGAGGCGAGGAACGAGCCGACGCGGGCGCGGCGGCGGCTGGCGCTGCTCGACAGGGTTCGGTCGGGCATCGGAGGCGAGGAACGAGCCGACGCGGGCGAGGCGAGCAGCGCCAGCCGCCGCCCGCCCACAGCACCCCAGCGGCCCTACTCCACCGTGACGCTCTTGGCCAGGTTGCGCGGCTGGTCGACGTCGAAGCCGCGAGCACTCGCCATTTCGCAGGCGAACACCTGAAGGGGCACCGTCGACACCACCGGCTGCAGCAGCACCGGGCACTCCGGCACCCGGATCAGGTGGTCGGCGTACGGCACGACGTCCTCGTCGCCTTCCTCGGCGACGACGATGGTGCGTGCGCCGCGAGCGCGGACCTCCTGGATGTTGCTGACGATCTTGTCGTGGAGCACGGACCGGCCCTTCGGCGACGGCACGACGACGATGATCGGCACGTTCTCCTCGACCAGGGCTATCGGGCCGTGCTTGAGCTCGCCGGCGGCGAAACCCTCGGCGTGCATGTACGCGAGCTCTTTGAGCTTGAGCGCGCCCTCGAGCGCGACCGGGTATCCGACGTGGCGGCCGAGGAACAGCACGGACGTGGCGGAGGCGAGGTTGCGGGCGAGTTCGCGGACCGGCTCCATGGTCTCCAGGACGACGTCGACCTTGGCCGGCAGGTCGGACAGGTCGCGCACGACGGAGCGGATCTCGTCGCCCCACTTGGTGCCGCGGACCTGGCCGAGGTAGAGGCCGACGAGGAAGCAGGCGATCATCTGGGTGAGGAACGCCTTGGTGGAGGCGACCGCGACCTCGGGGCCGGCGTGCGTGTAGAGCACGGCGTCGGACTCACGCGGGATGGTGGCGCCGTTGGTGTTGCAGATGGCCAGCACCCGCGCGCCCTGCTCGCGGGCGTAGCGCAGCGCCATCAGGGTGTCCATGGTCTCGCCGGACTGGCTGATGGCGATGACCAGGGTCTGCCGGTCGACGACGGGGTCGCGGTAGCGGAACTCGCTGGCGAGCTCCACCTCGCAGGGCAGCCGGGTCCAGTGCTCGATGGCGTACTTGGCCACCATGCCCGCGTGGTAGGCGGTGCCGCAGGCGACCACGACGACCTTGTCGACCTCGCGCAGCTCGTCGTCGGAGAGCCGCATCTCGTCCAGCGACAGCAGGCCGTCGTTGCCGACGCGGCCCAGCAGGGTGTTGGCGACCGCCTTGGGCTGCTCCGCGATCTCCTTGAGCATGAAGTAGTCGTAGCCGTCCTTCTCAGCGGCCGAGGCGTCCCAGTCGACGTGGTAGCGCTTCTCCTCGACGACGGCGCCGTAGAAGTCGGTGAGCGTGACGTCGTCTGGCGTGATCTCGACGACCTGGCCTTCGCCGATCTCCAGGGCCTCGCGGGTGTGCGCGATGAAGGCGGAGACGTCGGAGGCGAGGAAGTTCTCGCCCTCGCCGAGGCCGACGACGAGCGGGGAGTTGCGCCGTGCCGCGACCACGCGTTCAGGAGCGTCGGCGTGGACGGCGAGGAGCGTGAACGCGCCGTCGAGCCGCCGGCACACGGCGCGCATCGCCTCGACGAGCTCCGAGCCGGCGGCCACCTCCGCGGCGAGCAGGTGGGCGACCACCTCGGTGTCGGTCTCGGAGGTGAACCGGACACCGGCCTCCTCGAGCTCGGCGCGCAGCCGGGCGAAGTTCTCGATGATGCCGTTGTGGATGACCGCGACCTGACCGGACTCGTCCAGGTGCGGGTGGGCGTTGCGGTCGGTGGGCGAGCCGTGCGTGGCCCAGCGGGTGTGCCCGAGCCCGGTGCCGGACGTGGGCAGCGGCTGCTCCTCGAGCGCCTTCTCGAGGTTGACCAGCTTGCCGGCCCGCTTCACCGAGGCCAGCGCGCCGTCGGCGACGACCGCTACGCCGGCGGAGTCATAGCCGCGATACTCCAACCGACGCAGCCCTTCGACGACGACGTCGAGCGCTGACCGGTGTCCTGCGTATCCCACGATGCCACACACGGCGGTCAGCGTAACCGCACCAGACCCCGAATGACGCATCGCCCGGACAAGTCGGCCAGAATGAGGCCATCATGGCTGTTGTCCACGACTCCTCGCCGTTCGTCGACCTGTCCCGCGCCGACTGGGCCCGGCTGCGTGACGAGACCCCGCTGTCGTTGACGGCGGCGGAGCTGGAGGAACTCCGCGGCCTCGGCGACTTCGTCGACCTGGACGAGGTGCGCGATGTCTACCTCCCGCTGTCCCGGCTGCTCAACCTGCGCCATCGCGCCGCCGTGCGACTACACGAGGCCACCACGACCTTCCTGGGCGGCTTCGCCGAGCGGACCCCGTTCGTCATCGGGATCGCCGGCTCGGTCGCCGTCGGGAAGTCGACGACGGCGCGCCTGCTGCGGCTGTTGCTCGCCCGCTGGGCCGAGCACCCGCGGGTGTCGCTCGTCACCACCGACGGCTTCCTGCTGCCCAACGCCGAGCTGGAGCGGCGCGGCCTGATGCAGCGCAAGGGCTTTCCGGAGTCCTACGACCGCCGGGCGCTGCTGCGGTTCGTCTCCGCGGTGAAGTCCGGCGAGCAGGTCGTGACGGCGCCGGTGTACTCGCACCTGACGTACGACATCGTCCCCGGTGCGCAGATCACCGTCGAGAGCCCCGACATCCTCCTGATCGAAGGGCTCAACGTGCTGCAGCCTGCCCGGGCCCGCCCGGACGGCGTCGCCGGCCTCGCGGTCAGCGACTTCTTCGACTTCTCCATCTACGTCGACGCCTCGGCCAAGGACGTGCGCCGCTGGTACGTCGAGCGTTTCCTGCGGCTGCGCGAGACGGCCTTCCAACGGCCGGAGTCGTACTTCCGCCGCTACGGCGACCTCGACCACGACGCCGCGGTCAAGCAGGCCGAGCAGCTCTGGGACACCATCAACGGGCCCAACCTGGCGCAGAACATCCTGCCGACACGCGGCCGTGCCACCCTCAGCCTCGGCAAGGGCCCGGACCACTCCGTGCAGCGCATCCGCCTCCGCAAGATCTGAATGTGATCGGGCACGACGCCGGCTGAGAGCGGGCGGTCAGAGCGTGCGCTGGTACCCGGCGGACCATCCGGCGACTCGGTACCCGAGCGTCTCGTTGATGGCGATCATGTGGCCGTTGGAATCGGCGTTCCACGTCCAGATCGACTTGATGCCCGGCCGGTCCGCGAGCACCTCCCGTAGGTTGGCCGCCTTGACCAGCAGACCGAGCCGATGACCCCGGTGCGCCGGGTCGACGATGGTGGTGTCCTGGAAGCCGGTTTCGTCGCTGTCGGCGGAGAGCCCGATGATGGTCAGCCCGGCCATGGTGCCGTCGGCCGCGAACGCCGCAGCGTTCCAGGAGCTTCGTCGCATCCGTTCGCGGCGAGCCTCGCCGGTGCGGACCCGTGCCTCGTCCCACACCTCGACCTCGTACTCCAGCTCACCCAGCGGCGGGTCGGTGCTCATGCGAGCCTGTAGGCGCGCGTACTCGTCGAGGTACTCGGCGGGGACGGCGTCGCGCCAGGTGGCGATGCGGTAGTCGGTGGCGTGCGGCCGGGCCGCCTCCTCGGCCGCAGCGATGCCCTCGAGGTCGAACGGGGGCCGTTGCACGCGCGCGATCTCGGTGATGCGGCGCGTGAAGCCGTTCTTCTCGGCGAAGGCGGTGCCGGTGGATTCGGTGGTGTCGACCGGGCCTTCGAGGTATGTGAGCAGGCTGGTGCGACCGGCGGACTCGGCGGCGCTCTCGAGTTCGCGCAGCAGCGCCGTGCCGATGCCGCGGCGCCGGTGCTCCGGACGGACGTAGACCTCCGGCTCGCCGAGGCTGAGGTTGTCGCGCAGCGGAAGCCCCAGGAGCGCGGCGCCGACGGCCTTGCCGTCGTCCTCGGCCAGCCAGAGCAGCGCGTCGTGCTGGTCGGAACCCTCGTAGATGACCTTCAGCTCGTGTTCGAGCCAGCGCGGGCCGTCCGGGTAGTCGGCGTCCCAGGCCGCGACGTACACGTCGTACCACCCGGCGAAGGCGTCGTCCTGGGCGTTGATCGGTCGGATCTCCACCGGACGAGCGTCCTCGGTCGCGACGCGGGTACGCAACAGGTTTTCCGGCCGTCCGGCGCCGTGCCTACAGCTCTTGACGCCCGCGCCGACAGGCCTGTTTCCCACGCGCTCTTGCCGTCGTGCCGTCCTGCGGGGCTCGCGCACGCTGAACGTGATCATTCGAGATGATCACGTTCAGCAGGATCACCCGAGCCTCACCATGATTGCGAGCATGGTGCGACACGAGATCTCGTGCTGAACGTGATCATTCGAGGCCACGCGCACCTACGGAAGCTGCCGAAGATCCTCATTCGGGGAGGGTCATAGGGCGAGCTCGGCTTGCACGGTGGCGGCCAGACGGCGGGCGACGGAGTCGGCCTGCTCGGCGGTGGGGGCCTCGACCATCACCCGGACCACCGGCTCGGTGCCGGAGGGACGCAGCAGGACACGGCCGGTGTCGCCCAGCTCGGCCTCGGCCTCGGCGACGGCGACGCGGACGCCCTCGTCGACGGTCACCCGGCCCTTGTCGACGCCCTTGACGTTGATGAGGACCTGCGGGAGCCGCTGCATGACGGCGGCCAGCTCGCCCAGCGATCGGCCGGACGAGGCGACCTGGGCGAGCAGGTGCACCGCGGTCAGCACGCCGTCGCCGGTGGTGGCGTGGTCGAGCATGACGACGTGGCCGGACTGCTCGCCGCCCAGGGAGTAGCCGCCGGCCTTCATCGCCTCCAGGACGTAACGGTCGCCGACGGCGGTGTCGATGACCTCGATGCCCGCCGCGCGCATGCCCAGCCGGAAGCCCTCGTTGGACATGACCGTGGCCACGACGCAGTCGCGGCGCAGCGTGCCCTTCTCGCGCATCGCCAGCGCGAGGATCGCCAGGATCTGGTCGCCGTCGACCACCTCACCGGTGGCATCGACGGCCAGGCAGCGGTCGGCGTCGCCGTCGTGGGCGATGCCGAGGTCCGCGCCCGCGGCGACCACCTCGGCGGCCACCACGTCGAGGTGGGTGGAGCCGCAGTTGTGGTTGATGTTGAGCCCGTCGGGCTCGGCACAGACGGCGGTGACGTCAGCGCCCAGCCGGCGCAGCGCCTCCGGTGCGGCGCGGTAGGCCGCGCCGTGCGCACAGTCGACGACGACGCGCAGACCCTCGAGCCGAGCCGGCGCGGTGCCGACGATGTGCGAGATGTAAGTCTCCAGGCCCTCCGGGTGCTCGCGGACCCGGCCGACGTCGGCGCCGGTGGGGCGGCTCCAGGGCTCGCGCAGCCGCGCCTCGATGGCGTCCTCGATGGCGTCCTCGAGCTTCTGCCCGCCCTTGGCGAAGAACTTGATGCCGTTGTCGGGCATCGGGTTGTGGCTGGCCGACAGCATGACGCCGAGGTCGGCGTCGAGCATGCCGGTCAGGAACGCCACCGCGGGGGTGGGCAGCACGCCCACCTTCAGCACGTCGGCGCCGGCGCTGGCCAGGCCCGCCACGACGGCCGCCTCCAGGAACTCGCCGGAGGCGCGAGGGTCGCGGCCGACCACCGCCACCGGGCGGCCGTTGCCGAACGCGCCGGTCTCACCCAGGACGTGCGCGGCCGCGACGGAGAGGTCGAGTGCCAGCTCGGCGGTGAGGTCGGAGTTGGCCAGGCCGCGAACGCCATCGGTGCCGAAGAGACGGGCCACGGAGTGTGCTCCTTGCAGAGAGAACGGTGAGGAACGCCAACGGCCCCGGAGCCGTGCAACCCCCGGGGCCGTTGACGTGTCGCGCGGGATGCGCGGATCAGCGCTTGCTGTACTGCGGAGCCTTGCGAGCCTTCTTCAGCCCGGCCTTCTTGCGCTCGGTGACCCGGGCGTCGCGGGTGAGGAAGCCGGCCTTCTTCAGCGCCGGACGGTTGTTCTCGGCGTCGGCGGCGTTGAGGGCCCGGGCGATGCCCAGCCGCAGCGCGCCGGCCTGGCCGCTGACGCCGCCGCCGTCGATGCGGGCGACGATGTCGTAGCGGTCGGACAGCTCCAGCTCGACCAGCGGCGAGCTGACCAGCTGCTGGTGCACCTTGTTCGGGAAGTACGCCTCGAGCGTGCGGCCGTTGATGGTCCAGTTGCCACTGCCCGGTGCGATCCGGACGCGGGCGATGGCCTGCTTGCGCCGACCGGTGGCGGCCGCGGGCTCGATGGCCGAGTTGCGCGACGGCGCGGACTCGGACGTGTAGCTCTGCGGGGTCTCTTCGGTGTCGACCTCGTCGACGGTGGTCTCAGTCATGTCCTCACTCACTGCGCGACCTGGCCGATCTCGAACGGCACGGGCTGCTGGGCCTGGTGCGGGTGCTCCGGGCCCGCGTACACCTTCAGCTTGGTCAGCATCTGCCGGCCCAGGCTGTTGTGGGGGAGCATCCCCTTGACGGCCTTCTCGATGGCCCGGCGCGGGTTCTTCTCGAGCAGGTCCTGGTAGGAGGTGGAGCGCAGGCCGCCGGGCCGGCCAGAGTGCCGGTAGTCGACCTTCTGCTCGCGCTTGTTGCCGGTGAGCGCGACCTTCTCGGCGTTCACCACGATGACGAAGTCACCGGTGTCGACGTGCGGGGCGTAGACGGGCTTGTGCTTGCCGCGCAGCAGGGTCGCGGTCTGGCTGGCGAGCCTGCCGAGGACGATGTCGGTGGCATCGATGACATGCCACTGGCGCTGGACATCGCCGGGCTTGGGGCTGTACGTGCGCACGGTCGTAGGCCTTCGCTTGGTCGAGAGAATGAATCTGGTCAGTGGCTGGCGTGCCGCGCTCCGGTACGCACAACGACACGACAGAATACCTGGGCGGCCGCCACATGGTCAAAACGTCGGGAAACCCGCCGAGCGCCGGTCAGCCGTACGCACCATCTCATACTGCGCCAGCTCCTCGCGAACCCAGCCGGTCGCGGCGAAGAACTCCGCGCCGGCAGCCTCCGGGACCACCGGCGTCACCGTCCAGCTCCGTCCAGGCAGAGCGTCGCGCAACCCGGCAAGCAGCGCTCGTGCATGTCCCTGGCGCCGCCGCGACGGCGCCGTGTGGACGGCGGTCAGCGCCGCGGTGGTCTCACCGACGGTGACCAGCGCCGATGCCGGGCCCAACGCGTACGCCCGGCGCGGCGGCACGGCGGCGGCCAGCGTCTCCGGCGCCAGCTGCCACGGCGGCTCGTCGGCTCCGGCCAGGCCGGCGGCCACGTCGCGCGCGAATCGGACCGGGTCGATCTCCACCGGGCCTGACTGTGCCGGCCGGCCGTCCGCCCGCGCGTCGCCCTCCCACCGGTAACCCACCAGCCTCCGGGTGATCTGGAACCCGAGCCGCTCGTACAGTCGCACCGCCGCCGCGTTGCCGGCGATGACCTCGAGCGTCACCCTGGTCGCACCGGCCCGCGCGCACCGGGCGAGCGCCCGCTCCATGAGCGCCCGGCCCACGCCGCGCCCGCGGTACGCCGGTGCGCAGCCGAAGCCGCCGATGCGCGCCGTCGTCCCCCCGCCGGGTGACCAGGCAGATGCCGGCGAGCTCGTCGCCGTCGAGGTACACCTCGCTGAGGTATCGGTCGAGGTGCTCGGCACCGAAGCGCCGCTCGAAGGCCGGCCCGTCCAGGACGACCGGCACGACGTACCCCTCGAACGACCGCGTCATCGCCTCGGCGGCCTGGTCCGCGGTGAGGGTGGCGACCGGCCGCGCCGTCAGCGCGCCGGCCTGGGTGTGTACGACGGAGGTGGCATCGGGCATGACGACGATTCTGCCCCGCGACCGGTCCGCGGCCTCGCGCGTGCTGCGGTAGCTTGGCCACCAGGACGCCAGCGCGGCTCGTGGGGGCGCTCATGACCACAAACGAGGCACGAGCACGGGGCCGGGCCGCCTTCGACGGGCAGGCCTGGGCGGACGCGTACGCCCAGCTCTCCGCCGCCGATGCCCGCTCGCCGCTCTCCCCCGACGATCTCGAGCTCCTGGCGATGGCCGCCTACCTGTTCGGCAGGGACGACGAGTGCACCACCGCGTTGGACCGCGCTCACCACGAGCTGCTGCGGCTCGGCCGTACCGCGGCGGCGGTCCGGTGCACGTTCTGGCTGGCGACGTTACTGCTGAGCAGCGGCGACGTAGCGCGCGGCGGCGGCTGGCTGGCCCGCGGCGAACGCCTCCTCGACGAGTGCGGCCGCGACCGTCCCGAGAGCGGCTACCTGCTGACCGTGCGTGCCCGGCAGGCGCTGGATGGCGGCGAACCGGCGATGTCGGCGACGATGTTCGCCGAGGCGGTCGCGGTCGGCGAGCGGCACCACGACCTCGGGCTCACGACGCTCGGCCGGATGGGCCAGGGCCGGGCGCTGGTGGAGCTGGGCAAGGTCATCGAGGGCCTGGCTCTGCTGGACGACGCGATGGTGACGGTGACCGCGGGCGAGGTCGACCCCGTCGTCACCGGCATGGTCTACTGCGCCGTGCAGGACGCCTGCGAGGTGACGTTCGACGTGCGGCGGGCCCGGGAGTGGACGGAGGCGCTGAGCCGCTGGTGCGAGTCGCAGCCAGACCTGGTGCCGTTCCGCGGCGAGTGCGAGGTCCACCGCGTCCAGGTGATGCGGCTGCAGGGCACCTGGCCGGACGCGTTGGCCGAGGCCGACCGGGCGTGCCGGCGGCTCTCGGGACAACCGGCAGCCGGTGCGGCGCTGTACGAGCAGGCCGAGCTGCACCGGCTGCGCGGCGAGGCCGGCGCCGCCGAGGACGCCTACCGGCTGGCCAGCGCCTGGGGGCAGGAACCACAGCCCGGGCTGGGACTGCTGCGGCTGGCGCAGGGACAGGTGGCCGCCGCCGTAGCCGGATTGCGCCGCGCCCTGGACGAGACGCCGAGCGTGATAGCGCGCCCGGCGCTGCTCGCGGCGCTGGTCGACGCCCTGCTGGCGGTGGGGGACCTCGCGGCGGCCCGGTCCGCGGCCACGGAGCTGGCTGATGTCACCGACGGAACCGGGATGCCGGTGCTGGCGGCGATGACGGCGTACGCGGCGGCCTCGGTCCGGCTGTCCGACGGCGACCCTGCCGGCGCGCTGGGCGCCGCCCGCGGTTCGTGGAGCGTCTGGCACGAGTTCGACGCACCCTACGAGGCCGCCCGAGCACGGGTCCTCATCGGGCTGGCCTGCCGCGACCTCGGCGATGTCGATGCCGCCAGGATGGAGCTCGACACCGCCGAGCAGACCTTCCGCCGGCTGGACGCCGTGCCCGACCTCGCGCGGCTGCGGCGCCTGATGCACGACCCTGCCTCGGCCGGTTGGTCGGGCCGGCTGACCGCGCGCGAGCTCGAGGTGCTGCGTCTGGTGGCCGCCGGCCGGACCAACCGGGCGATCGCCGCCGAGCTCTACCTGAGCGAGAAGACCGTCGCCCGGCACGTCAGCAACATCTTCGCCAAGCTGGACGTCTCGTCGCGGGCGGCCGCCACCGCGTACGCCTATGAGCACGACCTGATCCAGCACCCGGTAGCCCCGCCTCCATGATCATGTTCCCTCGCGGCGCCTGAGCGACCGCAAGGGAACATGATCATGGAGGCGGGTGGTCGTACACAGATCTACCCATCCGCGCCACGGCACCGATCTGCATGGTCCTCCCGACGCGCCACGCGCCCGTCCTCCCTACCGTCGAAGCCTGGCCGCAAGCCTGGCCTATCGCGACATCGGGGAGGACACGATGGACAACCCGCAGCACATCGAGACGATCGTCGTCGGCGGCGGCCAGGCAGGGCTCTGCGTGGGCTATCACCTGGCGCGGCTCGGCCGGCCGTTCGTGATCCTCGACGAGCAGCGCCGCACCGGCGACAACTGGCGCCGGCACTGGGACTCCCTGCGGCTCTACACCCCGGCACGCTACGACGGGCTGCCGGGGATGCCGTTCCCCGGACCGCGGTCGGCGTTCCCGACGAAGGACCAGGTGGCCGACTACCTGGAAGCCTACGCGGCCCGATTCGACCTGCCGATCCGTCACGGTGTCAAGGTACGGGAAGTCACCGCGAACGGCCGCGGATACGTCGTCGACGGCGGGGACCAGCGGTTCGAGGCGGACAACGTGGTGGTCGCCACCGGCACGTTCGGCACGCGGAGGTACGTGCCTCCGTTCGCCGCCGAGCTGGACCCGTCCATCGACCAGCTGCACTCCAGCGAGTATCACCGCCTGTCGCAGCTGCAGCCGGGAGCCGTGCTCGTCGTCGGCGCGTCGCACTCCGGGGCGGACATCGCGTTCGAGGCCGCCCGCGAGCACCACACGGTCCTGTGCGGCCGCCCGACCGGGCAGATCCCGGTCCCGCTGGAGTCGCGCCGGGCCCGCGCCGTCTTCCCGGTGCTCTGGTTCCTTGCCCGGCACGTGTTCATGCTGCGCACGCCGATCGGGCGGAAGATGCGTCCGGAGATCCGGACGCACGGCGGGCCGCTGCTGCGGATCCAGGCGTCCGATCTCGCCGCGGTCGGCGTCGAGCGCGTCACCGAGCGGGTCGGCGGCGTGCGCGACGGGCGGCCGATGCTCGACGGCGGCCGAGTGCTCGATGTCGCGACGGTCGTCTGGTGCACCGGATTCCGGCAGGACCTCAGCTGGATCCGGCTGCCGGTGCTCGACGACGACGGCTGGCCGATCGAGCAGCGCGGCGTCGTGCCGTCCGCACCCGGCCTCTACTTCACCGGGCTGGCGTTCCAGCGGTCATTCAGCTCCATGCTGGTCGGTGGCGCCGGGACGGACGCGAAACACATCGCATCTCACATCGCCGACCACCGGGCCGCCGACGGTGTCACGGCTGCTCGAGCACGGCGACCGTCCGAGCAGGCACGCTGATCCCGGTGTCGGTCACGGCCGTCGAGCGGACGACGGGGTCCGTGCCGGCCGCCTGGACCGGGTGCAGCCGCAGGCCGGCCGCGTCGTCGACCGGGACGGTGACCTCCGACGGCGTCGCGTTGAACACGACGACGATGCGCTCGCGGTCCGGGTCGAGGTCGGTGCCGGCGCGATCGTCGATCTCCATCACGATGACCCCCGGCGCCTGGGACGGTCCGCCGTCGCCGAACGACACCCGATCCTCGACCAGCGACGCCGACCCGAGCCGGAACAGCGGCGAGGAGAATCGCAGCCGGAGCAGGTCCTGCGCCATCGCCGTCGACATCGTCATGGCGCCGGGCCCGGGCTTCAACGCCGGCGACCCGAGCAGCGGCCGCATGAAGTCCCACTTCGCCTCGTTGTCCGTCGCCGGAGGCAGCCCTGAGCCGAACGTGCTCTCCTGACCGGTCCAGTCGATCCGGTTGAACCAGTCGCCGGAGTCGTAGGAGTTGCGGTCCAGCGACTTCGAGCGCAGCAGGTCCGCGCCGGCGTGCCAGAACGACGGGCCCTGGCCGAGCGCCGTCGTCGCCAGCGCCAGGACGTTCATGCGGACCCGGTCGGCCATCGGGGTGTCGGCGGGCAGCTTGTAGGCCAGCACGTCGTACAGCGTCTCGTTGTCGTGTGCGTCGACGTAGGTGATGACCTCCTCCGGGTCGGCGGTGTAGCCGGCCGACGAGCCGTTGTAGTCGACGTCGGCGCCGGTCACCGTCGCGCCGGTGCGGTCGACGAACGTGTAGTCGCGCAGGTTGCCGGCGAGCCCGACCTTGATGAGGTCCTGGTGGTGCAGCAGCCGTTCGCGCTGCTCGTCGGGGGTCCCGTTCACCGGGGCGCCGTTCGGGTCGGTGAACAGGCCGCTGGCGAAGCCCTGCAGCCGCGGGTCCTCGTCGAACGGGCCGCCGCCACGGACCCCGTCGCGCAGCCGGTCGTTGAACGTGCCGATGCCGGCGCCGAACATCTCCAGCTGGGTGGCCTGCACGAACCGGGCGTTGTCGGCGACCTCGCCGAAGTTCCAGCCCTCGCCGTATACGTAGATGCTCGACCCGTCCACGCCGTCGGCTTCCGGGGTCAGCTCGTCCAGCGCCGCGCGCACCCGCTCCATCGTCGCCCGGCTGTGGTGGCCCATCAGGTCGAAGCGGAAACCGTCGACCTTGTAGTCGCGAGCCCAGGTGAGCACCGAGTCCACGATCAGCTTCTCCATCATGGCGTGCTCGGACGCGGTGTTGGCGCAGCACGTGGACGTCTCCAGCGCACCGGTCGCGGACAGCCGTTGGTAGTAGCCGGGCACGATCCGGTCCAGCACCGACTTCTCGTCCTGGCCGGCGGCGTGGGTGTGGTTGTAGACGACGTCCATGACGACGCGCAGTCCCGTGCCGTTGAGCGCGGCCACCATCTCGCGGAACTCGCGGGTTCGGGCGGTGCCCTGCGGGTCGGTGGCGTAGGACCCCTCGGGGACCGTGTAGTGCAGCGGGTCGTAGCCCCAGTTGAACCCGTCCTGCCCAGTCGCGGCCGTGACGCAGTCTTGTTGCGCCTGGCCGGCCGGGTCCGCCGCGGTCAGCCCCGCCAGGTCGCAGTCGGGCACCGCCTGGTCGGCGCGGACCTCCGGGATGGTCGCGATGTCGAACACCGGCAGTAGGTGGACGGTGTTGAGTCCGGCGCCGGCCAGCGCGGACAGGTGCCGCATGCCGGAGCCCTCGGCATGCGTGAAGGCCCGGTACGTGCCGCGGTCGGCGGCCGGCACGGTCTCGTCGTCGACGGAGAAGTCGCGCAGGTGGAACTCGTAGATGGTCGTGTCCTCGGGCTGCGGCAGCTCGGGCTTGTCCAGGTCGTCCCAGCCGGTGGGCTTCAGCGCCGCGTCGGACAGGTCGACCACGAGCGACCGCCGCGAGTTCGTCGTCAGTGCGACGCTGTACGGGTCGGTGACGACGTTCGTCTCGACGGCGTCGGTTTCCGGCACGTACACCTGGACCGCGAACGCGTAGGACGCGCCCCGCCAGCGCGGGTTGCCGCGGGCGACCCAGACGCCGTCGCGGTCGCGGCGCATCGGCACAGTGGTCTCGGTGCTCGATCCCGGCAGCGTCAGCATTAGGTCGACGTGCTTGGACGTCGGCGCCCAGACCGCGATGTCCGGCCGCCGCCCCTGCCAGACGACGCCGAGCTCACGGTCGGCCGCGCCCGCGTAGACGTCGTCGAGCACACCGGGGAGCTGGACCCCCGTGGCGTCGACCAGCCGACCGAGGTCGTCGTAGGCGGCGACCGCGAGCTGGCCGGTGAGCAGGTCCTCAGCCTGGGCCGCGTCGCGGGACACGAGCCGCAGCGCGCCGTACGAGGCCAGGTGCGGGTACTTCTCGCGGACGGCGTCCGGCAGGCCGTCGCCGTCCAGCGTCAGCGGGTACGACGTCGCGCCGGTGACCGCCTCCGCGTCCAGTCCGAGCCCGCCGGCCGGGGCCGCGTGCAGCCGGAAGCTCCAGCCCGCGGCCGCCTCCGGCAGGTCCCACGCGAGCAGCCCGCGCTCCAGCCAGTGCGCCTTCTGCCGGGTCAGGTCGGCCTGCGAGGTTGCCGCCGACGACGTCACCGTCAGCACATGGGTGGCGACGTCGTAGCTCATCGTGGTGCGCGCCCCGGCCGGCACGGTGAACGCGATGTTCGACCCGTCCGCGGCGCCGCCGGCTCCGTAGTTCTCGTCCCAGGTCAACCCGTGCGTGACCTTGGCCTCGTACGACCCGGCGGCGATGCCCGTCGTGGTGAGCGTGTAGACGCCGTCGCCGTCGGGATCCTTCAGCCAGGACCGCATGCACGACGGGTCCCAGTCGTCCGGGCAGCCCAGCTCGGACTGGAACGAACCGGGCACGGTGACGACCGGGTCCTGGGCGTCGCTGGTGATCCAGTGAGTACCGTGGTCGTAGTAGAACGTGACGTCGGTCGGCGCGGCCAGCGGCAGCGGGATGTTGGGCCCGTCGCGGCGGGCGCCGGCACCATAGTTCTCCGCCCACGAGCCGTCGATGGCGGCCTTGTACTCGAACTCGCCGGCCGGCAGCGTGAACGTCCCCTTCCAGACGTCGTCCTTCGTGTCGAGGGTCAACCCGGCCTGGACGCACGTTGGGTCCCAGTCGCCGGCACAGCCGATCTCGCTGTTGAGGCTGCCCGGGACGGTGACCCGGTCCGGCTGCTCGACCGGGCCGCCGCCGCCCGGCTCCTCGCCCTCGTCCACCGGGTCGCCGACCACGCCGTACGTCGACGCCACCGAGAGGTTGCCGGAGTGGTCCTTCAGCACTGCCCGGTACTCGACCAGCGTGCCGTGCGCGAGGTCCGTGACGTCGTGGAAGACGCGGTACGGGGCGTTGTCGTCGGTGCCGATGACCTGCCACTCGGAAGTCCCGAGCGGGCGCCAGGCCAGCGTGACCTGGTTGAACCCGCCGTCCGGCACCGAGACCCCCACCTCGGCGCGGCCGCCGACGGTGCCACCGGGGCCGGGGGCGCGGAAGTGCGTCGCGGGCGCGTCCTTCGACTCCCTCAGCGGCTTCGACGCCTCCCAGACGACGGCGCTGAGCGGCGGGACGGTGACGGTGACACGTCCCTCGGCGTCGGAGCGGACGGCCTCGGTGTCGGCGGGCCAGACCGGGCCGAACGTGGTGCGTGCGTTGAAGGTGTCGAAGCTCGCGGTCCGTGCCTCGGTCGTGTTGTTGGCGGCGACGACATACTCGACCTGCTCGTCGGCGTCGATGCGGCTGAACGCGTAGACGCCCGCGTCGTCGCTGGCGTAGCGGTGGATCTGCGCGCCGTCGGCCAGCGCCGGGTGCTCGTCGCGCAGCGCCGACAGCTCGGCCAGGCGCTGGTAGATCGGGTGCTCAGGGTCGAAGTTCTCCTCAGCCGTGGTGGCGTCGGTGCCGATGAGGTCGTCGTCGTTGTAGCTGGCGACGGCGCTGGGGAACATGTCCTGGCGGGCGTCCTTGTCGCCGCCGTCGCCGGTGAAGCCCTGCTCGTCGCCGTAGTACACGACCGGCTGGCCGCGAGTGAAGTACATGAGCTCGTGTGCCAGCAGGTCCCGCTCGAGCTGCTCCTGCGCGGCGACGCCGGTGTCCTGGACGAACCTCCCGATGCGGCCCATGTCGTGGTTCCCGAGGAACGTCGGCAACGAGTACGCGTTGGAGTCCGCGTCGGTGTAGTAGTCGTCGCCGGCGAACAGGTCACGCAGCTCCGTCGTGGGCCGGCCGGTCGCGAAGCCCTGCGCCCGGGCCTGGAAGCCGAAGTCGATGGTGGCCTGCAGCCCGCCCTCGGTCGTGTAGCGCGACATCGCCGCCGGGTTGGCGTCGAAGACCTCGCCGAACATGAAGAAGTCGTCGGCGCCGGAACCGTGCGCGGCGTCCAGCACCTCGGGCGCGAACTTCTGCCAGAACTCCATGTTGACGTGCTTGACGGTGTCGATGCGGAAGCCGTCGACGCCGAACGCTGCCCAGAACCGGTAGACGTCGATCATCCCGTCCCGCACCGCCGGCTGCTCGGTGAACAGGTCGTCCAGGCCGACGAAGTCGCCGTACAGGTCGCCCTCGGTGCCGTCAAAGGCCGCGTTGCCGCGGTTGTGGTAGAGCGTGGGATCGTTCAGCCAGGCCGGGACCTTGACGGTGGCGTCCTCGGGCGTGCGGAAGAACGGCGTGTACGGGAACGACGTCCGCGGGTCCAGTGGCGGGAAGGTCTCGCCGGCGGCGTACTGGCTGTCGTCGAAGACGTTGCCGGCCGCGTCGACGTAGGGGACGTCCCCCGTGGGGATGTAGGTGTACGCGCCCTCTTCGTAGTCGATGACGTCGGCGGTGTGGTTCGTGATGATGTCGAAGAAGACCTTGATCCCCCGGGCATGTGCCTCGTCGATCAGTTGGCGCAGCTCCTCGTTCGTGCCCAGGTGCGGGTCGATCTGGGTGAAGTCGGTGATCCAGTAGCCGTGGTACCCGGCGCTGACGTCGGCGCCGCTCCCCTGCACGGGGCGGTTCTTGAACGACGGCGTCATCCAGATCGAGGTGACACCCATGTCCTCGATGTAGTCGAGCCTCCGCAGGATGCCGGCGATGTCGCCGCCGTGGTAGAAGCCCTTGTCAGCCGGGTCGTAGCCGTGGGTCAGCCGGGGCTCTTCGGTGCCGGGCGGTACCGCGTGGCCGCCGGTGTCGTTCGACGGGTCGCCGTTGTCGAACCGGTCGGCCATCACGAAGTAGAAACGCTCGTCGGTGAGGTCGTCGCGCAGGCTGGTGCCGGCCAGCTCGCGGTCGGGCTCGGTGAGGCCGGGCTGCTCCTGGGTCGGCGCGACGGCGATCCGGTGCGTCGCGTGGTCGTAGGAGAACGTCACGTCGGCGTCCTCGGCCAGCACCAGCGGGAGGTTCGGCCCGTTCGCGACACCGTCCGCGCCGTAGTTCTCGTCCCACCCACCGTTCAGCGCGACCTTGAACTCGTAGCTGCCGGCCGGGAGGGTGACGCTGATCGCGTACACGCCGTCGGCGGTAGCCGTCAGACGGGTCTGCGCGCAGGCCGGATCCCAGTCGCCGCCGCAGCCCAGCTCGCTCTGCAAGCTGCCCGCCAGCGTGACGCTGCTGGGCGCCGGCGTGTGATCGGCCGCGGCCGGTGTCGTCGCCGCGGCGACCGCCGTGACGAGCAGCCCGAGCGCGGCGAGTGGGGCGACGAAGCGGCGCGGAGTCGAGGTCGGCATCGGGCACTCCCACGGCGGACGGCGATGTCACGGCGCCTGTGACGCTAGCCACCCCTCGCGACGGATGCAAGGCTTGCAGCAAGCTTTCATCGATCTTCCCGCGGCCCGCCCGGCTCACCTCCGCTCACCGCACCGCTCACCCCGCACCCCTCCCACCGCACGGCTCACCCCCTCCCGCGTTGATCGTGGAGTAGTCGCGGAATCGCCGCCCGATATGTCCGATGGATTCCGCGGTCGCTCCAAGATCAACGGGTTGGTCGCACCAGGACGGGACCAACACGGGACCGGCGTGCGCCCGAGAGGTCCCGGCTGAACGTCAAGCGGCGGGGACGGGCACGGGCGGCGGCGGGCCGACGTACCGCGCCGCCGGTCGGATGATCTTGCTGTCGGCGGCCTGCTCGAGGATGTTCGCAGCCCAGCCGACCACCCGGGCGACCGCGAACGTCGGAGTGAACATCGCCCGCGGCAGGCCGCACTGCTCCATCACCACGCCGGCGTAGAACTCCACGTTCGTGTGCAGCGCACGGTTGGGCTTGAGCTCGGCCAGGGTCGCCTCGACCTGCCGCTCGACCTCGACGGCGAAGTCGACCAGCTGGCCGCCGAAGCGCTGGGCGATGCCGCGCAGCATCCGCGAGCGCGGGTCCTCCGTGCGGTAGACGGGATGGCCGAAGCCCATGATGCGTTCGCCGCCCAGCACCTGCTCGCGCACCCAGGCCTCGGTGCGGTCCGGGGTCCCGATGGCGTCCAGCGAGTCCAGTGCCCGGCTCGGCGCACCGCCGTGCAGTGGACCGGACAGCGCGCCGACGGCCCCGGCCAGGCAGGCCGCGACGTCGGCGCCGGTGGAGGCGATGACCCGGGCGGTGAACGTGGATGCGTTGAAGCCGTGGTCGACGGTCGAGATGAGGTACTGCTCGATGGCGCGCGCGTATTCCGGGGCCGGCTCCTGGCCGGTCATCATGTACAGGTAGTTCGCGGCATGCCCCAGGTCCGCGCGCGGCTCGACCGGCGCCAGGCCCTGCCCCAGCCGGTACAGCGCCGCGAGCAGCGTCGGCGTGACGGCGCAGGCGAGCAGCGCGTCGGCCCGCCGCTGGTCGACGTCGAGGTCGTAGACGGGCTGGAAGCCGGCGGACGCCCCGGTCAGGGACAGCATGGTGCGCAGCCCGGTCATCGCCCCGGTCGGTCCGCTGGCGCGGACGATCGCCGGTAGTGCGTCCGCGACGTCGCCGGGCAGCCGGCGCAGGCCCGCCACCCTCGCGGCGAACGCCTCGGCCCGGGCCGGGTCGGGCAGCTCACCGAAGAACATCAGGTGCCAGACGTCCTCGAACGTCCGGGTCTCGGCCAGCTCGACGGCGGAGTACTCCCGGTAGTGGTAAAAGCCCTCCAGCCCGCGGACGTCGCCCAGTGCCGTCTCCGTGACGACCACGCCGGCCAGGCCGCGCGGAACGTCGATCGATCCATGGGTCGCCATGTTCGCTCCTCCCGCCATCAATGATTGATGTCAATCGTAGATATATTGATTTCCGTCAATATCGGTCGGGAGGTGCGACGATGGCGGAGCCACGACGGCTGACGACGCGGCAGGTGGCCATCCGGCTCGGGGTCAAGCCGGCGACGGTGTACGCCTACGTCAGCCGCGGACTGCTCACCAGCCGGCGCGGCCTGGGCGGGCGCGCCAGCACGTTCGACGCCGACGAGGTCGAACGGCTCGCGCAGCGCGGCCGCGGCGGGCGCCCCATCGACGACGGTGCCCCGGTCGGCGGCGTGGTCGGCGACAGGGCTGGGGCACCGGCGAGCGCGGACGGCGGCACCCACCACGGCGACGACGGCGCAGGCGCGGCGCTCCGTCCGGCGGCGGCCGCGATCGGGCCCACGTACAGCTCGGTCACGCTGATCGAGGCCGACCGCCACTACCACCGGGGTGTCGACGCGCTGGCCCTGGCCGCGGGATACCGCTACGAGGAGATCGCCTGGTGGCTGTGGACCGGCACCATGACGCGCGGCATCCGGTTCGAGGCACCGGCGGACGCGGTCGCCGCCGCCCGGCGGACCGGCGACGCGCTGCCGGCCCAGTGCGGGCTGATCGACCGGCTGCGGGTGGCGACGATCGCGGCCGCGGCCACCGACCCGGTCCGCTTCGACCTGGCGCCGCACACCGTCGCCGGCACCGCGCGCGGCTTGGCGGCGACGCTCGTCGACGCGCTGCCCGCGCGTGGCGACGCTCCCGGGCCGGAGTCGGACCTCGCCGCCCGGCTGTGGCCCCGGCTGACCGCCCGGCCGGTCACCGCCGCGTCGGTCCGGCTGCTCGACGCGGCGATGGTGCTGCTCGCCGACCACGGGCTGGCCGCGTCCACGGTCACCGCCCGGGTCGCGGCATCGGCGCGGGCCGACCCGTACGCCGTCGTGTCCGCCGGGCTCGGCACGCTGGAGGGCCCGCTGCACGGCGCGGCCAGCGGGCTCGCCCACCGGATGCTCATCGACGTACGCGAACGCGGCGCGGGCCCCGTCGTCGCCGAACATCTGCGGGCCGGGCGGCGGCTGCCAGGGCTCGGGCACAGCCTCTACCGGGGCGACGACCCGCGGGCCAGGCTGCTGCTCGACCTGCTCGCCGAGCTCGACGGTGCCGGGCCGGCCATCGACGCCGCCCGGAGCGTCGCGGAGACAGCCGCCCGGCACCTGCCGCTGCATCCGAACATCGACCTGGCGCTGGCGAGCCTGTCTGTCGCGACGCGGATGCCGCCCGAGGCCGGCGAGACGATCTTCGCGGTGGCACGGACCGCCGGCTGGATCGCGCACGCGCTGGACCAGATCTCCGCGTGGGCCGTGGAACACCTCGACCTACCGCCCGACTGACGTCAGGGGAGGGGTTGGGG
>NZ_SMKZ01000037.1 GCF_004349065.1 Jiangella asiatica
CGGACTCGAGGTCCATGGTGAGGCGGACCAGCCGCTGCTGCGGGCCGTCGTGGATGTCGCGCTCGACCCGTCGCAGCGTGTCCGCCTCGGCCTGGACGACGGCCTCGCGGCTGCGGCTGAGCTCCTCGGCGCGGGCCCGCAGCGCCGCGTTCTCGTTCGTCAGCATCCCCCACACCAGCGACGACTCCGTGACGGCCATGGCGCGCAGCATGTACGGCAGGGTGATGAGGAAGACGAGGCCGATGCCGGTGGTGAGCAGGATGTCGGCCAGCCGGCCGTCGCCGATGCCGATGAGCTCGGCCAGCGTCTCGTTGTCGGCGTCGTCGCGAGGCAGCGCCCACTCCCACAGGCCGTACGTGGTGCCGCCGAGGGCCGTGCTGGTCCAGGCGATCGTCATCGACCAGGTGAAGCAGCGGATCGGCAGGATGAGGATGCCGAATCCCCACTCCCGCCACGACAGCGGGTCGCGCAGGTAGCTGAACAGGCGGCCCAGGCCGCTGCCCGACGGCCGCCGGTGGTAGGCCGGCCCGACCGAGCGGCCCTCCATTGCGCCGACCCGGGCGCGCTCGGCGGCCGCGAACCCGCGGGCCACCCCGAGCGTCGCGATCCAGATGGCGAGGCCGAGGAACGCCAGCACGAACAGGCCCAGGCCCAGGGAGAACCCGGTGACCATGAGGGTGAAGGACGCGATGGCGATGGGGAGGCCCGGCAGCAGGTAGCCGACGTCGCGCGGGACCTGTCGCCAGCCGGCTCGGGGCCGGTCAACAGATGGCGTGTTCATGCCTCCACCTTTCCTGTTGCAGCGAGGGTAGACGAGCCGGTCAGCCGGTGGCTTCGACGTGGGGTTGTCCCTACCGCCGTGCCCGCTACGACCCGCTCGATCCGGCCCGCGACCTGGACCAGCACCGCGAGCACGGTGGCCGTGGCCACCAGCCGCGCGCCGAGGTCGTCGCCGGTGCCGAGCCGGCCGGCTGCCCCGGCGACGGCGGCGGCCGCCGGCAGATGCCAGAGCTGGACGGCGGGGAGCCGGCGGGCCACCCAGGCCAGTCCGCCCCCGACGGTGACCGGCGCGGCCCACCGGCGGATCAGCGGCCGGACGGCCAGCGCCAGGCCCACCTGCGCGGCTGTCGCGGCGAGCACCAACGCCGCGGATGGCAGGTCGGTCGTGTGGTCGGTGCCGGCCAGGGCGCCGAGGACCAGGGTGACGGCGACGACGCAGCCGCCCGCCGCGGCCAGGCCCAGCGCCGCGCTCGGCCGCACCCGGTCCTGCCGACCGGCCGCGATCAGGACGCCTGCCTGGTAGGCGGCGACCCAGGCCGCGAGCACGCCGAACCCGCCCACGACCTCGCCGCCGTACCCCTCGACGCCGAGCCCGACCACGTCGGCGGCGGCGGCGACCCCCGCGAGTCCCACGACCTCCACCCCGCGCCAGCGCCGGTGCAGACGCCGCAGGGCCGGTGCCATCGAGGTCACGAGCAGGAGCGCCGCCGGCAGCCACAGCAGCCGGGCGGCGCCCTCGATCAGCGGCAGTGCGATCGCCGCGAACGGTACGACCAGCGCCGCGAGTCCGCGTGCCTGCTCGCTCAGCCGCCGTACCGTCGCGGTGCGGCCGGCGGCCGCGGAGACGAAAGCGAGCGGTGCGGTGAGGACGATCGCCACCGGCCCGGCCGCGGCGACCGTCCCGCTCCCCGCCGGCTGCGGCCCGAGCCAATGCACCGCGACCAGCATCGCGGCGGCCGCCACCCCGACGACGTCCGCGAATCCGTCCCGCGGCGCCGGTACCTGCGCCGCTCTCGGGGACGCCGCTGTTCGCACGACACCCAGCCTGTCCGTCGGCGCCGTCTCGCACATCGCGGCCGACCAGACACTTCAGGGTGGGGCTATCCCCACCCCCGTCGCCTCGCCCCCTCACGGTGATCACGTCCCACCCGGGGTTCCCGCTGACCCGGAAGGCGGGTTGGGCCATGATCAACGGGGGAGGCTGGCGTAGGATCGCTGGGTCTGGCTCGCCGGCGTTTCACCACGGAGGAGTACCGCCCATCATGCCCTCGATCAGCCGCGAGGAGGTCGCGCATTTGGCGCGGCTGGCTCGTCTCGACCTCGCTCCCGACGAGCTCGACCATCTGGCCGGTCAGCTCGACCAGATCCTGGGCGCGGTGGCGCAGGTGACCGAGGTCGCGGCCGACGACATCCCGCCGACGTCGCACGCGCTGCCGCTGACCAACGTGTACCGCGACGACGAGCCGCGGCCGTGCCTGCCCGCCGAGTCCGTGCTGGCCGCCGCCCCCGCCGCGGAGGACGGCCGGTTCCGGGTGCCGCAGATCCTGGGGGAAGAGGCATGACCCTCACTCGCAAGACCGCCGCCGAGCTGGCGTCGTCCATCAAGTCCGGCGAGGTCAGCGCCGTCGAGGTCACTCGGGCGCATCTGGACCGCATCGCCGAGGTGGACGGCCCGGCCGAGTCCGGCGTCCACGCGTTCCTGCACGTCGACACCGACAGCGCGCTCGCCGCGGCCGCCGTCGTCGACCAGAAGCGGGCCGACGGCGACGAACTGGGCCCGCTGGCCGGCGTCCCGCTTGCGCTCAAGGACGTCATCACCACCGCCGACATGCCGACGACGGCCGGCTCCAAGCTGCTCGAGGGCTGGCGACCGCCGTACGACGCCACGATCACCCGGCGGTTGCGCGAGGCGGGCATCGTCATCCTCGGCAAGACCAACCTCGACGAGTTCGCGATGGGCTCGTCGACGGAGAACTCCGCGTTCGGGCCCTCCCGCAACCCGTGGGACCTCACCCGCATCCCGGGCGGCTCCGGCGGTGGCAGTGCGGCCTCGCTCGCGGCGTTCGAGGCGCCGCTGGCCATCGGCACCGACACCGGCGGCTCCATCCGGCAGCCGGCGGCCGTCACCGGCACCGTCGGCGTCAAGCCCACTTACGGCGGGGTGAGCCGGTACGGGCTGATCGCCTGCGCGTCCAGCCTCGACCAGGCCGGCCCGTGCGCCCGGACGGTGCTCGATGCGGCGCTGCTGCACAGCGTCATCGCCGGGCACGACCCCAACGACTCCACCAGCATCGACCAGCCGGTGCCCGACATCGTCGCCGCCGCCAGGAAGGGCGCCGACGGCGACCTCTCCGGGCTGCGCGTCGGCGTGGTCAAGGAGCTGGGCGGCGAGGGTTACCAGGCCGGCGTCGAGGCGCGTTTCAACGACGCGGTCGCGCTGCTGTCGAAGCTGGGCGCCGAGGTGGTCGAGGTGTCGTGCCCGCACTTCGCCTACGCGCTGCCGGCCTACTACCTGATCCTGCCCAGCGAGGTGTCCTCGAACCTGGCGCGGTTCGACGCCATGCGCTACGGGCTGCGGCTCGGCGACGACGGCACCCGCAGCGCCGAGGAGGTCATGAGCCTGACCCGCGGCGCCGGGTTCGGTGCCGAGGCCAAGCGGCGCATCATGCTCGGCACCTACGCGCTCTCCTCGGGCTACTACGACGCCTACTACGGCCAGGCGCAGAAGGTCCGCACGCTCG
Organism: Jiangella asiatica; assembly: GCF_004349065.1. GTDB lineage: Bacteria > Actinomycetota > Actinomycetes > Jiangellales > Jiangellaceae > Jiangella > Jiangella asiatica. Next base: position 3,522 of record NZ_SMKZ01000037.1, read on the forward strand.
TGGCGCGCGACTTCGACGCCGCGTTCGCGAAGGCCGACGTACTGGTGTCGCCGACGACGCCCACCACGGCGTTCCCGATCGGCGAGAAGGTCGACGACCCCCTGGCCATGTACAAGAACGACCTGTGCACCATCCCGAGCAACCTCGCCGGCAACGCGTCGGCGTCGTTCCCGTGCGGCCTGGCCGACGAGGACGGCCTGCCGGTCGGCCTGCACGTGATGGCGCCGGTGCTGGCCGACGACCGCCTGTACCGTGTCGGCGCGGCGGTCGAGCAGGCATACGCAGCGCAATGGGGGGGAACGTTGCTGGAGCAGGCGCCCGCGTTGGACGGGCGCCGCGGTGAGAGCGCGACGGCGGACAGGGGAGTCGTATCGTGAACGTGAAGTATCTGGCCAAGTTCGGTGGTTCGGCGCTCGGCGCGGTCGGCGCGGTGCGCAGCCTCGCCAAGGCCCGCCGCGAGAACGACCGGCTGCGCTTGATCGACGCAGTGCTCAGCGTCCTCTCCGTCGCCGTCACCATCGCGATCGTGGTGCGCGAGCTGCGTGAGCAACAGAACACCAACTCCCGCGTGATCGAGCTCGAGGACCACTAGATGACCGTGACCACCGCCCTCCCCACCTTCGACGAGGCCATCGCCGCGTTCGAGCCCGTCATGGGCATGGAGGTCCACGTCGAGCTGGGCACCGCCACCAAGATGTTCTGCGGCTGCTCGACGACGTTCGGCGCCGAGCCGAACTCGCAGGTCTGCCCGGTGTGCCTGGGGCTGCCGGGCTCGTTGCCGGTGGTGAACCGGGTGGCCGTGGAGTCCGCCATCCGCATCGGCCTCGCGCTGAACTGCAGCATCGCGGAGTGGTGCCGGTTCGCCCGGAAGAACTACTTCTATCCGGACATGCCGAAGAACTTCCAGGTGTCCCAGTACGACGAGCCGATCGCGTTCGACGGCTGGATGGACGTCACGGTCGACGCCGAGACCTATCGCATCGGCATCGAGCGAGCCCACATGGAGGAGGACACCGGCAAGTCGCTGCACGTCGGCGGCGCCACCGGACGCATCCATGGCGCCAGCCACTCGCTGCTCGACTACAACCGCTCGGGCATCCCGCTGATCGAGATCGTCACCAAGCCGATCGAGGTCCCGCCCGCCGTGGCGCCGGCCGTCGCCCGCGCCTACGTCACCGAGCTGCGTGAGTTGATCCGCGCGCTGGGCGTGTCCGAGGCGCGCATGGAGCTGGGCCAGCTGCGCTGCGACGCGAACGTCTCGCTGCGCAAGGCCGGTGACCCGTACGGCACGCGGACCGAGACCAAGAACGTCAACTCGCTGCGGTCGGTCGAACGAGCCGTCACCTTCGAGATCCGCCGCCAGGCCGCGGTGCTCTCCGACGGTGGCCGCATCGTGCAGGAGACCAGGCACTGGCACGAGGACACCGGCGAGACCACCTCCGGCCGCACCAAGGAGGAGGCCGAGGACTACCGCTACTTCCCGGAACCGGACCTGGTGCCGGTCGCGCCGTCGCGCGAGTGGGTGGACGAGCTGCGGGGCACGCTGCCCGAGCCGCCGGCCGCGCGCCGGGCCCGGCTGCAGGCCGAGTGGGGCTTCACCGACCTCGAGATGCGCGACGTCGTCAACGCCGGAGCGGTGTCGCTGGTGTCGGCCACGGTGGAGGCCGGCGCGCCGGCCGGTGGTGCGAAGAAGTGGTGGCTCGGCGAGATCGCCCGGGTGGCCAACGAGCGCGGGGTCGCGCTCGAGGACGCCGGCATCGCGCCGGCCGACGTCGCCCGGGTCGAGGAGCTGATCGCGGCCGGTGCGCTCAACGACAAGCTCGCCCGTCAGGTGGTCGAGGGCGTGCTGGCCGGCGAGGGCGGGCCGGACGTCGTCGTGTCGGCGCGCGGTCTCCAACTGGTCAACGACGACGCCGCGCTCGGCACCGCGGTCGACGAGGCCATCGCGGCCCAGCCGGACGTCGCGGACAAGATCCGCGGCGGCAACCTCGGCGCCGTCGGCGCGCTGATCGGCGCGGTCATGAAGGCCACCCGGGGCCAGGCCGACGCCAAGCGCGCCCGCGAGCTCATCCTGGAGCGCCTCCAGCCCTGACCCATGGGAAATGATCACGTTCAGCACGAGATCTCGTGTCGCACCATGCTTGCAGGCATGGTGACGCACGGGATCCGCTGGTGATGGGCCGCCGATCGATGGGAAGCGCCTGGTGAGCTCCGCCGCCGACGGGGTCCGTGACTGGTTCGCCGAGGTCCGGGTCGACGAGACCGTCGCCACCCTGCCGTCGTCGACGGTGGTCGGCTTCGCGCTCGCCGGGGTCGCGGTCGCGATCTACGGCCCGACCTGGCGGTTCGCCGGCTACCCGGTCACCATCGTGCACGAGCTGGGCCACGTCGTCGCCGCGCTGACCGCGGGGTTCCGGCTGCGCGGGGTAACGGTGCGCGGCGACCTGTCCGGCGCCACGAACTTCTGGTCGCACAGCGGCCCCGGCACGCTATGGACGATGTGGTGGGGCTACCCGGCGCCGGCCGTCGTCGGGTGGGCGCTGATCTGGGCCGCGACCCACGGCTGGTCGCGACTGGCGCTGACGTTGCTGGTGGCCTGCCTGGTCCTGGTGTTTCTGCTGTCGCGCAGCTGGCTGACCGTGGCCGTGGTGCTGACGACGGGGGTCGCCTTCGGCCTGGTCGGGTGGTACGGGTCGGCGTGGCTGTGCACGGTGGTGGTGTTCGCGTTCGCGTGGCTGCTGACGGTGGGCGCGGTGCGCGGTCTGTGGGCCGTGGTGCGGGCGCACACCAGCGGCCGCGGGGTGCAGATGTCCGACGCACACCTGATGGCGCAGCGGTCGGTGCTGCCGGGCGGGCTGTGGCTGCTGACGTTCGCCGTCGTCATCGGGGCCTGTACGTGGTTCAACGCCATGTCGGTGGTGGACGCGGTCCGCTGAGCGGTCCGCTGCCTACACTTGTTGGCGTGCCGTTCACTCAGCGCTCGGAGGCGACGCGGACCTCGATACTCACGGCGGCCAGGACGCTGCTGGCCGAACGCGGTTTCGAGGCGACGACCATCCGCGCGGTCGCGGCCCGGGCCGGGATCGACCCGTCCATGGTCATGCGTTACTACGGGAGCAAGGACGGGCTGTTCCGCGCCTCGGTCGAGCTGGACCTGCGGCTGGACCTCGTCCCGCGAGAACCGCTCGACGGCGTAGGCGCGGCGCTCGCGCGGCACTTCCTGTCGCGCTGGGAGGGCGATCTCGCCGACGAGGCCATCACGCTGCTGCTGCGGTCGGCCGGCACGACGCCGATGGCCGCCGAACAGCTGAGAACGATCTTCGACGAGCAGGTGGCAGGGTTCGTCGGCGGGGTCATCCCGGGTGACCGCGCCGAGGCGGTGCACCGCGCGGGACTGGTCAGCACCCAGCTGCTCGGGCTGGCACTGACCCGCTACGTCCTGGAGCTGCCGCCCGTCGTGGCCATGGACGCTGGCACGGTGGTCGCCTCCGTCGGGCCGGTGCTGCAGCACCACCTCACCGGCGCCGTCGCGGAGCCTACGCCAGTCCGCTGACCGCACTTGCTGTCAACGGATGTTGGCCTACACTTGTGGACACAGGTGTCCGAGGGTGCTGAGGCGGTCCGATGGTCTTCTCGACGCGCATGGCTCGGTTCAACAAGGCCGTCACGAACAGGCTCACGCGCGTGATCGCGCCGTGGATGCCCGGGTTCGGCATGCTCACCCATCGCGGACGGAGCAGCGGGCGGGTCTACCGCATCCCGATCATGGTCTTCCGGGTCGACTCGGGATTCGCCATCGCGCTGACCTACGGCGCCGACACCGACTGGGTGAAGAACGTGCTTGCCGCCGGCGGCTGCGAGCTCCAGACCCGGCTCCGGCGGTATCACCTCGTCGAACCCCGGCTGGTCCACGACGAGGACCGCGCCGCGATGCCCGTCGGCGTCCGGCAGATCCTCGCACTACAGCGGGTCGACGACTTCCTCTTCTTCGACGCCAAGCCGGAGTGACCGCCGGGATGGGCCCGGGCGCCGTCGTCGTTGACGGTGGTATGGACATCGACCCCGGTACCGGCCGCGAGGCGGACGTCGTCGTGATCGGTGCCGGGCAGGCCGGCCTGTCGACGGCGTACCACCTGCGGCGGCTCGGCGCCGACTTCGTCGTCCTCGACGGCGCGCCGCGGCCCGGCGGGGCGTGGGCCGACCGGCCGCCGACCCTGACGATGGCAAAGGTGCACGGGGTCTTCGACCTGCCCGGGGCGACCCTGCCGCCGTCCTCGGACGACGAGCCGGCCGCGGCCGTCGTCGGGCGGTACTACGCCGACTACGAGCGGCGCTTCGACCTGCCGGTGCTGCGGCCGGTCACGGTGCGGGCCGTCGCCTCGCGCGGCTCGCGGCTGACGGTGTCGACGTCGGCGGGCGACTGGACGGCGCGCGCCGTCGCCAACGCCACCGGCACCTGGACCCGTCCGTACTGGCCGTCCTACCCCGGCGGGTCGAGCTTCGCCGGCCGGCAGCTCCACTCCGCGTCGTACCGCGGCCCGGCACCGTTCGCCGCCCAGCGCGTCGTCGTGGTCGGCGGCGGCAACTCCGCGGCGCACATTCTGTCCGAGCTCGGCGGGGTCGCGGCCGCGACGACGTGGGTGACCCGCCGGCCGCCGGAGTTCCGCGAGGGCGAGTTCACCGAGGATGTCGGCCGGTCGATCATCGCCGAGGTCGACGCCCGCGTCCGGGCCGGGCTGCCGCCACGCAGCGTCGTCAGCGTGACCGGCCTCGGCTACACGACGGTGGTCCGCGAGGCGCTGGCCAAGGGCGTCCTGGAGCGGCGGCCCATGTTCACCTCGATCCGCCCCGACGGCGTCCAGTTCGCCGACGGGTCGTTCGTCCCGGCCGACGTCATCATCTGGGCGACGGGGTTCCGCCCGGCCCTGGGCCATCTCGCGCCGCTGGGCCTGCGCGAACCGGGCGGCGGGGTCCGCATGGACGGCACCCGTGTCGCCGCCGATCCACGTGTCCACCTCGTCGGCTACGGCCCGTCCGCCAGCACCGTCGGCGCCAACCGGGCCGGGCGGGAGGCGGCACGGGAGATCACCCGGTTCCTGGACGAGCCGGCGGAGCTGGCCGAGGCCAGCTGAGCCGGCCATTGCCCGGCGTGCTTCACTGTCGTCGTGCGCTACGGACTGAAGCTCAGCCAGCGGGCACCCATCGACGAGTACCGCGAGGTCTGGCGGATCGCCGACGATGCCGGCTTCGACCACTGCTGGAACATGGACCACTTCGCCACCCTCGGCGACGACCCGACCGGCGACATCTTCGACGCCTGGACCCTGCTGGCGGCGATGGCCGAGGCCACCAGCCGGACCCGCATCGGCTGCATGGTCACCGGCAACACGTACCGGCACCCGGGCGTCCTGGCCAAGATCGCCACGACCGTCGACCACCTGTCCGGCGGGCGGCTGGAGTTCGGGATCGGTGCCGCGTGGGCCGAGATCGAGCACGTCATGCTCGGCCTGCCGTTCGGCACGGTGGGGGACCGGCTGGACCGCCTGGACGAGGCGTGCCAGCTGATCAGGTCGCTGTGGACCCAGCCGCATACCACCTTCGAGGGGCGGCACTACCAGCTTCGCGACGCCATCGCCGAGCCGAAACCCGTCCAGCGTCCGCACCCTCCCATCTGGATCGGCGGCAGCGGCCGTAAGCGGACCCTGCGGATCGCGGCCCAGTACGCCGACGTCTGGAACGCCTCCGGCGCCAGCCCCGAGGAGATGGCCGAGCTCTCCGCCGTCCTCGACCAGCACTGCGCCGACCTCGGCCGCGACCCCGCCACCATCCGCCGCACCGTCCAGGTGCGGCTGCCGCAGCCGGCCTCCGACGTGCTGCCGCTGGTCGAGCGGTACGCTCGCGCCGGCGTCGACGACATCATCCTGATCACGTACGCCGGCACCTCCCGAGCCGAGGCCGAGCAGGCCGCCGACCTGCTGCCGCGCCTGCGCGACATCGGCGCGGACTGACATTCGGGCAAGCTTCCCGGGTCGTTGCCGCGTAGAACCTGTGCTGAATCCGGTCGACGAAGGAGGACGATCATGGCGGTCGCCGAGCCGTGGAGTCCGGTCGACCTACCCAACGTCGTGATGCTGGACGGGCCGGCGCAGCCGTACCGCGGCAACGTGCACACCGAGCTGAAGCTCGTGCTGACGGAAGAGCCGTACGAGATCACGCGCCGCGAGGCCGTCCACGTCGTCCCGACGGGCCAGCTCATCGTGCTGCACGCCGACGAGGCCCACTCCGGCCGTCCGCTCGCGACGCCCTCCGGCCGGTGGCGCATCATCTGCGTCCCGCCGGCCATGGTCGCCGAGGCCGCGGGCGGCCCGGGCGTGCGGTTCGACCCGCCGGTCGTCGACGACGCGTCGGCGGCGAAACTGTTCGAGGCGGTGTTCGACCTGCTCGAGGACGACGTACCGGCCGACGAGCGACGTCAGGCGCTGGTCGAGCTGGTGGCGGCGCTGCTCCCGTACGCCGACGGGGCGCGTTCCGGCTCGGCGCCGGTCGCCATCGGACGGTTGCGGGAGTACCTGGAGCAGCACCGCGACCGCAACGTGGCGCTCGACGAGCTCGCGGCGGTCGTCGGCATGAGCAAGTACCGCATGGTGCGCGCGTGCACCGTCCAGTTCGGCGCCGCGCCGCACGCGCTTCACCTGCAGCTTCGGCTGGACCTCGCGCGCGACCTGATTCGCCGCGGCGTCCCGCTGGCCGACGTCGCCGTCGCCACCGGATTCCACGACCAGCCGCACCTCGGGCGCACGTTCGCGCGCGCCTACGGGCAGACGCCCGCGCAGTACCGGGCCGCGTGGTCCGGCGCCGGCGACACCCGCAAGCTGGCTTTCGGCGTCAGCGAACGACCTTGATGTTGAACATGGGGGTGCCGGCCGCGCCCCACAGCCGCAGCCAGAACCCGACGAACATCTCCGCGCCACGGGCCGTGGTGATGTCGCCGAGATCGATGACGTCGGCGTGGCCGAAGCTTTGCAGCAGCTCGGTGACCCGCGCCTTCGCCGTCGCGTCGTCGCCGGACACGAACACGGAATGGTCGCCGCCCGCCAGCAGCTCAGGGTCAGCCATCAGCGTGGCGTTCATGGTGTTGAGCGTCTTGACGACGCGGGCGCCCGGGTAGGCGCGCTGGAGCCGCTCGCCGAGCGAGTCCGTGTCCTTGACGAACAGCGTCGGAGGGACGCCGGCGGAGAAGTCCAGCGGGTTCGTGACGTCGACAACGATCTTGCCATCCAGGTTGGCCTCGCCGGCCCGAGCCAGGACGTCCAGGGCACCGGCCCCGTTGCCGGCGAGGACCACCAGCTCCGCCGCGGCCTTCGCGGCCTCGGCGAACGTCGCCAGCCGGACGCCGGGGTGATCGGCGGTCCAGGCGGAGAACGGCTGGTCGGGCTCGGACCGCGCCAGCGTGGCCGCCGGGTCCCGCGTACCTACGACGACCTCGTGGCCCAGATCCTCCAGCCGGCCGGCGATCGACCGGCCGACCATCCCAGTGCCGAGAACCGCTACTGGCATGAATGATCGAATCCTCTCGGTTCGTGCGGGCGACGTGCCGGATCCACTGTTCATCGCGCGCGGGCCGGAGGTCTTGTAGGAAGTTGCCCGGACGGGATCGCCGAGCGCGAGTACGGTGGGTCAACAAGCATGGTGGGAGGTGAGCGCCATGGGCGCCTTCACCGTCGTGTTCGACAACCGTCCCGGCCGGCTGGCCCAACTGTGCGAGGTGATGGCCGCCCGCGGCGTCAACCTCGTCATCTGCGGCGTCGCGCATGGCGAAACCGGCACCATCGCCTTCATCGCCGACGACGAGACCGCCGCCCGGACCGCCCTGCAGGACTCCGACCTACCGGCCACCGAGCGGCCCTCGCTGACCGTGCGGTTGAAGAACGCACCCGGCGCGGGAGCCGCCATGTTCCGGCGCCTCGCCGACAACGGCGTGAACGTCGAGGTCTTTCTCCCGGTTCGGGTCTCCGACACCCAGTTCATGGCCGTCCTCTGCGTCGACGACGACGAGGCGGCCCGCTCGGTGCTCGGCAGCCAGATCGCCGGCTGAGGTCGCGTTGGTTCCGGGCGGCCGCCGTGGTGTCGGTTGGCGCGGAGCATGACGATGTGGGCCTCATCGTGTCTGTCGATCGATTCGGCCCATGCGCCGGCGGGCGGGATCGGCATGGTGTCGCCCCGGTCGGGACGGGTACGGGAACCAGCCAGACCCGGCGACACCACTTGATCATCAACGATCCATCGCACCACTAGGACTGTGCGTGCTTCACCATGCATGTATGCCCCGTGAAGGACGTGATGTCCTGGTGATGGCCCCCGCCAGGCCGCAGCGATCCCGCACCGTTCACCGCACCTCCCCGGCCCAGCAGGTGACCGGAACGGCCTGTCACGATCGGTGGTGTGGGGGCACCTATAGGTGGTGACAGGGCCAATTCGACGAGTCCGGTGCGCCGGACGGCGGAAGAGTCGTAAGATCATCGGTTCGATTCCGCACGGTCGGGCGTTGGGAGACGCACGGAATGACGAGACGAACACACGCCGCGGTGGTGGCTGCCCTGGTGGCGGCGGTGGCAGCAGGCTGCGGAGGTGACCAGGAGGAACCGGAGCCCAGCGACCCGTCGCCCGCGACGACGGAGCCCGCCCTCACCGCCCCACCCACGACGACACCTGAGGAGCAAGCCGAAGCCGAGATCATCGCCATTTTCGAAGACCTGATCGCCGCGTGGGATGAGTTCAAGTCGAGCGCCAGCGACTACGGAGGCGGAAGTGGCATTGCTTGGAACGTGGAGCTGGTCGAGACGTGGCCGCTAAAAGCGCAGGCAAGCGTAGAACTAACGAATTGGGTGGCGGTCTGGCGTCAGACGGAGATTGAGCAGCGCGGTAACTCAGTCATCGTCGGACACGAGGTGGCCACCATCCAGTTCGATGCTGCCGGCAGTGGTCTTCATGAGGCGGCATCAACGGCGTGCCTCGATCTAAGTGCTCTGCGATACGTCACGTTCGATGAAGATGTCGCAGAACTGGATTACGTGCCTGACCGCTCGCAGACCTGGACTATGGACTGGGCATTCGGGCCAGATAAGGCTGATTGGCGGCTTGAGGCCATCGACATCACGCGAAACGAGCAATGTTGAGCCGGATGGCCAGGGTCGTTTTGTGCGTGTTGCTACTGCAGCTTGCGCTCAGTGAATTGGCTACGGCGGACGATGGTTGTCCTCCCGGCACCTTCTACAACGGTTCGGGTTGCGTGCACCCGGAGCCTCCTATTGATGACGAGCTGGGTCATCTCACCGGTTGCACGCAGCAGGAGCCACTGGTGGACCCAGCACCGTGCCAGATCGCTGGTTTCGAGTTCGCGGCAGTCCTTGATCGCTACGTCCGGCCACTAGAGCGCTACGAGAACGAGCTGTATCGGCCGCCGGATGGGGGGTTGAGTCACCTCGGGTACTGGGAAGGTCCGCCGGACCAGGGGTGGATGTACGAGTGGCGCAAGCTGGCGGGCTGGGGCGGCGGCATCCACTGGGGCGCGTATGGGCTGATGTGGTTGGCCGAGGCGCCCGGCACGGAGCAACCCGTCATCGATCCGGAAGCGGTGGCGCAGGGGATCCTCGACTCCATGCCGCGCGAGCCGGTGGAGATCGGGCTGGCGCCGACTCCGCTCGAACAGAACCCGGACAGCATCGGGCTGGTCGGCGCGCCGGTGTGGATGTGGGTCGCCGACCCGGAGACTACGACCTGGGGACCGCTGGAGGAGTCCGTCACCGTCGGCGGTGTCACGGTGACTGTCACCACCACCGTCGAGCAGGTCCAATGGGACATGGGTGACGGAGGCTCCATCACCTGCGGCACGCCCGGGCGGGAGTATCGCGTGGCGTACGGCGTCCGTGACTCACCCGACTGCGGCTACCGCTACGAGCACACCAGCCGCGACCAGCCGGGAACCGCCTACCGGGTCAGCGCCACCAGCACGTGGACGGCGACGTGGACGGCGACCACCGGAGCCTCCGGCGCGCTGGACGCGGAGCCGTTGACGTCCACGGTCCAGGTGCGTATCGGCGAGAGGCAGACCATCGAAATCGGCTGACCCGCGCATCGCGACGCCGGGCCATGCTGGCCTCAGCGGTACGGATCGGTCAGGGCGGTATGGACCGGCGGAGGCGGCGTCGGCCGGTGCACCGAGCCGGGCTGGCGACGCCGTCACTGCCGGATGCCGGTCACCAGGACGCTCCCGGCGCTGGAGAACGCCCTAATCTCGTGGCGGGCGCCGGACATCGTCGGCACCTCGACGCGGGCGTCGCCGATGCTGGAGTCGGTCTCGACGTCGTACGTGACGTCGTCCGGGACCTCGACGGTGACGTCGCCGGCGCTGGACTCCGCGTCCAACGAGGTCGGCGGGGTGACCGCGGAGACGTACACCGACCCGGCACTCGACGTCGCCTTCACGACCGAGGCGTCCACGTTCTCGAGCTCGACGGAGCCGGCGGCCGAGTGCGCGGTCACCGGGCCGCGGTGGTCCGACACCAGCACGTCGCCGGCGCTGGACTCCAGGATGGCCTCGGCCGACAGCCCTGACACCGACAGAGTCCCTGCCGACACCTGCGCGACGACGACGGCGTCGGCAGGTACGGTGATCGTCACGTCGGACTGGCACCACAGGCCGAGGAAGACGCCGGAGTCGCAGCCACCGGTCACCCGCAGGGTCGTCCCGTCGACCTCGTGGTCGATGCCGCCGTCGCGCAGCCACCCGGACCGCGCGGAGAAGTCGAGCGTGGTCTCCCCGTCCGGGGAGCCGACGACGTCCACCCGGCCCGAGGCGACCTCGATCTCGACCCGCAAGATCGTCTCCGGGACCGTGACCGTCTCGCTGGAGTGCGTGATCCAGTACAGCGCGGTCACGCCGGCGAACCCCACGGCGATCACGGCCGCCACGGACAGCCCGCGCCGGACCGGCCGCCGGACCGTGCGACCCGTGCCGCGCCTGATCGTTCTCGCCCCTGCCTCGTTGGACATGGTCCTACGTTAGGACCGGATACACCGCTCGCGGTTCCGACTCGATGACGAACGCTCCCTGATTCCGCGCCCAGGGTCCACCCTGACCCGAAGGCCGGGAACGCACCCTGCGACAGGCGTTACGGCGACAGCGTCAGCCGCAGGATCCGGTCGTCGCCCTCGCGCGCGTCCCCGCGCCCGTCGGTGTTGTTGGTCAGCACCCACAGCGTGCCGTCCGGGGCGACGACGGCGTCGCGGAGCCGGCCGTAGTCCTCGACGAACGCCACCGGCGAGCCCGCCGCGCCGTCGACGTACGGGACCTGCCACAGCCGTTCGCCGCGCAGGGCGGCGACGAAGAACGTGTCGCGTACGTAGGCCAGCCCGCTCGGCGACGCTTCGGCGGTGGGGCGCCATTCGACGACGGGGTCGACGTAGCGCTCGTCGCCGGCGATGCCCTCGACGTCGGGCCAGCCGTAGTTGGCGCCGGCCTGGATGCGGTTGAGCTCGTCGGCGGCCCGGTCGCCGAACTCCGAGGCCCACAGTTGGCCGTCGTCGTCGAAGGCGAGGCCCTCGATGTTGCGGTGGCCGAAGGACCAGATGGGGGAGCCGGGGAACGGGTTGTCCGCCGGTACCTCGCCGGCCGGCGTCATGCGCAGGATCTTGCCGCCGAGCCTCTCGAGGTCCTGCGCGTCCTCGGGGTTGCCGCTCTCGCCGGTGGAGATGTAGAGCATGTCGTCCGGGCCGAACAGGAGCCGGCCGCCGTCGTGGCGGGTGCCGGCCGGGATGCCGTCGATGACCACCTCGAACGGTCCCAGGGCGCCGTCGGCGTAGGTGGTGCGCTGCACGACGTTCTGCGAGCCCATGGTCGCGTAGACATACAGCGTGGACGGCGACCGCGGGTCGAACGCGATGCCCAGCAGGCCGCCCTCGCCCTCACCGTCGACCCCGGGCACCGCGCCGACCGGCGTCACCGAGCCGGTGTCGTCGACCAGCACGATGGTGCCCTCGTCGCGCTGCGTGACCAGGGCGCTGCCGTCGGGCAGGAACGCGATGCTCCACGGCGCGTCGAGCCCGGTGACGATCTCCTCGGCGGCCGTCGGGGTGACCGGGCCGGGCGCGGGAACGGGCGACGACGGCTCCGACGGGGTGCCGGTGTCCAATGTCGGCGCGGGCGAATCCGTCCCCGACGGCGAGCCGGACGCCGACGGCGACCCGCTGGACCCGTCCGAGGCGTCCTCGTCATCGGAGCCTGCGCACCCGGCCAGCAGGACGACTGAGGCGACGACGGAGACGGCGACGAGTGTTCGTCGGGCGGACACCGCACCATCCTGACACGCGGCAGCGGTAGGTTCGAGAGCCATGGTTGACGTACTCATCCCGTATCCGGCGCACTCGTTGGCTCTGCCGCCCGGCCTCGACGTGCACACCTGGGCCGGCGAGTCGACGGCGAAGTCCGGCCCCGAGCTGATGACCAGCGCCGACACGTCGGACATTCCGGATCAGGAGGTCTTGGACCGGGTGGAGCTGTACGTCATCCCGTACAGCTTCGCGGCACCGGCCACCGACCTGATCGAACGGATGCCGAAGCTGCGCGTCGTGCAGACACTGACCGCCGGCTACGAGCACGTCCTCCCGCACCTGCGGGACGGGCTGACACTGTGCAACGCCCGCGGCGTGCACGACGCCAGCACGGCCGAGCTCGCGGTGACGCTGACGCTGGCGTCGCTGAGGGGCGTCCCGGAGTTCGTGCGTGCCGCGCCGTCCGGCGACTGGCTGCAGGCGTGGTACGAGTCGCTGGCGGACAAGACGGTGCTGGTGGTCGGATACGGCGCGATCGGCCGGGCCATCGAGGCGCGGCTGCTGCCGTTCGAGTGCGACGTGCTCAAGGTCGCCCGGACCGCGCGGGAGGGCGTCGCCGGCTATGACTCCCTGCCGGAGCTGCTCGGTCGCGCCGACGTCGTCATCCTGATCTGCCCGTTGACCGACGAGACGCGCGGCATGGTCGACGCGGACTTCCTGGCGCGCATGCGCGACGGCGCGCTGCTGGTGAACGTCGCGCGCGGGCCGATCGTGCGGACCGACGCGCTGGTCGCGGAGCTGGAGACCGGCCGGCTGCGCGCGGGCATGGACGTCACCGACCCCGAGCCGCTGCCGCCCGGCCACCCGCTGTGGACGCTACCGAACGCGCTGATCTCGCCGCACGTCGGCGGGCTGTCGTCGGCGTTCCACCCGCGGGCGAAGCGGCTGGTGCAGTCGCAGCTGACCCGGCTGGCGGCTGGCGAGCCGATGGCGAACGTCGTTGTCGGACCCGAGGCGTAGCCTGGCTCCCTGACAGCAACGCCGCTGCACCCTGGGGAGGCGACCACCATGAACGACGTCCTGCTCGCCGTTGGCACGAAGAAGGGTCTGTGGCTGCTGCGCAGCGCCGACCGGTGGACGTGGTCGGTCGACGGGCCGCACTTCCTCATGCACTCGGTGGCCGCCTGCGCCATCGACTCCCGCGGCGAGCGACCGCGCATCCTGGTGGGCGCCAGCAGCTCGCACTGGGGCCCGGGTGTCTCCTGGTCCGACGACCTCGGCGGCACCTGGACCGAGGCGCGCGACGGCAGCGGCATCAAGTTCCCGCCCGAGGCGGACGCGTCGGTCGAGGCGGTCTGGCAGCTGCGCCCCGACACCGCCGAGCGGCCGGGCGTCGTCTGGGCCGGCTCGCAGCCGTCCGCGTTGTGGCGCTCCGAGGACAACGGTGAGACGTTCTCGCTGGTCGAGCCGTTGTGGGACCATCCGCACCGCCCCACCTGGGAGCCGGGTTTCGGCGGCCAGGCCATCCACACCGTGCTGCCGCACCCCACCGACGACCAACGGGTTCTGGTCGCCATGTCCACCGGCGGCGTCTACGTCTCCGACGACGCCGGCGCCAGCTGGAACCCGTCCAACACCGGTATCCGCACCGACTTCCTGCCCGGCGACCCGCCCGAGTACGGCCAGTGCGTGCACAAGGTGTCGCGCGACGTCGTCGACCCGGACCGCCTCTACGCGCAGAACCACGGCGGCGTCTACAGCTCCGGCGACGGCGGTGCCACTTGGCAGTCCATCGCCGACGGCCTGCCCGCCGACTTCGGGTTCCCGATCGTCGCGCACCCGCACCGCGCCGGCACCGCCTGGGTCGCGCCGCTCGTCGCCGACGGTGAACGCACCCCGCCCGAGCGGCAGCTGCAGGTGTGGCGCACCGACGACGCCGGCAAGACCTGGTCCCGCTCCGTCGACGGCCTGCCCGGCGGCTTCTACGGCGTGGTGCTGCGCGACGCCATGACCGTCGACGACGTCGAGGGATCGGCCGGCGTGTATGTCGGCACCCGCGACGGCTCGGTCTACGCCAGCGCCGACGAGGGCGACACCTGGACCGAGGTGATCCAGCACCTGCCCGACGTCCTGTGCGTCCGGGCGGCCGTCCTGCCCTGAGCGACGCCTACGCGCCGTCAGCCGCGCAGCATCGCCCGCGACACCACGGCCACGGCGATCATCACGATTCCGCCGACCGCGCCGACCACGTTGAACCCGCTGGTGAACGCGGTCTGCGCGGCGAACAGGACCGCGTCGCCGAACCCCGCGTCGGCCGTCGCCGGCGACGCCACCGCGGCCGCCGTCGCCGCCAGGCTCTCGTGTGCGGCGGCGACCAGCGGCTCCGGCGCCCCGGCCGGAAGCAGCTCGTCGATGCGCCCGCTGTAGACGGCGACGGCCGTGCTGCCGAGCGCGGCGACCCCGAGCGCGATGCCGAACTCGCCGGACGTCTCGGACAGCGCCGACGCGGAGCCGGCCCGGTCCGGGGGAGCGGCGGCCAGGATCAGGGTCATCACGAGCGCCATCGGCACACCCACGCCGAACGCTGACACCGTCAGCGCGGTTACCTGCAGCGCCAGGCCGTCCGCGCCCACCTGCGTGAGCAGCAGCAGGCCGGCGCCGGCCAGCCCGAGCCCGGCGGCCAGCAGATCGGGCGTACTGAACCGCTGCGCCAGGCGGGGCGCCAGCAGGGTGGCGGTGACCATGGCGACGTTCTGCGGAATCAGCCACAGCCCGGCCGTCAGCGGCGACAGCCCCAGGACGAGCTGCAGGTACTGTGCCGCCGCGAACGAGATGCCGGCCATGACGACGCCCACCAGCAGGAACGCGCCGAGCGACACCGTGAAGCGGCGGTTGGCGAACAGCCGCAGGTCAAGCAGCGGGTCGGCGAGGCGGCGCTGCCGGCGGACGAACGTCGCACCGAGCGCGATCCCGATCGCCAAGGTCGCCACCGGTACCGTGCCGGCGCCGTCGCGGGCGAACTCCTTGAGGCCGTAGATGGCCGGCAGCACCGCCGCGATGCACAGCGCGACACTGGCGAGGTCCAGCCGGCCGGCGGCGACGCCCTCGCGGTGCTCCGGCAGCAGCCCGGGCCCGACGGTCAACAGCAGGAGCATGACCGGCACGCCGAGCAGGAACGCCGACCCCCACCAGAACTGCTCCAGCAGCGCGCCGCCGACCAGCGGCCCGAGCGTCATGCCGCCCATGAAGCAGGAGAACCAGATGCTCAGCGCCACGGCCATCTGCTTGGGGTCCAGGAACATGGTGCGGATCAGCGCCATGGTGGACGGCATCAGCGAGGCGCCGGCGATGCCGAGCAGCGCCCGGGAGACGATCAGCATCTCCGGGCTGGTCGAGTAGGCGGCCAGCACGGAACAGGCGGCGAACGCGGCGCCGCCGACCAGCAGCAACCGGCGCCGGCCGATCCGGTCGCCGAGCGAACCCATGATCACCAGGAACCCGGCGATCATGAACGAGTAGATGTCGCTGATCCACAGCTGCTGCGTCGACGACGCGCCGAGGTCGGCGCTGAGCTGCGGCAACGCGAGGTAGAGGACGCTGACGTCCAGGGACAGCAGGAGGGTCGGCAGGGCCAGTACGGCCAGCCCGACCCACTCGCGCCGGGTGGCACGCGGTGCGGCTTCCTCGGTGCGATCGAGGTCGATGCTCATGAGAGGTGTCTCCGTTCATACGGTTGGACGGGTTCTGCTGGCGTGGTGAGCTCGGCGAGCGCCGGCGGGCCTGGGCCGGACGGCGGCAGGTCCCGTGATTCCGGGGTGGAGGGCAGCAGCACGAGCCGCCACAGCGGCGGCCAGCCGGCCTCGTGGGCGCGGCCGGCGAGGGTGCGCGCGACGTCGGCAGCGCCGGCCTGGCCGATCAGCAGCAGCCGGTCCGGGTCGCCGTCGATCTCACGTGCGTGGTCGGCCACCCACAGCAGCGCCGTCCAGACCGCCTCGACGTCGGCCGCCGCCCGCGGCTCGGGCACCGTCAGAGCGAGCACCATGAGCTGGGCGTCGGCGACGAGTGGGCGGGCCAGCCGCTCCGGCGGCACCAACCGGTCACCGGTGGACGGCGAGACGACGACGGCGACCGGTCGGGGCCCGGCGGGCGGCAGCGGCAGCCGCGGCCAGTGCACGACCCCGCGCACTGGCTCGGCCGGGCCGCGCAACACGATGGTCGCGCAGCCCGGCGCCAGAGTCGTCAGCGACTGGATCTGCGTCATGCCGACACCCTGTCCCCGGCCCTGGCCTGCGGGGAAAGGCCGTTGATGCATAGGCGTCATGCGCCATCGGCATGGGTGGATGTCTGTGACGTGGGCCATACTCGGGGCATGGCACACGAGCGACCAGCCCGGCTGATCGAGCTGCCGCGGGCACCGGAGGCGATCGAGCTGCGCCACCTGCGGGCGTTCGTCGCAGTCGCCGAGGAGCTCAACTTCAGCCGGGCCGCCGAGCGCCTGTTCCTGTCGCAGCCGGCTCTGAGCCGGCAGATCAGCTCGCTCGAACGGCTGCTACGGGTGCAGGTGCTGCGCCGCAACACCCAGCGGGTCGAGCTCACCCTGGCCGGCGAGGCGCTGCTGTCGCGCTCGCGCAGCATGCTCGCCGACCTGGACGACGCCGTCGTCACCACGCGGTCCATCGGCGGCGAGGTCGACGAGCGGGTCACCCAGCTCACCCGCCCGCTGGCCGAGGCCGCCAACGACCTCGACGAGTTCCGTGCCGCGAACGAGGCGCTCAACGCGCAGTTCCCGGTGCCCGCCGAGATCGGCATGCGCCCGGTCACCGCGGGCGGTGTGCCGTCGCTGGTGTTCGGCCGCGACGGCGGTGCCGGCCGCCCGACGGTGCTGCTCGCGCACGGCGGCGGGTATGTGGTCGGCTCGGCGTACGGGACGCGGCCGCTGGCCGGAGCGCTGGCAGCGGCGGCCGGCGCCTCGGTTCTGGTGCCGGACTACCGGCTGGCCCCGGAGCACCGCTACCCGGCCGCCGTCGACGATGCCTTGGCGGCCTACCGGTGGCTGCTCGAGCGCGCGGACTCGCCGGCCGACGTGGCGCTGGTGGGTGAGTCGTCCGGCGGCGGGTTGGCCATGTCGGTGCTGCTGAGGCTCAAGGCCGCGGGCGAGCCGCTGCCCGGCCGGGTGGTGCTGCTGTGCCCGTGGGTCGACCTGGCCTGCCGGTACCTGCGCGACGACACCGTCCACCCCGAGCAGGACGGTATCGCGCAGCTGGCCCGGATCAACGCGGAGCGCTACCTCGACGGGCACCCGCCCGGCGACCCCTTGCTCGACCCGCTGGGCGTCGACCTGTCCGGCCTGCCGGCGATGCTGGTGCAGGTGGCGACGGGAGACTTCGTCCTGCACGAGAGCCGGCTGCTGGTCGAACGGGCCCGGGCCGCGGGCGTCGACGCGCGGCTGGCGCTCTACCCGGTGGCCACCCACGTGTTCCACATCTACTGGTCGTTCCTGCCCGAGGCGGCGCTGGCGCTGGAGCAGGCGGGCGCCTTCATCGTGGGCGCGGCGGAGCCGGACTCGGCGGCGGAGACGTACGAGCGTCCGGCTTGAGCCGGGCGTCGCGCCGGCCGCGCGATCAGGTGAGCGGCACCCGCAGCGCGGCGAGCCCGAGCTTCGTCGTGGCCGCGGCCTCGACACCGTCGACCGAGACCCGCAGCCCGGCGGACCGGTCGTAGGTCACGTCCACGCGGCGCCCGGCCACCCGGAGCCCGGTCAGCGAGAATGACGACAACCCGATGTCGAGCGGGTCGACGGTGAGTCCCCGGCCGTCGTCGTCCACGCACAGCCCGGCGACGTGGCGGACGACGAGGTCGATGAAGTAGGAGTGCAGGTAGTCGACCTCGTCGCTGATGGGCTCGCCGGTGTCGCTGTCGTAGTGCTCGACGAGGTACGGGGTGCGGCCGTCGCGCTGCTGGAAGTGCAGCAGCGCGTAGGAGCGCAGCAGCCGCCCGAACTCGGCGTCGTACCGGTGCCCGAACCGCCGGCTCGTCGTGCCGACGCCGTCGATGACCACGCCGTTGGTGTACGGCCAGGTCGGTCCGTTCCACGAGCAGCCGTTGCGGCCCTTGACGTAGACGCCGCGCCAGGAGCCGGTGGGGCTGTAGACGGGGCAGTCCGGCGCCACCGACGGCAGCGGCGCACCGGTGTCGAACAGGTCCAGGGCCGCGTCCAGCCCGCAAAGGTGCTCGGCGCCGACCAGTCCGGCCCAGTACGGGTAGAACCCGACGACGTTGCGGACCATCGCCTTCTCGTCGGTCCGGTGGTGTAGGTCGTAGAAGAACCCCGTCGCGTCGTCCCACTGCTTGGCCAGGACATCGCCGGCGACGGCGTCGGCCAGCGCGTCGAACTCGTCGAACCCCGGCACCTCCAGCAGCCGCGCCAGCGCCGCCACCCCGCGGGCGTTGCGGTAGTGGTAGACCGCCCGGTCGACGCGCTTCAGCGGTGTGTAACCGGAGCGGTCGCGCGGGTCGTCGGGGTAGTCGTCGAAGGCCCAGTAACTGGGCTGGTACTCCTTGCCGGTCAGGATGTGCTCGGTCTCGATCGGCAGCTCGTCGCCGCCGGTGGCCAGGAGCTCGCGCTCGCCGCGGACCTGCGCGGCCAGCGACTCCAGCATCGCCGCCGCGTCCGGCACGTCGCGGTGGACCTGCGCGTACTGGTAGCTCGCCCAGCCCAGGAAGTTCGCGTACGCGTGGAACTCCTGGCCGACCGTCCGGCTGCGGTACAACCCGTCCTGGCCCTGCGCCGCCCGCAGCGTGCGCCACAGGCCGGCGCCCAGCGACGCGTCGGGGTGCCAGCGCACGTCGAGCAGGTGCATCGGGCTGGACAGCGGGATCAGCTTGCTGAACTCCCACCCGGCCGGGTCCCACGGCGCCTTGGTCATCTTGTGCGCGCGGCCCTCGTAGAACAACGGACCTTCCAGGCCGCCGTAACGCGGCATCGCCAGGTTGTGGCGCAGCAGGAACCACCGATACGCCCAGGTGCGGTCGAGCACCGGGTCGCTGCTGGTGAACGACGGCGCCTGGTCGAACCACTCCTGGTACTCCCGGACCTGCCGCTCGACGACGGCGCCGGGCGCGTGCCCGCCGGCGGTGCCCGAGCCGTCGACGACGGCGTCCAGTCGGCCCTCCAGCTCGTCGCGGGTGTCGGTTCCCGCCAGCCCCAACGCCGCCGCGACGACGACCTGCACCCGCTCGCCCGGCCCGACCACCAGGCCGTCCCACAGCGCCGCCACAGACGCGCGCACCACCGCCAGCACCGTGAAGCCGTGCCGCTCGACCGACCGGGACCCGGAGCCGTCGGCGCCGATCCACGAGCGGTCCACCTCCAGCCGCAGCGTCACCGGTGTCGAGGAATGGTTGGTCCACACCTGCTGCGACACCGCACAGTCGGACCAGGTGACGAACTTGTCCTCGACCAGCTCGACCCCGGATGCCGAGGACGCGCTGACCGACAGGTGGCTGGGCCGCCACCGCGTCTCCCACGGCTCCACCAGCTCCGCGCCGGTGACCGTGAACAGCAGCGGGAGGTTGAGCTTGTGCACCAGGTCGATCGCGCCGACGAAGCCCGGCCGTGGTTCCAGGTAGTCCGCCCACAGCCGGGCTCCGGTCGGCCCGAGCAGGAAGGTGCCGGGCCGGGTCCGCAGCCCGCGCCGCCCGGTGGCCAGTGCGTGGTCGATCGACTCCACGGGGCGGGTCAGTCTCGCGCCAGGTCAGCGCCTTGTGCCGCGCCGAGGTGCGCCGCCGCGGCCCGTTCGAGGTGCAGCAGGTCGGAGCTGACGGTCGCGAACGTGAAGCCCTGCCCCAGGCGCCGGTGCGCGGTGGCTCCGTCCGGGCAGTGGATGCCGGCGGCGATGCCGTTCGCCTCAGCCGCGGCGGCGACCCTGGCCGCGGCCTCGTCCAGCGCGCCGGCCACCGCGGCGTCCGTCGACGACGCACCGCCCAGCGCCAGCGTGAGGTCGGACGGCCCGACGTAGACGCCGTCCAGGCCGGGGGTTGCCGCGATCGCTTCGACGTTGTCCAGCGCGGTCATCGTCTCGACCATTACGACGCACAGCACGTGCGCGTTCGCCGCGGCCGGCGCCGGCCCGATGCGCAGCCCGGAGCGCATCGGCCCGTAGCTGCGCCCGCCCGCCGGTGGGTACCGGCAGGCCCGGACGGCGCCCGCGGCCTCGTCCGCGGTGTCGACCAGCGGGACGATGACGCCGTGCGCGCCGGCGTCGAGGGCCTGCCCGATGTAGGTGAGGTCGTTGGCGGGCACCCGGACCAGGCCAGCGCTGCGACCGCCGGCCTCGATGGCCATCAGCGCGGCCAGCCAGCCCTTGTAGTCGAGCAGGCCGTGCTGGGCGTCGACGCCGACGTAGTCGTAGCCGAGCCGGGCGATCCGCTCGGTGCCGACCGGGTTGTCCAGCGCGATCCAGTAGCCGATGGAGCGCTCACGGCGGCGGATGCGCTCGACGGCCCGGACCGCGGCGGTGCTGTCTCCCAAGGCAGGGTCTCCCTCTTCTCAGCGGTTGTACGCGGGCATGGGACCGCGCAGCTCACGTCCGACATCGTCGCAGCGTTCGACGACGTCGGCCGGCAGCGGGCCGCGCGCCAGTGCCGCCAGGTTCGCCGTCAGGTGTGCCGGCCGCGACGCGCCGACCAGCACGGACCCGACCACCGGCTGCGACGCCAGCCAGCGCAGCGCCAGCTCCGGCAGCCCGATGCCGGCGTCGGCCGCGATGACCGACAGCGCGCCCACCGCGGCGAACATCCGCTCGTCCCAGTACCGTTCCCGGTACATCGGCGACAGCTTCGACGTGGCGAACCTGCCCTCCTCGGGCGCGGCCTCGAAGGTGTACCGGCCCGACAACAGCCCCCCACCGAGCGGGTTGTACACGATGGTCTCGATGCCGCTGGCCTGGGCGAACGCGACGTACTCGTCGTCGATGCGCCGGGCCACCAGGTTGTAGAGCTGCTGCGCGACCACGGGCCCGGGCAGTCCGGCCGCGGTGAACAGCTGACGCAGCTCGGCGATCTGCCAGGCGGCGAAGTTCGACACGCCGACCCCGCCGACCAGCCCGTCGCGCACCAGCCCGGCGACCGCCTCCACGGTCTCGGCGAACGGTGTGGCCGGGTCGGGCTGGTGCAGATAGAACAGGTCGACGCGGTCCAGGCGCAGCCGCTTCAGGCTTCCCTCGAGGCACGACCGCAGCGCCCGCGCCGACAGCGGCGGGGCGTCGCCGGCGTCCGGGTGCGCGATGCCGGCCTTCGTGGCCACCGAGAACACGCCGGGCCGGGCCGCCAGCAGGGCGCCGAGCAGCTCCTCGGTGGCGCCGCCGGCGTAGACGTTGGCCGTGTCCAGCTCCGTAACGCCGGCGTCGCGCGCGAGGTCGAGCAGGCTGGCGGCGGTTTCGCGGTCGACGGTATCGCCGAAGGTCATGGTGCCCAGGACAGGGCGCGGAGGGGTCACGAGGCGGCTCCGGTGGCGGGGACGGCGGCGAACAGCCGGGGCTTGCGGCCGGCGATGAGGGCGGGGTCGAGCGCGGCTCGGCGCAGCTGCCGGGTGTACTCGTGCCGAGGCCGGCTCAGCACCTCCTCGGTGGGACCGTGCTCGACGAACGTGCCGCGCGACATGACCGCGACCTCCTGGCTGATCTCGCGGACCACACCGAGGTTGTGCGAGATGAACAGGTAGGCGATGTCCTCCTGGTCCTGCAGCTCCCGCAGCAGCTCCAGGACCTGCGCCTGCACCGAGACGTCGAGAGCGCTGGTGGCCTCGTCGCAGATGAGGATCTTGGGCCGGCTGGCCAGCGCGCGAGCGATGCCGATGCGCTGGCGCTGACCGCCGGAGAACTCCGGCGGGCGCCGGTCGGCGTGCTCACGCGTCAGCCCGACCCGGGTGAGCAGCTCGACGGCCCGCCGGCGCCGCTCGGCCCGGTCGGACACGCCGCGCAGCCGCAGCGGCTCGGCGACGATGCCGGCCGCGGTCAGGTGCGGGTCGAGCGAGCCGTACGGATCCTGGAAGATCATCTGGATGTCGCCGCGGAGCGGTCGCAGCTCGCGCTCGCCGAGCGTGGCGAGGTCGCGGCCGGCGTAGCGGATGGAGCCCTCGGCCGGCGTCTCCAACCGCACGAGCGCGCGGGCGAGCGTGGACTTGCCGCAGCCGGACTCGCCGACGACGGCCAGCGTCCGTCCGGGCGCGAGGTCGAAGCTGACGCCGTCGACCACCCGGTTGCGGCGCCGGTCGACGGTGTAGTCGACGCAGAGGTCGCGCACCGCCAGCAGCGGCTCGCCGGTCGGGGTCATGCCACACCTCCGTCGGTCCAGGCTCCCAGCCGCGGAACGGCGTCCAGCAGCCGGCGGGTGTAGTCCTGCTGAGGCGCGCCGACGACGGCCTCGACTTCGCCGCTTTCGACGAAGCGGCCGTCGCGCATGACGTGCACCCGGTCACTGACCAGCCGGGCGACGCCGATGTCGTGCGTGATCATGAGGATGCCGGCGGACGTGCGGTCCTGCAGGTCCAGCAGCAGGTCGAGGATGCCGGCCTGGACGGTCACGTCCAGGGCGCTGGTCGGCTCGTCGGCCACCAGCAGGTGCGGATCGATGGCCAGCGCGATCGCGATGAGCACCCGCTGCAGCATGCCTCCGGAGAGCTGATGCGGGTAGGCGTCGAGCTGACGGCGCGGGTCGGTGATGCGCACGGAGTCCAGCAGGTCGGTGGCGCGCTCGCGGCGGGCGGAGCGGGACAGTCCCGGTTCGCTGCGGGCCAGCACCTCGCCGAGCTGCCGGCCCACCGTGGCGACCGGGCTGAGCGCCGTCATGGGGTCCTGCGGAATCATCGCGATGGTGCGCCCGCGCAGCTTGCCCGCCTCACGCGGCCGGGCCACGACGTCGACGCCGTCCACCACGCACCGGCCGGACACCACCGCCAGCCGCTCCGGCAGTAGGGCCTGCACCGCCATCGCGGTAGTGGACTTGCCGCTGCCGGACTCGCCGATCAGCGTGACCGTCTCGGACCGGTCGACGGTGAACGAGATGCCGTCGACCGCGCGGACGACCCCGGCCTCGGTCATCAGCTCCACCTGCAGGTCCTGCACGTCGAGCAGCGTCATTGCGGCTCTCCCTTCCCGCCGCGCGACCGCGACACCCGGTCGCGCAGCCCGTCGCCGAGGAGGTTGACCCCGACCACCAGCAGCACGATGACCAGGCCGGTCAGCGTCACCAGCCACCACGAGGTGGTGATGTAGCCCTGGCCGTCGGCGATGATGCGGCCCCACGTCGGGTGCGGCCGCTCGACGCCGGCGCCGAGGAAGCTGAGCGCACTCTCCAGCAGTACCGCCTGTGCCAGGAGCAGCAGCATGACCACGACCACCTGGTTGACGATGTTCGGTACCACGTGGCGGACCAGGACGCCCGCCCGGCGCAGGCCGAGCACCCGGGCCGCGGCAACGTACGGCTTCTCCCGCTCGACCAACACCATGGCGCGGGTGAGCCGGGCCGGCTCCGGCCACTGCGCGAACGCGATGACCAGCGTGATCACCGTGATCGACGGACCGAACAGGGCCACCACGAGCAGGAGCAGGAGCAGCAGCGGCACCGACAGCTGCGCCTCGAGCAGCCGGGAGACGACGGCATCGACCCACCGTCCGTAATAGCCCGCGGCCGCGCCCGCGACGACACCGACGACGCCGGAGACCAGCACCGCGAGCACGCCGATGGTCAGTGACACCTGGCCGCCGTGCAGAATCCGCGAGAGCAGGTCGCGGCCGAGCTGGTCGGTGCCGAACAGATGGCCGTCGGTGAACGGCGGCAGCCGGCGCTGGGAGAGGTCCTGTTCGAGCGGGTCCGGCAGCGGCAGCACGTTCGCCAGCAGGATCGGGACCACCACCACGCCGGCCAGCACCGAGCCCAGGACGATCTTGAGCCGGCTGGCGCGTCGCCGCAGCGCCGCCGCCGAGTGCTCGAGCCGGTCCGGTGTGACGGCGCTCGGACGGGCCGCCTGCACCTCGGATGTCATCGCGACACCGCCTTTCCGACGCGCACCCGCGGATCGAGCAACGGGTACAGCAGGTCGACGAGCAGTTGTACCCCGATGGCCAGCAGGCTGGTCACCAGCACGGTGGCCTGGATGAGCGGGTAGTCGCGCGTCTCCAGGGCCCGCACCACCAGTGAACCGATGCCCGGCCAGGCGAACACCACCTCGACCACGACGACCCCGTTGAGCATCGACGCGAACCTGGTGCCCAGCGCCGTCAACACCGGGATGGACGAGTTGGCGAACGCGTACCGCCAGGTCAGCGCGCGCTCGGCTGAGCCGCGCGAACGCGCCACCGTGACGTACGGAGCGGCCAGGTTGGCGGCCATCTCGCGGTGCACCAGCCGCGAGATCAGCGCCACTTGCAGCAGTGCGATGGTGACGGCCGGCAGCACCAGCCCCGACCAGGTGGTGAAGCCGGACGCGGGGAAGATCGGCACGACCACGGCCAGCAGTGTCAGCAGCATGATGCCGGTCCAGAACTCCGGCATGGACTGCCCGGCGATGGTGCCGACGTTGGCGCCGAGGTCCCAGCCGGTGTTGGCCCGCCGGGCGGTGAACACCCCGAGCGGGATGGCGACCAGAGCCGTCAGCAGGATCGCCGCACCGGCCAGGGTGATGGTGTAGGGCAGCCGCTCCAGCACGACGTCCAGCGCCGGCTCGCGGAACGAGTACGACATGCCCAGGTCGCCCTGCAACAGCCCGGTGATGAAGTGCCAGTACTGCTGCGGGACGGAGTCGACCAGACCCATCTCCTCGCGGATGGCCTGCAGGTCCTCCGTCGTCGCCAGCGGCCCGCCCACGGCCGCGGCCGGGTCGCCCGGCGCGAGGCGGACCAGCACGAACACCGTCGAGACGATGAGGAAGACGGTCAGCAGGCTCTGCGCGATGCGAAGTGCCAGGTAGCGGGCCACGGGTCAGCCCTCCTCGAGCCGCACCGCGGCGAGGTCGTAGGAGTTGATGGGCAGCAGGTCCAGGCCGCTCACGGTGTCGCGGTGTGCCAGCAGCACGTCCTGCGTGAACGCCCACATCGCCGGCCAGAGGTCCCAGATGGAGCGCTGGACGTCCTCCAGCAGCACCGCCCGGCGTTCGTCGTCGGTCTCGGCCGCGGCCGCCGTGATGCCGCCGGCGATGTCGTCGTAGACGAAGCCCATGAACGCGTCGCCGGTGGCTTCCATCTCCGGGGTGCCGGCGAACAGGCCCTGCAGACTGGTCAGCGCCAGTCCGGTCTGGTTGCCGTAGCCGTTGCCGATGATGTCGAAGTCGCCGCCGCGGCCCTGCCGCCAGGTGGGGAGGTCGCCGCCGGGCTCGAACTGGCGCAGGTGCGCCCGCACGCCGATGTCGCCGAGCATCTGCGCGACCGCCTCCATGACGTAGGCGTCGGAGGCGAACTCACCGGACTCCCAGATGATGGTGAGCTCGAGGTCGTCCACACCCTCGGCGTCGAGCATCTGCCGGGCCCGGCGTGGGTCGAACTCGAAGCTCCCGACCTCGTACGCGCCGTCCAGGCTGAGCGGGACGACGCCGTCGGTGGGTGTGACGCTGTCGAGCAGCACGTCGCGCACGATGCTCGGGCCGTCGATGGCCAAGCTCAGCGCCCGCCGGACCGCCGGGCGGGAGAGCGGGTGCTCCGGCGGCTTGCGGAAGTTGTAGAAGAGCTGGACCAGGCGGGTTCCCTGAGCCTGCAGGAGGTTCATGCCGGGCAGCCCGTCGAGCTGCTCGGCGGAGTCGGGGGAGATGGAGTCGATGACGTCGACCTCGCCGCTGCGCAGTGCGAGCACCCGGCTGGTCTCCTCGGGCAGGAAGCGGATGCTCACCCGCTCCACGCCCGGCGCCGGGCCCCAGTAGTCGGGGTTGGCCCGCAGCGTGTAGTCGCCGGTGCCGCGGTTGGCCTCGGTGACCAGGTACGGGCCGGAACCGACGCCGTCGGACAGCTCCTCCGGCAGGTTCGCCGCGGCCGGGGAGATGAGGATGTTGCTCATCAGGGCGTCGAGACCGACCAGCGGCCGCTGGGTCACGAGGTCGAACGTCTGGTCGTCGACCTGCTCGACCTGCGGCCACTCCGGGAACTGGTTGCCGACGAAGGACGCCTCTACCTGCTGGTACATCTCCAGCGCGGTGGCGACGTCGGCGACAGTGACCGGCGTGCCGTCGGAGTACACGGCCTCGGGGCGCAGCCGCACCCGCCACGCGGTGGGCGAGGCGAGCTCGAAGCTCTCGGCCAGCACCGGCTCCGGCCGCAGCCCGTCGCCGATGCGTGTCAGCGCCTGGCGTACCGCGCGCTGGACCGTGACGTGCGCGTCGAACTGGTTGAGCTTGTTGTCCAGGCTGACCAGCGACCGGTTCAGCGCCAGCGTCAGAGTGCCGGCGCCGGACGTGCCGGTCGGGCCGGCGCAGGCCGCGAGGACCGGGCCGAGCGCCAGGCCGGCGCTGGTCGCGAACCCGGCCCGCAGGAGGTCGCGTCGGCTCATGCCGCGACGCGACCGACCACTGCCGTCCATCGTCACCTCCGGAAGTCCGCGAGTCGTGCGGATCACATTGGCACCTTTGCGCGAAACGCGCAAGTAACGTAGCGTTCACTCTCGTCCGGGAGGGTTCGGCCGCGGACCATCGCGCAAGGCGTGCAAAGCGGGCGAAGTGGCAGGAAGGAGCCTTGATCATGGTGGCTCCCGTGCTGCTCGTGGCGGACGACCTGACCGGGTCGGCCGAGGCTGCGGCCGCTTTCCTCCCGCGCACTGTGCGCATTCGATGGTGGTCGGAGCTGCGCGAGACGCGCGATTCTGGCGACGGTCGCGAGGGTGATGTACTCGCCGTCGACACCGACTCACGGTACGTGCGCGCGGACGAGGCCGCCCGGCGCTGCCGGTCCGCGCTGGCGTTGCTGCCGGCCGGCGGCACCGTCGTCAAGAAGGTCGACTCCACGCTGCGCGGACCACTGGCCGCCGAGCTGGCGGCGCTGCGTGCCGACGGCGCGCCGCTGGTCGTCGCGCCAGCGCTGCCCGCCCTGGGCCGGACCGTCATCGGGGGAGCGGTCCGGGTCGACGGCGTGCCGCTGGAGCGCAGCGCCTCGTGGGCCGCGGAGTCGCGGCCGGCACCGTCGTCGGTGGCCGAGGCGCTGCGGCCGCTGCCGGCGGTCGTCGTCGGTCTCGACGTCGTGCGCGGGGCGGCCGACCGGCTGGCGGCGGCGCTGCTGGCCGCGGCCGACGCCGCCACGCTGCCGGTCTGCGACGCCGAGACCGACGCCGACCTCGACCACATCGTCCACGCCGGTGCGCTGACCGGGCGGCCGGTGCGCTGGGCGGGGTCGGCGGGGCTGGCGCACGCGCTGGCCCGCACGAGCCGGGCGCCGGCGGCTGGGACGACCCCGCCGGCGCCCACGGCCCGGCCACCGGCGCTGTTCGTGGTCGGCAGCGCGGCGCCGTCGGCGCGGGCCCAGCTCGACCGGCTGACCGGGTGGACCGACACCGTCGTCGAGCTGGAGCCGGCGCTGCTCACCGATCCCGGTCTCGCGGCCACGGTGGCCGGGCGCACCGCCGGACGCAACGCCGTCGTCCACCTGGCCGCGGCCGACGGAGCAGAACGCTCGCCCGACGTGGTCGCGGCGCTGGCCCGCGCGGTAGCACCGGCCGCCGCCGACCATCCGACCCTGGTGCTCACCGGCGGCGAGACCGCCCGAGCCGTCCTCGCCGCCATCGGTGCCGGCGAGCTGCTGGTCCGCGACGCGTGGGACGACGGCGTCGTCGTCAGCACCGCGCCGGACGGGCACGTCGTCGTCACCAAGCCCGGCGCGTTCGGCGATCCGGACACCCTGCTGCGAGTCGCCCGGCGGCTCACGCACGAGGAGGACACATGACACCACCACTGGTCGCGGTCACCATGGGCGACGGCGCCGGCGTCGGCCCCGAGGTGGTCGTCCAGGCGCTCGCCGACCCGCGGGTGGGCAAGCTGTGCCGGCCGGTGGTCGTCGGCGACCTCGCCCGGCTGCGCGACGCGGCGCGCATCTGCGGCGTCGACGTCGAGCTGCGCGCCGTCGCCGGGCCGGAGGACGCCACCTTCGCCGACGGTGTCATCGAGGTGATCGACCTCGGCCTGCTGCCCGCCGACCTGCCCTACGGCGAGCTGTCCGCCGTCGCCGGCGACGCCGCCTACCGGTACGTGAAGGCGGCCAGCGAGCTCGCGGTGACCGGCCGGGTCCAGGCCATCTGCACCGCGCCACTGAACAAGGAGGCCCTGCACGCCGGCGGGCACCGCTACCCCGGCCACACCGAGCTGCTGGCCGAGCTGTGCGGCGTCGACGAGGTCTCGATGATGCTCTCTACGCCCACCGTGAAGGTCATCCACGTCACCACCCACATCGGGCTCGTCGACGCCATCGAGCGCATCGACGCGCCGCTGGTCGAGCGGACCATCCGGCGCGGTCACGCCACCCTGCGCGACTCCGGCGTCGACGCCCCACGCCTCGGTGTCTGCGGCATCAACCCGCACGCCGGTGAGAACGGGCTGTTCGGCCGCGGCGAGGAGGAGAGCAAGATCGTGCCGGCGGTGGAGCGCTGCCGCGCCGACGGCATCGACGCGCAGGGCCCGCTGCCCGCCGACACCGCGTTCTTCCTGGCCAGCCGCGGTGACTACGACCTCATCGTGGCCATGTACCACGACCAAGGGCACGGCCCGGTGAAGGTGCTCGGCCTGGAGGCCGGCGTCAACATCACCGTTGGGCTCCCCGTCATCCGCACCTCGGTCGACCACGGCACCGCGTTCGACATCGCCGGCACCGGCGCCGCCGACGCCGGTAGCATGATCGAGGCGCTGCGCCAGGCGGCCGCGCTCGCGCCGAGCCCGTCCGGCCCGTAGCGAGGCGAGGTGGGATGAGCGAACATCCGACGAGCGAGTCGCGGATCGAGCGCGAACTGGAAAAGCTGATCGGGTCCCAGGGTCGCGGGCGGCTCCCCGCGCGCGAGCGCCGCAGCGCCATCGTCGACCTCGCCTGGACCGACGGCCGCGCCGAGGTCGAGGTGCTCGCGGACCACTTCGGCGTCACCGCATCGACCATCCGGCGCGACCTCGCGCTGCTGACGTCGCAGGGCAAGCTGGCCCGCACGTTCGGCGGCGCCATGGCACACGCACCCGTCGGCGAGACGTCCCTCGGCCAGCGCTCCCACGAGGCGTTCCGGCAGAAGCACGCCATCGCCGGCTGGGCCGCCGAACAGATCGGGACCGACGAGACCGTCATCCTTGATGCCGGCACCACCACCGCCCACCTGGCCCGGGCCCTGCGCCATCGCGACCGCCTCACCGTCGTCACCATCGGCCTCACGGTCGTCACCGAACTCGCCGACGCCGATGGGGTGGAAGTGCTGTGCCTGGGCGGTCGGCTGCGCCACATCAGCCACGGCCTGGTCGGCCCGCTCGCCGAAGCCGCCCTCGAACGGGTCAGCGCCGACCGCGTCTTCCTCGGCGCCGACGGCATCACCGTCGACGACGGCATCTGCGAGGCCAACCTCGAGCAGACCCGCCTCAAGGAGCTCATGATGGCCCGCGCCGCCCAGGTCTACGTCCTGGCCGACGGCACCAAGCTCGGCCAGCGGCCGTTCCATGCGTGGGCCCGGATGCCGGCGTCCTGGACCCTCGTCACCGACGAGGGCGCCGAGCCGGCCGAGGTCCAGCGCTTCCGCTCGGCCGGCGTCGACGTCATCGTGGTCGACGACCGCTCCCGCCCCGTCGACTGACAGCGCCCCGTCGCCGTCCCCTGCTCGCCGCGCCGCCACCCGCCCGGCTTCTCGTGATCAACGCGGAGGTGATGGGGGTGACGGGTCAGGGGAGCGGATCAGGGCGCGGTCGTGGTCGCTCGGGTGTGCAGGTCGGTGACGACCTTGCGCGCGGACAGGAAGGCGCCGTTCTGCCAGGCGGTGTAGTAGCTGAGGTGGTCACCGGCGAAGTAGACGTTGCCGTCGGGCTGGAGCAGGTGCTGGTAGGCGGCGCCACGGCCGCCGGGCCAGCTCACCCAGGCGCCGAGGCTGTAGGGCTCCTTGGGCCAGGCGACGGAGAAGGAGTTGTCGTACTCCTCGCGGTACACCTCGCCGTGGATCTTGACGCCCTGCTCGACGGCGCGGGTGGCCCGGTCGGGCACCGGGATGTTCGTGTACGCGCCGGAGTAGTAGCCGACCAGGACGCCCGTGCGCTGGAAGTAGCCGTACGAGGGGTAGTAGATGCCGGAGACGTCGAGGTTGGTGTGGGTGACGCCGCCGTAGATGTCGAAGTCCTCCTCCCAGAAGCGGCGCTTGAACTGGATGCCCATGCGGCCGCTGTTGGCGCCGACGGGCACGGCCAGCGCGTCCTTCGTCGCCTGCGAGAAGTTGGACGACAGGTTGCGCAGCACCATCGGCGGGATGGTGACGACGCAGTAGTCCGCGTCAAGGGTGCGGGCGCGCCCGTTGGAGCGGTAGCTGACGCGGACCCCGTCGCCGGTGTTGGTGATCGCTGTGACCGGGGCCTCGTAGGTGATGCGGCGGCGGCCGCCGACGGCGTCGGCGAGGGCGGCGCTGATGCGGTCCATGCCGCCGACGGGCTGCCACATCATCATGGCCTGGTCGAAGCCGAACTCGAACGCGAACCTGGTGCCGAGCTGGCTCTGCAGGACCGCTGACATCGACGGCGGCGGGCCGGCCACCACTCCGGGCTGGTCGCCGGCACCGCGCGGTTCGCTGTAGCCGCGCCGGTTGTTGCCGACGTAGCGGCCGCCGCTGAGCCCGCCGAGGCTGCTGGCCAGCTCGACGAGGCGTTCGGCGTCCTGCGCGTTGAGCAGCTCGTCCAGAGCGCCTTGGTCCACGGCCTGGGCGAGCAGTTCGCAGATGTAACCGTAGACGTCGGCCTTCGCCTGCCGGTGCGTGACCCGGGTGCTGGCCAGCGGTCCGTAGTCGGTGGTCGTGGTGTTCTCGTGGTAGTAGAAGCCCTGTGCGTTCGCGTTCACCATCGGCTCGATCGCGACGCCGAGCTCGCGACAGTAGTCGATGGTCAGGTGGTGGCTGGGGATCCGCGACGGCCCGGCGTTGTAGTACTGGCCCTGGTCGAACTGGCACACCTGGGTGACGCCGTCGGTGTCGGTGAGCCGGTCACCGCGGCGGATGGTCATGGCCCGGCCACCCGGCTTCGACCGTGCCTCCAGCACGTGACAGTCGTAGCCGGCCTTGCCCAGTTCGTAGGCGACGGTGAGCCCGGCGGTGCCGGCGCCCAGGATCGCGACCTTGGGCGCGGCGCCGTTCAGGTCACCCTCGCGAAGTGGCTCGAAGGTGTCCTGCTCGGCGTTGGCCGGCGACGCCAGCAGGCCCAACGCCTCCATCGTCCCGTACAGCGCTGTCGCGCCGCCCACCGCACCGACTCGCCTGAGAAACCTGCGCCGGCTCACGCCGTCCGGCGTACCTGCGGTCGCTTCCACGCGAAGACCTCCTCGATCGGTCGGCTCGCCGGGCGCAGGCCACGGAGGGGCGTGGCCCCCTCGGCGAGAACTGCCCCTCGCCCAGATCTACGGGCGAAGGGTCGAGAAGGATTGCAAACGTCGCATTTCGGATTACAACGTCAACGGTGAAGCCCCTGCCGGCACCGATCGCGGCCGCGCGGCGAGGTTCCAGGCGTCCAGCAGGCGGGCCGACGAGCCGCCGACCGGGCCGACCACGTCGGCCAGCGTCTCCGCGTCCGGCAGCTCGGCCGAGGCCACGGCCTGCACCGCCGCCGAGGCCGCGGTGATGGTCGACGAGCAGACCCGCAGCAGGTACTCCGGAATCTCCAGCGCCGGGTCGACGCAGCCGACGACAGGCACCCCTGCCGCGACGATCAGCGGGAACACCGTACCGGGAATGCCGATGGCCGCCTCCGCCCGAGCCGAGGCCTGCAGCGACGCGACCGGGCTGATCTCGTAGCGACTCCACAGCGACGGGTCCTCGCGCGGGTGCAGCCCCACCAGGATGTGCTTGCCGGCCGCCTCGAGCGCGGCCGCTGCGTCCAGGAGCAGCTGGGTGCCGGGCGCGGCGCCGCCGGTCTGGTCCGGATAGGTGACGCTGGTCAGGACGAGGACGGTGTCCGGCTCCGGCGCTGGCACCGGCAGCGTGTCGGTCTGCGGCGAGCCCACGACGCGCACCCGCCGCCGGGTGCCGAGGTGCGCGGCGAACGCCCGGCCCTCTGCCGGGGACGACGACGTCACCAGCCGCAGCCGGTCGCGCAGCTCCCGCGCCCGCGATGCCTCGGTGGCGTTGAGGTACGCCAGCGACGTCGCGACCAGCGGTACCCGCCGGCCGAACGTGGCGACGCAGTCGGCCGGCCAGTCGGTGGCGCCGGTGACCACGAGCAGGTCCGCGTCCGGGTCGTCGTCGAGGGTCACGACGGGTACCGTCTCGTCCGGCGCGATCTGCGACAGGTCCGGTACCAGCTGGCGCACGTCCCAGCCGCGTCGGACGATCTCCGGCAACAGCGGCCGCACGTGGTACGTCCCCCACGGCTCGTTGGTGGCGACGAGCACCCGCGGAGACGCCGCCCGGTCCGAGGGCGCGCCGAACGCCGTCGTCCTCCCGAGAGCGGCGAGCCCACCGGCGGCGAGCGCCCCGGCGACGAGCGAGCGACGGCTCGGCAGCTGTCCAGCGTCAACCATGGCCGCGACCGTACCGGGCGCGGTCGGCGCCGACGTGAACGCCCGGTGAAGCTCGCCGCCCGCCGCTGTTCGCCCGACCGAACCTCGTGCTGGGGGAGCAGGTCGTGGTCCGGGCGGACGCGAACGTCGTCGACGCCGCCCACGCACGCAAACAGGGCGCGGCGAGGCTGCGCCGGCCGCGTCGCTCCGATGCGAACCCGAGCAGGTGCTGCGCCACTGCCAGACAGATCAGCTCGGCGTCGGACAGCCGTGGCTTGCGGCCCGGCACATGATCACCGGTCCATCCCAGCGCGGGGAAGACACGATCCTCGACATCGACATGGAGTGCGGTCAGGAGGGCGTCAAGATCATTGGTCCCACTCTGATCACCGACGCCCTCCGTCCACGTCTACCGGCACCGACACGCCGCAAGATCAAATACGGCTCACTCATCTAGGTGCCGAGGTGGGATGCGAGCAGTTCTCGATCTGCAGGGCGCCAATTTTTTGTGATGAGCTCGGCGTGGCGTGACAGGTGTCGCACTGCTGGATTAGGTGAGGTCCGTAGTCGATGGGTCACCGCTGGGAGCGCCTCGAGACCGTCGTGGACGCGCCGCAGATCGTCGGAGCTCATGATGCCACGCTCAAGGTTGTGTCGGAGTATGAGTGGGTCAGCTTGAGCGGCAGGGGAAAACAATGACTTGCCGAAATAGTATGCATCGTGCATGGACAGTAGATCGTCAATATCTTGATCAGTTGCACTGTCGCCAAAAACGGCTTGACCGAGAAGCACGCGGAAGGCGTCGTCGGAAAGGTCGGGATTGCGGGAATATTCGCGATATGCGGTGCGATTGACGGCCACAAGTGGGTCGGTGTAGGGGTTCTCGTCCAGTCCGATAACTTCGATTCCGAATGGATGGAGTTGGCGCCCGATCACGCTGGTATCGCCGATTTCGGCGTGTTCGGGCACATAGGTGAAGAACTCGTGGGAGGGCAGGTAGCCGGCGAAGCCATTGTCTCGCGCGTACTTTACGCTGGCCTGCACGTATCGAGGCGACTTGTCGAGGACGTCGAGGTCGAAGTAGTACGCGTAGGACGCACGCTTTGCCAACTCCAAATTGACTGTCCATGGGGTGAAGAACAGGCCCCAGCGAGGGTCATAGGGCATATCTGCGCCGTTGGGTGCGCCAGTAAAGTAGTGCGGATAAACTAAAATCTGGGCACCCTGGTTGTGAGCCCATACCTCTTCGGAGATCTGCTGCACAAACTCGTACTCGATCTCGTAGTAGCGGGTGGGGCCGCCGCAGTCACCGCCGAGGCAGATGTCGATATCCGCGGACTCGATCAGAAGTCCATCGGCGTTGGGGTAGAACTCGAAGTACATCTCGCGCACATAGTCGAGCATAAATCTCTTGGTGTCCGTCTTGGTGGGGTTGAGGTTGTAGCCCCAAGAATGGATGCCTTGCAAACGGGCCAGGTTCCCGTTTGCCTGTATCCCCTTCAGGTCCGGTCGTTGGAACGCGTACTGGTTCGTGCCGTCGTAGGTGTAGGGAGTGAAGCCCAGCAGGATCTTGATATTGCGGCGGTGCGCATAGTCGATGAGCGGCCCGACGAAATTGTGACGGACGTTTTCGTGTTCCTTATTGTACTGCCAGGTGATGGGGTACTTGCGTGATCTGAATGCACCGCCTAGGTACAGGACTACATGGTCGACACCATCCTCGGCAAAACTGTCCATAATGGACCGCCATGTCTCGAGAGTTACGGTGGGAATTCTGCCGAACGTCAAGTAGTAGCCGCGTGATCCTACGCCCAACGGTGACGATTTGGTCGCTACGGCGGAGGTGGCGGGTTGCGCCCCGGCAACCAACCCGCCAAAGGGTGAGTTAGCCACAAGACCCGCTGCTCCTGCTGCGCCGGTAAGTTTTAAGATTTCGCGTCTGTTGAGCTGCTTCATGTGATCATCTCTCCTGACTCGGATGGGACGTGAAACCACGTCAGCGTGCCAGCGAAACGCCCTTTCCTTGGGTCCTGCCTTGGACGGGGTGCGACAAGAGGACTTCGACCGCGAGATGGCGAACTGATCGGAGCTTGTGGGTCTGGCCACGGACCGTCTCTATTTGATTGGTTTGTATGCTCCAACGGAACCCCGGCATTAACCCAACAGCGCAATCGAGATTGCGAGGCGTGTCGCGTTATGCAGTGGACCAGTTTGATTGTGCGGACGAAGGCCGATCTCACCCTGCGCAAGGCCCGGGATCTGACTAGTTTGGGCCTTTCATAGGGTTGGTGAGAGCGAGAGTTGTGGCGTTTTGGCTGGCCGTTTCGCGGTGATTCTTTGCGGTTCGGTGCGACAGGGCACCTGGATGTTGCCTCGGGCTGGGCGGCTCCCCCGGCTCACGGCTCCGTCGGGCGCAGCCGCGTGCCGTAGCGGGCAAAGAGCGCCTCGTTGTGCGCGTCGCCCTCGGGGACGTTCGCGGAGACGAGCACCGGCACCTCCGCGCCGGCCGCGAGCAGGAGCCCGCACACCTCCGTCACCAGCAGCTGCGCGATCAGCACGCCCGTCAGCGACGAAGTCGGGGTGATGCGGACGCCGGCGGGCAACGCGAGCGCGGCGTCTCCGCGCGGAGCACCGTTGTCGATCACCACGTCGGCCAGCTCGAACAGCCGCTGGCCGGACGGGTGCCGCGACGTGATCTGGCCGCTGTGCTCGGCCGACGTGATCGCGATGACGGGGTGCCCGCCGGCCTTGGCCAGCCGTGCCATCTCGACCACCGAGCCGTTGCCACCGGAGTTCGAGGTGATGACGAAGACGTCGTGGGGGTGAATCTCGGCGAGGTTCAGGATGCGCTGGGCGAGCGCCGGGTCGCGCTCGCACGTGGGGTCGAGGATCTCGCGCGGGTCGGCGCCGCCGTACATGACGAGGTCCTTGATCGAGAGCGCGTTCGCTGGGACGAGACCGCCCGCCCGGCCGACGATCTCGGCCGTGATCGAGCGGGAGTGACCAGTCGCGAACGCCTGGATCAGCCCGCCGGCGCGCAGTCCGTCGGCGATCAGCCGGGCGGCCGCGGAGATGGCGTCGGCCTGCGTGGCGATCAGCCGGTCGGCCGCTTCCCGCAGGATGCGCGCGGCGGCCTGCTGGCCGATCGGCTCGAGGTCGGTCGCAGTCACGTGATCAGCCTCCGTGGGTGGGTCGATGGGCGAGCCCGTGCAGTGCCCCGGCGACGTGTGCGGCGGCGTCGGGGCAAAATGGGGAGATGAGGACCTCGTAGGCGGGCGTCTTGAAGTCGTCGGCGGCGGGAAGGTAGCCGGCGTAGCCGTTGGCGTACCCCAGCAGCACCGACGGACCGTCCACGTCCGGCGGCGTCACCGCGTCGCGCAGCGAGAGGAACGGCTCGCCGCCGATGCCGCGTAGCGTCAGTGCGCCGAGCCGGACCGTGGCCAGCTCCACGGTCACGTCCGCGGTGTCGTCGGCCCGAGCCGCCGCCGCCTCGACGCCTTGCAGCGCCGTGATCGCTGCCCGGCCCGCCGGATCGCCCGGCGCCGTCGTGGCGAGATGCTCGGCGAAGGCGTCGCGGAGCCGGTCGAGCCTGACCCGGTCGTCCCGCCGGGCCGACAGGGTCAGTGACCGCCGGGCCGCCGCGATGCCGTCGTCGGCGGTCCAGGGTCGGCCTGGTCCGGCCGCGAGCAGGGCGGCCAGCTGCTGCGCCGCCAGCTCCGCGAGCCGCCGGCCCTCGGCCTGGGTCTGCCCGGTGCGCGTCCACCGGGTGCTGATGTCGCCGGCCGCGCCGGTGGCGACGACCACCCACGGCGGCTCCGCGCCGGCCAGGTCCTCGTCCCCGTTACCCAACCGGGTGCGAAGCGCATCGCGGATCCACGCGGTGAGGTCGCCGCTGACGACGGACGACTCCGCGGGCAGCACCGTCGGGTGCACGGGCAGCACAGCCAGCACGCCCGCGAGCCGCTCGGCGCCGAAGCGAAGCACGTCCACCGGCACCCGCCGCTCGCCGGTGGCGACGCTGCGGCGGGCGCCGACGCCGTCGAGCACGCCCTCGTGGTGACCCGCGGCGCACTCGGTCTCCGTGGCCGTGGCCTGCCGGGCCGCCTCGACCGCCGCGTCCGCGACGGCGGACAGCCAAGCCGCGGGCGTCGTGCCGCCGCCGGGCCGGGAGCCGATGTCGGGGCCGGAGTGGGTGTGGGTCGCGCACACCCAGACGTCCGCCGGCACGCCGTCCAGCGCCGCCGCGACCCGGCTGCGGACCTCCGCGGCGAGATCGGCGTTGACGCCGACCAGTTCGGCCACGACCAGCAGGAACCGGTCCGCTCCCGCGGCGATCGACACGCAGTCGACCTGCAGGGGCGCCAGCGCACCGGACGAGGGCTCGGTGCGGGCGGCATACCCGCCCATCGGCGTGCCGTCGGGCACGCTCAGCAGCGCGGTCCCGTGGCCGGCCCTCATCGCACCGCCTCGACCAGGCGCCGGGTGATCGCCATGGGATTGGTGATCGCGGTCCCGACGACGACGGTGTGCGCCCCGGCCTCGAAGCCCGCGAGCACGTCGTCCCTGCTCCAAAACCGGCCCTCGGCGACGATCGGGCAGTCAACCTCGGCCGCGAGCTCACGGACGAGCGCGAGGTCGGGCCCGTCGCCGTCGGCCGACTCGCCGGTGTAGCCGGCGAGCGTGGTGCCGACCAGATCGACGCCTGCCGCCCGCGCGTGCCGGCCGGCGGCCAGGGAGTCGACGTCGGCCATGACGGGGACACCGAGCCGGTCGTGAATCGCGGCCACCAGGTCGGCCAGGCTGGCACCGTCGGGCCGTGGCCGCGGCGTCCCGTCGAGAGCGATTACCGTCGCGCCGGCCCGCACCACCGCGGCGGCCGACTCGAACGACGGCGTGATGTACACGCCGGCGCGATCACCGGTCTTGTTGATGCCGAGGATGGGCAGGTCGACGACCGCGCTGATGGCGGCCACGTCGTCCGGCCCATTGGCCCGGATCCCGGCCGCCCCGCCCGCCGCGGCGGCTCGCGCCATGAGAGCCATCGGACCTGGCCCGTGCAGCGGGTTGTCCGCGCCGGCCTGGCAGGAGACGACGATGGAGCGAAAGGGGAACACGGCGTCAGACATGGGCGTCACTCCCGGCGGTCAGCATCAGCGGTGTGTATGGACCGAGCCCGCTGGCCAGCAGCCGCACGGCGCCGTCGAGCGGGTTCCCCAGCGGCTCGTGCACCAGCACGCCCGGGCAACGGGCGCGTACGGCGTCGAGAAACGGCCGCCGCACGAGGTCGTCGATGGCGAACAGTCCACCGGTGTACGACAGCGGGACCTCGCCGCCACCGGGGTCCGCCCGCCGCACCACGGCGGCCGTCGTCGCGACCAGGTCGTCGACGGCGCCGGCCCAGATGTTCCGGGCGACCGGATCGCCGGCGCGGGCGACCGCGGCCACCCACGAGGTGCAGCTCGCGATGACCCGTACGGGTGCCGGCGAGGTGTAGATGTGCTGCGACAGGCCGGCGAGGTCACCGAAGGCGTCGCGCGCGGCGTCGGTCAGCGCCGTCGCCGGGCCGCGGCCGTCGCGGGCGGCCAGCACCGCGCGCAGTGCCGCCCGGCCGATGGCGAACCCGCTGCCGGAGTCGCCCAACAGGTAGCCGTGGCCGTCCGCTTGGTGCGCCCCGCCGCTAAGGTCGATGCCGAGGCAGACCACGCCGGTGCCGGCCGTCGTCACGACGCCGGCCGTGCCGCCGAGCGCACCGGCGTGTGCGGTGACCATGTCGGGCCCGAGCCAGACCTCGGCTCCGCCGAGCCGGTCGTGGATGGACTCCGCCAACCGCCGGCGCCGGTCCGGCTGCAGCGGCGCCGCGGTGAGGCCGAGGCAGATCCGCCCGACTCCGGCCGGCGCGCCGAGTGCGTCGAACGCCTCGGTCACCGCGTCGGCGACGCTGTCGAGCAGGTCGGTCCCGGCGCTGTAGGCGAAGCCGCCGGCATGGGCGATCTCGGCGACGGCACCGTCGCGGACCAGGGCCATCCGCAGGTTCGTCTGCCCGCCGTCGACGGCGATCTCAAGGCTCACTTGATTCCTGCCGTCATGGTGATCCCTTCGACGAACTTGCGCTGCAGGACGAGGAAGAGCAGCAGCGTGGGAAGCAGGGCCAGCAGCGCAGCGGCCATCATCATCGGGATGCCGCCGGAGCCCAGGTTGTTGGCCTGCATCGCCGCAAGCCCGACGGGCAGCGTCCGGTGCTCCTCGTCGTTGCCAACCAGCAGCGGCCACAGGTGGCTGTCCCAGTTCGTCATGAAGATGAACAGCGCCAGCGCCGCCATGGGTGAGGCCATCATCGGCGTCACGACGTTCCAGAGAATGCGCAGCTCGCCGGCGCCGTCGATGCGGGCTGCCTCGAGCAGCTCGTCGGGCAGTCCGTCGATGCTCTGGCGCATCAGGAAGATCCCGAAGGCGCTGGTGGCCGACGGGATGATCAGCCCGGCGAAGCTGTTCACCCAGCCCAGGTCGAAGACCAGCGCGTACAGCGGGACGTAGATGACCTCGAGCGGCACCATCAAGGTCGCCAGCACGACGACGAACAGCACGTTGCGCCCGCGGTACACGAACTTCGAGAAGCTGTACCCGGCCAGCGTGCACGTGATGACGTTGAGCACCGTTACCGAGACGCCGACCACGGTGCTGTTGAGGTAGTACCGCGCGAACGGCGCCTGTTCGAACGGCAGCGCGACGTTGCCCCAGAGCCACTCCGTCGGCAGCCAGCGCATCGGGTTCGCCAGCACCTCGTCGGCCGGTTTCACCGCGGACAGCGCCGCGTAGACGAACACCGACGCGAACACCAGCCCGCCTGCGATCAGCAGCACGAACACCGCGATCCGCCCGACCGGGCGGCGCCGGCGCGACGCGGGCGCCGTCGTCGGCCGCTCGATGACCCCGGCGCTCATGCCGACTTCCGCAGGGCGCGCAACTGCACGAACGTGACCATAAGCAGCAGGATGAACATGACTACGGCGACGGCGGAGGCGCGGCCCATGCGGGCGCTGGCGAAGGCCGTCTTGTAGACGAACAGGTTGATCACCTCGGTGCCGAAGCTGCCGCCGGTGAGCACGACCTGCGGGCTGAACGACTGGAATCCGCGGATTATCGCCATCACGAGGACGACGACGGTGATCGGCTTGAGCAGCGGCAGGGTGACGTAGCGCAGCCGCCGCAGCGACCCGGCGCCGTCGAGGGCCGCGGCCTCCTGCAGGTCTTTCGGGATGTTCTGCAGGCCGGCCAGGAAGATGATCAGAAAGAAACCGACCTCTTTCCAGATGGCGGCGATGGCGATGGCCCACTTGGCCCAGGTACTCGACGTCAGCCAGGGGATGTCGGTGTTCAGGGTCTGGTTGAGCAGTCCTTCGGGTTGGAGGACCAGACGCCAGATGACCGACACCGCCACCCATGACGTCGCCACCGGCGCGAAGTACAGCAGGCGGACGAACGCGCTGCCCCGCATCCGGGTGTTCAGGCCGAGCGCCAGCACGAGTGCCAGCAGCACCGCGGGCCCGTAGGTGACGACGACGTAGAACAACGAGGCGCCGAGCGAGGCGAGGAAACGCTCGTCGCCGAAGAGCAAGCGGAAGTTGTCCAGCCCGACCCAGACCGGCGGGCTGGTCAGGTTGTAGTCGTACAGGCTGAGCTGGAACACCCGCAGCATCGGATAGATCGCGAACGCCGCGAAGAGCACCAGCGCGGGCAGCGCGAACGCGAGCCCGACGGCGTTGCGGCGGCGCCGCCAGCCGCTGCGGCCGGGCCTCGGGGCACGGGCTCGCCCGGAGCGGGCCCGTGCTGGTGCGGTTCGAGTCAACGCCATGCGACTAGCTCGTGACGCTCTGATCGACGGACTCCGAGGCCTCCTCGAGGCTCTCGGCCGGTGGCTGCCCGTCGAAGATGGACCGCTCGACGGCCGCCTTGATCGCGTCCTGCACCTCGCTCCAGTGCGGGCCGACCTCGTCGAACTTGCCCTGCTGGTAGGCCTGCGACCAGACCTCGAGGAACGGGATGTTCGCCGCCGCCTCGGACTGCTCCCAGTCCTTCAGCGGCTGGACGAAGTTCACGTCGGTGAGCCAGCGATCGTGCTGCGAGGTCATGTACTCGATGAACTTCCACGCCTCCTCCTGCTGCTCGGAGGCCTTGTTCACCGCGAAGTAGTAGCCGTACCAGCGCCCGGACGGGTTGGCCGGGTCGACCTGCGGGAGCGGGACGACGGCCAAGTTCTCGAAGGTCTCGGGGTTGTCCTGGGCGATCTGCTCGACGGCCCACGGGTAGATCATCGTCATCGACCGCCGGCCCGAGGCGAAGTCCTCGAACGGCGAGGTCGCCTCGCGCGAGGCGGTGTCGGCGTTGCCGACCTCGTCCTCGCGGATGAGGTCGTGCCAGATCTGCAGCGCCTCGACCGACTTCGGCTCGGTGAGGGCGGAGGCGGTGCCGTCGTCGTTGAGGATCGAGCCGCCGGTCTCGTTCAGCAGGGTCTGCAGCTGCTGGGTGTACCAGCCGGCGTGCAGGTAGACGAAGTTGAAGCCCTCGTGCCCGGCGGCGACCAGCTGCTGGCCGTACTCGGACACGTCGTCCCAGGTGGCCGGCGGGTTCGCCGGGTCGAGACCGGCTTCGGCGAAGTGCTGGGTGTTGATGGCGAACGCCGTCGCGTTGAACTCGCTGGGCACGCCGTAGAGGGTGCCGTCGTCGCCCTTCGCGCCGTCGAGCGTGCCGTCGACGTAGAGAGCCTCGAGCTCCTCGACGGACTCCGCGCCGAAGGCGGACGGTTCGATCGGCGCGAGCAGCTGCTTCGGGATGTACTCGCCGCGCAGTGCGCTGTCGTCCATGTTGATGATGTCCGGGCCGGAGCCGTTGCTCAGCGACGTCAGCATCTTGGTGCCGAAGTCGTTGTTCGGGATGGTCTCGTATGTGATGGTGACGTTCGGGTTCGCCTCTTCGTACTCGGCGATGAGTTGCTTGTTCAGTTCGGTCATCGGCGGGTGCGTGTGAGTCCAGTAGGTCAGCTCGATCTGGTCGCCGCCGTCGCCGGTCGAGTCGCCGTCGGAGCCGCAGCCGGCGGCGACCGCCAGCAGGGCCAGGGCCGGTATCAGGACCGTGCGGGTGCGCGGACGTGCACTCATGGGTTGCTCGCTTTCGTCGGGCCGCCCACGGGGGGCGGCACGGAAGATCAGGCGCGTCGCTGGGCCTGGTGGCTCAGCGGGTGGACCGGCCGGCGGGTCTGACGCCGCGGGCATGCCGGCGTGGGATGGGGGCGGGAACGGGCCGCAGCTCGGCCGTGAGCTGGAACCGGTCGCCGCGGAAGATGTCCGTGCCGCACTCGACGACCCGGCCGTTGGCGCCGAACGTGACGACGTCGAGCTGGAACGCCGGACGTCCCGGCTCGGTGTGCAGCAGGGCGGCGCCCTGCTCGTCGATCAGCGTCGGCTCGATGGTCGTGCGGCCGGTGAGGATCGGGATGCCGTAGCGGCCGGCCAGCAAGTCGTACCAGGATCCGTTCAGGTCCGCCGGCGTCAGGCCGGGGACGACCTCGTCGGCGACCCAGGTGGTCTCCAGGCCGATGGGGTCGCCGTCGGCCGTGCGGAGCCTAGTGAACCGGACGATCGGGGTGTGGACGGGGATGCGCAGCGTGCGGGCCTGCCGTGGGCCGGCCGGGAGCCGCCGGAACTCCAACGTCTCGCTGCCCGGGACGAGACCGCGGCTGCGCATCTCCTCGGAGAGCGAGGTCGTCGCGAGACGGCGGACCAACTTCGGTCGCGCGACGAAGTTGCCCCGGCCGTGCTCGCGCACGACGAACCCGGCCGTCGTCAGGTCGTCGAGGGCCCGCCGCAGGGTCATGCGGGCCACTCCCAGGTCGTGCGCCAGCCGGCGTTCCGACGGGAGCGCGACGCCTTCGTCGCCGTGGTCGATGAGCTCCAGCAGGCGACCGCGCACATGGGCGACCTTGCCGGTCGCCGCCCCGAATGCGTCGTTCGCCATGGTGTGCGCTCCTCGGCGTGGGGTTGAGATGCGCCCCTTTATAGTCCAGGCCGCCAGGCGGCACCAGAGAACGGCCGAACCTGCGTTAGACCAGTCGTCCGCAGTTGGACGTGGTGATGCCGCAGGCCAGCGACCTTTCAACCGGGTCGCGTCGCAACTGGTCCAATCCCGTCCATTCGCTGATCGTCGCGACAGGACCTGACGGCGACAGAGGGGCAGTCGTTGAAGGCGTCGAGGTTACGACGTAGTCGGGGAAGCCCAGTGCCAGCGCCAGGTCCTAGAACATCGCTCCGGTAACTGCCCACGTTCCCGCATTCAGTGAGCCCTGCGGGCATTGCGCCTCCGTCGCCGCTCAACGATGGATCAGATTCAAACCGAGCTGGTGGGCGATGCTTGACGAGATCGAAGGGGCGGCGCAACGAATGGCCGCCGCCGACCCGTCGCCGTGGGAATCGATCGACCGCGGCTGGGTGGCCTACGTCAAGGCCTACGCCTGCTCCAGCTCACCGGTGGGCACGGGGTTGGCCAGCCACCGGTAATACGGCTGGCGGGCGAGCTTCAGGACCCGGCAGGCCACCGCGACCGGCACCCGGACAGCGGCGTCGGCGGCGGCAAGATCACGGACTCACCAGCAGCA
The DNA here is from genome assembly GCF_004349065.1 of Jiangella asiatica. Taxonomy (GTDB): domain Bacteria; phylum Actinomycetota; class Actinomycetes; order Jiangellales; family Jiangellaceae; genus Jiangella; species Jiangella asiatica. Next base: position 47,178 of record NZ_SMKZ01000037.1, read on the forward strand.
CGCTCAAGATCGTGAGCCATCGAGGTATACGCACCGGGTCAGGTGGTGCGTATAGGTGCTCATTGGAAGGCGTGGTGGTGAGGCTGGGTAGGACGAAAGTCCGGATTCCGGACTCGCGTCTTTTCAACTGGACGACGGGACTAGCGTGAGCGCATGACCGTGACTCCCTCCAAGCCCGACCTCAAGCCGCACTCCCGGGCGGTCACCGACGGTCTCGAGCGCGCCGCGGCTCGCGGCATGCTCCGCGCCGTAGGCATGACCGACGACGACTGGGAGAAGCCGCAGATCGGCGTCGGCTCGTCGTGGAACGAGATCACCCCGTGCAACCTCTCGCTGGACCGCCTGGCCAAGGCGTCGAAGGAGGGGGTGCACGCCGGCGGCGGCTATCCGCTGGAGTTCGGCACCATCTCGGTGTCCGACGGCATCTCGATGGGCCATGAGGGCATGCACTACTCGCTGGTGTCGCGCGAGGTCATCGCCGACTCCGTCGAGACCGTGTTCGGTGCCGAGCGGCTCGACGGCGCGGTGCTGCTGGCCGGCTGCGACAAGTCCGCGCCGGCCATGCTGATGGCGGCCGCCCGGCTCGACGTCGCCGCCACCTTCCTCTACGCCGGCTCCATCCTGCCCGGCAAGGTGGGCGACCGCGAGGTCACCATCATCGACGCGTTCGAAGCGGTCGGCGCCTGCGCCCGCGGGCTCATCACCCGCGAGGAGGTCGACGAGATCGAACGGGCCATCTGTCCCGGCGAGGGCGCCTGCGGCGGCATGTACACCGCCAACACCATGGCCAGCGCGGCCGAGGCGCTGGGCATGTCGCTGCCCGGCAGCGCCGCGCCGCCGGCGGTCGACCGTCGCCGCGACGGGTACGCCCGCAAGTCCGGCGAGGCCGTCGTCAACCTGCTGCGCCTGGGCATCACCACCCGCGACATCCTGACCAAGGAGGCGTTCGAGAACGCCATCGCCGTGGTCATGGCGGTCGGCGGCTCCACGAACGCCGTCCTGCACCTCATGGCCATCGCGCACGAGGCCGGCGTCAAGCTGGAGCTCGACGACTTCAACCGCATCGGCGACCGCGTGCCGCACCTGGCCGACGTGAAGCCGTTCGGCCGCTACGTCATGACCGACGTCGACCGAGTCGGCGGCGTGCCGGTCATCATGAAGGCGCTGCTCGACGCGGGTCTGCTGCACGGCGACACCATGACCGTCACCGGCAGGACGATGGCGGAGAACCTCGCCGACATCGCGCCGCCGGACGTCGACGGCAAGATCATCCACGCGATGTCCGACCCGATCCACAAGACCGGCGGGCTCACGATCCTGCGCGGCTCGCTCGCGCCGGAGGGCGCCGTCGTCAAGTCCGCCGGGTTCGACACCGCCGTCTTCGAGGGCACCGCGAAGGTGTTCGACGGCGAGCGGGGCGCCATGGATGCGGTCGAGAACGACACGCTGGAGAAGAACGACGTCATCGTCATCCGCTACGAGGGCCCGAAGGGCGGCCCCGGCATGCGCGAGATGCTCGCCGTCACCGGTGCCATCAAAGGCGCGGGCCTGGGCAAGGACGTCCTGCTGGTCACCGACGGGCGGTTCTCGGGCGGCACGACGGGGCCCTGCATCGGCCACGTCGCACCGGAGGCCGTCGACGGCGGGCCCATCGCGTTCGTCCGGAACGGCGACCGCATCCGCCTGGACCTCGCCCATCGCACCCTGGAGCTGTTGATCGACGACGACGAGCTGGCGCGCCGCCGCGCGGCCTGGACGCCGCCCGCGCCCAAGCACGAGCGCGGTGTGCTGGCCAAGTACGCGAAGCTGGTCGGCTCCGCGGCCAACGGGGCCGTCTGCGACTGACCAACTCCATGATCATCAACGGTTGGCGACGTCATCACGTCGCCAACCGTTGATGATCATGGGCCGACGTCCAGGAACCCGGCCAGCGCGCTCATGTCCTGGGACCCGAGGCCGGCCGCCAGCGCGGCCTCGACCACGTGCTGGTTGGTCGCCGCCTGCGGCATCCGCGTCCCGGTCCGCGATGCCAGGGCCAGGATGAGATCCAGGTCCTTCGCCACGAGGTCCAGGGCGAACGCCACCGGCGTCTCCTCCGGCTGCTCGAAGGCCGCCCGCTTGTACAGCACGAACGGCGCGGCGACCGCGCTGCCGGCGAACACCTCGTAGGCCGCCGATCTCTCCACCCCGGCGCGCTCGGCCAGCACCAACGCCTCCGACAGCGCCTGGTTCAGCGCGTGCACCAGCGCGTTGACCGCGAGCTTCATCGTGGAGCCGGTGCCGGTGTCGCCGACGTGGAAGATCTGCCTTGCCAGCTGGTCGAGCACCGGCCGCGCCCGGGCCAGGTCGCCCGCGGACCCGCCCACCATCACCGTCAGCTCGCCACGCTCCACCAGCGGCACGCTCCCGGACACCGGCGCGTCCAGGAAACCGCCGCCGCGCTCGCGCACCGCGGCCGCCAGCGATGCGACCGTCCGTGGGTCGACCGTGCTGGTGTCGGCGACGACGGTGTCCGGCCCGACCCCCGCGGCCAGGCCGTCCGGTCCCGCGTACACCGACCGGCAGGCGTCGTCGTCGGCCAGCGACACCAGCACGACGGTGCCTGCCGCGGCGGCCTCCCGTGCGGTCCCCGCGACCCGCGCACCGGTCGCCTCCGCCACCGCCCGGGCCCGCTCCGGCGTGCGGTTGAACACGACGACGTCCCGGCCGGCCCTCCGTAGCCGGCCAGCCATCGCCGCGCCCATCCGCCCGGCACCGACCAGGCCCACCGTCCTCCCACCCGCCCCGGCAGCCGTCACGTCAGCAGCCAGCCGTTGTCGACGCTGAGGTTCACGCCGTTCACCGAACCGTTGCGGAGCAGGAAGTCGACCGCGTCGGCGACGTCGGCCATGGTCGGCAGCCGCCCGCCGGGCGTGCGGGCACGCACCGCGTCCAGCCGCTTGCCGCGCCAGTACGGGCTGTCGCCGACGATGCCCGGGTGGATCGCGTTGACCCGGATCGGCGCCAGCTCGACGGCCAGCGTGTGCACCAGGCCGCCCACGCCGCCGTTGATCGTGGACACCGTGGTCGATCCGGGGTACGGGCGGTCGCGCGCCTGCCCGCCGAACAGCACGACGGCGCCGTCGCGGGACAGCCGGGGCAGCAGCGCGTGGATCACCTCGGTGTAGCCGACGAGCTTCAGCGTGACCAGCCGGGCGGCGCGGGAGAAGTCGTAGTCGGCGGCCGTGTTCTCGTCGCGGTCGATCGCCGCCACCACCAGGTGGTCGAGGCGGTCGATGACGGCCAATGCCGCGGCGATCCCCGCCGGGTCGGAGAGCTCGACCGCGACCCCACGGACGCGGTCGCCGATCTCGGCCGCGACCTTCGCGGTCCGTTCGGCATCCCGGCCGGTGATGACGACGTCGTCGCCGGCGGCCGCCCGACGCGCGGCCAGCTCGCGGCCGATGCCGGACGTACCGCCGACCACGACCAGCGTGCGGCGCTCAGTCATGGTCACCTCCCAGCGTCTCCCGCAAGTAGTCCCAGTCGCGCGCGAACCGGTATGAGTACCGGGGCGGCGGCTGCGGCGCCTGCGTCTCCAGCCAGCGGACGGTCCCGTCGCCGGCGTTGGCGAACGCGTGCACGCACCCGACGCCGGCCCACGCGATGTCGCCGGGCTCGAGCAGGTAGCGCTCGCCGTCGAACGACGCCTCGACCGTGCCGTCGAGGATCAGGTACGTCTCCTCGAACGGGTGGTCGTGAGCGCCGGCCGCGCCGTCCGGGTCGTATTGCACCATGAACATCGAGGTCAGCTGGGCGCCGAGGTCGCTGTCGACCATCATCTTGACGGTGATGCCGCTGTAGACCAGCAGCGCCGTGCGCAGGCTGGCCGAAACGGCGAGCAGGTCCTGCGACTGCTTCGAGGCGTCCATGTGCGACGGGGTGATGTTGCCGAAGCGGTACGTGCGCGGGTCGCGGACGTCGACGGGGCTGGCCCCGGCCGCCACCTCGCCCGCCGGCAGTTCCGGCACCAGGAAGGTGTCGTCGTCGAAGCGCCCCCGCGGCTGCGGGCCCTGCATCTCCGCCCACCGCACCACCTCGTCGCCGTCGTTGCGCCACGCGTGCCGGAGCGCCACGGGCAGCAGGCCGTAGTCGCCCGTGCTCACCCGGTGTGCGCCGTCCGGCGTGCTCACGACCGCCGAGCCGGACAGCACGTGGAAGCTCTCCTCGAACGAGTGCACGTGCGCCGGCACGGAGCCGCCGGGGTCGAGCTCGCAGACGCCGAACCCGGTGTGCACGGCGCCGGCGGCCTCGCCGACCGCCGTCCACCGCCGGTATCCGGTGGCGCCGGCGGCCCAGCCGGCCGGCTTGTCGTAGCCGGCCCGGGCGGCGCGCCGGACCAGGTGCCGCGACGTCATGCCGCCTCCGTTCTGCGCTTCCCCAGCTCGTCGACGAGGAAGTCGCGGGAGGACTCGACCAGCTCCCGGGCCCGGACGGTGTCCGCGACGAGCGTTCCGTCCCGCTTGCGCACGACGCCGTCGACGATCACGGTCTCGACGTTGGACACGTCCGCCGCCAATGCGACGGCGGCCACCGGGTCGATCACCGGTGCCACATTGAGCGCGGTGGCGTCGATAAGTACGACGTCGGCCCGCTTGCCCGGCGTCAGCGAGCCGGTGCGGTCCTCCAGCCCGGCCACGTGCGCGCCGTTGATCGTGGCCATCTCCAGCACCTTGCGGGCGGTGAGCATGCTGTCCGGCACGGCGGTGTCGGCCTCCCAGCAGGTGGCGTTGACCCGGGCCCGGTCACCGGCGAACGCGGCACGCATCTGGGTGAACATGTCGCCGGGCACCGTCGTGACCACGTCGATCGAGAGGCTGGGCCGCAGCCCGAACCGGTAGCTCTTGCTCACCGGCGGCCAGCCGTGACCCATCTGCAGCTCGACCTGGGCCGCGATCGACACCGTGCCGCCGGTGTCGGCGACCCGCCGCCATTCGTGGTCGCTGAAGTAGCAGCAGTGGACGTAGGTGGTGTCCGGCCCCAGCAGGTCGAGCCGGTCCAGCTGCTCCACCATGGCGAACCGGCCCGCGAGCCGCCCCATGGCGACATGCACCGTGATCGGTATGCCCAGCTCGCGCGCCAGTCGCCACTCCGCCAGGACGACGTCGTCCTGGCAGAACCCCGGACCCCGGGTGGCCAGCGCCAGCGTGAGCAGGCCGTCGTCGCCGGGGATGTAGGTGTCGCGTATCCGGCGCACGTCGTTGTCGGGGATGACCTCCGCGCTGTTGAACCAGTACTTCGCCAGCGACGTGTTGGCCGAGCCGTAGGCGTACTGGGCGCGGATCCCGCTCTCACGCAGCCCGGCGATGGCGGCGTCGGGGTGCTGGCTGGTGTTGTTGATGTGCGACCAGTCGACCAGTGTGGTGATGCCGGCGTTCAGGCACTCCAGCGACCCGGCCAGGTTGCTGGCGTACACGTCCTCCGGCCGGTACAGCGGCGCGAAGCTGTCGAGCACCTCGACGAAGTAGTCGTCGAGCGTGGCGTCGGGCGCGCAGGTGCGGATCGCGGTCTCCCAGGTGTGCCGGTGGGTGTCGACGAAGCCCGGTAGGACGATGCGGCCGGTCGCGTCGATCACCTCGGCGTCGTCGACCTGCGCGGACAGGCCGGGGCGCACCGCGGCGATGACGCCGTCCTCGATGAGGACGTCCCCGCCGGGCAGGTCGCCGATCTCCGGATCCATGCTGATCACGTGACCGTTGCGCAGCAGCAGTCGGGTTCTCATGGACCATCCCTTCGTTGCGATGGTTCTGGTGCTCGGGTCAGTAGTCGACGAGTGCCTTGACGGTGTCGACGACCTTGTCCACGGTGGGGATCACCTGGTCCTCCAGCGCGTCGGCGAACGGCAGTGGGACGTTGGCCCCGGCCACCCGCCGCATCGGCGCGTCGAGCAGCGCGAAGCCCTCCTCGGCGACGACGGAGACGACGGTGGCGCCCCAGCCGCCCTGGTACGGGTTCTCCTCGACGACGACCAGCCGCGACGTCCGCTCCACCGAGCGCAGCACCGACGACACGTCTAGCGGCAGCAGCGTGCGCAGGTCGACGACGTCGGCCTGGACACCCTGCTCGGCCAGCCGGTCCGCGGCGGTCAGCGCCAGTGGGACGGTGGAGGCGAGGCCCACGATCGTGACGTCGGTGCCCTCCCGGAGCAGCGCCGCCTGGCCGAACGGCACGACGTGCCCGTCCGGTGCCGGCGCGCCCTTGCTCGCGAACAGTCCTTTGTGCTCGAAGAACACGACGGGGTCGTCGCTGCGGATCGCCGTGGCCATGAGGCCGACGACGTCCGCCGGCGTCGACGGTGCGGCGATCTTCAGACCCGGCACGGTCAGCGCCCAGTTCTCCACCGACTGCGAGTGCTGTGCGCCGAACCCCAGGCCGCCGCCGTTGGCGGTGCGAACGACCAGCGGGACGGTCACCTGCCCGCCGGTCATGTACCTGACCTTCGGGATCTCGTTGGCCAGGTAGTCCCAGCAGCAGGCGAGGAAGTCGCTGAACATGATCTCGGCGACCGGGCGCATGCCGGTCATCGCCGCGCCCATGGCCGCGCCGACGATCGCCTGCTCGGAGATCGGGGTGTCCCAGACCCGCTCCGGCCCGAACTCGTCGAACAGCCCGACCGTGGTCTTGAAGACGCCGCCGGCCGCGCCGATGTCCTCGCCCAGGCACACGACGGTGTCGTCGCGGCGCATCTCGCGCGCGATGCCCTCGGCCACCGACTCCCGGTACGTCGTCACGTCCGCCACTCGGCACCCCCGTCCGCCCACACGTCGGTGAAGGCCTCGGCGAGGTCGGCGCCGGGCGCGGCCTTCGCGGCGTCGACGGCGGCCTCGACGGTCGCCGCCGCGCTCTCCTCGGCGGCCCTGATGTCGTCGTCACTGGTGCCGAGGGCGCGCAGCTGGTTCGCCGAGACCGTCAGCGGGTCGCGTTCGAGCCACCGCTCCAGCTCGCCCTCCGGCCGGTACGACGCCGGGTCGGTGCGGCTGTGCCCGTAGTGCCGGTAGGTGCGTGCCTCCAGGACGGTGGGTCCGTCGCCCGCGCGGGCCCTCTCCGCCGCGCGGGCGACGGCGTCCTCCACCGCCACCACGTCGTTTCCGTCGACCAGCTCGGCCGGGATGCCGTACGACGGCGCGCGGTCCGCCGCCGGGTTGGCCGCGGCCGTGACCGTGCCGATCGGGGTGTACTCCATGTAGAGGTTGTTCTCGCAGACGAACAGCACCGGGAGCTTCCACACCGCCGCCAGGTTCAGCGACTCGTGGAACGCGCCGATGTTCGTCGCGCCGTCGCCGAAGAACGCGACCGCCACCTGGTCGGTGGCGCGCAGCCGGGCGGACCAGGCCGCGCCGACCGCCATCGGCAGGTGCGCGCCGACGATGGCGTACGAGCCGAGCATGCCGCTGGCCGCCTTCGTCAGGTGCATCGAGCCGCCCTTGCCCTTGCAGCTGCCGGTGGCCTTGCTCATCAGCTCGGCCAGGCACTCCTCGGCGGTGGCGCCCCAGGCGATGGCGTGGTGGTGGCCGCGGTAGGTGGCGAACGCGTAGTCGCCGTCGCGCAGCGCCCCGCGAGCGCCGACGGCGACCGCCTCCTGCCCTGCGGCCAGGTGCGTCGTCCCTTTGACCAGGCCGGACATGAACAGGTCGTGTGCGGCCTTCTCGGTGCGCCGGATGACGGCCATGGTCTCGTGCCGGCGCAGCAGCTTCGCGGCGTCGGTGCCGGTGGTCGTCGTCGTGGCGTCGGTCATGGCCGCGACCTGGAGCCCGCGGGCGTGTTGAGGTGCGACTGCGACTCGCGCAGTGAGTTCAGCGGGCCGCCGACCGTCCAGTACGTGCGGCCGGCGACCAGCAGCTCCTCGGCGGGGAACTTCGTGATGACCTCGCAGCCGTCGGCGGTCACCACGACCTCCTCCTCGATGCGGGCTGCGGACCAGCCGTCGGCCGCCGGCCAGTAGGTCTCCAGCGCGAAGACCATGCCCTCCTCGAGCACCTCCGGGTGGTCCAGCGACACCAGCCGGGAAAAGATCGGCTTCTCCCAGATCGACAGCCCGACGCCGTGGCCGTACTGCAGCGCGAACGCCGCCTCCTCGTCGGCGAACCCGAACTCCTCCGCCCGCGGCCACAGCGAGACGATGTCGGCCGTCGTCGCGCCCGGCTTGACCGAGGCGATCGCGTGGTCGATGAACTCGCGGCAGCGGGTGTACGCGTCGCGCTGGGCCGGCGAGGCGCTCCCGACGGCGAACGTGCGGTAGTAGCAGGTGCGGTAGCCGTTGTAGCTGTGCAGGATGTCGAAGAACGCCGGGTCACCGGGCCGCAGGGCCCGGTCGCTGTAGACGTGTGGGTGCGGCGAGCAGCGCTCGCCGGAGATCGCGTTCACGCCCTCGACGTACTCGCTGCCCAGGTCGTAGAGGACCTTGCTCACCACGCCGACGCACTCGTTCTCGCGCACGCCCGGGCGCAGGAAGCCGTACAGCTCGTCGTAGGCCGCGTCGACCATGGACGCCGCCTGGGCGAGCAGCGCGATCTCGTCCGGGGTCTTGATGCGCCGGGCGTCGAGGAAGACCTGCTGCCCGTCGACGACGTCGACCTTCTGGGCGGCGAGCGCGGCCAGCACCGGCATCTCGGCGAGGTCGACGCCGACGGGGTCGTCCTGCAGGCCGTGGTCGGCGAGCACCCGGGCGATCTTCGCGGCGACGTCGTCGGCGATGCCGGCGTCGGGGTGGAACGCCCCGCGCAGTGTCGAGATGCCCGCGCGGGCCCGCTGGGTGCCCTCCAGCCACGGGTTGTACAGCTGGTGGTGGCGGGCCGCGGAGCCGAAGTCCCACACGATCGGCTCTCCGCCGCGGGGAAGCAGGGCGAAGCGGATGAGCTTGTCGATCGCCCAGGTGCCGATGTGCGTGGACGTCATGTAGCGGATGTTGGCGAAGTCGAAGGCCAGCAGCGCGCCCAGGTCGGAGCGGTCGAGGGCGGCGCGGAGGCGGTCCAGCCGCTCGCGGCGCAGCCGGTCGAGGTCGATGCGCTCTTCCCAGTCCACCGCGTTCGGTCCGTAGGTGCGTATCGACATTGCGCAGGCACCTCCTCGGCGGCTCGCCGAGTGGTCCGCTTCGGCGAGAACCTGTTCAGCTACACTTACCATCCGAGTTAAGCGAAGGCTGGCGACGACGTCAAGCCGGCAACCTTCGATCAATCGCGTTCAACGGAACGGAGGCCACGTGAGCCCGTCGGCAGTGCCCCCGATCGGGGAGCGCATCCGCCAGGAGCGGATGCGCAAAGGTGTGAGTGCCCGCGGCCTCGCGCGCGAGATCGGGGTCTCGGCCAGCCTGATCTCCCAGATCGAGACCGACAAGAGCCAGCCGTCGGTGAGCACCTTGTACGCCATCACCACAGCGCTGGGGATCTCGATCGAGGACATCTTCGCCACAGCCGACGGCACTCCCGACGACGGTTCGGAGGCCGCGGCCGAGATCACGCCGGATGCGTCCGCCACCGCCGCGGTCCCGGTGGGCGACTCCGCGGCGCCGGTCGACGACGCGGCTGGTGAGCCGTCCGGCGACGACGGCCTGGCCGCGGCCTCCGTCTCGGGGACGATCAGCGCGTTGCGCGTCCTCGGCTCCGCCCGCCGACGCGTCGGCCCCGTCGTTCGCCCGTCCGAACGCGAGGTGCTCACGCTCGACTCCGGCGTGACGTGGGAGTTGCTCGGCCAGGTGCCCGACGCGCACACGGACTTCCTGCGCATCACCTACCAGCCCGGCGGCTCGTCGTCGAGCTCCGGCCTGCTGATGCGGCACTCCGGCACCGAGTACGGCCACGTGCTCAGCGGTGAGCTGGTGCTGACCCTCGGCTTCGAGGAGCACCACCTGCGCGCCGGTGACTCCGTCTCATTCGACTCGACCATGCCGCACGCCTACCGCAACGATGGCACCGAACCCGCCATCGGCATCTGGTTCGTCCTCGAGCGTTCCGCCTGACCACGTCACATCACGAGGACTTCTCGCGCATCACCGTGCCTACATCCGTGGTGAAGCACCAGGAATCCTCGTGATGCCACCTACGGTTGTTGATCATTTCGGCGACGTGAACGGTAAGTGAGCTGGGGCTACGTCCGTAACGGTCAGCTGGGCTGTGCATCGCGCACCAATGTTACGGGCTATGAACAATGGTATTGCACACTCTGTTCAGTTCTCCTACACTCCTGGCCCAGAGCTGCGTCCCACCCACTGTCCGAATCCGGACAGATCGGAACGACTCCGTGGGAAGGCGGTGTCGGCTGATGAGTGAGGATGGACACCAGTCCGAGCGAGGTCCGGGAGCGTCCCGGCGCGATGTGCTCAGGACGGGAGCGGTCGCGGGAGCTGCGGCAGCCATGGCGGGTGTGGGAGCTGGAGTGACCCACGCCGCGGAGAACGAGGCCACCACGACCGCCGGCGCCGCCCTGACGGCGGTTCCCGGGGTTGCGGGCGACACCGACCTCGCGCTGGTCAACGGCCGTATCCACACGATGGACGCGAACGACGCCGTCGTGTCGCACGTCCTGATCAGGAACGGCCGGTTCATCGCGGTCGGCAACGGGCCCGTCCGCGCACAGGGCCGGCCGTTCGCCGTGGTCAACCTGCGCGGCCGGACGGTGGTTCCCGGCATCGTCGACAACCACAACCACATCGTGCTCATGGGCAACCGGCCCGGGCACCACACCCCGCTCGAGAACGCCCAGAGCATCGCCGAGGTCCAGGAGACCTACGCACGGCGGGCCGACCAGATCCCCAGCGGCGCCTGGATCACCACCATCGGGGGCTTCCACCGCAACCACCTCGTCGCGCCGGACCTGCCGCCGCGCCTGCCGACGCTGACCGAGCTCGACGCGGCCGCGCCGGACCACCCCATCTACCTCTCCGAGAGCTTCAGCGGCCCGTCCGCCACCAACTCCGCCGGGCGCGCCTTCTTCACAGCACGAGGAATCCCCGTCGGCGACGACGGCTTCATCGCGGCCGGCAACCCCACCGGCCGGGCCACGCTCGCACTGCGCCAGACCCTGCTCACGGCCGACGAGCGCAAGCGCGGAGCCGTCGACGCGCTCGCCCACGGCCTGAGCCTCGGCGTCACGACACACCTGGACCAGGGCGCCTTCCAGGCGACCGGAACGCCGTCGGACGGTGCCGCCCACGAGGACAACTTCACGATGCACCTGCCGTTCCTCGAGCTCCTCGAAGAGGGCCGGCTGGACGCCCGGCTGCGCATCAATTTCCTGCACATGGAGTCGGATCAGACGACCCCGGAGCTCGCCGCGCGGTTGCGTAACGCGTTCCCGTTCTTCGGCGGCGACCTGGTCCGCACCGGGGGCATCGGCGAGTTCATCGCCCAGGGCACTGGGCCGGCCAGCCCGTTCCTCGCGGCGGCACGCAAGGTCGCGGCGGCCGGCTGGCGAGCGGAGGTCCACTCGCTCAGCCAGACCGACTTCCAGCAGGAGATCCAGGCGTTCGAGACGGTGCACGCGCAGACGCCCATCTCCGACCTGCGCTGGGTGGACGCGCACGTCCCGTTCATCACCGAGGAGTACGCGAAGCGGCTCGACGCGCTGGGCGGTGGGCTGTCGCTCACCGGCTGGCGGTACCTGGCCGGCTCGCCGGCGCAGAACGGTCCACCGTTCCGGATGATCGTCGACAGCGGCATCCACGCCGGCATGAGCTCCGACGGCATGCAGATCGCGCCGATGAACCCGTGGCTGCACATGTACTACGCCACCACCGGCCGCAACGCGCGCGGCGTCGTCATCAACGCCGGGCAGCAGATCACCCGGCAGGAGGCGCTGCGGCTCTACACCCGCGACAATGGCTGGTTCCTGCGCGAGGAGGACGAGCTCGGTTCCATCGAGGCGGGCAAGCACGCCGACCTCGCCGTCCTGGACCGCGACTACTTCACCGTCCCCGACGACGACCTCAAGCGCCTCCGCTCGCTGTTCACCGTCGTCGGCGGCCGCGTCGTGCACGACCCGCGGAGGTGGGTGCGATGACCGACATCAAGCGACGCGACCTGCTCAAGGGCGGTGCGGCCGGTGCCGCCGGTATCGCCGCCGGTGCGGCCGCCGTCACCACCGGGCTGGCAACGACGGCGTCCGGCGCATCTCCGGCGAACCCGGACACCGGTTCGGCCGCCGACCTCGTCCTGGTCAACGGGCGCATCCACACCATGGACGACGACGGCACGGTCGCGCGGGCGGTGGCCATCCGCGACGGCCGGTTCGTCGCCGTGGGGATCGCCGTCCCGAACCCCGGCAGGCACGGCCGGCGGATCGACCTGGGCGGCCGCACGGTCGTGCCGGGACTGATCGAGAGCCACACGCACTTCGTGAGCCTGGCCAACCGGCCCGGCTACCACGTGGCCCAGCTCGAGCTGGCGGCGAACCTCGCCGAGGTCCAGGACCACCTCGCGGCACGCCGCCCGGACGTGCCGGAGGGCCAGTTCATCACCGCGCTCGGCGGCTGGCACCCGCGGCAGTGGGCCGAGCAGCGGTTGCCCACCCGCGCGGAGCTCGACGCCGCCGTCCCCGACCGGCCGGTGTTCCTGCTGCAGACCTTCGCCGGCCCGTCGGTCACGAACAGCCTGGGCAAGCAGTTCTTCGAGACCGTCACGTCGCCGCTGGCCGGGCCGGTCGCCGTCGCCGACAACGGCGCCATCGCCTCGGGTCTGCCGACGACGACGGCGCTCTACCACCTGCGGGTGCGGCAGACGTTCGACGACAAGCGGCGTAGCGCGCTGGACGCGATGGCGTTCTCCGCGCAGGTCGGCGTCACGACGGTGCTCGACCAGGTGATCCCGCCGTCGCCGGGGCCGCTGACGCCGAACCAGGCGCTGTCGGCCCTCGACCACTACCGCATGTACGACGCCTGGCTGTCCCTGCACCGGGAGCGACGAGCCTTCATCCGGCTGCAGGCCAATTTCCTGCACAACCAGGGGAACATCCCGGCGCTCGGGGACCTGGCGAACCAGCTGCCGGAGCTGCGCGAGCGGCTGCGGCACCAGTTCCAGTTCTTCGGCGACGACATCGTTCGCACCGGCGCGATCGGGGAGTGGGCCGCTCCGATCGGCGCCGGCGCCGTGTGGTTCGAGGCCCAGCGGCTGGTCGCGCAGGCGCGGTGGCGCAACGAGAACAGCCCCGGCAACCTCGCCGCGCTGGCCCAGGTGGTCGACGCGTACGAGGCGGTGGACGCCGAGTTCGGCATCACGGACCTGCGCTGGGGCGTGCAGCACATCAACCAGGCGACGCCGGAGCTGCTGGCCCGGCTCAAGGCGTTGAACTGCGGCGTCTCGATGTCGGGGTTCCGCTGGCTGCAGGGCAACCCTGGTCCGAACCCCGTCGGGCCGCCGTTCCGGATGATCGTCGACAGCGGCATCCCGGCCGGCCTGCACGAGGACGGCGTGCACATCGCGCCGCACAATCCGTGGTTCGCACTCCACTACGCGACGACCGGGCTGAACGTGCTGGGCCAGCCGATCAACGGCGACCAGCAGCTCACCCGGGTCGAGGCGCTGTACGCCTACACGCGGGCGAACGCCTGGTACCTGAACCGCGAGGACCGGCTCGGCTCCATCGAGCCGGGCAAGCTGGCCGACCTGGTGGTCCTCGACCGCGACTACTTCACCGTCTCCGACGCCGACCTGCGGCGCACGAAGCCCGTGCTCACCGTCGTCGGCGGGGAGGTCGTCCACGACACCGGCGAGGTGCCGGTGCGGTGACGAGGAGGGAGCACACCATGAGGACCCGTTCGCTGACCGCGCTGTCCGCGACCGTGGCGCTGACGCTGCTCGTCACCGCCGCCTGCACGGACGACGACGAGCCCAGCGCCGAGCCGTCGCCGGGCGCGGCGGAGAGCCCCGCGGGCGACGCCGGAGCGCCGAGCGGGGATCCGATCGTCGTGGGCTCCACCCTCTCGCTGACCGGCGCCTTCGGGCCGACCGGGATCATCCACCAGATCGCGGGCGAGCAGTTCGTCGAGCAGCTCAACGCGAGCGGAGGGCTGCTCGGCCGGCCGGTCGAGTGGACGGTGCTGGACGACGAGTCCGACCAGGCCCAGGTCACCGCGCTGTACGAGCGGTTGATCGGCCAGGAGGAAGTCGACCTCATCATCGGGCCGTACGCCACGCCGAACATCATCTCGGCCATGGCGGTGGCCGAGCGGCACGGCTTCACCATGCCGCAGCACACGGCCGTGCTGGCGCCGCTGATGACGTACGAGTGCCAGTTCCCGGCCTGGTCGATCGGGCCGGAGCCGAACTCGTACGTCCCCGAGCAGGTCTTCGATGCGCTCGACAGCCTGCCCGAGCCGCCGCAGCGGGTCGCGTTCGTCACCAACCAGGGCGGGTCGACCGACTTCATCAGCTACGGCTCGCCCGACGACGACGGCGACCCGGGCGCCGTCCAGATCGCGCAGGACCGCGGCTATGAGGTCGTCGCCGAGATCCGGTACCCGCCGGACACGTCCGACTGGGCACCGATCGCGGCGCAGATCCGCGACGCCGATCCCGACTTCGTTTTCAACAGCGGCCTCGCCGTCGACCCCGTCAACCTGCTGCAGGCGATGGAGCAGCTGGGTTTTCGGCCGCCGATGATGTTCAGCCTGTTCCCCGCGCCGGGACCGCTGCTTGGCCTCGGAGACGTTGCTGACGGGCTGCTGTCGGTGTCGATCTTCGAGCCGAACGACGCGCTGATCCAGGCCGCCGGCCCGGACGCTCAGGCGATCGTCGACGAGTTCCAGTCCCGCGCCGAAGCCGAAGGGCTGCCCTACACCTCGTTCGAGACGCAGGCGACCGCGTCGTGGAACGCCTGGGAGATCCTGGTGGCCGCCGTCGAGGGCAGCGGCGGAACCGATCAAGAGGCGATGTGCGACCACTTGCACGAGAACGGCGCCGACACCACGTTCAGCGGCCACCTCGAGTTCGACCCCGACGACAACAACTTCTGGCCGAGCACCCAGGGTCTCAAGCAGATCCAGGCCGGCGACTGGGTCATGGTCTGGCCAGCCGACCGCGCGGCTGCGCAGCTCCAGCCGCCGGTCGGCTGAGCCGCCGGCCGCGACGGGAGCCGCGTATGACGACACTCCAGGCCGCGCTCAGCGGAGCGCTCGTCGGGGGCATGTTCGCGGTGATGGCCGCGGGCCTGTCCCTGACGTGGGGCATGCTGCGGGTCATCAACCTGGCGCACTTCGGGATGATCCTCGTCGGCGCGTACCTGACCTTCGAGCTGGCGACGACGTGGGGCATCGACCCGATCCTCACCATCGCGGTGACGGTGCCGCTGATGTTCCTCGCCGGCGCCAGCCTGCAATGGGCCTTCGACCGGCTCGGCGTCGAGGAGTTCGCGTCACTGCTGGTCAGCTTCGGACTGCTGATCATCGTGATGCAGACCGTGAGCAACGTCTGGAGCGCGGACTTCCAGCGGATGAGCGGCGACGTGAACCCGTACGCGACGCAGGCGGTGTCGGTGGGGCGGTTCGTCTTCCCGGCCCCGACGCTGATCGCGTTCGTGTTGGCGGTGGTGCTGGTCGTGTCGGCCGATCAGGTCCTGCGCCGGACGTTCGCCGGCCGGGCGTTGCGGGCGTTCGCCGAGGACCGCGCCGTGGCGTCGGCGTTCGGCATCGACCATCGCCGGCTCGGCATGGTGCTCGCGGGGCTGTCGGCGGCCTCCGCTGCGGTCGCCGGCATGCTCTTCGCGCTCGGCAACGCCGTGACCCCGTCGACACCGTTCGAATGGATCGGGGTGGTGTTCGCGGTAGTGATCCTCGGCGGGATCGGGCAGGTCACCGGCGTGCTGCTGGCCGGCGTGCTGGTGGGGACGCTTTCGGCGGTGGTGTCGGCCACGTGGTCGCCGGCGCTGTCGCCCCTGGTGCTGTTCTCGGCGATCGTCCTGGCACTGCTGTTCCGGCCCTACGGCCTGCTCACGGTGCGAGGTGCGCGATGATCCGTCGCGGTCTTCCGGCGTTCCTGGTCGTGTTCGCCGCGCTGGCGGCGCTCGCGCTGTGGCGCGAGGACCTCGGGTTGCCGCTGTTCTACCTGGTTCTCGCCTCCACGGCGCTGTTCTGGATCGCCCAGGCGACCAGTTGGAACGTGCTGTCCGGCTTCAGCGGCTACTTCAGCTTCGGCCAGGGCGCGTTCGTCGGCGTCGGCGCGTACACGACGGCGGTGCTGGGCGGCCGGCATGGCTGGGACTTCGCCGTGACGGTGCCGGTGGCTGCGGGCTTGTCGGCGGTGCTGGCGCTGGTAATCGGAGGGCTGGCGTTCCGGCTGCGCTCGTTCCGCGGCGAGATCTTCGCATTGCTGACGCTGGCCGTGCCGTTCATCCTCGCGGCGCTGGCTCGGGTGAACAGCAGCATTGACGGCGGCCAGGGAGTCGTGGTCCCGGTGCCGGACTACCCGGAGCGGCTCGGACAGTTCCAGGACTTCCTCTACCTGCTCAACCTCCTGGTCGCGACGGCGGCCGTGGCGGCGGCGTTCGCGATTCAGCACACCCGGTTCGGCTGGGCGCTGGCCTCGATCCGCGACGCCGAGGACGTCGCCGAAGGGCTCGGGGTGGCGACGTTCCGCTACAAGATGCTGGCCATCGCCGTCACCGGGCTGATCGGTGGCGCGGCCGGCAGCCTGTTCGCGCTGCAGATCGGCTTCGTCACCGTCGAGAGCGTGTTCGGGCTGACCATCCCCCTGTTCGTCATCGTGATGAGCGTGCTCGGCGGCCGGGCGCACTGGCTCGGCCCGGTGCTCGGTGCCGTGGTGATCGTGCTGATCCAGGACCGGCTCTCCGCGTCCGGGTTCGAGGGCTGGAACCTCATCGTTCTCGGAGCCGTCCTGGCCGTCCTGGTCGTGGTGGCGCCGGACGGTCTGCAGCTGCGGCTGTGGCGGCGGCCGTGGCAGGCAGTGCTGGCGCTGGTGGTCGTCACGGGGGCGCTGGCGGTGGTGGACGCGTGGGGCGCGCCGCTGGACTGGTTCGTCGCCGGCGTGCTCGCCGCGGTCGCCGTCGTGCTCTGGCCGGCCAGGGTGCGGGAG
>NZ_SMKZ01000038.1 GCF_004349065.1 Jiangella asiatica
ACCCCCGCTCCCAGCCCGAACAGCGTACGGCGGGACATCTCGTTGCGTGCGTGGATGTGCATCATGACCTCCGTGAACACGAGCGACGGTTGACGGCGATGCTCACGGGCTCAGCTCTCGATGCTGACGCCCTTGGTGCTGAGGACCGAGGTGAACGGCCAGAGCTTGAGGTTCTTGACGCGCGGCTTGACCAGCAGGTTGTAGCCGCCCCAGAGCACCGGGATCTCCACGAACGACTGGTCGCGCGCGATCGCGGACTCGATCAGCAGCTCGTTCTGCCGGTCCGGGTCCGTCTCGGCGAGCGCCTGCTCGGCGAGGTCGATGGCGCGCTGCGCCTCCGGGTAGCGGTTCCCGTCGAGGATGGTCAGCAGCTGGTCGGCGGTCGCTCCACCGTCCCGTGCGGCGAGGAACTGCTCCGCGACCTCCGGCGGCACCAGGTTGATCCCCTCGATGCCCGCCGTCGGCGCCGCCGGCAGGATCCGCTGCGCCGCCGACTGCAGCACCGGCGGGGACACCGAGGTGTTCAGGGCGTAGAAGCCGACGTAGTCCTCGGGCTGGAGCTCTTCGATCTGCTCGATGAACAGGCCGCGCTCGATGTTGTCGACCATGACCTCGATGCCGAGGTTGTCGCGCCACATCTGGCCGATCGCCTCGACCCAGGGACTGGACTGGTAGTCCATCAGCATGATGGCCGGCAGGCCCGCGCCGCCCGGGAAGCCCGCCTCCTCGAGCAGGCTCAGCGCACGGTCGAGGTCGAGCTCGACGCCCGGGATCTCGTCCGAACCCTCGATGACGTCGGGCACCATCGAGTTGCCGGGAACCGCGGGCGCGCCGATCGCGCCGAGCGCTTCCCGGTCGATCGCGATCGAGAGCGCCTCGCGGATCCGCACGTCGGTCAGGACCGTGTTGCGGCTGTTCAGGATGATCAGCTGGCGGATCTGGTTGGGCGGCGCCGACATCAGCTCGCCGGCCACGTCGGAGGTGGTGACCGCCTCGAGGTCGTCCTCGATGCGGCCGGTGATGTCTAGCTCGTCGCTCTGGTAGCTCAGCAGGTCCGCCGTCGTGCCGCCGTCGTTGAACGTGATCTCCCAGCGGTCGAGGTGGTAGTTGCCGGCGTCCCAGTACTCCTCGTTGCGCAGCAGGACCGCGCCCTGGTTGACCCGGAAGCTGTCCAGCACGTACGCGCCGTTGCTCACCCAGGTCTCGGCACCGAGCCAGCCGTCGTTGCCCACCGCCTCGACGGTGGCCGGGTGGAGCGGGAGGAACTGGTAATGGGCCAGGTGCAGCAGCAGCGTCGGGTTCGGCACCTCCAGCTTGACCTCGAAGGTGGCGTCGTCGACGGCGGTCGCGCCGACCGTGGCGAAGTCGGTCGTCGCCCCGCTCATGTACTCCCCGGCGCCGGCCACGCGCACGTTGCCCTGGTTGTACGACGGAGCGTTCTCGCCGGAGATGCCCGGGGTGAGGATGCGCTTCCAGTTCCACTCGATGTCGGCCGCCGTGACCGGGTCGCCGTTGGACCAGGCGGCGTCGGAACGCAGGTGGAACGTGTAGGTGAGCAGGTCGTCGGATACCTCCCACTGCTCGGCGACGCCGGGCAGCACGTTGGTCGGGTCCTCCGCGTCGAGGACGACGAGCCCTTCCCACAGCCCGGTCATGATGATCTGGCCGTTGGAGGCGTTGCCGGCGATCGCCGGGTCGAGGTGGGCGATGGGCAGCATCGACATGCGCAGCGTGCCGCCCGAGCGCGGGCTGTCGCCGTCGTCGTCGGTGCCGCTTCCGCCGTTGCCGCCGCCGTCGTCGCTGGTGAAGCCGCAACCCGTCGCGGCAGCGCCGACCGCGGCCAGGCCGGCCGCAAGGAACGTGCGGCGCCGTAACTGTGGTGTCTGGTTCATGGGGTCTCCTCGGGTACCGGCGTCGCGGCGCGCACCCAGTGCTGCGGGGTGACCTCGACGAGCTCGCCGGATCGGGTGTCGATGGAGGTGGCGGGTTGCCAGGGCGGCGGATCGCTGCGCACCGGCAGTGCGGCGGCCAGCAACGCCCGGGTGTACGGGTGCTGGGGCTGGGCGAACAGCTGTGAGCTGGGTGCGCTCTCGACGATGTGTCCCGACGCCATGACGACGACCCGGTCGCACAGCCGCTGGGCGACGGCCAGGTTGTGCGTGATGAACAGCATGGACAGGCCCAGCCGGTGCTTGAGGTCGTCGAGCAGGTCGAGGATCTGGGCCTGGATGGAGACGTCGAGAGCCGACGTCGGCTCGTCGCAGACCAGGAGCTGCGGCTCGAGCGCGAGGGCGCGGGCGATCGCGATGCGTTGCTGCTGCCCGCCGGAGAACTGCCGCGGGTACTGGTCCGCCCGGTGGACCGGGATACCGACCAGCTCGAGCAGCTCGACGGCGCGCGCCCGGCGCTGTGCGGGGGTCCCGACGTGGTGCACCCGCAGCGGCTCGACGATGTTCGCCGCCACGGTCGCATGGGGCAGCAGCGATCCGTACGGGTTCTGGAACACCATCTGGACGCGACGCCGCAGAGCGTGCAGCTCGCTCCGGCGCGCCGCGAGGAGATCGTGGCCGTCGAAGGTGACCTCGCCGGAGCTGGGCTCGACCAGGCGCATCAGCAGCCGCGCGAGGGTGGACTTGCCGCTGCCGGACTCCCCCACGACGCCCACGGTTTCGTTGGCGCCGACCGTGACGCTGACGTCGTCGACAGCGTGCACGTCGCCGCCCCGGCCGTGGAAGACCTTCACCAGGTCGCGCGCCTGGAGCAGCTGGTTCCGGTCGCTCGGCGCGGGTGACTGGTCCGGCTCGACCCGCAGGTCGATGTCCGGCGCGGCGTCGAGCAGCTTGCGCGAGTACGGCTCACGCGCGTCGGCGATGAACCGCTTCATGGTCGCCGTCTCGACCATGCGCCCGTCCTTCATGACGACGACGTCGTCGCAGAAGTACCGGGCCACCCCGAGGTCGTGGGTGATCATGATGATCGCGAGGCCGTCGTCACGCAGCTGCTTGAGGACGTCGAGCACCTGGCGCTGGATGGTGACGTCGACCGCGGTCGTGGGTTCGTCGGCGATCAGCAGCCGCGGTCCCGCCACGATGGACATGGCGATCATTGCGCGCTGCCGCATCCCGCCGGACAGCTGGAACGGGTACATGCGGATGCGGCGGTCCGGCTCCGGGATGCCGACCCGGTCGAGGGCCTCGACCGCCCGGCGCACGGCCGTCTTGCGATCGCAGCTGCCGTGCCAGCGCAGGTGCTCGGTGAGCTGCACCTTCAGCGTGCGGGTCGGGTTCAGCGCCGACATGGCGTTCTGGAAGATCATCCCGATGCCCGGTCCACGTACCTTCCGCAGCTCCGGCTCGGGCAGGCCGATCAGATCGCGGCCGCCGAAGTGGGCCTCGCCGGACACGACGGCCGTGGCCGGCAGGAGCCCGAGCAGCGCGCGCATGCTGACGGTCTTGCCCGAGCCCGACTCGCCGACCACCGCCAGCGAGCCGTTCGCGGGCACGTCGACGGAGAGGTTCGCCGCCGGCGCCATCGCACCCGAACGGTCACGGAACGCGACCCGCAGGTCGCGGACCGACAGCAACGGCTCGCCGCTCATGCGCGGTCCTCCTCGCCGGTGTCGAAGGCGTCCCGGAGGCCGTCGCCGATCCAGGTGAAGGCGAGCATGGTCAGGCCGAACAGCGTCAGCGGCGCCACGATGAGCTGGGGGTTGCCCAGGACGTAGGTGTAGCCGTCGATGATCATGCCGCCCCACGACGGCGTGGGCGGGGCCACGCCCAAGCCCAGGATCGCCAGGCCGGACTCGGCGATGATCGCCAGCGGGATGCCGAAGCTGGTCGTCACCAGCAGCGGCCCGACGGCGTTCGGAAGGATGTGGCGGACGGCGATCGAGAAGCCGCTGGTGCCGATGGACCTCAGCGCCTCGACGAACTCGAACGTCTTGATCTTCAGCACCTGCGCGCGGATCAGCCGGGCCTGGTTGACCCACGACGCGATCCCGATGGCGACGATGATCGACAGCGGTGAACGGCCCATGATCACCACGAGCAGGACCGCGAACAGGTAGTTCGGGAACGCGTACATGATGTCGGTGAAACCCATCAGCCACTGCTCGACCCGGCCGCCCTGGTAGGCCGCCCACATGCCGATGACCAGGGCGACCGCCAGCGCGACCAGCTCGGCCGCGAAACCGATGAGCAGTGCCGTGCGCAGGCTGTAGATGAGCCGGGAGAACACGTCGCGGCCCAGCTCGTCGGTGCCCAGCAGGTGGCCGTCGGACAGCGGTGGCAGGAACCGGCCGGTGAGGTCCTGCTCGGCGTACGAGTACGGCGCCAGCAGCGGCGCGGCCAGCGCGACCGCCACCAGCAGGCCGACGAACACAAGGCTGCCCAGCGCGAGCCGGTTCCGCTTGAACCGCGCCCAGCCGCGGCCGAGCTCACCCTGCGGTATGTGCTGGAGTTCGCTCATGGCCGCGCCACCTCCACGTCGCCCGGTGCCGCGGGTGATCGGTCCGGCGCGTCGTGGCCGGGGGTGCCGCGCCCGCGGCTCGTCGTCGCCAGCAGTCGGCGCGGCGGCTTGGGCCGGCGCCAGCCGCTGGAGCGCTGATGACGGATGCGGGGGTCGAGCAGGCCGTACACCATGTCGACGATGAGGTTCATCAGCAGGAAGATGAGCGCGAAGAACAGCGTCGTGCCCATCAACAGCGGCATGTCCCGGGTCCGCGCGGCCGTGGTGAACAGCCGACCCAGCCCCGGTATCCCGAGCAGCGCCTCGATGAACACGGTGCCGGTGGCGAGGTTCGCGAACAGCGGGCCTGCGACGGTCACCAGCGGGATCAGCGAGTTGCGCAGGACGTGCCGGACGAGCACCACGCGCCGCCGCCCGCCCTTGGCCTGCGCGGCGACCACGTAGTCCTCGCGCAGCTCCTCCAGCATCGACGTCCGCACGTACCGGGCCAGCATCGCCGTGGGCTGGACCGCCAGCGCGACCACCGGGATGACGAGGTACTCCGGCCCGGCCCAGCCGCGCACGGGCAGCATGCCCAGCCATACGGCGAACACGAGGACCAGCAGCAGCGCGAACAGGTAGCCGGGCAGCGCCTGCAGCGTGGTCAGCGTGAAGACCGACCCGTAGTCGGCGAGCTTGCCCTTCTTCACCGCCGCCATGACCCCGACCGGCACCGCGATGAGAAGCGTCAGCAGCATCGCCGGGACCGCGAGCGACAGCGAGACGGGGAACGCCTCGATGATCAGCTCCTCGACCGTCGACTGCGGGTAGCGGTAGGACGGGCCCATGTCGAAGGTGACCAGGCCCCGCATGAAGGTCAGGTACTGCTCCCAGGCCGGGACCTGCTCGCCGTAGCGCTCGGTCAGCGCCGGGTCGGTGGCCGACGCGTCGCCGCCGAGCTCGCTCGTGCCGGCCTCCGCCAGCTCCGAGAACGACCCGGGTACCAGCTGGAGCAGGCCGAACGTGATGATCGACACCGCCACTAGCGACAGGATCAGCCGGACCAGCCGGCGCGCGAGATAGGCCAGCATGTCACTCGACCTTCACGGGGTCGACGGACATGAACTCGTCCGGAGTCGCGTCCGGGTCGAGGAACAGCCACCCGTTCGGATGGCCGCGCAGGGCGCTGGCCGGACAGTCGGTGCCGATCGCGCCGAACAGCGAGCGCCGCACCGCGTCCCTCTTGCGCGTGCCGGACACGCTCCCGACGACTGTCGCCGCGGCGAGCAGGGCGGGCACGGTCACCGTGACCGCGTGGGTCGGCACCTCGTCGACGGTGGCGAAGCACCCGTCGTTGACCTGCTGCACGCGTGACGCGTGGTCCAGCTCGACCACCTTGACGGCCAGCGGGTCCTCGAAGTCGGCGGTGCCGGGGTCGTTGAAGGCGATGTGGCCGTTCTCGCCGATGCCGAGGCAGACAACGTCGATCGGCGCCTGCGCGAGCAGTGCGGCGTAGCGGTCCGCCTCGGCCTGGCCCGACCCGGCCGGGCGCATCTTGTGCACGCGGCCGGGCCGCACCGCGCCGTAGATGTGGTCGTCCAGGTAGGTGCCGAACGCCTGCGGGTGCTCGTCGCCGAGCCCGACGTACTCGTCCATCTGGAACGCGGTCACGGCGGACCAGTCGATGTCCGGCTCGGCCCGCAGCGCGTGCAGCACCGCGTCCTGGGACGGCGCCGCGGCGAAGACCACCCGGGCCTCCCCCGCGCGCGCCAGCCGCCGGCGCAGCGCCGCGGCGACGACCGACGCGGCCGCGCGGCCGGCCTCGTCGGCGCTCGCGTGCACGGCGACGCGGAGCAGGTCGACGGTCGCGGTTCGCGACGTGGGAGCGGGATGCGTGGTCAGGGGGTCCTCCTCGAGGTCGGCCGGTCGAGCGGTGCTCCACCGCTGCCGGGCAGGTAGCCCGCGATGTCCCAGGTGACCGGTCGCCCGGCCCGGGCGCTCTCCTGCGCGGCCAACGCCACGCTGGTCGCGGCCAGGGCGTCCGACGCCGTCACGGACGGTTCGCGGCCGGCCCGGAGCGCGTCGACGAAGTCCGCGGCGGCTCTGCGCCGCGGCGGGAGTGGCACGTCGCGGGGCGACCGCTCGTGCGTGGCGACGACCAGCTCGTCGTCCTTCCAGAGCACGTCGGCCGTGCCGCCCGTGCCGACCAGCCGCATCCGGTAGTCGCCGTGGTAGGGCGCGGCCTCCGGGCTGAGCCAGTGGGCGTCCAGCGCGGCGATCGGGCCGCCGTCGGTCTCGACGACGGCCAGGCCGTGGTCCTCGAACCCAGGACGGTCGGTGTTGCCGCGGTTGCCGGCGTGGCCGCGGACCTGGCCGCTGCTCACGCCGGTGAGGTGCAGCAGCAGGTCGATGTCGTGCACCGTGAGGTCGTTGAGGATCCCGCCGTACGACGCCGCGTCGAACATCCAGTCCGGCCTGCGGTGCCGGGTCAGCTTGTGCGGCCCGGTCGCCGTGACCATCGTGATCTCGCCGAGCTCGGCCTGGGCGAGTACCTCCGACAGCGCGAGGGTCGACGCGTAGAACCGCTTCTCGAAGGCGATCGAGAGCAGCCGGTCGCCGCCCCTCCAGGCGGCGTGGATGGCATCGAGGTCGGCACGTGTGGTGCACAAGGGCTTGTCCGCCAGCACGTGGTGCCCGGAGCGGAGCGCGTCGGCCACGATGGCGCCGCGCGCGCTGTAGACGTCGCCAACCGCGATCACGTCCGCGGTGCCCGAGTCCAGGAGCTGTGCGTGGTCGTCGTACCCGCGCACGCCGTAACGGGCGGTGTATGACCCGCGCAGCTCGCGGTCGCCTTCGGCGATGCCGACCAGCTCGACGTCGTCGTGGTGCCCTGCCTCGGCGATGATCGTGTCGATGTGCGGGTGCCGCACGCCGGCGACGGCAAGCCGGATCGTCATGCGTCGCCTCCGTCCGGGGGCACGGCGCGGCCGGTCTCGGCCGAGCGGTAGACGGCCTCGATGAGCGCCAGGGTCGGTACGGAGTCCGCGGCCGTGACCGCGGGCCGCCGGCCCGAGCGGATCGCGTCGACGAGGTCCTGCCACTGCCGGCGGTGCGCGTCGGCGCCGATGGCGGCGGGGTCCGCGGCACCGCTGCCGCCGTCGCCGGGCCCGCCCACCAGGCCGGGCCGAGGCGGCAGGTCGGGCGGAGGCGGCAGGTCGGGCGGCGCCGACCACTCGACGATGCGCGTGTCCCCGACCCGGACGGTGCCCCGCTCGAAGAACAGCCTGAGCTCGGCCGGCTCGCCGGGCGGCGTCGCCGTCGTCGTCACGATCGACCCCAGCGCGCCGCTGGCGAACCGCACGGTCGACACCGTCGTGTCCTCGACCTCGACCTGGTGGGCCAGCGCGGCCGCTTGAGCGGTGACGCTCACCGCGGGGCCGAGGAACCAGGCGAGGAGGTCGACCGCGTGCCACCCCTGATTGGGTAGCGAGCCGCCCAGCCGGTCGGCGGCCCGCCACGGCGCGGACTCGTAGTAGGCCTGGTCGCGGAACCAGTGCAGGCGCACCTCGCCGAGCAGCGGCGCGCCGAAGCCTCCCCCGTGGACGGCTTCGGCCAGGTACGCCAGTTGCGGGTGCAGGCGGCTCTGCGAGACGACCGCGAGGCGCCGGTCGCGAGCCTCCGCGAGCGTGATCAGCTCCTGGAGCTCGGCGACGGTGCTAGCCGGCGGCTTCTCGACGAGAACGTGTGCACCGTGTTCGAGTGCCGTGCGCACCTGGTCGCCGTGGAGGCTGGACGGCGTGCAGATCGCCACGACGTCCGGCGCGCACCGCGTGTGCAGCTCGTCCTGCGTGGTGAACCAGCCCACGCCGGGGGCCGGCGCGGCCGGCCCTTCGTCGTCGACCGGACCGTGCCGGCTCACGATCCCGGTGAGCACGGCACCGTCGACGGCGGCGAGCGCTCGGACGTGGGTGCGTCCGATGAGCCCGTAGCCGACGACGCCTACCGTGAGAGCTGATTGCATCCTGGCCATCCCTGAGATGCGAGGAACCCGAGGCGCCACACCGCTCGTGCGAGCGCTTGCATAGACTTGCACCGGGCGCAGAACGTGTCAACGCCTCGCGCGGCATGACCGGCCTCGCGCACGGTCAGCACGTACTCTTGGCGAGGGACAGAGAGGACCCGATATGGCCAGGTCAGCCTCGCTGAAGGCGGTCGCCGCCGAAGCCGGCGTATCCATCTCCACCGTCTCGCGCGCATTCACGAGGCCAGAGCTCATCGGCCACGACACCCGGGAGCAGATCCTCGCCATCGCCGACCGGCTCGGCTACCACCCCAACCGCACCGCGCGCAGCCTCGCCACCGGCCGCACCGCGCTGCTCGCCGTCCTCCTGCCCGACATCGCCAACCCGTTCTTCCCGCCGCTGGTCCGCGCGGTCGAGGACACCGCGTACGACCGGGGGTACTCGGTGCTGCTCATGGACACCGACGAGCACCTCGACCGCGAGGCGAAGCTGCTGCGCAGCCTGTCCGGTCAGGCGGACGGCGTCATCGTCTGCTCACCGCGCTCGCGTACCGAGGCGCTGCGGTCCGCGGCCGAGCGCACCCCGATCGTGCTGGTCAACCGCACCATCGAGGGAATCGCCTCGGTCTCGTGCGGCACCCGCGACGGCGTGCGCCAGCTCGTCGACCACCTCCACTCGCTGGGCCACCGCGACATCGTCTACCTGGCCGGCCCGTCGTCGTCGTGGTCCGACCGCGAGCGGCGCGACAGCGCACGCCGGCAGGCCAAGAAGCTGTCGATGCGCTTTCAGGTCCTCGGCCACTACCCGGCGACGTTCGAGGGCGGCGTGATGGCCGCGGACGCCGTGGCCGCCAGCGGCGCGACCGCGGCGATCGCCTTCGACGACGTCATGGCCATGGGCGTGCTGCGACGGCTCACCGAGCGGGGCTTCGCCGTCCCCGGGCAGGTCAGCGTCAGTGGGTGCGACGACATCTTCTTCGCGGCCATGACCTCGCCGCCGCTCACCTCCATCGCGACGCCCATCGCGGAGGCCGGCCGTACCGCGGTGAACCTGCTGATCGACGAGCTGACCGGCGCGTCGCGCGAGAAGCGCCAGGTCACGCTTTCCGGCAATCTCGTCGTCCGCGGCTCGACCGGCCCTACGCCGGCCGAGCGCGGCTGAACATGTTACGCTCCACCGTGCAAGCGCTTGCACTGACTCACCGGAGGGGCGCCCCGTGCAGGTCCTGGACGGACGACTGATCGGCGGCAGCCCCGTTCGACTGCGCCTCCGCGACGGCCTGATCGCCAGGGTCGAGCCGCTGGACGCCGCCGGCACCGACGTCATCCTCGCCCCCGGGCTGATCGACCTACAGGTCAACGGCTGCGCGGGCATCGATGTCAACGCGGCCGGGTTCGGCGCCGCCGACGTCGCCGCCCTGACACGCACCCAGTGGGAGCGCGGCGTCACCCGCTTCTGCCCCACCATCGTCACGGCGCCGGAGGAGCACATCGTGGCCGCGCTGCGAGCCGTCGCCGACGCCCGGCGCGCGGACCCGCTGGTGCGCGCGGCCATCCCCGGCGTCCACGTCGAAGGACCCCACGTGTCGCCGGAGGACGGACCGCGCGGTGCGCACGACCCTGCGCACGTGCGCCCGGCCGATCCCGATGAGCTCGAGCGTTGGCAGGCAGCCAGCGGCGGCCTGGTCCGGATCGTCACCATCGCGCCCGAGACCGCGGGCGCGGTCGGCTACATCCGGGCCGCCACGGCCGCCGGCATCCTGGTCTCGATCGGGCACACCGCCGCCTCCCCCGCGCAGCTCGCCGCGGCGGTCGACGCCGGCGCGCGGATGAGCACGCACCTGGGCAACGGGATCGCCGCGACGCTGCCCCGGCACCCGAACCCGATCTGGACCCAGCTCAGCGACGACCGGCTGACCGCGAGCTTCATCGCCGACGGCCACCACCTCGACGCGGCCGCGCTGACGGCGATGCTGCGGGCCAAGGGCCCGTCCAGATCCGTCCTCGTGAGCGACTCGACCCGGCTCACCGGCTGCGCGCCCGGCGACTACGACGAGCCGGTCGGCGGCCGGGTCACGCTCCATCCCGACGGCAAGCTGACGCTGTTCGCGTCGCCGCTGATGGCCGGGTCGGCGTGCAGCCTGGACCGGTGTGTCGACTGGGCGGCGCGGCACCTGGAGGTTGGCCTGGCCGGCGCTGTGCGGCTGGCGTCTGACGCGCCCGCCCGGCTGCTCGGGCTGCCTGGCCGCGCCACGTTCGAGGCCGGCACCCCGGCCGACATCACACTCTGCCGCTTCGACGACGCCGCCGGCTTCCAGGCCGTCGGCACGGTCCTCGACGGCGTGGTCGTCGCAGGCGGCTCGCACCACGACACCGGTTGAGAGGACGTTCCATGAGTCGAGACGAGCGGATCCGCACGGCGATCGTCGGCACCGGCCTGATAGCGGGGGTCGGCCACCTGCCCGCGTTGCGCGAGCTGAGCGGGGACGTCGACGTCGTTGCCGCGGTCGACGTCGACCGGGAGCGGGTGAACGGCTTCGCGGATCAGTGGGGCATCCGCGGCCGGTTCACCGAACTCACCGCGATGCTCGCCGCGGAGTCGCCGGACCTCGTGATCGTCGCAACGCCGCCGTCCATCCACCCCGACCACACGGTCGAAGCGCTCGAGGCCGGTGCCTGGGTGTGGTGTGAGAAGCCGCCCGCGCTGTCGCTGGCCGAATACGACATCATGACCGCGGCCGAGCGCGACGGCGGGCCGTACGCCGCGGTCGTCTTCCAACTGCGGTTCGGTGCCGGCGCGAGACACCACCGCGAGCTGCTGGCCAGCGGAAGCCTGGGCCGGCCGCTGGCCGCGCACTGCCAGACGACGTGGTACCGCAACCCGGCCTACTTCGAGCCCGAGTGGCGCGGAAACTTCCGCGGCGACGGCGGCCCGGCGATGGCGCTGGGGATCCACCAGATCGACCTCATGCTGTCGATGCTCGGTCCGTGGCAGGAGGTCTCCGCCTTCGCCGCCACCTCGAGCCACGACATCGACACCGACGACGTCAGCACCGCGGTCGTCCGCTTCGAGAGCGGTGCCCTCGCCACCGTCATGACCAGCGCCGTCTCCCCCGCGCCGGTCAGCCACCTGCGCATCGACACCGAGTTGGCGACGGTGCGGCTGACACACCTGTACCGGTACCGCAACGCCGACTGGACGTGCACCCCGTCCGAGGACGTCGACGAACAGGTCGCCGCCGGCTGGGCGAACCCGTACCCCGACGAACGCACCGGGCACCTGGCCCAGCTGCGTCCCCTCATCGCGAACATCCGCGCCGGCGAGCGGCCCGAGACCAGCGGAGACGGCGGTCGCGCGGCTGTCGAGCTGATCACGTCGCTGTACAAGTCGGCATTCACCGGGCAAACCGTCAAGCGCGGCGACGTCAGCACCGACGACCCCTTCTACCACCGCCTCGACGGAGGACGCGGCCACGACTGACGTCCGGATGGTGGACCGGTCCCCAGTCGTGCCGGCACGGACGGCAGGGTCTGGTCGTGGGCACCTGGTTCGGAGCGGTCCGGATGCCGGCCGGCATCCCGGTCTCCGACGACATCGTCGCGGCGGCGCTCGAGCACGCCGGGAGCCCGACGAGCTCGGCATCCCCTCGGGGAGAATGCGCCGCCGACCAGCTCGCCGCGGACGAGAAGTGGCTCGACGTCCCCCATGATGCGTGGCTATCCGCCGCCTACCGGCCGCTGCCGAACGATCCCTCGACCATCGCCTGACGAGGCCGACCTCCGGCTAGGGTGACCGGATGCCTGGCGGAGCCACCCTTACGCCGGCCGCGGTGATCGCCGCCGGCTCACGCGTCCTCGGTCAGGAACTCCGGGCGGCGACCCGGGTGCCGCTCGGCTGGGGTGGCGAGAACTGGCGTGTCCAGGCTGTCACCGGTGAGCGGTTTTTGGTCAAAGCCGGGGAGCCGGAGTCCGCCCGCAAGTGGTCCGCCACGAGGATCGCCTACGACCTCGCTCGGCAGGCCGGAGTCCCGGTGCCTCGTCACCTCCGTCTCGAGTCCCGGTGCCCCGAGGCCGGCGGTGCGGCGCTGCGGGTCTTCAGCTGGGTGGACGGAGTCGACGCAAGCTCCGTACTGGAGGATGCGACTGTCGTGCCCACGTTCTTCGGCGAGCTCGGCAGCGCGCTGCGACGGCTGCATTCCATCCAGGTCGCGCGCTTCTCCTCGCGGCTGGACGGGTCAGCTCCGTCGTTCGGCAGCTGGGGCGAGTACGTGGAGTACCGGTTGCCGCAGATCGCCGAGCGCGTGGCCGCGACTGGAGCGTTCACGCCCGTCGAGTTCGCGACCGTCACCGATCGCATCATCGGACTCACCGGGCTGGTCAACGAGGTCGTCAGCCCATCGCTGTGCCACCGCGACCTGTACCTCGACAACCTCCTCGCCACCGAGGACGGCCACCTGGCCGCCCTGCTCGACTTCGACCTGGCCGAGGCCTGGGATGCCGCCGTCGACCTGGTCAAGCTCCGCTGGCTGGTGTTCCCGGCTCGCCCAGGTGCCCAGGCCGCCTTCGACGCGACCTACCACGGCTCAGATCCGCCACCGCTCTGGGAACACCGCATCCGGCTGACCTCACTGCTCGAACTGACGAACACCGTCGCCAACGCGCGCGCCAAAGGCGACGCACGCTACGAAGCCGTGGCCAGGACGCAACTGCGCGCCATCACCCCGCTGTGACGACAGAACGCCCGCCAGCTGCCGGTGCGGCACGCCACCGACCGGGTCTGTCAGCCGATGCTGCTGGTGCGGCTCGGCGGCCTCCTGGACCAAGCGCTGAGCGAACATCGCGGCCCAGTCGCACCCGGCGCGATCCTGCGGTCGAGGACGTCCTGCCGATGACGGACGCGCCGAGCCTCGGGCGCGTGCGTTCCAGCGGGCGGCTGCACCGGGTGGACCCGGCGTCCGCCGCATCGGCCGCGCTCGAGGTCGCCGAGTTCAACCCGCTGTTGGAACGCCTCGGCGTCGGCACGACGACAACCTCAACGGTCGCTGGCAATCGGCCGTTGGTCGGGCGGGCCCCTGAGCGAGCATGGCCTGAATTCACCCAGTGAGATGGGTGGTGGATGGGGTGGGGTGCGGGTGGTGGGGCCGATGGGTTCGGGTGGTTTGTCGTAGGTGTGGCCGGTGGGGCTGGTCCATCGGGTGGTGCCGTTGACCAGTCGGGTGATCGCATAACCGGTGTGGTGTTTGAGCAGGTGGTGGTGGCGGCACAGGGGTTGGCAGTTGCAGGCGCTGGTCGGCCCGCCCGCACCGTGAGCGACCCGGTGGTCGATGTCACAGCCGATGGCGCTTCGGTGACACCCAGGCGTGCGGCAGGTCCGGTCCCGGAGGACGACGTGGTCGATAAGTGACTGCGTCGGTCGGTATCTCATGCGGCCGTGATCGACATAGTGGCCACTGGCGGGGTGGGTGCGGACCCATTGCCAGATCCCGGCGGCGGCGAGGTGGCGGGCGGTGTGTGCGGGGATCGGGCCGTAGCCGTCCAGGTGAGCCGGCTCGTCGGTGAGCCCGATCAGGGAACGCAGCGGGAAGGTGACGTGCACCGTGACCGGGCGGCCCTGCGCCGACGCGAGCGGGATCGGCGCCGGATTCGGCGGCGGCGCGCCGAACGGCGAGCCGCGCTCGGCACGGTCGGAATCGCGGCTGATGGTGCCGTCGCTGCTGCTGGTGCTGGTGTGAGTGGGGCAGCTGTACAGGCAGCCGGGCCGGTGCGGGACCGGAGGCGGGCCTGCGCTGATGTACTGGGTGTGCAGGGTTGTCCAGGCCAGCGCGGCCAGGGCGTCGGCGCGGCGCTGGGCTGCCGTGCGCGGCTGGTGCCCGGCGGTGATGTCGTGGCGTTTGAGGCCGTGGGCGGCGGCATCGAGCACGGTTTTGACCGCGATGGCGTCCTCGGCGGGCAGGTGCGCCTCCAGGTAGGCCATCGCGTCCGGGGCCGCGGTGATGGTGACGCCGCGGCGCTCCCGCGCGGCCTGGCAGCGCTGCTGGGTGGTCACCGGGGCGAGCTCGTGCAGCAGTTGGGTGATCCTCCGCCGCAGGGCGACGGTGTCCATGGTGGATGCGCCCGGCAGCACCGCGGCCTCGACCCGCCGCCGGACCTGCCGGTCCTGCCCACCCAGCTCACCGGTGATCACTTTCGCGCGCCGCTCATCGATCACCCCGGCCGCCAGTGCCAGATGGGTGGCGGGGAAGTCCTCGACGAGTTGCACCGCATGCCCGACCAGGTTCTCCGCCTGCCGGGTGGTCGTGACCGTGCGGGCGGCCACCTCCACCGCGGTGATGGTGACCGGGTTCACCGACCGATACCCACACCGGCCGGGCCGCAGCTGCGGGCGGGTACTCAGCTCGGCCAGCACCCGGGCCTGCCCGGCCTGCGCCCACGAGATCAGCCGCGCCCACCCAGCAGCGGCCTCCACCACGTCGTAGGTGCAGGTCACCGACAGGTCCATCGCGGCCAGGCGCACCGCCAGCTCCGGCCCCGGCGCCACCGCCTCGAACGATCCGTCGGCGGCCGGGTCGTCGCGCAGGCCGTCGTCGAGCAAGGCGGTCAGCTCGGCGTCGAGGAATCCGTCGGGAACCAGCCCGTGCGCGGCCGGCAGGTCGTCGGGAAGCTCCCAGGGTTCGTAACTGACCCACACACCGGTCCGCGGGTCACGAGCCACCCACGTACCAGCATTCAGAAAGCCTTCCTCGAACATGTGAACCACCCTACCCCGACCCACCGACAACGTCTGGTCCACAGATCGCTTGCGGCTTGACGAGGGGTTCAGTCGGTAGCGCGCGGCAGGCACACGCGGCACGTGTCGGTCGCCGCCGGCACGTGACCGATCCAGGAGGGCGAACAATCAGCGCGGGCGGCCCGAGGTTCATGGACCCCGACCCCCCGACTACTGACGGGGACCTTACCGTGAGGGCCCCGACACGAACCACCACGGTGCGGGAGCCATCCCCGACCGTGCACACAGGGAGGCTGATGATGGGACGGATCGTGGTCACTGAGTTCATCTCGCTCGACGGCGTCGTGGAGGCACCCGGCGGGGAGGATTTCAAGCACGCCGATTGGAGCTTCCAGTTCGACCGGGGCGAGGAAGGCGAGCAGTACAAGACCGACGAGGCTCTCGGCGCCGCGGCACTGCTGCTCGGCCGCCGGACCTACGAGGGGTTCGCCGCGGCCTGGCCGCGGTACGAAGGCGAGCTCGCCGACAAGTACAACGGGATGCCGAAGTACGTCGTCTCGAGCAGTCTCGCTGACCCGAACTGGAACAACACCCACGTGCTCGACGGCAGCCTGGTCGAGGACGTGACCCGGCTCAAGGAGGAGGTCGCCGGCGACATCTCGGTCGCCGGCAGCATCCAACTCGCGCAGGCCCTGTTCGAGCACGACCTCGTCGACGAGCTCCACCTCATGACCTTCCCCGTCGTCCTCGGCACCGGCCGGCGCCTGTTCACCGAGACCACCGACAAGACGACGTGGAAGCTGACTGAGTCGCGGACGGTCGGCGAGGGGGTCCTGATCACGATCTTCCAGCGGGCGCGTTAGCACCTCTACTCGGTCCGCACCGGCGACGCGCCAGTGGCCCCGGCGATCACCCGGCGGCTCGTGCCGGGCGCTGCACCTGTCCGAGGCAACCGTGAAGACTCATGTCGGGCGCATCCTCGCGAAGCTCCGGGTCCGACTGACCGCCGCCGTCGTCGACGGTTCCTGGTACCCCACGATGAGCAGGGACTGGTGGTACAGCGCGGCGATGGCGCCCAGTGAACCGTCGTCGTCGCCGAGCGAGGGCCCGCGGACGAGCGAGGTGGCGTCGTGCGTGGTGAACAGCTCGCGGCGCAGCGTCGCGACGACGTGGCGCAGGAAGACCGGCGCGACCCGGACGAGCTCGCCGCCGACGACGATCCGCGCGGGGTTCAGCGCAAGCGTCACCGCGGCAAGCACGCGTCCAAGCGCGCCGGCCGCGTCCCGGAGCACGTCGTCGACCACCGGGTGCCACAGCCACGTCGCGGACTCGAGGTCGGCCAGGGACGTCACCGCAACCCCCCGGGCCCGGCACTCCGCCACGATGGCGGGGACGGACGCGACCGTCTCCAGGCAGCCCCGCCTGCCACAGCGGCAGCGCCGCCCGTCCGGCACGGCTCGTACGTGGCCGAGCTCGCCGGCCACCCCGTTGGCGCCGCTGACGAGCCGCCCGCCGACGACGAGGCCGCCGCCGACGCCGTCGGACAGCCGCACGTAGACGAGATCGCGCGCCGCGCCGCCCGGCATCTCAATGGCTTCGGCGAGCGCCGCCAGGCGCGTGTTGTTGTCGATCACGACCGGTGTGCCGAAGTGGTCCTCGAACGTTGCCCGGAGGTCCGACGCGGGATCCTCTCCCGGGCTCGCTCCGTACGGCGTGGAGAACGGGATGCCGATGCCGACGCCCTGCAGGGCCGCAAAGTGCACGCCGGTCTCGCGGCCGAGCCGGTCCAGGAGCCCGAACGCGCCCTTCAGCCGCTCGGTCCAGTCGGCGTCGCCGTAGCGGTGCGCGCCTGAGGCGACGATCTCATGGGCGGCGTCCGCGACCGAGATGTGGACCCGCCGGTGGCCGAAGTCGATCCCGAGGAACTGCCCCGACCTCGGATCGAGGGCCAGCCGCTCTGCCGGCCTGCCGCTGCCACGTCGTTCCGCGGCGTCGGTGTCCACGACCACGATCGCGCCCCGCGCCAGCAACGAGCTCGTGATCTCCGACAGCGTCGTCCGGGAGAGCCCGACCTTCCGCGCGATCTGGCCCCGCGAAAGCGGACCTCGCTCGCGCAGCGCTTCGAGAATGCGTCCCTCGTGCGTTCGACGCACCAGCGCGTGGACACCGTGGGGCCGTGGCACCCCGCGCACGGTAGGTCACCGCCGGATTTCCGTCAACAATCCGACAGAAAACGCCGCTCGGATCCTGCGACCCGGGTCTCACGCTCCGCCCGGCGCGACCGACACCTCGATCACGTCGGTCGCCAGGACCAGCGCGCCCCGCGTCACGACCACCGTGACCTCGTAGGTGCCCTCGCTCGCATCGGACGGCACGTCGAGCTCGAAGTCGCGGCTCACGGTCGAGCCCGGGCGGGCGACGACGTGCGCCGAGGGCGGCCGGACCGCCCAGCCCTCGGGCGCGCGGACCTCGACCTGCGCGGCCGCCGGCTCGTCGGCGAGCGCACCGATCGCCGTGGCCAGCTCGAACGACGACCCCGCGCCGACCGCGTCGGGAGCCTCGGCCGTGACGTCGACGTCCGGCGCCTCGGTCGTGCCGGACAGCCTGATGGCGGTGACCGAGTGCGCGGGGAAGGTGTAGGTGAAGTCCCCCGCGCCCACGACGACGCTCTGCGAGGCCAGCGCGACGGCGTCCCGGTCGTCCGGGGAGTTGAAGGAGAGGTAGTCCGCACCGGTGACCGTCATGATCTCCGCTCGCCCGTCGTGCCGATACCCCACCGGGACCACTGAGGCGTTCACGTCCAGCTCGGCGTCGCGGTTGATCACGACCGCGTACAGGTTGCCGTCCGCGTCCGTGCTGGCCACCGTCGTGAGTGCGGGCAGGGTGTCGCCGTTGGTGAGGCCCTTCTCCGGGGACTCGACGACTTGGCTGGCGATGTGGGTGTCCCCCATCATCTCGGTGAACAGCTGGTACACCAGCGCCTGCGCCTGGGGGACGGTGTCGGGGCCGGGGCCGGCGATCATCGCGTTGTCCGGGAGGCCGACGTTCAGCGACCCCGGAGGCGGGTCCTCGAACACGTAGTCGACGAGCGCATGGCGCATGGCGACGTCGATGCCGCCGAGCTCGATCAACCCGCGGAGGAACTCGGCATCGTACAGGCCCTGGTCGAGCGTGCGGTGATAGTACGGCGCCTCCACGGGGTTGCTGCTGGCGAGATGGCCGTACTCGGTCAGGACGACGGCGATGTCCTCGGCGTTGTCCCCCGCGTGCTGGCGGATGCGTTCCTGCGCGGAGGCGACCTGGGCGACCGTGTTGTCGGCGCGCGCGAGGAACTGGTCGCGAAACGTCTCGATGGGCAGGTCGCTCGGTACGCGATTACCACCGACGTACGCGTGGAGCACGGCGCAGTCGTAGGGCCGATCGGCCCCCATGGCCTCGACGTACTCCTCGTCGGCCGCCCCGATGCAGACGTCGATCTCCGGGTTCGCGGCCTTCATCTCCCGATAGAAGTCGTCGAATCCGTCGTGCGGGCCGGAGGTGTAGCTGACGGTGACGACCGAGCCGGCGGGCGGGACGTTGCCGTTCCCCGCGCCGTCGCCGAACTCGATCCGCCCGCTCGCCTCGTCCAGCGTGTACACGTCGACGGCGCCGACCCCGGCCAGGTCGGTGACCCGGCGCCAAGCCTGTCCGTCGACGAAGACCTCGCCAGTGTCCGGCGCAACCGGCGGATAGGCCGCGAAGAACACCTGGTCCGCGCTCCCGTCGCTGACCGCTGCGGACTGCTGGTAGTCGGCTTCCCGAACGGCTCGCTGACCGGTGAACCGCGTGGAGCCGCCGATCGCATACAGCTCGGCGGCGGAGACGTCGGACTCCCCGGCGCGCCAGTAGAGCTGGCTGTTCAGGTTGGGCTCGTTCGCGACCTCCCAGTACGGGATGTCGTACGGCTGCGGATGACCGTTGCTCGCGCGTACCTCGGCCCAGGCGGTGCCGCCACGCGGGTTCGACCCGACCGGTGCGGTCATGTACTCCACCCAGTCCGCCGCCTCCGCGGCGTCGCCCGTCGCGAAGTTCACGACGATGCTCCCGACCGCGCCGACGTCCTCGACGAAGCCGCCGAACTCGTCGGGCCCGAAATCGGCGGTCAACGGCTCCCCCAGGCTTCCGCCGTGCGGGCTGGGTGCGCGGTCCTCGACCGGGCCGATCGACGCCTGCCAGTCGAAGCGGTTCCCGATGGTGCCGCCCGGGAAGCGGGTCGCGGTGATCCCGGCCGCGGTCACCTGCTCGACGAAGTCCGGGTAGGCCTGCTGCTTCTCGCTGTCCCACATCCCGAAGCCGTCGTACGCGTACCGGTGGTTGGCGCCGTACAGCAGCGGGCTGATCTCGTCGCCGGCAGCCGCGGGGTGGAGGATCACCGACGTGGCGGGATCGTCGTCCCCGGCCCGCGCCGCGCCAGGTGCCAGCGTCGCCGAGACCACGGCCAGCGCACCCACCGCGATCAGAGAGCCTGTCGCGCGAACACCCATTCTCGTCTCCGTTCCCAGGCGGCATCGACCGATGACGGGGGCGGCCACATCCCGGCGGTCGCTCACGCGCCAGCGACCATAGGCAGACCGAATTCTTCCGGCAAGACACCGGACGAAAGCCCGGGCGGGTGCGTGCGCCGACACCCGCCCCGGCGGCTAACCCTTCTCCGCGCCGGCGGTCAGCCCAGCGACGAGCAGCCGCTCGGTGGCGAGGAACACGATGATGATGGGCAAGGTGATGATGACGGACCCGGCCATGAGGACGGTGGTGGGCACCTCGATGCTGCCGCTGAGCTGCGACAGCCCCAGGGAGACCGTCCACCGGTCCCTGTCCTCGATGAGGAACAGCAGCGCGAACAGGAACTCGTTCCAGGCGATCATGAAGATGAACAGCGCGTTCGCCATGATCGCGGGCATGGCGAGGGGCAGGCTGATCCGCCACATGATGCCCAGGCGGCCGCACCCGTCGATGGCCGCCGCCTCCTCCAGGCTGACGGGGATCGTGTCGAAGTAGTTGCGCAGCATGTAGATGGCCACGGCGACGATCTGCGACACGTACACCAGCAGCAGCCCGACCAGCTCGCCTCGCAGCCCGACCCGGCTGAAGAACACGAACAGCGGCACCGCGAGCAGGATGCTGGGGAACAGGTAGACGGAGAGGAACAGCGCGCTGACCTGACGGTGCCCGAAGAACCGCAGCCGGCTGACGGCGTAGGCGCCGGGCAAGGCGATGAGCAGCGTCAGCGCCACCGTGCCCAGCGCCACCATGGCGCTGTTGGCCATGAAGCGCAGGAACCCCTGGCCGCCTTCCGAGCCCGGCCGCAGGACCTCCGCATACGTGCTCAGGTCCAGCTCACCAGGGGAGATGATCAGCGTGCCGGGGTCGCGGAGCACCTCGTCGAGCGAACGCACCGACAGCAGGATCATGTAGTAGAAGGGGAACAGCGTCACCAGGAGCAGCGTCGCGATGACCACCCACCGCAGCACCCGGAACAGCCGGGTCTCGACGGTGTCGCGGCTGTAGCCTCGGCGCGTCGTGCTTCGGGTCGTGGCCCGGCTCCCGGCGGTGTCGGCCCGCCCCAGCGGGCGACTGGTCACGTCGCTCATGCGGACGTCTCCTCCCGGGTGGCGAACCGTCGCAGGTAGAGGCCGACCAGCAGGGCCAGGATGACCGCCAGCACCAACGCCTGCGCCGAGGCCAGGCCGATGTCGCCGCGGGCGGTCAGGAAGTTGAACACGCGGACGCTGATGACCTCGGTGCCGGCCCCGCCGCCGGTGAGCAGGTAGATGTCGTCGAAGCTGTTGAACGTCCAGATGAACCGCAGCACGGCCAGCACCGCGATGGTGGGCATCAGCTGCGGCAGGATGATGTACCGGAATCGCTGCGTCGGGGTGGCGCCGTCGACGCGTGCCGCTTCCTCCAGCGTAGCCGGGGCGGCCTGCAGCCGGGCGGTCAGGAACAGGAAGGCGAAGGGGAACGACCGCCACGCCTCGAACGCGATGACGGTCATCAGCGCGACCGGAAGACTGATGTCCAGGCCCAGGATCGACACCGATGCGCTGCGCTCACTGAGGAACGCGACCGGCGCGTCCCATCCGAAGAACTCCACACCCAGCTCGTTGACCACGCCGAACTGCGGGTTCAGCATGGTGCGCCAGGCGAACGTCACCGCGACCACCGGCGCCACGTACGGCAGCAGCACGGCCGCCCGCACGAACGTGCGGCCACGGAACGCGCCACGCAGCGCCAGCGCCGCCACCAGCCCGAAGAGGATCGCCAGCCCGGTGCCGAACACCGAGTACGCCAGCGTCGTGAGCAGGGATGGGACGAAGTCGTCGGACTGCAGGACCGCACGGACGTTGTCCAGTGTCAGCGGGTCGAAGATGCCTGCCCTGCGCAGGTTCAGCAGCCGCACGTCCTGGAAGGCCAGCAGGATGGTCCACAGGATCGGGACCACCACCACGACCAGAACGATGATCAGCGTGGGCGTGATCAGCGCCAGGCCGGCGCGGGCCTCGGCCCGGCGGAGCGAGCCGTGCGCCCGCCCCGCCCCGGACCTGCCACGTCCTCGGCGGTCCGTCCGCTCCGGAGCGCCAGCGGTCATCACAGCCCACCCGCGATCTGCTCCACCGCCTCCTGGGCCTGCGCGGCCGCATCCTCGGCGCTCACACCCTCCGTGGTGACGGCGCTGACGGCCTGCTGGACCGGCGCCTCACCCACGACGGCGGTGATCAGGTCGCCCTGGCCCTGGGTGATCGCCCAGCGGTCGAGCTGGTCCAGGCCGCCGGCGAGCTGCTCGAGCACCTCGGGACCGTAGAAGTCGCTCAGCGGCGCCTTGCGGTCCACGCCGGCCGGCAGCGTCCCCCACGCGTCCACGTACTCCGTCGGCGAGTCCTCGCTGCCGGCCCGCACGGGGTACTTGCCCTCGGGGGCGATGGCCATCCAGTCCACGTAACCGTCGCTCATCATGTACTCGACGAAGGCCGACGCGGACTCGGTGGCCGAGTCGGCGATGACCGACCACGAGACCACCTGGCCGAACTGTGCCGGCTCGTCGCCGTCCGGACCCTGAACGGCCGGCACGATGCCGGTGTTGCTGGCGAGGAACGCCGGATCGGTCTGGCACTCCGGGCAGCTGGGCAGGGCGTCGTCACGCAGACCGGCCATCTCGTCGAGCACGAACGTCGACCAGACCATCATCGCGGCCTGGCCGGCGAAGTAGGTCGCTCGCACGGTGTCGACGTCCTGCG
Organism: Jiangella asiatica; assembly: GCF_004349065.1. Lineage (GTDB taxonomy): Bacteria > Actinomycetota > Actinomycetes > Jiangellales > Jiangellaceae > Jiangella > Jiangella asiatica. The sequence goes on from NZ_SMKZ01000038.1 coordinate 22,469, forward strand.
CCCCGGCCACGGAGTAGTTCGAGATCAGGTCGCCGTAGAACTCGAAGGCGCCGACGCACTCGTCGCTGCCGATGGTGACCTCACCCTCGTCGTCCACCAGCTGACAGCCGTTGGCGAGCGCGATGTGCTCGAACGTCTGCTGGGTGAAGGCATCGCCGGGGCTGGTCGCGCCCACGAACCCGGCCATGCCTGGAGCGTTCAGGGTCTGCGCGGCCTCGGTAATGGCCTCGAAGGTCTCCGGTGGCTCCAGGCCGGCAGCCTCGAAGAGGTCGGTCCGGTAAAGGAGCAGCTGCACCCACGACGTATCGGGGACGGCGAGCTGCGCGTCGTCCTCGCCGCGGGTCAGCTCCAACGCGCGCTCGGCGAACGTGTCCTCGCCCAGCCCTTCGATGATCGCCGCGTTCGCCTCGGTGTCGGCGAGGTCGCCGGACCCCAGGGTACGGACCGCCTCCAGACCCAACGAACCCATGACGTCCGGCAGCTCGCCGGCCGCGGCGGCCGACGACAGGACCTGGTTGAACTGGTCCTCCGCGACACCGACGAGGTCCACCTCGATCCCGGTCTCGGCGGTGAAGTCGGCGATGATCGCCTCGGTGGCGGCCACCCTGTCCGGCAGGGTGTCCGTGGTCCACACGGTGATCGGCTCGGTGGATCCGCCGTCGCCGGACCCACCGTCGTCGCCGTCGTCTCCGCACGCCGAGACGGCCAGTAGTGCCAGACCGGCCGCGGCGGCCGCCAGGCGGGTGCTGCGCTTCATCGGTGCCTCCTCGTGTGATGTCCAGGGGCGCCGTGCTAGCCGCGGCCCGTCGCCCGGCATTGGACGGCACTCAGCAGTGAACTCTCTTTTTTGCGTGATCGCAAGACTCTTTTTGCCTATTGACAGGACTAAGTGGTGTCGGGTTGCATCACAGATGTGGTTCACGAGACGACGGACAGCAGCAGGGACGGCGAGCGCCCGGACCCCGAGACGGTGGCGCTCCGGGCCACGACCGACCTGTGGCGACCGCCGGAACTGGCCGCCCGGGCCGCCTACGTGATCCGCGGCAACAGCGCCGGGGCGATGACCCGCGCGGCGCCCGACCTGTACCCGCACCAGTGGAGCTGGGACGCGGCGTTCGTCGCCGTCGGACTGGCCCACGTCGACGTCCCGCGGGCCTGCGCCGAGCTCGACTCGCTCTTCGCGGGCCAGTGGCGCACCGGCATGATCCCGCACATCGTCTTCGACCCGTCCGAGGAGGGGTACTTCCCCGGGCCGGACCGGTGGGCCTGCGCGGAGCTGACCGACGACGCGCCGAGCAGCCCGCGCACCAGCGGGATCTGCCAGCCACCGGTCCACGCGCTCGCGGTCGAGCGGATCGGGGAGATCGCCGAGGCACACGGCGGCGCGGCGGCGGAGCACTACCGGGACTGGCTGCCCGGGGCGTACGACCGGCTCCTGGCCTGGCACCACTACCTCATCCGCGAACGCGACCCGCGGGGAGACGGGCTGCTCACCATCTACCACGGCTGGGAGAGCGGCATGGACAACTCCCCGCGGTGGGACCCGGTGTATGCCCGGGTCGTCGTCGGCGCCGACCTGCCGTCGTACACGCGCCGCGACACCGCCGTCGTCGCCGACGCGAGCCAGCGTCCCGACCCGGCGGAGTACGACCGGTACCTCTGGCTGGTGGAGCGGTTCAAGCAGGCCGGCTACGACGCCGCCCGGATCCGCCGGAACGCGGAGTTCCTCACCACGGACGTCTTCGCGTCAGCCGTCTTCGCCGTGGCGAACGAGGCGCTCGCTCATTTGGCCCGGCGGCTTGGCCGTCCGGAGCACGACGAGCTGCTGGCCGCGGCCGAGCTGTTCCGCCGTGGCGTACTCGGCGCGCGCGACGTGCGGTCCGGGCTGGCGTTGGACACCGACCTGCTGACCGGCGCACCCGTCCGGGTCGAGACGATCGCCGGCTTCGCGCCGCTGGTCAGCGGCGGTCTGGACACCGGCGCCGAGCGAGGGCTGCTGGAGCTGCTGCGGTCGCCGCGGTGGACCGGCCACCCGGACCTGCCGCACCCCGTCGTCCCGACCACGAGCCCCGCATCACCGGACTTCCGTCGCCGGGCCTACTGGCGAGGACCGAGCTGGCCGGTGATGAACTGGTTCCTCGCGTGGATGCTGAACCGGCGCGGCGCCAAGGACACCGCCGCGTCACTGCGCACAGCGGCCCTGGCGGAACTCTCCGACGGCTCGTTCGCCGAGTACTACGAGCCGCTGACCGGCGAGCCGCTCGGCAGCGTCGACCAGTCCTGGAGCGCCGCCGCCACCCTCGACCTGGTGCTCGCCCATGACTGGCCCGACTGAGACCGCGGCCCTCGCGACGCGCGTGCGGGCGCTGCTGGAGGCGCATTGGGACCCCGCCCGCGGCTACTGCGTCCCGAATCCCTCGACCTACCCGCACCTGTGGCTGTGGGACTCCTGCTTCCACGCGGTGATCTGGGCGCACCTCGGCGACGACCGGGCCGTCACCGAGCTGACGGCCGTGCTGGACGGACAGCTCGCCGGCGGGCTGGTGCCGCACATGCGCTATGGCCCCGAGCCCCCGGACGCCTGGCTCGGGCCGCTGCCGACGTCGTCGTCGCTAACCCAGCCGCCGATGTTCGGGCACGCCGCGCGGGTGCTCGCGGCGCACGGGCTGACGGTGGGCCCGGACGTCCTGGAACGGGCCCGGCGTGGGCTGGACTGGCTGTGGGAGCACCGCCGCGCGCCCGACGGCCTGCTCTACATCGTGCACCCCTGGGAGGCGGGCAACGACCACTCGCCGCGGTGGGACGACTGGGGCGCGCCCGGCCGGACCGCCGCCGACTACGACCGCGCCGCCCGCAGCGCCTGGAACGCCGCCCGCGTGCACGACCTCGCCTTCGCCGCCGACGGTGCCGCCACCTGGTCGTCGTCGTTCGTCGTCGAGCCGGCCGCCTTCAACGCCTACGTCGCGTTCAACCTCGCCGAGCTGGCCGACGTGCTGGACGACGACGAGCTGGCCGGGCGGGCCCGCGAGCTGGCCGAGGCCAGCGACCGTCTGCTGTGGGACGGCGAGTCGGCACTGTGGGCGGATCTGCCTGTCGTCGGGGGCGGGCCGTCGGCGCGCATCCCGATCAGCGACGGCGTCATGGGCGCGCTGGTCACCGGCAACGCGGGCAAGGCCCATGCGGCCCTGGACCAGCTCACCCGGCCGGACCGCTTCGGCGCACCGGCCGGACCGGCCAACGTGGCCCGCAGGCACCCGTCGTACGACCCGGGCATGTACTGGCGCGGCGCGGCCTGGCCACACCTGAACTACCTCCTCCACCTGGCGCTGCGGCGGTGGGGGCGCGACGACGAGGCCTCGGCGCTGGCCGCCCGGACCCGGGAGATCTCGGCGGCCAGCGGATGGGCCGAGTACTGGCACGCCGAGACCGGCGCACCGCTGGGTGCCGTGCCGCAGAGCTGGACCGGCCTGGCGCTGGCGATGGACGAGCGATGACGCGGCCGTCAGGCCTGTTGCCGTGCCGCCGGCCGAACGGTGGCACCAGGTGCGACGGCGGCGCCGGCGGCCCGGGCGACGGCGTCGTGCCCGGCGTCGTTGGGGTGGACGGCGTCGTCGTCGAGCATGGTGTACGGGTCCCAGCCGTCGACACGAGCCGCGATCGCCCGGTCGAAGCGGGCGGCGACCTCGCGCAGGACATCGTTGTAGCGGTCGACGGCGTCGTCGGAGCCCCGGTCGTGCGGCGGATAGCCGGAGTAGTCCAGCAGGCGCGGCTGCTCGACGAGCACGACGTAGGCCCCCGGCGCCGCCGTCGTCACCGCGGTGACGATCTCGCTCAGGGCGGCGCGGTACCGATCGATGCCGTCGGGCGACAGGCCGTTCAGGCGGGCGTCGTTCAGGCCGGTCATGATCAGGAACGCGGCGGCCGGCGGCGGGGGCTGACGGCGGACCAGCTCGGCGGTCTCGGTGCTGGCCGTGCCGCTGACGCCGCGGTTGTCGGCGTCGAGGCCGAGGGCGCGTGCGGTCAGGTTCACCAGGCGCGTCGCCACCGACGAGGCGCCGGCGCCGCCCACCCACGAGTGCCCGTACGCCGTCAGAACCCGCATGTCCGTCCCTCTCTCGCCGTGTCCCTTCGATGTTAGGGGTGCGCTGACGGACGAGAATGCGGTGTACACGGGGAGCGGGCCGAGAGGGGGTCAGGCATGAGTGGATCGGCCGGGCGGCTGCTGGAGTTGATCCGTACCGGCGCTGCCACGACGAGGCGTGAGCTGCTGGAACACACCGGACTCTCCCGCTCGACGGTCGCCGCGCGGGTCGACCAGCTCATCGCGGCTGGGTTCGTGCGGGAGGCCGTGACCGAGACCGGTGCCCGCGGCCGGCCGACCGCGGTCCTGGCCTTCGACCAGCGGCACGGAGTGGTCCTGGCGGCGGACCTCGGCGCCCGGCACGCTCGCGCCACCGTCTGTGACCTCGCCGGCACCCATCTGGCGGAGACGACCCGGACGCTGCGGATCGCCGACGGGCCCGACGCGTGCCTGGGCTGGCTGCAGAAGGCGTGGCAACAGCTGCTGGAGCAGGCCGGCCCGGACCTGCCGCCGGTGGTGGGCGCCGGCGTGGGCGTGCCCGGCCCCGTCGACGTCGGGTCCGGCCGCCCGGTCCGGCCGCCGATCATGCCCGGCTGGCACGACCACCCGATCAAGGAGCGGCTCCAGGACGCGTTCGGCGTGCCGGCCCTCGTCGACAACGACGCCAACCTCATGGCCCTCGGCGAGCACCTGGCCGGGCCGCCGTCGTGCACGTCCCTGCTCTTCGTGAAGGTGGCCACCGGGATCGGGGCCGGAGTGATCGTCAACCGGCAGCTCGTGCGGGGCCTGCACGGCGGCTCCGGCGACATCGGCCACGTCCGCATCACCAGCGACGGCGACGGACCGTTCTGCGCCTGCGGCGCCCGCGGCTGCCTGGCCGCCAGCGCCAGCGGCGGCGCCATCGCCCGCATCCTCGCCGAACAGGGCGCGCCGGTCACCTCCAGCAGGGAGGCCGTCGACCTGGCACACACCGGCGACCCGCGCGCGGTGGCGCTGCTGCGACGCTCGGCGCTGCAGATCGGCGACGTGCTCGCCACCGCGGTGAGCCTGCTCAATCCCGAGCTGCTCGTGGTCGGCGGCGACGTGATCCGCGCCAAGGAGCACTTCATGCCCGCCCTGCAGGAGCGGCTGTATCAACGCACCCAGCCGCTGGCAACCCAGGACCTCCAGGTCACGACCAGCGCCCTCGGCGATCGCGCGGGCACCTCCGGAGCGGTCGCCATGGTGGTCGACTCGGTCTACTCCCCCGCGGCCGTGGATCGAGCGCTCGCAGCGTCCTGACCATCGCCCGGACGTCGACGTAGCCCGCCGCCGGCGCCGCACGCCGTAGCGCATCGAGCCGGTGTCGTACCTGGACCTAGGCTTTGCGGCCCATCGCGGCTGGCGGGCCTCGACGTATCAGCAGCAGGATGCCGATCAGCAGGGAGGGGAGGTAGTGGAAGGCGGGCAAGGTGTCCCCGGCGCTTAGGAAGTGCACCAGCGTCGCCGCGCTGATGGCGGCAGTGGCCCAGCCGGCCCAGGCCGAGACCAGCCCGGCCAGCACCAACGAACCGCCCAACGCGGCCAAACCCAGGCAGCCGAGCACGATGTAGATCTGAAACAGGCCCGACCCCCACCGAGCCAATGGCTGGTAGTAGGTCGGCACGGCGCCTGTCAGCACGGTTTCCTGTGCCGCACTCACGGTAACGGTGGACCTGAACGCGGTGAAAACCAGCCACAGGAGTGCCGCGAGCAGCAACCCGGTGAGGGCGATCCGGGACAACAGCCGTTCCTCGACCCGCTCGAGCATGGTCGTGACGATCGTCATCCCAAAGATCAGAAGCACTACAGCGGCGCCCATGAGGACGTTGGCCCACCGCCAGGCGGCCGAGTTGTCCGCTACGGCCTCCAGGTGCTCTCGCACCGGCAGCGTGAAGATCTCGGCGTTCCCGTTTCCGCCCACCAACGGCAGCGTCGCGCCGATCGCGAAGGAGGCGAACGCCAGCACGAGGAGCGCACCGGCAAGCCGGTCCTGGCTGGCACCATCGAGTCTGGCCACGCATCCTCCTGGGGTGTTCCAGCAGCACGTGCGGTTTCGCGGCCAGCCGTACGCGGGTGGGTTCCGCGTCCTTGCTGGCGTCTGGTCCACGACTTTTCGCCGACCAGGCACCTTATCGCAGCATTCTCACACCGTGGCCCCGAAGTGATCACGTTCAGCAGGATCACCCGAGCCTCACCATGATTGCGAGCATGGTGTGACACGAGATCTCGTGCTGAACGTGATCATTTCGGAGTACCGCGCACCTACGGAAGCAGCAGAAGGGTCACAATTGAGCAGGTGTCGTGGCTGGACCTACGCTGCACTCCACCAGATCGAATGACCGGAGGTGCGATGCCCGCGGGTGTCAGCCGGGCGGCGGCGTTCGGCCGCGCCATCGATCGAGTCCCACGGTGATGCCGGCACCACGGCTGGTCCTCACCGAGGAGTTCGAACGCGCGCTGACGCTCCTCGGCGAGGGACGCAACCTCTTCCTCACCGGCAAGGCCGGGACAGGGAAGTCGACCCTCATCCGCCACTTCATGGCGGGGTCCGACCGGCGCGTCGTGGTGGCGGCGCCGACGGGGATCGCGGCGTTGAACGTCAACGGCTACACGATCCACCGGCTCTTCGGCTTCAACGCGACCACCGACCTCGACGCGGTGCGAAACGGCACCTACCGGCCCGGCCGGTTCGCCAAGACCCTGAAGTCCGTCGAGACGCTCATCATCGACGAGGCGTCCATGGTTCGCGCCGACCTGTTCGACAAGCTCGTCATCGCCCTCGAACGCTTCGGGCCGGAGCCAGGCACGCCGTTCGGTGGCGTCCAGGTGGTGCTCGTCGGCGACCTCTTCCAGCTCCCACCGGTCGTCCGGGCGAGCGAGTCGGAGTTCTTCACGACTCGCTACGACTCCCCGTACTTCTTCTCGGCCGACCGGTTCACCCGGGAGGACTTCCCGACCGTCGCGCTCACGACGGTGTTCCGCCAGCTCGGCGACGAGCGGCTGACCACCATCCTCAACGCCGTCAGAGAAGGCGTCCTCGTCCAGAAGGCCCAGGATGAGATCAACACCCGGACCGACCCGGACTTCGTCCCGCCCGACGACGAGTTCTGGCTGACCCTGGCGCCCACCAACCGCATCGTCACCGCGCGGAACAGGGAACGCCTCGAACGTCTCTCCGGTGACACCTTCGTCCACCACGCCGCGACGTTCGGCGACCTGAGCCTGTTCGATCCACCCGTGGAGGAGGTGCTGCGGTTCAAGGCGGGTGCGCAGGTGATGATGCTGAACAACGACGTCTACGAACGGTGGGTCAACGGGACCCTCGGCCGCATCACCGAGGTCCGGCGGGACGCCGACGGCCTCGTGGTCGCCGTCGAGTTCCCGGACGGCTCCATCGCGGACGTCGCGCCGTACACCTGGGAGGCGACCCGCCCGGTCGTCGACGGCGGCAGCCTGCGGCACGAGATCATCGGCACGTTCACGCAGCTGCCGTTCAAGCTCGCCTGGGCCGTCACCATCCACAAGAGCCAGGGGCAGACGCTCGACCGCCTGGTCGTCGACCTGACCGGCGGAGCGTTCGACTTCGGCCAGGTCTACGTCGCCCTGAGCCGCTGCACGTCGATGGACGGCCTGGTGCTCAAGCGCCCGGTGCTGGCCAAGGACCTCAAGGTCGACCGGCGCATCGTCCGGTTCCTGCGCGCGTCGACCGCCGCCGAGCACGCGACACGATCGTGCGCCGTCGCCATGCTGACCGTCGGAGGCGAGGGTCGGCTGTCCCGGCCGCGGCCGGTCGAGATCGCCGTCGCGTTCGACGACGGGTCGGCCATCAGCACCCTGGTGAACCCGCAACGCGACCTGGCCGAGGCCCGTGGCTCCTACGCGATCTCCGTCGACGACGTCCTCCTGGCCCCGACCCTGGCCGAAGCGTGGTCCGTGCTGGCACCGCTGCTCGACGGGCACACCCCGGTCGGTGTCCGCACCGACGAGACGCTCGGGCTCATCGACTTCGAGCTCAAGCGACTCGGCACCGTGGCGCCGTTGCCGCTCGGTGCCGACCTACCGCCCTTGCGACTGACGGACGGCGAGCGGCTCGGCCTGTCCGCCCCGACCGCTCTCGAACGAGCGCGTGCGGCCATGGAAGCCCACCGGCGCCTGGGACGAGGCGACGCGAGCGCCAGCGCCTTCGACCTCGGCGAGACCATCGAGGCCGGCACGAGCTACCTCCTGACGCGCGACCCGGACGCCGAGCCGCCTGCCAGCCCGGCGCTGCCGACCCTGTCCGCACTCGTCGATGTCAGCAGGACGCTGAGCCAGGTCATCCTGCGCGGCTCGGCGAGCGAGGGCGGCGGGTTGTCGACCGCCGCCCGCGAAACCTACTCGGCCCTCCGCGAGGTCGTCACCGAACGCCTGGCCTCGGTCGTCGAGCGGTCGGCGGGCCTGCCCCCGGTGCTCGTGGACCGGCTGCGGCGGCTCGAGCAGGTCCTCGAGATCGACGTCGACTCCCTCCTGGCCGACCTCACGAGCGACGGCCCCGGAATCGACGCGGTGCTCGCCGCAGGCGCCCGCGTGTGCTTCACCGGGACGGCTCGATCACCGGACGGGCGGACCGTCGACCGGGAGGAGATGAAGGCCACGGCGGCGGCACGCGGACTCGTCCCCGTCGACTCCGTGACCAAGACGAAGTGCGACGCCCTCGTGGTGGCCGAGCTCGGCACGCAGTCGGGCAAGGCCCGCAAGGCCAAGGATCTCGGCAAGCCGGTCTTCTCCGCCGACGAGTTCTTCGCCTGGCTCGCGACGACGACGTGAGCCTGGAGCTCCGGAAGCGGGGACGGCTCAGGCCGGTCTCCGGCGGATCGCAGCGATGATCTTGGGTCGGAGTTCGGCGACGGAGACGACCTCGTCGACCGATCCGACCTCGACGGCTCGCTGGATGCTGTGGATACGGTCGAACTCGACGGCTACCTCGGAGATCTTCTCCGCGCGCAGCGCCGCCCGGAGCTCGGCCAGCTCGACCAGCAGCGGGCCTCGCTCGATCGCCGATGCGGCTTCGATCCGCCCCTCCAAGGCGGCGACCGCCGGGTCGGCGGCTGCCCGCCTGTCGACCTCGGCGGAGAACACCACGGCCGCGGCCGGGGCTCCGCCGAGCACCGAAGCATAGGAGCCCTCCAAGGCCAGCACCGTCATCCGCGGATTCAGGCGTTTGGAGAAGACCACGAAGGCGCCGCCGTGATAGCGGGACATCACGCAGAACACGATCGGGCCACGGAAGTTGACAACGGCCCGGCCGATCTCCGCGCCGTACTCCAGCTGAAGGTTGCGCATCGATTCCGGCGATCCGTCGAAGCCGGACAGGTTGGCCAGCACCACCAGCGGCCGGTTGCCGGATGCCGCGTTGATGGCGCGGGCGATCTTCTTCGACGAGAGCGGGAACAACGTCCCGGCGGTGTAGGTGTCCGGCCCGTCGGTCGGCGGGAACCCACGCCGCGGCACCGGCCTGGACTCGATCCCGATCAGACTCACCGAGTGCCCGCCGAGACGGGTGTCGGTGACGACCGCGGTCTCCGCGTCGGCCATCCCGGCCCACCGTTCGCGCGGCGGCGCGTCGGCGTCGGCGACGGCCGCCATGACCGTCCGGATGTCGAACGGCTTCTTCCGGTCCGGGTTCGCGGCGGCGGAGAACACGTCGCCGACGGTGGCGAACTCGCCGCCGTGCGGATAGGTCGAGATGTCTCGATCATCGGGATCGGCGCTGACCGCGACCCGCGGCCCGGGCTCTCCCGGCATCACGTACGTCTGCTCGTAGTGCGCCATCAAGACGCCGAGAGCCCCGGCCAAGTTCGGCACCCAGTACTGCGCCTGCCCGTTCGGGCCCATCACTCGGTCGTATCCGCCGATGCCGAAGTTGTCCTCGGCCGACACGCTGCCGGAGAAGTCCAGCGTCTGCTTGCCGGTCAACACCATCGCCGAGTCCGGGGTCATGATCAGCACGCCGCGGGTGTGCATCAGCATGGTCGCCTCGGCGTTCCAGTACGGCTGGGCGCCGACGTTGATGCCGGCCACGACGACGTTGATCTCGCCGCCGCGCTGGGTGAACTCGACGATCCGCCGCAGCGCCGCCGCCACCCAGTCCATGTTCTCGGTGCCGGAGTCCATCGCCACCCGGGCACCGGCCGACAGTGCGAACCACTCCACCGGGACCCCCAGGCTCTCGGCGAGATCGAGCGCGGCGATCACCCTGGCGCATTCGGCCTCGGCCAGCGCGCCGAGCGACTTGGTCGGGTCACCGCAGAGCACGATCCGGGTCACGCCTTCGGGATAGAGCCTCGTCGGCGTCGTCACCTTGGCGACGATGATCCCTGCGCTGTTGCGGCCGCGTGGCCGGGTCACCTCCACCAGTGCGCCGTGGTCGTCGAGGTCGAGTTCGGTCAGGCTGCCGCCGCCGGCCAGCACGGCCTCCAGCTCGTAGGGATAGACCAGCCCACGACGGCGAGCCCTGAGCACCTTGGCGGCGTAGTCGTCCAGCGGCGCCAGCGGCTGGGTCGGCGGGGCGATCACGTCGGCGACCGTGCCGACGCCAGGCCTGGCGTGGAAACGGATGGCGATCGGGTGCACGGCGCCGTGCCCGTCGGCGACGCGCCCTTCGGCCAGCACCTCCTCGAGTCCGGCGCCCTCGCTGAGCGGCGTGATCTTGGCCTGCAGCGTGGCCAACTGGTCGACGTCGGCGTCGACCACCGGCCAGACGGTAACCCAGACGTGGTTCAGGTCGAGCCGGGCACCATCACGGCCGCGGGCGGTACGGACCCGGCGGATCGCCTCCAGGCAGTGCTCGACCGCCCGTTCGGCGTGCGGCAGCCCGATCACCCGCCCCGCATCGTCGCGGACCACCGCCAGCTGCCGGACCTGCGCGCAAGCGACCAGCCGCCGGTCGGCCGGGTTGGTCTTGGCGACGGCCTCGTACAGGACCACGTCGCCCGGTGCGTCCAGCCGGGTGACGTCGAAGTGGACCAAGCGCCAGAGGTTGAGCCGGTGGCCGACCATCGGATGCATCCCACGAACGAGGTCGTCCTCGACCAGGGTCAGCTCCGCCGCCTCCGGCACCGGCCGGAAGGTGAAGTAGTCGACGTTGCGGCCGGGCTCCGGGCAGGCCGCAATTGAGATCCGTCGGGCACGTGCCGCGTACGGCTGAGCGCTGATCAACTCGTCCAGCCGCGCCGACGTGTCCTGCGAATCGCCTGGCATCCCGCGCCAGCGCAGGTAGATCTCGACCACGTTGTCGTGGTCGAGAGCCAGCAGACCGCCGATCGCCGCGGCCAGACCGTCCCCGGCGGAAGAACCGGCGGACAGTTCGGCGATGTCGGCGATGGTCGAGATCACCCGGGTCGATCCGTGCTCCTCGGAGTGGTACTCGGCCCACACCACCGGGCGGCCGGCCACCTCGATCACGGTCACGTCGTGCAGCGCGTACTCGTGGTAGTGCCGACGGATCAGCACCTCCAACAGCGGTTCCGCCGCGGGGAAGTTCTCGAACATGCGGTCGCGGAGGAAGCCGACCAGCTGCTCGGGGATCTGGGTCAGCGCCTCGATCCGTTGCCGCCGATCGGGCGCGGCGGTAGAGGTCAGCGCGCGCACCTCGTCCGCGACACCGTCCAGCACCTGACGCCGCTCGGCGTCCACCAACGGCTGGTCGAACCAGCGGAACCGGATCGACCGGGCCAGATCGCCCACCACGGGAAAGCGCAACTGGGTCGCCCGCACCATGCGCTCCAGCTCAGCCCGGGCGGCCCGGGCAAGCCCGGTCGCCGGCCTCGGCTCGGCCAGCCAACGCTGCAGGATCGCCGTCGCGATCTCCACATCGGTGTCGGTGTGCCGTTGGGACAAGAAGATCCTGAACAGCGCCTCCTCCAGCTTTGGAGTGCGCTCCAGGTCGGTGACGCCGTAGTGCCGCAGCACTCGCAGCAGCCGCGCGCGGAAGTGTTCCGGCAGCCCGCCGCGCTCGGGGTCGAGCGACCGGAGGAAGGTGTGGAAGTGCTCTCGGGTGCTGTGCACGCGCAGTTCCGTGTTGCCCTCGTCGCCGGCCGGCCGGTTGCGGCTCAGCTCGGCGAAGTCGGTGAACAGCCAGAGCAGCCGCATCTCGGCACGGACCACCCCGGGCCGGTCCTCGGCGAGCTGATCACGCAGCCGCAGGTGGTCCGCGATGGCCGCGCGATGCCGGCCCGGGTCCACGTCATATCCCATCAACAGTCCGCGCAGCCGATCGAGGGCCGCGATCGCCTGCTCCCGTTCGGTCCGGATCGGCCGCAGTGCGGAAACGTCGGCGGCCGGATCGTCGCCGGCGCGACGTGCGTCCAACCGTGCCGAGGAGCGCTCGCCGATCGGTTCCAGTCGCGCCAGCGGCGTGCCGGTCTCGACCTGGTTGCCAGCGCGAACGACCAGCTCCTTGAGCCGCCCGGTGAACGGGGCCGGCACGACCGTCTCCATCTTCATCGACTCCAGCACCAGGACCGGCGCGCCGGCCGAGACCTCGTCGCCGACGGCGACCGGGGTGGCGACCACCAGCGCGGGTGCCGGAGCGCGCAGCATGCCGCCCTCGTCGTGGCTGATCCGGTGGGTGACGCCGTCGACCTCCACCAGATGCACCGGCGGATGGGCAGCCGTGACCAGTCGGAAGGCGTGATCGCCGATGCGAAGCCGGCCATGCACGTCGTCCAGCCGGTCCAGCCGCGCCTCGACCAGCTGCTCGGCGCCGGATGCGTCGACCAGTCCGACCTCATAGGTTCCGGACGTGCTCTGCCGTACCGTCACCGTCGACGTCACGCCACGCAACTCGAGCTCGATCACCTGGCCGGGCTCGTGCTGGGTTTGCGGCCGGCCGCCGTGAGCGGTCTCCAGGAAGCGGGTGACCTCGACCCGTTCGGACTCGTCGTACGCCTCGATCGCGGCCGCGACCAGCGCCACTCCGGCGTGCCTGCGGGCCACCAGACGACCCTCGCCCCGGACGCGGTCGATCCACCCGGTGTCCGCGGCGCCCGCGTGGACGCCAAGAACACGGCCCTCCGCATCGAACGGCCCGACCACCTCGGGTTGATCCAGCAGCTCCAGCGCGAAACTCTTGTTGGTGGCGCCACCCTCGATCACCACGGTGGTCTCGGTCAGCGCACGGCGCAGCCTGGCCAGCGCCTCGGTCCGGTCCGATCCGTACGCGACGATCTTGGCGATCATCGAGTCGAAGTCGGCCGGGATGGTGTCGCCCTCGGCGACCCCGGTGTCGACCCGTATCCCGGGCCCAGTGGGGAACTCCAGCCGGCTGATCCGGCCCGGTGCCGGGGCGAAGTCACGGTCCGGATCCTCGGCGTTCAGCCGTGCCTCGACGGCGTGGCCGCGCTCGACCGGACGATCCCCGGTCAGCGGCGTACCAGCCGCGATCTGGATCTGCAGCATGACGAGGTCCAGCCCCGTCACCACCTCGGTGATCGGGTGCTCGACCTGCAGCCGAGTGTTCACCTCGAGGAACGCGAACGACTTCTCCGCTGGGTGGTACAGGAACTCGACCGTGCCGGCGCCGGAGTACCCGACGGCGATCGCCAGCCGTTCGGCCGCGGCCTTCACGTCGGCGACGGCCGCCGGCGGCAGCAGCGGCGACGCGGACTCCTCGATCACCTTCTGGTTGCGGCGCTGGATGGAGCAGTCGCGGACGCCGACGGCCCAGGCGGTGCCCTGCCCGTCGGCGATGATCTGCACCTCGACGTGGCGAGCGCCGGTGACCAACCTCTCCAGGAAGACGACGCCACTGCCGAAGGCGCGCTCGGCCTCGTCCCTGGTGCGCTGGTAGGCGTCGGTGAGCTCGGCCGGCGACGTGATTCTGCGGATGCCGCGGCCGCCACCGCCCGCGCTGGCCTTCAGCATCAGCGGGTAACCGATGCGGTCGGCCGCGCCCAGCGCGTCCTCGAGCGTGTCGACGCCGCCGCGGCTCCACGGTGCGACCGGGACGCCGACCTCCTCGGCGATCAGCTTGGAGCCGATCTTGTCGCCCAGCCGGCGCATCGCCTCGGCGCTCGGACCGATGAACGTGATGCCGAGCTTGTCGCACAGGTCGGCGAAGCTCGGATCCTCGGCGACGAACCCCCAGCCGACCCAGACCGAGTCCGCGCGGACCTCTGTCAGGGCCTGCCCCAGTTTGGCCAGGTCGAGATACGGCCGGCGAGCGGCCGGCCCCAGCGGGTACGCCTCGTCGGCCTGCCGCACGAACGCGGCTGACGCATCGACGTCGGTGTAGAGCGCGATCGTACGGATCGGGGCGGGCCCGGCCGCAGGTCCGGTCCTGGCGTTGAGATCTCGGACGGCATGGATGAGCCGCATAGCGGCCTCTCCCCGGTTGACGATCGCGATACGGGAGATGTCTGGCACCATTCGACCTTGTCAGGCGAACACCAACCCGTGTGTGGCCCGTCAGACACAAGGTCTCCGCGTGTGGGTTGTCCGATCCCCACAACCGGCGTCGAGGATGACGCCCGCATACCTACGCCGCGCGGCGACGGCAGCACGACAGACCCCCGGCTGCGGCCGCCTGACGGATCAGGGGTCTGAACGCATCGTGGGAGTGCCCCCGGTCGGGTTCGAACCGACACTGTTCAGCTTTTAAGGCCGATGCCTCTGCCGATTGGGCTACGGGGGCCATCCCAAGTATCGGGCACCGGGGCCTGCCTCGCTGGCGTACCGGGCGCGAGGCACAGTAGCACGGGAGCCACGAAGCGGGACATATCGAACCGATCGCCGCCCTGCCGCCGCCTCACAGGTAAGTCTGCCGCGGATAAACGGCGTGCGCTCCGGCCACGCGGTCCAGGAACAGGAACCCGGCGCAGTGGTCGATCTCGTGCTGCAGCGCCCGGGCCTCGAACGCGTCGGTCTCGATGACGACCTTCTCGCCGCCGCCGGGAACCAGGCCGCGAACGGTGAGCCGCGTGCCGCGTTTGACGTCGCCGGTGAGGTCGGGGACGGACATGCAGCCCTCGCGGCCCTTCTCCTTGCGGCTGGCCTCGACGACCTCGGCGTTGCACAGGACGAATGTGCCGTGCGACGTGCGGGTCTTCGGGTGCGTGCTGACGTCGACGCAGAAGAGGTGGGCGGACACCCCGACCTGGCAGGCGGCCAGGCCGACGCAGCCGGGCGACACGCGCATGGTGGCGACCAGGTCGGCGGCCAGCTGCACGATCGACGGGTCGGCCGGATCGACAGGCGGCGACGGCGCCGAGAGCACGGGGTCGGGCGCGCGGACGACGGTCAGGACGCGCCCCTGCACCCCGAGGTCGGCCTCGGACCATTCGGCGATGCTCACAGGACGTCGGTCTCCTGCGAGCGCAGCGTCACACCCACGCCGAGGTCGGCGCCGACCTCGCGCAGGCGGGCGGCGACGGCGTGCTCGTCAGCGTCGGCGGGGAGGTCGACCTCGGCGACGGCGACGTAGAGCTCGCCGGTCAGGCGGGTGGTGAGGTCGGTGATGTTGCCGCCGGCCTCGGCCACGGCCCGGGTGACCGCGGAGACGATGCCGGGCCGGTCGCCGCCATGGACGGTGAGGGCGTACGGGCGGCCCGGCGTGCCGGGCTCGTCCTCGTCGGGCACGGCGCGCGCGGACACCAGTAGCCGTCCGTCGGCGGCGAGCGGCGCCAGCGCATCCTCGACGGCTGCCGGGGAGCTGTCGCCGCGGCAGATCAGCATCATGGCGAAGTGACCGCGCAGCAGGGTCATGGTGGAGTCTTCGAGGTTGAGGCCCAGCCCGGCCAACCCGGCGGTGGCGTCGGCGATGATGCCGGGGCGGTCGTGCCCGATGACGGTGACGGCGATGAGGCTCACAGGCTCCATCCAACCGGACGCGCCATCGGCATGTCGCTCCGCCCGTCCGGATGCGGCCGGACGGCGAGCATCTGGTCGACGCCGATGCGCCCGGCGTCGAACGCCACCGCCGAGGCGGACATGTACAGCCGCCACACCCGGGCCCGGCCCTGACCGGCCAGGTCGACCGCCCGGTGCCAGCCGGCCTCGAGGTTGGCCACCCACGCGCGCAGCGTCCGGGCGTAGTGCTCGCGCAAAGCGTGCACGTCGCGGACCTCGAACCCGGCGGCCTCGAGCCGGCCGACCACCTCGCCGGCAGGCAGGAGCTCGCCGTCGGGGAAGACGTAGGCGTCGATGAAGGTACGACGGGGCCGGGCCACGCCGCCGGTGCGGGGCCGGTCTGACCGGACGATCTGGTGGTTGAGCAGCCGGCCGCCGGGTGGCAGCAGCCCGTACATGCGCTCGGTGTACGCCGGCCAGGTGGCGGCACCCAGGTGCTCGGCCATGCCCACGCTGGCTACGGCGTCGTACGGCCCGTCGCTGACGTCGCGCCAGTCCTGCAGGCGGATCTCGACGACGTCGGTGAGCCCGGCGTCGGCGACCCGTTGCTTGGCGTGCTCGGCCTGCGGCGCCGACAGTGTGATGCCCACGGCCTCGACGCCGTGCTCGCGCGCGGCGTGCATGACCAGCGAGCCCCAGCCGCAGCCGACGTCGAGCAGCCGCATGCCCGGTCGCAGGCCGAGCTTCTGGCAGATGAGCTCGTTCTTGGCTCGCTGCGCGTCCTCGAGCGTGGCGGCGTCGCCGGTCCAGTAGGCACACGAGTAGACCATGGACGGCCCGAGCACCACCTCGTAGAAGTCGTTGCCGACGTCGTAATGGTGGCTGATGGCGGCACGGTCGCGGCCGCGGGAGTGGCGGTCGCCGGTGAGGACGGCCTCCTCCGGCGGTGGCTTGAGCGGCGGGCCGAGCGCGCCGAGCACGACGGCGACCCGGATGATCTCGGCCCGCTCGGCCGGGGTGAGGCGGGGCCGCTCGGTGAGCTCGCGGATGGTCTGGTCGAGCCGGGTGAGGGCTTCGTCGAGGTCGCCCTCGACGTCGACCTCACCGGCGACCCAGGCACGGCCCAGGCCGATCTCATCGGGCTGCCAGAGCAGCCGGCGCAGAGCCCGGCGGGAGTTGACGACGAGCGTCGGCCCGCCGTCCGGACCCGCCCGGCTGCCGTCCCAGGTGCGGATGGCCAGCGGCAACGGCCGGCCGAGGAGCCGCTCGACCAGCCCACCGATGCGACCGGCGGAACCTGCAGCGGACATGGCTACCTCCCCGTTCGGCGACCACTCGCAACGCTAGCGACGCCCGCCGACACCCGCCACGGGTTCAGTTCTACGCCGTGCGGCGCTCCTGCTGCTCCGGCGGCGACGCGGGCCGACCGGGAACACCAGGCTGCGCGGCCCGGCGGAACTCCTCGCGCGGCATGCGCATCCGGCCGAGCGTGACCACCTCACGCTTGAACAGCAGCGCCATCGTCCAGTCCACGAGTACGCGTGCCTTGCGGTTGAACGTGGGCATCTTGCTCATGTGGTACGTGCGGTGCATGAACCAGGCCAGGACGCCGCGGACCTTGACGCCGTAGGTGTGCGCCACGCCCTTGTAGAGCCCGAGGCTGGCGACCGAGCCGATGTACTTGTGCTTGTACGGCTCGGCCATCTTGCCCTCGAGGCTGGCCACGATGTTCTTCGACAGCAGCTTGGCCTGCCGGACCGCGTGCTGGGCGTTCGGTGCGGTCATGACGCCCGGCCGACCGGCCGTGAGGTCTGGGATGGCGGCGTTGTCGCCGGCCGCCCACGCGTCCTCGAGTCCGTCGATGCGCATCTCGGGCACGCACCGGACCCGGCCACGGTCGTCCAGCGGCAGGTCGCTGTTGGCCAGGACCGGGTTCGCCTTCACACCCGCGGTCCACACGATGGTGTCGGAGTCGAAAGGCCGGCCCTTCGAGAGGACCACGTGCCCGTCGACACACGACTCCAGCCTGGTCTCCAGCCGGATCTCGATGCCACGCTTGCTCAGCTCCTGCACCGTATAGACGCCCATCTCCGGGCCGACCTCGGGCAGGATGTGTCCGGCCGCCTCGACCAGGACCCAGCGCATGTCGCGCGGGCTGAGCTGCGGGTAGTACCGCAGCGCATACTGGGCCATGTTCTCCAGCTCGCCCAGCGCCTCGACCCCGGCGAAGCCGCCGCCGACGAAGACGAACGTCAGCGCACGCCGACGGACCGCCTCGTCGGTGGTCGACGCCGCGATGTCGAGCTTGTCGAGGACGTGGTTGCGCAGCGCGATGGCCTCTTCGACCTGCTTGAACCCGATGCCCACCTCGGCCAGGCCGGGAATGGGCAGCGTCCGCGAGATCGAGCCCAGCGCGACCACGAGGATGTCGTAGCCCAGGGCGTACGGCTCGCCCGCCTCCGGGTTGACGTTCACCGTCCGACTGGCGTGGTCGATGCCGGTGACCTCGCCGGTGATGACGTTGGACCGCTTGAGCACCTTGCGCAGCGGTACGACGACGTGCCGAGGCTCCAGCGAACCGGCGGCCGCCTCGGGGAGGAAGGGTTGATACGTCATGTAGGACCGCGGATCGATCACGGTGATCCGGGCCTGTCCCTTGCGTAGCCGGCGCTGCAGACCGAGCGCCGTGTACATGCCGACGTAACCGCCGCCCACGATGAGGATGTGCGGCGGGCCGACCCGTCCAGCTATCCCGTTCATGCCACCAGACTATGACTTTGTGAATGCGTTCACAAGGCATTTGATGGTGTGCTCGACCACACCCGCTCCGCTCAACGCGGTGTCTCGGACCGGAAGCTGTGCCCCAGCTCGTCGCCGAGCCCGAAGTAGTGCCGGAAGCTGTACACCAGCGGCTGCCAGGCGGCCGGATCCACGTGCTGGGTGCCGGGGACGACGATCGAGGGGTCCGCGTGAACCCGCAGGATCTCCGCCTCCACGACGACGAAGCCGCCAGCCGCGCCGGGGCCCAGCCGCACCGCCGACGCCTCCAGCTGGAGCGGGCATTCGGCCACCCGCGCCGGGCCGACCAGCTCCGATGGATCCGCGCGGAGCCCCGCTGCGGCGAACTTCGCCGGCTCGAAGCGGAAGGCCGGCTTGTGTGCGGGTACCGGGTTCCGCCCAGTCAGCGACGCCAGCCGCTCTACCGCCTCCCACTGGCCCGCCGCCGGGAAGTTGATCACCAACTCCGGCCGCTCGGCGAGGTTGCGCGCCGTCTGCCCCTCCGCACCGAGTCCGAGCACGAAGACCTGCCCCAGCGCCCAGGCCGACGACATCGGCGCGAGGTTGTCCGTGCCGTCGGCGTTGCGCGTGGACAGCAGAGCTACCGGCGTGCCGACGTAGAGGATCTTCGGCGTGATCGTCACATGCGTCATGACACCGGACGCTAGGCAACCGACGCTTCGGCACCAGCCGAAGCGAGAGACGGCGATGATGGACGCATGACCGCTCCCGGGAACCGCGCCACCGCGGAGCCGACGCCCGGAGCCGGCCTGGCGGCGCTGGCCGGACTGCTGGCCGACGGAACTCGCGCCACGATGTGCCTGGCGCTCATGGACGGACGAGCGTGGACGGCGACTGAGCTCGCGCGGGCGGCCGGAGTGGCGGCGTCGACCGCGACCGAGCACCTCAATCTGCTCGTCGCCGGCGGGCTGCTTGCCGACGTGCGCCAGGGCCGGCACCGCTACGTCCGACTGGCCGGGCCGGCCAGCGCGGAGCTCATCGAGAGTCTGGCCGCCGCCTCGCCCGGAGCCCCCGAGCCGGTGCGATCGTTGCGCGCGGCCACCCGGCGGCGGGCCCTCGCCTACGCCCGGACCTGCTACGACCACCTGGCCGGTGCCGTCGGCGTCGCCGTCACCGACGCGATGACTGCGCGCGGCTATCTGTCCTGGGAGCGGGGCCTGGCCCTGACCGAGGCCGGCGAGCGGTGGCTGAGCTCACTCGGCGGCTGGCCGCCGGCGACCCGTCGCCAGGTGGTGCGCTCCTGCATGGACTGGACCGAGCGTCGGCCCCACCTCGGCGGTGCCGCGGGAGCGCTCCTGTGCCGGCACGCCATCGAGGCCGGCTGGATCGTTCCGAGCACGCACCCACGGGCGGTACGGGTGACCGACGCCGGCCGGGCCGCCCTGCGCGAGCAGCTCGCCGTCCCGGTCCATGTCCTGGCGACCCGCTGAAAGATTCCTCTCCGAAGATGTCGATATCCGCCGCCACCGCGTGACGTACGAGTGTCAGCATCGACCGACCAGCACGAGAGGAACTCGTCATGCCCCACTACGCGATCCTGATCTTCGACCCGGCGAACGACACCGAGCCCGCCGACACCCAGGCAGCCGCCGCACACGACCGGCACGCCGACGACCTGGCGAGCTCGGGGCGGATGCTCGCCGCATTCGCCCTGCGGCCCGGCGCTCAGGCCCGGGCGGTCCGCCGTGACGGCGTCACCGACGGCCCGTTCCTGGAGACCAAGGAGGTCGTCGCCGGCATCTACGTCCTCGAGGCGCCGGACCTCGATGCCGCTGTCGAGATCGCCCGGCACAATCCCGCCGTCCAGCAGGGCGGCGGGGTCGAGGTGCGCGAGGTGGAGGACGGCACCTTGCCGGGCTAGCCGAGGCCCGCGTGCCGCTTCGCGCGGGTGAACACGTCGTCGAGCATGTCCTCGGTGAGCTTGCCGGTGAACGTGTTCTGCTGGCTGGGGTGGTAGCTGCCCACGACAACCACTGGGCGCGTCGCCGGGCCGGCACCTGGGGACGACGGGGTCAGCGCGGCCTCGGCGGCGTGCCCGAACGACGGGCGCGGACGAGGGACGGCAAGGCCCGCCCGGCCGAGGGTTCGCAGCGCCGCCGCCCAGGCGAACGACCCCAGCGCGACGACCGCGGACACCGTCGGCAGCACGATCTCGACCTCGCGGTCCAGCCACGGTGAGCAGGCGTCCCGCTCGGCCGGCGTCGGCTTGTTGTCCGGCGGCGCGCACCGGACGGTGGCGATCACTCGCACACCGGTGAGCCGCAGGCCGTCACCGGCGTGCACCGACGTCGGCTGGTTGGCCAGGCCGGCGCGGTGCAGGGCGGCGAAGAGCCAGTCGCCGCTGCGGTCGCCGGTGAAGATGCGCCCGGTGCGGTTGCCGCCGTGTGCCGCCGGTGCCAGGCCGACGATGAGGATGGACGGCCGCGCATCGCCCCAGCCAGGGGTGGGCCGTCCCCAGTAGGGCTGGTCGGCGAACGACTTGCGCTTGACGACGGCGACGTCCTCGCGCCAGGCGACCAGGCGCGGGCAGGCCCGGCACACCGTCGACCGCGCGGTGATCTCGGTCAGCGTGGCGCCGGCGGCCGACGCGGCGACGTCGCCGGCCGCGGTGGCCACCGGCGTGGCGGTGTCCGCGAGATCGTCCGGCCAGCCGACGCCCGGCGGCACCGGGCTGGGGAACGAGTCTCCCGTGATCGGATGCGGCAGCACCCGCGCCATTCTGCCCCGTACGTCGCCCTTGATCATCAACGGTTGGCGACTCGATGACGTCGCCAACCGTTGATGATCATGGGCGAGGGCTAATGAAGGACTCCGGTGAGGCGGTCGTAGCGCAGCACGGTCGACCGGCTCTCGTCCGGGCCGGCCAGGCCCTCCACCGCGACCGACAGCACGCCCAGCTCCACCCGGTCGGTCGTCGACACCCGCAGCCAGGGTGCGCCGCCGCGCAGCACCGTCACCTCGTCGAGCAGGTCACCGGCGCGGCCGGCGGCGATGGCGTACGCCGGGCCGGTTGGCGGCGTGATGTCGATGCCACCGTCCTCGCGCAGGATGAACGTGACCACGAGGTCGCCGCGCCCGCCGTTCGCGTCGCCGACGAAGTCGTAGACCGGCGCCGGGTCGCCGACGTAGTAGCGCAGGCGTCCCATGCCGGTGACGTCCATGCCGTTGTAGAAGTTGCGGCCCTCGCGGTCCAGCCAGAAGTGCGGGTTGTGGGTGGGCGCGTTGAAGTCCGGGCCGGAGTTGTAGGAGATGTGCCAGTGCGGCGGGTTGTCCGCGTGCAGGGTGTTGTTGGTCTCGAAGCCCATCAGCACGAACCGGTGTCCCTTCGCGGCCGCCGTCGCGACCAGGCCGGAGTCGAGGCTGATGACGTGTGCTGCCACCAGCTGGTGGATGACCGAGCGCACCTCGCCGGCCGGCCACGGCACTGTCGTCCACGGGCCGGCCACGCGATCGGGGTCGTTGTGCTCGATCCGCCAGTTCAGGCCCGGCCGGATGTCCGGCTGGCTCCACACCTGAAGCGTCGGCTGGTTGGCGTCGGCCGAGGTGAGCCGGACCGGCAGAGTGATGCCGAACCGGTCGCGGTCGGCCGGGTCGCGGCGCACGGCCAGGTGGGTGTCCTGGTGCACGACGGTCTCGACGGCGACGTCGGGCCAGCGCACGCTCACCTCGATACCGGCGTCGTTCCGCGGTCCGGTGACGAACGTGTAGTACTCGGCGCGGCTCGCCACCGAGTACCGGTCGCCGGCGAGGATCTGGTAACCGTCCGGCAGCGTGATCTCCGGCCGGCTCGGGGTGTCCGGCCGGGTGCGGACGATGCGGAAGGCGGCGTAGGCGGTGGCCTGTGCGGTGGACCGCGTGGTGGACCGCGGCGGCGTCTGTCCGGCGGCCAGGCCGGGTGACGCGAGAGCGGCGACGCCAGCGGCGGAAGCTCCGGTGATCAGCGTTCGGCGGGTCAGGTCAGCGGGCATGTCGGGACGGCTCCTTCGAGGTCGGCGGCACCCCCGTAGGCCTCGATGGTGACGGCTGGGCGACGAACCCCGCCACCCCCGGTCGTTGAACGGCGGGTGACCCTCAGCCGGTGACCAGGCTCCAGGCGATGCCGTCGAGGATGTCGTGCTCACTGACCAGGACCTCGTCGACGCCAGCACGGTCGACGACGCAGCGCAGCACCAGCGCGCCGGCGGCGATGACGTCGACCCGCCCCGGGTGCATGGACCCGATGGCGGCACGCTCGGCACGGGGCATCGCGAGCAGCCGGTCGCTGATGGCGCGGACCGCGTCCGCCGGGATGCGGCGGTGGTGGATGGCCGTGCTGTCGTAGCGCTCGAGGCCGAGGTGGATGGCGGCGACCGTGGTGACCGAGCCGGCCAGGCCGACCAGGGTCCGGGCGTCACCGATCGGGACGACCGCGGCGGCGTCGTCCAAGGCCGCCTCGATGTCGGCGCGGGCCGCGGCGACCCCGGCGGGCGGCGGTGGGTCGGTCGGGAACCGCCGCTCGGTGAGCCGCACGCAACCGATGTCGACGCTGCGGGCGGCGGTCACCGCCGACGAGCCGAGGGCCAGCTCCGTCGACCCGCCGCCGATGTCGACGACGAGGTTCGGCGCGGGGAGGTCGCCCGGCAGGCCGCGCACGGCGCCGTCGAAGGAGAGCCCGGCCTCGGCTGCGCCGGACACCACCTCTGGCTCGACGCCGAGGACGTCGACGACCCCGGTCACGAACTCGTCGCGATTGGCGGCGTCGCGAGTGGCGCTGGTGGCGACCATGCGGACCCGCTCGGCGCCGAGGGACTCGATGACGGCCGCGTAGCCGCGCAGGGTGTCGAACGCCCGCTTCAAGGGCTCCGCGGCCAGCCGGCCGGTGCGGTCGACGTCCTTGCCCAACCGGACGATCTCCAGCCGCCGGTCGAGGTCGTGCTGCGTCCGGGCCGCCGGGTCGAGGTCGGTGACCAGCAGGCGGATCGAGTTGGTGCCGCAGTCGATGGCGGCGACCCGGGTCACGCCGGGGTCCAGTCGCAGCGGGCCGGCCGCCACAGCGGCGTCATGAGCTCCAGCGCCCGGTCGCCCAGCGGGTTCACGCCGTGACCGGCGGCCAGGCTGTGCGCGACGAGCACGTGTAGGCACTTGACCCGATCCGGCATGCCGCCCGCCGTCACGCCGGCGATCTCGTCCACCTGACCGATCGCCTCGCGCCGAGCCAGGTACGACTCGTGCGCCGAGCGGTAGGCGGCCGCGAGCTCGGGGTCGGCGGCCAGCTCCTCGGTCCAGTCACGCATGACGCCCCGCGACTCCAGCGTGGACGCGGCCGCGACGGCGCGCGGGCACGTCAGGTAGTACAGCGTCGGGAACGGGCTGCCGTCGGGGAGTCGTGGTTCGGTCTCGACGACGGTCGGGTGACCGCTCCCGCACCGCGCCGCGACGGCACGCACGCCGCGGACCGGGCGGCCGAGCTGCAGGGTGACGATGTCCAGGTCGAGCCGGTCAGGCCGCGGTGCGATCACTCGCCGCCGCCCTCGCCAGTGTTGTCGGGTGGTTCCGCGTCGGCGAAGGTCAGCGACGCCCACAGCCGCTCGTACCAGGTGCCGTCGCCGGACGGCGGCAGACCGTCGGCGCCGACCTCGCCGGCATCCTCGTCCGGGTCGGGCACGACGATGTAGCTCTGCTCACCCGGCAGCACGAAGTTGAGCCGCTCGCGGGCGGCAGCGGCGACGTAGGCCGGGTCCTCCCACAGCCGCAGCTCCTGCTCGAGCTGATCGACCGAGGCCTCCAGCTCGGTGGCCTCGCGCTCCAGCTCCGCGCGCTCGCGGTGCTGGTCGAACCAGGTGCGCAGCGGGTAGGCGTAGGACACCAGCAGCACCGCGAGCACCAGCGCCAGCACGGCCGCGCGCCCGGTGACCGACGGCCGGCCGCCGGGCCGTCCCGGTGGCCGCCGCGGCGGCGGCGGAGGCGGGCCGTCGTCGGCCCCGGCCGGTGCGGCGGGGTCGACGCCGGTGCGGGCTCGGCCCGAGCCGCCGCCACCGCGAGCGGCACGGGGCGCGGGCCGGCCGGCACCGGGGCGTCGCGCCGTGCCAGCACCCGCCGAGGGGCGGGCGCTGGGCGAACGACGCGACGTGGCCACGGGTGACGTCCCTAGGCCTGGAACCGCGGGAAGGCCGAAGCTCCGGCGTAGCGGGCGGCGTCGTCGAGCTCCTCCTCGATGCGCAGCAGCTGGTTGTACTTGGCCACCCGCTCCGAGCGCGCCGGTGCGCCGGTCTTGATCTGGCCGGCGTTGGTGGCGACGGCCAGATCGGCGATGGTGGTGTCCTCGGTCTCGCCGGACCGGTGGCTGATCATGCAGGTGAACCCGGAGCGCTGTGCGAGCGAGACCGCGTCGAACGTCTCGGTGAGCGAGCCGATCTGGTTGACCTTGACCAGCAGCGAGTTGGCGGCGTGGTCCTTGATGCCGCGGGCCAGCCGCTCGGGGTTGGTGACGAACAGGTCGTCGCCGACGATCTGGACCTTGTCGCCCAGCACGTCGTGCAGCGCCGCCCAGCCGGACCAGTCGTCCTCGGCCAGCGGGTCCTCGATGGAGACCAGCGGGTACGCCGCGACCAGCTCCTCGTAGTACTTGCTGAGGTCGGCGGCGGAGACGCTGCCGCCCTCGAAGGTGTAGCGGCCCTCGTCGTAGAACTCGGTCGACGCCACATCGAGGGCCAGCGCGATCTGCGCGCCCGGCGTGAAGCCGGCCTTCTCGATGGCGGTGACGATGATGTCGAGCGCGTCGCGGTTGCTCGGCAGGTTCGGCGCGAAGCCGCCCTCGTCGCCCAGCCCGGTGGACAGCCCGCGCTCCTTCAGCACGCCCTTGAGCGTGTGGTAGACCTCGACGCCCCAGCGCAGCGCCTCGCGGTACGTCTCCGCACCGATCGGCGCGATCATGAACTCCTGGATGTCGACGTTGCTGTCGGCGTGCGCGCCGCCGTTGAGGATGTTCATCATCGGTACCGGCAGCAGGTGCGCGTTGGGTCCGCCGAGGTAGCGGAACAGCGGCAGCCCGGCGGAGTCGGCGGCGGCCTTCGCCACCGCAAGCGAGACGCCGAGGATGGCGTTGGCTCCCAGCTTGGACTTGTTCGGCGTGCCGTCGAGGTCGATGAGCGCCTGGTCGATGAGCCGCTGGTCGGCGGCGTCGAAGCCGAGCAGCTCCGGCGCGACCTCGTCCATGATGGCGGTGACGGCCTTCTCCACGCCCTTGCCCGCGTACCTGGACGCGTCGCCGTCACGCAGCTCGACGGCCTCGAAGGCGCCGGTCGAGGCCCCGGACGGCACGGCCGCCCGGGCGATGGTGCTGTCGTCGAGCGCGACCTCGACCTCGACGGTCGGGTTGCCCCGCGAGTCGAGGATCTCTCGCGCTCCGATTGCTTCGATCGTGGCCACGTTGTGTCTCCTGCGGTGTGTCGCTGTCGTCTCTGCTTCGTCGTACGCGGGCGCAGTGACGACGGCGGCGCTGCACGCTCGTACGTCCGCAGCCTACCCGCCGCCTTCGCGGCATTCGCGCAGCCCGGCCGTGCGACAAACGGCCAGTTTCGACCCCTACGTCCGCCCGGCCGCCCGGCTGGGCCGAACGACCAACCGGGCGGCCGGTTGGGCGAGCGACTCCACGCTGGGGTCCTGCTGCACCTGGGCACGGAGGCGGCGGCGCGCGGCGACGGTCCTGTCGCTCACCCGGCTACAGGTATCAGCTCCACCAACGACATCGAGGGATTCGGCAGGTCGAACTCGATCTCCACCACACCGCCGGTCGCGCGCACCCGGCGCGGCGGGTGGAGCTCGTCCAGCCGGTCCGCGGCTCGAAGCTGCTCCCACTGCTCACGCGTCGGCCAGTCAGCGCCAGCGCCGATGCGCCGCCATACCGCGGGGACGCAGGAGTGGTCGTCGTCGACGCGGTGGTGGCGCAGCTCGTAGTCGCCGTCCGGGAGGCCGGTGAACCGCAGCTCGATGCGCCGGCCCAGCATCGTCGAACCCGAGGCCTTGGACTGGTCCAGCGTCCCGTTCCACACCAGCGCGGCCACCCGGCCGTCCGCCTCCCGCGAGGCCGCGGCCAACCCTTCCACCAGCGAGTCGGCGCCGTCGCCGGACAGCGTCGCCGGCAGCCGCCGCGACGGCAAGGCCTCCAGCATCGCCAGCGCCCACCAGCGGGGTTTGCGCAGCTCACCGACGGTGCGCAGGCCGAAGCCGCCGTGGAACAGCGCGGGCGGGCGGCCCAGCTCCTCGAAGTGGTCCGACACCACCCAGTACGACAGCGACTCCAGCCGGTCCATCGCCGAGCGCATCCCGCGCAGCAGGAACACCGCGGCGAACACGGATTCGCTGACCTCGTTGAAGTGCGTCGGGGTGACACCCCACTCGGTCCACCAGATCGGGATGCCGTCGCGGCCGTGCCGTTCCAGGATCGGGCGCAGGTCCAGCGGCGGAGAACCGTAGGTGTGGGTCGAGACGAAGTCCGGCGGGATGCCGGCCGCCTCGGTGTGCGCCAGCAGCTGGTCGATCCACCCGGCCGCCGCCGACGCCGGCCCGCCCACCCGCAGCTGCGGGTCGACGTCCTTCACCGCGCGGGTGGCGACTTCGTGCAGCCGGAAGAACTCCTCGGGGCTGCCGGACCAGAACACCTCGAGGTTGGCCTCGTTCCAGATCTCGAAGGCCCACTCGTCGCGGACCTCGTCGAGGCCGTACCGGTCGACCAGGTGGGCGACGAAGGCCCGGACGAGGTCGTACCAGTGGCCCCAGTCCTTCGGCGGCGAGATGATCGCGCCGTACTCGAACACCGTCGCCGACGGGTCCGAGGCCAGGTCGCGCGGCATGAACGAGATCTCGACCACCGGCTTCAGGCCCAGCGAGAGCACCATGTCGTAGACGCGGTCGACGCCGCTGAAGTCGTGCACCGGTTCGCCGTCGACCTCGCGGTAGACGCCGAGGTCGTCGCCGAGGATGGCGTGGGCGCGCACCATCCGCACGCCGAGCTCGTCGTGCGCGGCCCTCAGGGCAGCCCGCAGCTCCGCGCCGATCTCCTGCCCGCCGGTGCGGTCGGCGGACAGCGCGTGCGACAGGTGCTCGCTGCCGATCATCAGCCGCCACGGCCGGTCCAGCTCACCGTCGTCCCCAGCGGCGTCGACGACGACGGTGACCGGCTCGGACGTGGAGTCGGGACCGCCAGCACCGGGCAGCGACGCCGCCGACACCGGCGCGCTCAGCTCGCCCACCTGGTCGACGTCGGGCACCGCCGCCACCGCGTACCACCGCACCTCCCCAGGTGCGCCGGTCGTGTCGACGTACGGACCATGCGGCACGGCGAGCACGTCGCGGCCGAGATGGTCCAGCGGTTCGAACGGCCCGTCCGGCGACGACGCGACGTGCACAAGGTAGCCGGCCGCGCCGTCGACCGACTCCCAGGCCAGCGTGACCTGACCCCGTCCGGGCCGCGCCGACAGACCGGCCGGCGCCGGCAGCCTCACCGCCGTCCTGGCCGCGGCGCCGCTGACCCGGCCCAGCCTCGTCTCGAAGTCGGATCGGGCGGTGGTCTCACGGCTCACGCGTCATGTCCTCTCGCGTCGGTCACTTGATCCCGGTCATGGCGATGCCCTGGACGAAGTAGCGCTGGACCGCCAGGAACAGCGCGATGACGGGCACGACCACGACGACGGCGCCGGCCAGCAGCAACCCGTACTGGGTGGCGTTCTGCCCGACCGAGTACAGGGCAAGCGCGACCGGCAGGGTGTACATGTCCTCGGTCTGGGCGACGACGAGCGGCCAGAGGAAGTTGTTCCACGACGTGAGGAACGTCAGGATGCCCAGCGTCGCCAGCGCGGGCCCGGTCAGCGGCAGCATGACGCTCCAGAAGATGCGCAGCTCGCCGGCTCCGTCCACCCGGGCGGCCTGGATCAACTCGTCGGGCAGGCCCAGGAAGTACTGGCGCATCAGGAACACCCCGAACGGCCCGACCAGGTACGGCAGGATCAGCCCGGGGAACGTGTTCGTCAAACCCATGTTGCTGACCAGCACGAACAGCGGCACGAACGTCACCATGCCGGGCACCATCAGCGTCCCCAGGACCAGCCCGAACACGACCCGCTTGCCGCGGAAGTCGAGCTTGGCCAGCGCGTACCCCAGCATCGAGCCGAAGACGAGATTGCCGAGGGTCACCACGACGGCGACCAGCGTGGAGTTGAAGAAATACGTCGGGAAGCGCAGCCGGTCGAACAGTTCGCGGTAGTTCTCCAGCGTGAACGTCTCCGGCAGCCAGGTCGGCGGGATCTGGCGCACCTCGGCCTCCGGCTTCACCGAGGACAGCAGCATCCAGACGAACGGCAGCGCCATGATGATCACGCCGACGGCGAGGACGACGTACAGCCAGCGCGACGGCTTGCGGTCGCCGCCGCGGCCGGGCTCGGCGGCCAGGACGTCGGCGTCGTCGGAGACGCTCGGCGGTGGCGGGGTGTAGGTGGTCATCGTCGTCTCACCTCACGTCTTCGGCCGCAGCAGCCGGAACTGGAGCGCCGTCAGCACCACGATCGCCACGAACAGCACGTAGCTGGCCGCCGCGGCGTAGCCGTAGTTGCCGAAGCCGAAGTGGTCGTAGATGTAGAACGAGACCGACCGGGTGGAGTTCAGCGGACCACCTCGGGTCATGACGTAGGGCTCTTCGAAGAACTGCAGGTAGCCGATGCCGGTGATGACCGCTCCGAACAGCAGCGTCGGGCGCAGCAGCGGCAGCGTCACGTACCGGAACCGCTGCCACCGTCCCGCGCCGTCGACCTCGGCGGCCTCCAGCATCTCGCGCGGCACCGTCTGCAGGCCGGCCAGGAAGATCACCATCAGGGTGCCGAGATTGCGCCAGGCCGCCATGACGATCAGCGACGGCAGCGCCAGCGACGTGCTGCCCAGCCAGTCCGGCCCGTCGATGCCGACCACGCCGAGCAGCTGGTTGATCGGCCCGGTGTCCGGCTGCAGCAGGAACCGCCACACGACCGCGACGGCGACGATGCTGGTGACGACCGGCAGGTAGTAGCCGAGCCGGAAGAAGCCGCGCAGCCGCTGGATGCCGTTGAGCCCGACCGCGGCGGCGAGCGCGAGCACCATCGTCAGCGGCACCCCGACCACCACGAAGATCGCGGTGTTGACGGCGACCTTGCGGAACAGGGGGTCGCTGAAGAGCTGCGTGTAGTTGTCCAGGCCGGCGAGCTCGACGTTGAGCGGCGTGCGCAGGTCGGTGCTGCGCATGTCGGTGAAGCTCATGAACAGCGAGGCGAACACCGGCCCGGCGGTGAATGCGGCGAACAGCAGCAGGAACGGGACGGCGAGCAGCCAGGCGGTGCGCGCCTGCCGGCGCTGCAACGGCGTACCGCGCGGACGGCCGCGCCGGGCGGACATGCCCGCCCCGCCCGGCGCGTCCGGGCCGTCCCGCGTCGTCGCGACGGCGGGCATCGTCAGTCGGTCCTCACTGGAGTCCGGTCCCGATCGACGACGCCTGCGACTGCATGTCCGCCACCGCGTCGGCCGCGCTCATGGTGCCGCGCACCGCGGCCTCGATGTCGGTGTCGATGACGGAGGCGACCTGCTCCCACGTGGGGACGGCCGGCGGCGCCTCGGTGTGCTCCAGCTGCTCGCCGAACGTCGCGACCAGCTCGTCCTCGGTGAGCGGGCCGTCCTCCCAGGCCGCCGGCATGGACGGCAGGTCGGTGATGGCCTCGTACCAGCTCTGTTGCACCTCGACCTGGGTGAGGTACTCGATGAGCTTCCAGGCGCCGTCCTTGTTGTCGGAGTCGGTGAAGACGGCCAGGTTGCCGCCGCCGACGAAGGACGCGCCGGGCGCCTCGTCCCGTCCGGGCAGCGGGACGACGTCGAAGTTGTCCGTCGCGCCGGCGTCGCGGACGAGCCCGATGTGCCACGGGCCGGAGATGAACGAGCCGATGGTGCCGTCGGCGAACATCTGCTCCAGCGCGCCCGGCTGCAGCACGGTGTTCTGCGACAGGCCCTCGGTGAAGTACGACGTGTAGTACTCCAGCGCCTCGATCATCTCCGGGCTGTCCAGGGTGTACGCGTCGCCGTCGGTGAGCGTGGCGCCGTTCTGCCAGGCGAACGGCATGAACGTCTGCCACGAGCCGCCCTGTCCGGGCTGCAGGTAGATGCCCTGCTGGGCGCCGGCCTGCTGGAGTCCCTGCGCGAACGTCTTCAGGTCGTCCCACGTGGTGGGCGGCTCGAGACCGGCCTGCTGGGCCAGGTCGGTTCGGTAGAACAGGGCCCGCGTCTCGACGTACCAGGGCACACCGTAGGACGTGCCGTCGACGACGGTGGACGCCCACGGACCGGGGAAGAAGTCGTCCTCGCTGAACAGGTCCGTCGGTGTCGGCTCCAGCCCGCCGGTCTCGGCGAACTCACCCATCCAGGTGGTGCCGATCAGGCTGACGTCGGGCGTCTCGCCGGCGGCGATGGCGGTGGCGATGCGGTCGTGCGCGCCTTCCCACGGCACCGGCGTGACCTCGACGGTGACGTCGGGGTTCTCCTCCTCGAAGCCGGCCAGGAACGCGCCGAGCCCCTCCCCCTCGGTGCCCATGGCCCAGACCTCGATGTTCCCGGTGGCCGGGCCTTCGGAGATCTCCTCGGCGGGCGCGGCCTCGCCGTCGGACCCCTCGTCGTCGCGGCCGCAGGCGGTCAGCGCGAGGGCCGTCGCGGCGAGAGCCGCGACTGCGGTCATCTGTCGACTCATCGATGAGCCTCCTTCGGATGGAGTCCGCAACTGCGGCGGACCACCAGCTGGGTGGTGAGTACGTCGTGACGCGGTTCGGAACTGTCCCCGCTGATCCGGGCGTCGAGCATCCGGGCGGCCCGGGCCCCCATGTCGCGCATCGGCTGGCGCACTGTCGTCAGCCCGGCGTAGCGCGCGGCCATGACGTCGTCCCACCCCGTGACCGCGACGTCGTCCGGTACCCGGACCCCGTGGTCCTCCAGGGCCTCCATCAGGCCGAGCGCCAGCTCGTCGTTCGCGCAGACGACGACGTCCGGCAGTCCGCCGGCACGCAGGTCGACCGCCGCCCGGGCGCCGTCGTCCTCCTTGAACCCGGCGGTGACCGGCTGGTCCGGTGCCGGCAACCCGGCCCGGTCCACAGCGGCACGGAAGCCCGCCCAGCGCTCGGCGACGTCGGTGGAGTCGACCGGGTCGCCGAGGAAGGCCATCCGCCGGTGACCGTGCGTGACCAGGTGTTCGACGACGGATTGCGCGGCCGACACGTTCTCCGTGCGCACGGAGTCCGCGCCCCTGACCTCCGTGCGGGCCATCAGCACGACCGGAACGCCGCGCTCGACGATCTCGGCGACGACGACGTCGTGCACCGTGCGGCCGAAGACGGCCAGGCCGTCGACCCGGCCGGCGAGGTCGAGCACCATCTCGTCGGCGGACTCGCGGTTGTGCGTGGACAGGATGAGCACGGACCGGCCGAGCCTGGCCGCGACCTCCTCGTAGCCCAGCACCACCTCGGCGTAGAACGGTCCGGACAGGTCCGGGAAGACAATCCCGT
Organism: Jiangella asiatica; assembly: GCF_004349065.1. Taxonomy (GTDB): domain Bacteria; phylum Actinomycetota; class Actinomycetes; order Jiangellales; family Jiangellaceae; genus Jiangella; species Jiangella asiatica. The sequence continues at coordinate 54,737 of NZ_SMKZ01000038.1, forward strand.
TGGCCGCGTGCCGCCTCTCGGCCAGGGAACGGCCGAGCTGGCTGGGCGTGAACCGCAGCGCCTCGATGGCGGCGTCGACACGTTCGCGGGTGGCCGGGTGGACGAGGTCGCTCCCGCGCAGCGCGCGCGACACGGTCGCCACCGACACGCCGGCGTGCCGCGCGACGTCGCGGATGGTGACGCTGGCACGGTTGGACGTGCGGCGCCGCTTGACGGTCTCACCGTCCGGATGGTCCATGGTCCCGCAGCTCCCGTTGATACCGGTTACATTAACCGGTTACATCGGCTACATTCGGGCATCATGACCGAGCCTGTCAAGCCTTTCGACGCAGTGGGCGCCGCTGAGCTGCGACGACTCACCCGGGTGAGCGTGTCACTGATCTCCGGGGCACAGCACCCGTCCGGCGCCTACCCCGCGGCGGTCGGCTTCGCACCGTACGGCTTCGCCTGGTTCCGCGACGGTGCGTTCGTCGCCGAGGGCATGAGCCGGGCCGGTGCCGCGGAGTCGGCGACGGCGTTCCACCGCTGGTGCGCGGGGGTGCTGTCGCGGGAGGCGAGGACGATCGACGCCCTGGTGGAGCGGCTGGCCGCGGGTGCCCGCCTCCAAATGATCACGTTCAGCACGAAATCTCGTGTTGCACCATGCTTACAACCATGGTGACGCGCGGGCGATCCTCGTGATGGCGGCGAAGCACTCATGGCCTGCGATTCAGCACCCACTCCCTGACGGCGCGGACGGTCTCGTCGACCGGCGCCCGCGTGGTGTCGAGCAGCGTCATCGGCGGCTCGAACAGCGCCGCGTCGTCGCGTATCCACTCGGCGTACTCGAGCATCTCGGCGATCCGCGGCTCGTCCCACTGCCGCCACGCCGGCCGCGCGCGCAGCCGCTCGGCCAGCACCGCAGGATCGCAGGTCAGGCAGAGGTAGTCGATGCGCTCGAACAACGGCCGCTCCGGCAGCGGCTCGAACTCCTGCGGCACCACCGTCCCGACCAGCACCACCGGCCGGCCGTTCTGGTGGATCATCGCGGCCATCCGCAGCCAGGCCGACCGGAAGGCCCGGTGGTCGCCGTCGTCGTCGCGCAGGCCGGCCTGCCAGAGCACGTCCTGCTCGAGCACGACGAACCGGTCGGCCAGCGAGTCGACCAGGTGCCGGGTGACGGCGGACTTGCCGGTGCCGCTCGGCCCGGTGACGCAGCGCAACGCCAGCCGCCGGAACGGCCACCGGTGGCCGCAGTGGTCGCACCGGATCACCGCATCGGCCTCGACCCGCGGGTGATCGGTGCGCTCGCCGCAACGCTCGCAGACCAGCAGGTTCACGGGTCGTCGACGACCGCGCGGCTCAGTCGAAGAGCTGGTCGAGGAAGCTCCGCTTGCGCCGCTTGCCGCCGTAGCCGTACGGGCTGGGCGAGTCAGAGTAGCCGCGGCCGCGGCCGTACGGCGCCGGGCTGTCGGGGCGGCCGCGGTACTGCGGCGGCGGAGGCTGCTGACGGCCGCCGTACTCCAGCGGCGGCGGAGGCGCGTTGAACTGCTCCTCCGCGGCGACGATCTGCTCCAGCTCACCCTTGTCGAGGAAGATGCCTTTGCAGTTGTCGCACTGATCGACGTGCACGCCCAACCGGTCGTACGTCTTCATCTGGCCGCTGCACTTCGGACAGGTCACGGATACATCCTTTCGCCGACGACGCCGTCGTCGTCGCTGGGGTCGCTGTCTGGTGACAACGCTACCTGCGGCACCGGGGTTCCGGGCCGCCCGGATCGCTCTCGGTCGACGGCACCGCCTCAGCCCGGCGACGACTCGGCGGCGTGTACGGCGGCCACGTAGCGACGGGCGGCGTCGCGCAGCGCCTGCTCGGGGTCGACGCCGAGCTCGCGGGCGCGCCGGGCCAGCGCGAACAACGCGTCGCCGACATCGTCGGATGTGCCCAGCGGGGGCAGCGGCATCTCGCGCACCGGCACCGCCACCCCGGACTTCTCGACCCGGTGCACAAGCTTCGCCGCCAGCGACAGCGCCGGCTGGGCGAGCGGGACCCCGTCGACGGCGGACTCGCGACCCTTCTCCGCCCGCTTGAGCTTCTCCCACCGGTCGCCGACGTCGGACGCCGTCGGCGCGTGCACGTCGGCGAACACGTGCGGGTGCCGGCGCACCAGCTTCGCCGCGATGCCGGCCGCGACATCGTCGATGGACCACGGCTCCGATGGGCGCTCCTGCGCCAGCCGGGCGTGGAAGACCACCTGGAGGAGCAGGTCACCGAGCTCCTCGCGCAAGTCGTCGTCGTCGCCGGCCTCGATGGCCTCGAGCGTCTCGTACGTCTCTTCCAGCAGGTACGTCGCCAGGCTGCGGTGGGTCTGCTCAGCGTCCCACGGGCAGCCGCCGGGCGAGCGCAACCGGTCCATGACGGCGACGAGGTCCAGCAGCCGGCCGCCCGGGAGGTCCTGCGAACCAGCGACCATCTCGACACCAAGCCCGCCGACCAGCTCCACGCCGTCGTCGCCGGGCGGCAGCAGCCACACGACGACCTCGCCGGCCGGCACCTTCGCCGACGCCGGAGGCGCCGGCACCACCGTCACCTCGACACCGGCCGCCCGGACCGCCGCGACCTGCGGATGCGACGCGTCGCCCACGAGGACCCTGCCCGCGCGCAGCAGGTCCCACGCCGCCGCCGAGAGCAGCCCCGGCGCGACCCGGGGACTGGTGGCGAGCAGGACCAGCCGGCCGGGAGAGCTCACTGAGCCGCTTCGGAGATGGACCCGGTGTCGGCGCTGACGGCGAGATCCTGGGTCCACTCGCCGTAGCGGGGGTTGACCTCGACGCCCATCTCGTCACCGAGGTCGACGAGTGTCTGCGTGAGCACGGTGTTGTCGGCGCCGGTCTCGGCCGCGTAGGCCTCGGCGATCAGCTGGTCGGCGACGCCTGCGCGGAACGCATCCTCGGTGTAGCCGTTCTGCTCCAGGGCGGGCGTGAGGTCGCCGCCGGCCTGCGCCTCGAACTCGTCGATGGCGTTGTCGATGTCGGCCTCGGTGACCTCGATGCCCTCGTCCTCGGCCAGCCGGACGAAGATCTCGTGCTGGATGTGGCGGGTGAGCACCTGACGCTGGAACGTCGGCATGCCGCCGGCCGCGGTGACGTCGAACCCTTCGAGCCGCTGCACCCGGTCGACCTCGTTCTGCAGGTCCTCGACGGTGAACCGCTCGCCGTCGATCACGACGGCGGCGCCGATCTGCTCGGCGTCGCAAGCGGCCAGCGCCACGGCCGCGGCGGCGGCCAGGGACGCCGTGATGATGCGTCGGATGGTCGACACGGTGATCCTCTTCGTCGTTGTGCGTCGGGTTCGGCGACACGGTTGCCCGCGCCGCATCTTATCCAGCCCGGCTCGCGGCGGCTTCGGGCTGGTGGGCCATGACGTCGTCGACGACCTTGCGCGCCCAGGCCAGCAGCTCGACGCCGCGCAGCTGCGGTGCGCCGATGCCGGTCGGCCGCGGCCGCGGCACCAGGACGGTGTCGACGGCGTCCTTCACCAGCGACTTGGGGTACAGCCGGCCGAGCCGGACCTTCTGCCAGTCGGCGAGGTGGACCTGTGCGAACCGTACGTAGGTGCCCTGGATGGTCACCTCCGACAGCCCGGCACGGCGGGCGTGCGCCCGGAATCGAGCGACCTCCAGCAGGTTGCGCACCGGCTCCGGCGGCGGGCCGTAGCGGTCCTCGAGCTCTTCGACGACGGCGTCGACGGCGGCGTCGTCCATGGCCTCGGACAGCCGCCGGTATGCCTCCAGGCGCAGCCGCTCGCTGGCGACGTAGTCGTGCGGGATGTGGGCGTCGACGGGCAGCTCGATGCGCACATCGGGCACTGCCTCCGTGGCGTCGCCGCGGTAGTCGGCCACGGCCTCGCCGACCAGCCGCACGTACAGGTCGAAGCCGACGTCGGCGATGTGCCCGGACTGCTCGCCGCCCAGCAGGTTGCCCGCGCCCCGGATCTCGAGGTCCTTCATGGCCACGTGCATGCCGGCACCGAGGTCGGAGTGCTGGGCGATGGTGGTCAGCCGCTCGTGCGCCTCCTCGGTCAGCGGCGTCTCGCGTGGGTAGAAGAAGTAGGAGTAGGCACGCTCGCGCCCTCGCCCGACGCGGCCGCGCAGCTGATGCAGCTGCGACAGGCCGAGCCGCTCGGACCGGTCGACGATCAGGGTGTTGGCGTTGGAGATGTCCAGGCCGGTCTCGACGATCGTGGTGCAGACCAGGACGTCGACCTCGCGCTGCCAGAACGCGTTGATGACCTGCTCCAGCGTGTGCTCGCCCATCTGGCCGTGCGCCGTGGCCACCCGCGCCTCGGGCACCAACTCGCGCAGCCGCGCCGCGACCTTCTCGATGGTGTCGACGCGGTTGTGCACGAAGAACACCTGGCCGTCGCGCATCAGCTCGCGCCGGATCGCGGCGCCGACCTGCTTCTCGTCGTACCCGCCGACGTAGGTGAGTACGGGGTGCCGCTCCTCCGGCGGGGTGGTGATGACGGACATATCGCGAATTCCGGTAATGGACATCTCGAGCGTCCGCGGGATCGGCGTCGCCGACATGGTGAGCACGTCGACGTTGGCCCGCAGGTGCTTGAGCTTCTCCTTGTGCTCGACGCCGAAGCGCTGCTCCTCGTCGACGATCAGCAGGCCGAGGTCCTTGAACCGGACGTCGCCGGTGATGAGCCGGTGGGTGCCGATGACGACGTCGACGGTGCCGTCCAGCAGCCCCTGGACGGTCTTCGCCGCCTCGGCGTCGGACTGGAACCTCGACAGAGCCCGGATGGTCACCGGGAACGGGGCGAACCGCTCGGAGAACGTCGCGAAGTGCTGCTGCACGAGCAGCGTCGTCGGGACCAGGACGCCCACCTGCTTGCCGTCCTGTACCGCCTTGAACGCGGCCCGCACCGCGATCTCGGTCTTGCCGTAGCCGACGTCGCCGCAGATGACGCGGTCCATCGGGACCTCGCGCTCCATGTCGCGCTTGACCTCGTCGATGGTGGACAGCTGGTCGACGGTCTCGACGTACGGGAAGGCGTCCTCCAGCTCGCCCTGCCACGGGGAGTCGGCTCCGAACGCGTGCCCCGGTGCTGCCTGCCGGGCGGCGTAAAGCTTGATGAGCTCGGCGGCGATCTCCTTGACCGCCTTGCGGGCGCGGCCCTTTCGCTTGGCCCAGTCGCTGCCGCCGATGCGGTCCAGGCTCGGTGCGTCGCCGCCGACGTACCTGGTGACCTGGCCGAGCTGGTCGGTCGGGACGTACAGCCGGTCGGCTGGCTGCCCGCGCTTCGACGGCGCGTACTCGACGACGAGGTACTCGCGGGTGGCGCCCTGCACCGTCCGGCTGGTCATCTCGACGTAGCGGCCGACGCCGTGCTGGTCGTGCACCACGTAGTCACCCGGCTTGAGCTGCAACGGGTCGACCTGGTTGCGGCGGCGGCTGGGCATCCGGACGGTGCCTCTGGTGGAGACCCGCTGCCCGGTGAGGTCGTCTTCTGTCAGCACGGCGAGCCGCGGCGCCCCGGCGACGAAGCCGTGCGCCAGCGCGCCGGTGGTCACCTGCACGACGCCGGCGTCCGGCGCGGTGTCGAGCCGTTCGACGTAGCGGGCCGGCACCTCGGACTCCCCCAGCACCTCGACCACCCGCTCGGCGGTGCCGTGCCCGCCGGTGACGAGGACGGCCCGGCCGCCGCTGGCCAGCCAGCCCGACAGGTCGGCGACGGCTCGCGAAGTGTCGCCGCGGTAGGTCTGCGCCGGACGGACGTCGAGCTCGCGGGTCTCGACGGCGCCGGCGTGCACCATGTCGTCGCCGAGGTCGACGGCGTAGAGGTCCGCGTCGAGGTCGACGGGTTCGGGCTTGGCGGCGCCGGTGCCGCTCGCGCCGTCGGTGCCGTCGGTCGCGCCGATGCCGAAGGAGCTGACGCTCCACCACGGCAGACCCTGCCGGATCGCGTGGGCCCGCACGTCACCGAGCGTGTGATAGGCGGCCGCGCCGAGGTCGATGGGTGCCCGGCCACCGCCGGCCGCGGCCGCCCACGACGCGTCGAGGAACTCCTGGCTGGTCGCGACCATGTCGTGCGCCCTGGTGCGGACCCGCTCAGGGTCGCAGACCAATACGTGCGTCCCGGCCGGCAGCAGGTCGATGAGCATCTCCATCCGGTCGACCAGTACCGGCGCCAGCGACTCCATGCCTTCGACGGCGACACCGGCGGCTAGCTTCTCCAATATCTCAGCAAGCTCAGGCAGTTCCGTCGAAAGCTCGGCCGCACGACGGCGGACGTCGTCGGTCAGGAGCAGCTCACGGCAGGGCGGCGCCCACAGCCCGTGTTCGGCGACGTCGGTGGAACGCTGGTCGGCGACGGTGAAGTAGCGGATCTCCTCGACGGTGTCGCCCCAGAAGTCGACCCGGACGGGGTGCTCCTCGGTGGGCGGGAAGACGTCGACGATGCCACCGCGGACGGCGAACTCGCCGCGCCGCTCGACCAGGTCGACCCGGACGTAGGCGGCCGCGGCCAGCTGCTCGACGACGGCGTCGAGCGCGACCTCGTCATCGGTGCGCAACCGCACCGGGCGCAGGTCGGCCAGCCCCGCCACCTGCGGCTGCAGCACGCTGCGCACCGGCGCGACGACGACTTTCACCGGCCCGCCGGACTCCTCGTCGGGGTGGACCAGCCGGCGCAGCACAGCCAGCCGCCGCCCTACGGTGTCGCTGCGCGGTGAGAGCCGCTCGTGCGGCAGCGTCTCCCACGCCGGATACTCCATGACCGACTCCGGTGACAGCAGGCTGCGCAGCTCGCCGGCGAGGTCCTCGGCCTCGCGGCCGGTGGCGGTGACGGCGAGCACGGTACGCCCGGCGCCGACCGCGTCGTCGGCCAGGGCGGCGGTGACGAACGGTCGCAGCGCCGGCGGTGCGGTCAGGTCGAGCGAGGTCACCGCGCCGGTGCGCGCGTCGTCGACGGCCGAGCGCAGCGTGGGGTCGCCGTCGCCGGCCAACAGAGCGGACAGGAGGCCGTACAGGGACATGCTTTGCCTTCCAGGCACGCAGACGTGCCCCCAAACCAGGCTGGAGAGGGGGTCCTGATACGAGCTTACGCCGCCCCACCGACAACAACCCACCCGCCGGCCGAGCCGCGGGCGGCGGGCTAGCCCTCGAGAGGGACGACCACGTTCGACGCCGAGCTCGACCTGGCCAGGCGTGCATCGGTGGTGACCAGCGCGAGGTCGAGCTGTTTCGCCAGCGCGAGGTACAAGGCGTCGGTCAGCCTGGTGTCGTGCCGGTGCTTCCAGGCCGCTTCCAGCAGTTCGGGCACGGGATGACGGACGACGGGCATGCGTCGCACGATGTCGATGATCTCCGCGACGTCGTCCTCGGACAGCGCGCCGGCACGGTGGAGTCGCCCGAATGCGCTCAGCAGCTCCGCATCGAGGTGCGCCGGGGCGTGGAGAGCGCGGCCCTCGATCGTTCTGGCCACCGCGTCGGCTCGTTCGGTCGGCACGACGAGGTCGACCATGGCGGACGCGTCGACCACCACAGCATCCAGGGTCACGGCGCGCCGAACTCGTCCCGGGCGTCGTCCAGCGCCGTCATCGCCTGATCGTGCGTCACACCGGAAGGTCGGCGGCGACGGACTCGGTCGAGCCACGCCTGCGCGCTGCGCCGATCGAGCTCCTGGCGCAATGCCTGCTGCGCGACCTGCGAGACGTTGAGCCCCGACGCCTTGACTTCTTCGGCCAGGTCATCGGGGACGTAGACGTTCAGGCGGGCCATACACACATGGTACGCATATGGCCACGCGTTGCCAACGGCACCGCGGCAACGCACTCGCCCCGGAATCGCACGTGGCGACGGAAGTTCGCTGATCGGTCACCGTTCGTCCGTTCTGCGGTCGGTTGTGACTGATCGGATCCGCCACGTGACAGCCACCCGTGATCCGTTCGGACACCTCAGGCTCGACGCCGTCGACACGACCAGACGCAAATTCCTCACCGTCGCCGGTGCGGCGATGGGCCTGGCCGCGGTGGGTGCACTGCCCGGCCTGGCGTCCGCGGACGGCAGCGCCCTCGAGCTGGACCGCCTCCCCGACTACCCGTTCACGCTCGGCGTCGCGTCCGGTGACCCGTTGCCGGACGCCGTCGTCATCTGGACCCGGCTGGCGCCGCGGACGCTGGAGCCGTTCGGCGGGCTGGGCCCACGCCCGGTGCTGGTGCAGTGGCAGGTGGCCGAGGACGATCAGTTCCGGCGAGTCGTGCGCAGCGGGACCGCGCGGGCCCGGCGCGAGCAGTCCTACAGCGTCCACGTCGACGTCACCGGGCTGCGGCCGTGGCGGCACTACTGGTACCGGTTCCGGGTCGGCCGCGACCTCAGCCCGGTGGGCCGCACCCGTACCGCGCCGGAGAGCGGCCAGCCGCTGCCGGGCCTGTCGTTCGCGTTCGCGTCGTGCCAGGCGTACTGGGAGGGTTTCTACACCGCCTACCGCGACCTGGCCGCGCTGGACCACGACGTCGTCTTCCACCTCGGTGACTACCTGTACGAGTACGGGGTGGGCGTCGGCGCCGGGGTGCGGCAGCAGGAGCTGCCGGCGGACTTCCTGCGCGAGACCATCACACTGGACGAGTACCGCGCCCGCTACGCGCTCTACAAGTCCGATTCCGACCTGCAGGCCGCCCACGCCGCCGCGCCGTGGATCGTCACCATGGACGACCACGAGGTGGAGAACAACTGGGCCGGCGATATCCCGGAGGGCAACACGCCCACGCCCACCC
>NZ_SMKZ01000039.1 GCF_004349065.1 Jiangella asiatica
GCGGCGGTGTAGACCTTCTCGGTCTCGCGGGCGACGGCGGTCCACACGAACTCGCGCGAGATGCGCTGGTGGGCGGCCCGGACCAGGCGCTGTGACAGGCCGGGCTCGTCGAGGATGCGCATGGCCGCCGCCGCGAGGTCGCCGGGGTCGCGGGGCGGCACCAGCAGGCCGGTGACGTCGTGCTCGATGACTTCGCGCAGGCCGCCGCTGTCGCCGGCGATGACGGGGGTGCCTGCGGCGCACGCCTCCAGCGCGACGATGCCGAACGGCTCGTAGGAGCTGGGTACCAGGGCGATGTCGGCGGTGCCGAACAGCGACGCGAGCTCGGACTGGTCGAGGCGGCCGGCGAACTGCACGACGTGGTCGATCTGCAGGCGCTGGGCCAACCGTCGCAGGTTGACCTCCTGGCTGCCGGCGCCGGCGAGGACCAGGCGGGCGTCGTGGTGGCGCTGCCGTACCAGCGCGAGCGCCTCGATGCAGACGTCGACGCCCTTCTCCCACTCCAGGCGCCCGCCGAAGACAAGGAGGGGCGTCTTGGGCGGGATGCCGAACCGCTCGCGGGTGGCCCGGCGGGCCTCGGCGGTGGTGCGCCAGGCCGGCTGGTCGACAGCGTTGAGGATGACCGTGAGGTCCTCCGGCGGCACGTCGAAGGCGGCGGCGGCCTCGACCCGCATAGCCTCGGAGCAGACGATGGTGCGGGTCGCCTCGGCGACCAGCCAGGCCTCGATGTCGTGGCGGGCGCGCGACAGCGGCGTCGACAGCCAGCCGTCCCACAGGCCGGCCTCGGTGGCGTGCACGGTGGCCACCAGCGGTGCGTCGATGGCTCTGGCGACGTTGATGCCGGCGTGCGCGTCGACCCAGTCGTGCGCGTGCACGACGTCGGGCGCCCATGCGCGGGTGAGCCGGTGCGCGGCACGCATCATGCTGGTGTTGAGCGACAGCACCCACGGCACGAGGTCCTCACCCCGTTCGCCGGCGGGCGGATCGGGCTGTGCGCGCAGCACCGTGACGCCCTTGTCGTCGTGCTCCTCGGGCATGTCGGGATGCGACTGGGTGACGACGGCGACGTCGTGGCCATCGGCCACCAGACCCTCGGTCAGACGGTGGACGTGACGCCCCAAACCGCCGTAGATCACTGGCGGGTACTCCCACGACACCACAAGTATCCGCATCGCGTGATGATCTCACAGGAGCCCCCTTGATCGGGACCGCGTGAAGAACCGGGAACGGGGTACGTCCCGCGGTTCGGCGCTGTGACGTGTCGCACTCCCGGGCCCCCTTGGCGAGGCCGGTTACCAGTGGGTAACATCAGCGGCAACGAGGGGCGGCACCCTGGTGTCGGCTAGCCTCGCGACGGGTGCCACGCTGTCACCGTCGATCCGTGCCCCGCAGGAGGAGGTCGTGACCCGACCATGAAGATCGTCGTTCTGGTGAAGCACGTCCCGGATGCTACCGCGGACCGGACGTTCGACCCGTCGGACAACACCACTGACCGGACCGGTGTGGACGGACTGCTGTCGGAGTTGGACGAGTACGCCGTGGAGGAAGCTCTCAAAATTGTCGACGCGGGCCATGATTCCGGTGGCGTGGAGGTGATCGCCATGACGATGGGCCCGGACGGTGCCTCGGACGCGGTGAAGAAAGCGTTGCAGATGGGGGCCGATTCCGGCGTCCACGTCCTCGACGATGCACTGCACGGCTCGGACGCGCTGGCCACGGCGCGGGTGCTGGCGGCCGCGGTGGGCACGGTCGGCGAGGTCGACCTGGTGCTGACCGGGATGGCCTCCACCGACGGCAGCATGAGTGTGGTGCCGGCGATGCTGGCGGAGTACCTCGACCTGCCCCACGTCGGCTTCGTCGGCGAGCTGACGGTGTCGGAGTCGTCGGTGACCTGCCGGCGCGACGGTGACGTCGCGAGCCAGACCGTGGAGGCGGCGCTGCCGGCCATCGTGTCGGTGACCGACCAGATCAACGAGCCGCGGTACCCGTCGTTCAAGGGGATCATGGCGGCGAAGAAGAAGCCTGTCCAAACGTGGTCGCTGGCCGACCTCGGTGTCGACGCCGGCGCCGTCGGGCTCGATGCCGCCCTGTCGGTGGTGCGTGAGGTGGTCAAGCGCCCCGAGCGCAGCCAGGGTGAGGTCGTCACCGACGAAGGTGACGGCGGCGTGCGGCTCGCCGAGTTCCTGGCCGCGCGGAAGTTCGTCTGAAGGGGCGTTGACCATGGGTGAGATTCTCGTTCTCGTCGACCATGTCGACGGTGTGGTGCGCAAGACGACCACCGAACTGCTGACCATCGCGCGGCGGGCCGGCGACCCGGTCGCGGTGTTCCTCGGGTCCGGTTACGACGACGCCGCCCGTCAGGTGCTGGCGTCCTACGGCGCGACGAAGGTGTACGTGGCCGACGCGCCGGAGCTGGAGGAGTTCCTGGTGGCGCCGAAGGCCGAGGCGCTGGCCCAGGCCGCGACGGCCTGCGGTGCGGTCGCCGTCCTGGTCACGGCCAGCGCTGAGGGCAAGGAGATCGCGGCCCGGCTGGCGGTCAAGCTCGGCTCCGGGGTGATCACCGACGCCACTGATGTGGCAGCCGACCTGACCACCACCCAGTCGGTGTTCGCCGGCGGGTACACGGTCGCCGCGCAGGTGCCCTCGGGCGTCGCGGTCATCGCGGTCAAGCCCAACGCCGCCACGCCCGAGCCGTCGCCGTCGTCGCCGGCGGAGGAGAAGCTGGCGGTCACCATCTCCGACTCCGCGCGCCGTGCGCGCATCGTCGCGCGGGCCCCGCGCGCGGCCACCGGCCGGCCGGAGCTCACCGAGGCCGCCATCGTGGTGTCCGGCGGGCGCGGCACCGGCGGCGACTTCGGCCCAGTCGAGGAGCTGGCCGATGCCCTGGGCGGTGCCGTGGGCGCGTCCCGGGCGGCCGTCGACTCCGGCTGGTACCCCCACGCCTACCAGGTCGGGCAGACCGGTAAGACGGTGTCGCCGCAGCTCTACCTGGCCGCGGGCATCTCCGGGGCCATCCAGCACCGCGCCGGCATGCAAACCTCCAAGACCATCGTCGCGGTCAACAAGGACCCGGAGGCGCCCATCTTCGCCATGGCCGACTTCGGCGTCGTCGGCGACCTGCACACCATCCTGCCGCAGGTCACCGCCGAGGTGCGCAAGCGCAAAGCCTGAGCCCGCACCGTCCTTCCCGTTGATCTTGGAGTTGCTCGGCTATTGCCGGCCGGAATATCCGGTTGATTCCCGAACAGCTCCAAGATCAACGCGGATGGGGTGGGTCGTGTGGGTTCGACGTAGACTGGTGCGGTCATGTCCGAGCGCCGGGTCTACCTCGACCACGCGGCGACGACCCCCGTCCTTCCAAAAGTGATCGACGTCGTCGCCGCGACCATGGCAACCCTCGGCAACCCGTCGTCGCTGCACGCGTCCGGGCGGCGGGCCCGCAAGCTGGTCGAGGAGGCGCGCGAGTCCGTCGCCGCCAGCCTCGGTGCCCGGCCCAGCGAGGTCGTCTTCACCTCCGGCGGCACCGAGGCCGACAACCTCGCGGTCAAGGGCATCTACTGGGCCCGTCGCGCCGCCGACCCGCGCCGCACCCGCATCCTCGCCTCCGCCGTCGAGCACCACGCGGTCATGGACCCCGTCCACTGGCTCGCCGCCGAGCAGGGCGCCAAGGTCGAGTGGCTCCCCGTCGACCACAGCGGCCGCCTCGACACCGCGGCACTGCGCCGCGTCCTCGACCACGACCCGGATTCCGTCGCGCTCGTCACCGTCATGTGGGCCAACAACGAGGTCGGCACGGTGCAGCCCGTCGGTGAGGTCGTCGGCATCGCGCGCCAGCACGGCATCCCGGTGCACTCCGACGCCGTGCAGGCGGTCGGGCAGGTGCCGGTCCACTTCGGCGACTCCGGCCTGGACGCGATGACGGTGTCCGGCCACAAGGCCGGCGGGCCGGTCGGCGTCGGTGCGCTGCTGGCCAGGCGCGAGCTCGACCTCGTCCCGGTGACGCACGGCGGCGGCCAGGAGCGCGACGTACGGTCCGGCACGCTCGACGCGCCCGCGGTCGCCGGGCTTGCCGCGGCACTGCGCGCTGCCGTCGCCGACGTGTCCGGCCACGCCGCCGCACTGGCCGGGCTGCGCGACCGCCTTGTCGACGGCGTCACCCGTGAGGTCCCGGACGCCATCCGCAACGGCGACCCCGCGCACGTCCTGCCTGGCCACGCCCACTTCTCCTTCCTCGGGTGCGAGGGCGACTCCCTGCTGCTCCTGCTCGACGCGGCCGGCATCGACTGCTCGACCGGCAGCGCGTGCACCGCCGGCGTCCCGGAGCCCTCGCACGTCCTGCTCGCGATGGGTGCGGACCCGGCGCTGGCTCGCGGCTCGCTGCGGTTCACCCTCGGCGGCACCACCACGGCCGACGACGTCGACGTGCTCGTGCGGGCCATCGGCCCGGTGGTGGAGCGGGCCCGCGCCGCCGGCGTCGTCAACGTCTCCAATGGGGGGAAGTAGAACCATGCGTGTGCTCGCGGCGATGTCCGGGGGAGTGGACTCCGCGGTGGCGGCCGCTCGCCTGGTCGAGGCCGGCCACGACGTCACCGGGGTGCACCTGGCGCTGTCGTCGAACCCGCAGTCGTTCCGCAGCGGCGCCCGCGGCTGCTGCACCATCGAGGACTCCCGCGACGCCCGCCGCGCCGCCGACGTGCTCGGCATCCCGTTCTACGTCTGGGACCTCGCGGAGCGGTTCCGCGCCGACGTCGTCGAGGACTTCGTCGCCGAGTACGCCGCCGGCCGCACGCCGAACCCGTGCCTGCGCTGCAACGAGAAGATCAAGTTCGCCGCGGTGCTCGACCGAGCGCTGGCGCTGGGCTTCGACGCGGTCGGCACCGGCCACTACGCGCGCGTCGTCGACGGGCCGGGCGGCCGCGAGCTCCACCGTGCAATCGACCCCGCCAAGGACCAGTCCTACGTGCTCGGCGTGCTCACCGAGCGGCAGCTCGCGCACGCGATCTTCCCGCTCGGCGACACCGTCAAGACCGGGGTCCGCGACGAGGCGGCGCGCCGCGGCCTCGCCGTCGCGCGCAAGCCCGACAGTCACGACATCTGCTTCATCGCCGACGGCGACACCGCCGGCTTCCTGCGCGGCCAGCTCGGCGACGCCCCGGGCGAGGTCGTGGACGTCGACGGCGCCGTCGTCGGGTCGCACGAGGGCACCTACGGCTACACCATCGGGCAGCGCAAGGGGCTGCGCATCGGGCACCCGGCGCCGGACGGCAAGCCGCGCTACGTCCTCGACATATCCCCGGTCGACCGCCGCGTCACCGTCGGACCGCGGGAGGCGCTCGCCGTCGGCGCGCTGACCGGGGTGTCGCCGCGCTGGTGCGGCCCGGCCCCGGCCGGCGAGCTGCGCTGCGAGGCGCAGTTCCGGGCGCATGGAGAGCCGGTCGCCGCGACGGTGACGGTGTCCGGCGACAGCAGCGCCCTAAAGGTGAGGTTCAACCGGCCTCAGGAGGGCGTCGCGCCTGGTCAGGCCGTCGTGCTCTACGACGACACCCGGGTCGTCGGCTCGGCCACCATCGACGCCACGCGGCCGGCGGTTGCCAGCCCGGCCGGAGATCGGCTCGTCGGTCAGCGCGTGACGTAGGTGACGACGGTTGCCACCACGTCCGGATCACGCAGGATCCGCTGGTGGCCGAGGCCCTCGGTGGTGGCGAGCTCCGCCTCGGGCCAGGTGGCCGCGAGCTGCGCGCCGTCGTCGTACGGGACCTCCTTGTCGGCACGATCGTGGACGACGAGGGTGGGCGGCAGCTCGGTGCGCCGGCCCAGCCCGAGGATGTCGAAGTCGGCGACCGGCCGCCGAGCCAGCCGCCGCAGCCCGGTCATCATCACCGAGCGGGTGCGCTCGCCGAAGCCCAGCGTCCGGCTCAGCCCTGCGATCGCGCCGGTCAGGTCGGTGCTGGGGGCGATCATGGCGATCCGCCTGACCGGCACCCCGTCCAGGACGGCGACCGCCGCCGCGGCACTGCCGAAGGAATGGGCGATGACGGCGTCGGGCTTGCCGTGCTTGCCCACCGCGGCGGTGAGTGCCTCGACGAACTCGGCGCCCGTGGCGCGCTTCGGCCCGAGCAGGCCGGGTCCGGAGTCGCCGTGGCTGGGTGCGTCGACGGCGATGACCCGCCGGCCCGCGGCGGTGAGCGGCGCGACGAACGCGCCGAGCTGGCCGCGCCAGCCGCCCCATCCGTGCATGAGGTACACCGGCGGGCCGAAGCCCCAGGTCTCGACCGCGATCCGGCGGCCGTCGTCCAGCGTCACCGTCGACCGCTCGCCCGGCTCCGGCCGCTCGTCCCGTCGCCGGCCGGCGCCCTGGGGGAGCGTGCACCAGATCCGTGCCGCCCAGCGTGCGCCGACGCGAGGCGCGACCCGGTCCAGCGCCCGGAACGACGTGCGGACGAGCGTGCGGCGGGCGGCCTGCTTCCGGCTGAGCTTACTAGCACGAACGGTCGTGCGATTCTGCGGCGAGGTCGTGGCCATGGTGGTGTCCTCCGTGATGGCTGGCCTGGGTGTACTCAGGGGTGCGCCGGAATGGCGCTGATGCGGTCGGGGGCAGCTGGGGTGTCGTCGTCGGCTCGGGCGGCGTCGATGAGCGCCTCGAACGCCCGCCTCGCGCGGGTCTCGGCCAACTCGTCCTCGAGCAGCCGGTGCGCGTGGTAGTACGCGAGCATGACGCCGTCGAGGTCCGCAGCGAACTGGACCGGATCCGCGTCGGCGCGGAAGTGCCCCTCCGCGATGCCGGTGCCGAACATCCGGGCGATGGAGTCGTAGAGGTCGCGGTGGTCGCGAACCAACTGGTCGCGGACGGGACCGTCCTGCTCGTCCAGCTCCGTCGCTGCCTTGACGAACAGACAGCCTCCAGGCTGGCGGGTCTTGCCGCAGACGACCCACCGCTCGAACAGCTCACGCACCCGCGGCTCACCGCGCGGCGCGGCGACGGCCGGGCGGATGACGCTGTCGATGAAGTCGGCCCGCGCCTGCCGCAGCACCTCCACCTGCAGCAACTCCTTGGACCGGAAGTGGGCGAACAGTCCGCTCTTGGACATGCCGGTGGCCGCGGCCAGATGGCCGATGGTCAGCCCACCCAGGCCGAGCCGGTAGGCCGCCTCCACCCCGTGGCGGAGGATGGCCTGCCTCGTCTCGGCCCCCTTGGTCATGCCGGCAAAAATAGCACGACCGTTCGTGCGACCGCAAGGATGGCCGGGTCCGTGTCGAAGCACGCTCGCGTTGCAGGTTCCGATCTGGTGGTCCTAATGTGCTCCGGCATGGTTGAGATGATCTGAGGTGGGGAACGCACTTCGGTGGCAGAGATCCATATGTACGCCGACGAGACCGGCAATCTGGACTACGACTCGACGAGCGGCAAGCAGGGCGCATCAAGGTACTTCGGCTTCGGAACCGCTGTCTTCGACCGCGCGCACGGTGAAGAACTTCGGGAGGGCTGGCTCTGCGGACACGGCTGGAGAGTCGTGGGGTAAACCTCCCGCGGGGCTTTCATGCGAAGAATGACACCCCGGCGACCAAGACGGAGATGTTCGATCTCATCAAGACGCAGCAGCCACGTTTCGACTTGACGTTCCTGTTGAAGGAGCACGCCTACCCAGCAGTGCGTGCTCGAGGCGAGATGGAGTTGTACAGGATGGCCTGGTACCTCCACTTCAAGGAGATCGCCAAGCAGGTTGCAGAAGCGGAGGACACGCTCTACGCGATCGTGAGCTCCTTCGGCACGCGCGCACGAGCAACAGCAGCGCGCGATGCGGTGCGCGAGGTCTGCGGTCTAGTCAACCGCCGGATCGTGCTCTGCGTGTGGGACTGTGCGACGTCGTGGGGACTGCAGGTGGCTGACTACGGACTCTGGGCTGCGCAGCGTGTGCTCGAAGGCAAACGATGCAGCTGGTGGGACCCAAGCGTGAGGCCAACTGTGCAGTCGTTCTTCCTGCCGTGGGGCAAGGCAGAGTAAGAGACCGGCTATCCCTCCTGGGGAAGAGGCCCCCTGGGCCTCTTTTCACCGGTCTCCGATACAACGAGCGTAGCGACCTATGGGGGCAGCGTCCAGCAAGTGCACCAGCGCCGCGGCGCTCACGTGGGATCTGCGGGTTGTCCCGGTCTGCTGCTGGATGGAGCGCGATCGACCCTTCTCGTCCAGGTGCAGCGGCCGTGAGCAGCAGCGCCGCCGGCGAGCGAGGGGCGGGCGACGGTGTGGGGTGACGAGGTCAGAACACGCTTACGCCGAGGGCGGAGCCGACGCCGTAGGTGACGGCCATGGTGAGCAGCCCGACGACGACGGCGCGGGCGGCGGCGCGGGTGCGGTGGGCGCCGCCGAGCCGGGCGCCGACGTAACCGGTCAGGGCCAGCGCTACCACGACGGTGACCATGGTGACAGGCACCCGCGCCGTGGGCGGCGGCAGGACGATGGCCAGCAGCGGCAGTGCGGCACCGAGCGCGAACGACACGAACGACGACACGGCGGCCTGCCATGGGTTGGTCTGTTCGTCCGCGTCGATGCCGAGCTCGACCTCGGCGTGCGCGGCCAGCGCGTCCTCGCGGGTCAGCTGGTCGGCGACCTGGGCGGCCAGGTCGGGCGACAGGCCCTTCTCCACGTAGAAGTGGGTGAGCTCGGCGAGCTCCTGGGACGGCAGGTGCTCCAGCTCCCAGCGCTCCTTGGCCAGCGCCGCCTGCTCGGTGTCGCGCTGGGCGCTGACCGACGTGTACTCGCCGCCGGCCATGGAGAACGCGCCCGCGACCATGCCGGCCAGGCCGGTGACGAGCAGCCAGTTGCGGTCGGTCGTGGCGCCGGCGACGCCGACCACGAGGCCGGCGGTGGAGATGATGCCGTCGTTGGCGCCGAGGATGCCCGCGCGCAGCCAGTTGAGCTTGTTGGCCAGCCGCTGGTCGTGCTGCTCACCGGCGTGCGGGGTGTCGGTCTCCGGCGCGTCGCTCATGACGGCAGCGTAGTGTGCGCCGCCGACAAGAGTTGCCCGTCGGCCAGCCGTGCCTTCACCGCGACGTCGCCAGGCGGCAACCTGGTGGAGCAACGGTCGTCCAGCAGCGCCGGCGCACCAGCCGGCCACGTCCTGAGCCGAGGAGATTCCCATGCCCCTGGTGACACCGATCCGGAGTCGAGGCGCCCGGCGTGCCGCCGTCGCCGTCTCCGCCGTCGCCTTGGCCGCCGGTCCGGCCTGGCTGGCGGCCGGGCCGTCCGCGCCCGGTACGAAATCCGAGATCGCGGCCGTCTCCGACGACGGCGACACGGCGAGCCCGGTGCTGGAGGCGGTGGAGAACCTCGACCGGTCCGCCGCGTGGGCCGTCGTCGACCAGCTGCCGCTGGCGTTTGAGACCTACCACCCGCAGGGCCTGGCCCGCGTCGGCGACAAGCTGTACCTTTCCAGCGTCGAGGTCATCGAGCCGCCGGTGCGCTATCCCGAGCCCATCGACGGCTACGATCGCAGCCCCGGCCGCGGTGTGGGGCACCTGTTCGAGCTCGACCTGACCGGGCGGCTGCTGCGCCACATCACGCTCGGCGAGGGCACCATGTACCACCCGGGCGGCATCGACTTCGACGGCCGCGACCTGTGGGTCCCGGTCGCGGAGTACCGGCCGGACTCGCAGTCCCTCGTCTACAAGATCGACCCCCGCACGCTGACCGCACGCAAGGCGTTCCATGTCGACGACCACGTCGGCGGCGTCGTGCGCGACACCGACTCCGGTCTCGTGCACGGCGTGTCCTGGGGCTCGCGCACGTTCTACACCTGGACCGCCCGCGGCGTGCTTCGTGACGGTGTCGCCAACGAGAGCCACTACGTCGACTACCAGGACTGTGCCGCCGTCGGCACCGGCAGCGCCGTCTGCACCGGGCTGGTGGAGTACCGCAATCCCGACGGAGCCCGCTTCGACCTCGGCGGCATCGCCGTGGTCGACCTCGACGAAGGCACCGTCGGCCACGAGGTCCCGGTGACGCCGGTGTCGCCGAACCAGCACGTGGTCACCCGCAACCCCGTCCACCTCGAGGTCGACGGCGACGTCCTGCGCATGTGGGCCGCGCCCGACGACGGTGAGGAGCCCGGCGGGACGACGCTCATCGTGCTCGAGACCGCGGCGAGCTGAGCGTAGTCGATCCCCTAGAGTCGGCGGCGTGGCATTTCCTTGGGCACCGGCGACGGCGACGGGTGTCGGCTCACTGCCGTACGAGGACCGCGACGAGGCCGCCCGCGTGGTCGTCGGCGAGCTGCCGGACCTTCCGCACCTGCCGGAGCTGCCGGCCCGCGGCGCCGGCGCCGACCTCGTCGGCCGGGCCGCGACGCTGCTGGTCGACCTGCACGTCGACCTGCAGCCGTCCGGCTGGCGGCTGGTCGACCGGCCCGGCGGTGACGAGCGCCGGGCCCGGTCCGTGCTCGG
This sequence comes from Jiangella asiatica, assembly GCF_004349065.1. Classification (GTDB taxonomy): domain Bacteria; phylum Actinomycetota; class Actinomycetes; order Jiangellales; family Jiangellaceae; genus Jiangella; species Jiangella asiatica. The sequence goes on from NZ_SMKZ01000039.1 coordinate 10,438, forward strand.
CGCCGACCTCGACGCCCTCGAGGTCGCCGCGTACGGATACGAGGGACCGCTGAAGGTGCAGGTGACGGGGCCGCTGACGCTGGCGGCCACGGTGCAGCTGAACCGCGGCGACCGCGCCGTCGCCGACCACGGTGCCCGCCGCGACTTGGCGTCGTCGCTGGCCGAAGGGGTGCGCGCGCACGTCGCGGACGTGGCGAGGCGGGTGCCGGGCGCCACCGTCGTCCTCCAGCTCGACGAGCCGGGGCTGCCGGCCGTGCTGGCCGGATCGATCCCGACCATCAGCGGCATCGGCCGGCTGCGCTCGGTGGATGCCAGCGAGACCGAGGGGTTGCTGGCGACGGTGATCGCCGCGGCCGAGGTGCCCGTCGTCGTGCACAGCTGTGCCGCCGACGTCCCCGTGGAGCTGCTGCGCCGCGCCGGCGCCGTCGCCGCCTCCCTCGACGTGTCTCAGCTGGAGGGTGCCGTCCTCGACGAGCTCGCCGCGGCCGTGGACGCCGGGCTGGCGCTGTGGCCCGGGGTGGTTCCGGCACTGCGCCCGTCCACGCCGCCGTCGGACCGCGAGCTCGCCCAACGCATCGTCGGCCTGTGGCGGCGTCTGGACCAGGACCCGTCCGCCATGGCGCCGCGCACCGTCGTCACGCCGTCCTGCGGCCTCGCCGGCACCGACCCGGACTGGGCTCGGCGCGCGTACGCCCTGGCCCGCGCCACCGCGCACGCCTTCGCCGACGTCACCGCCGAGTCCGGCTGAAGCACTGGCATGACGCAGTGAGCGACGGAGAAGACGTCACGGTCGCTGGACCGCATGTGTGTGTGCCATCCGTGGCACACTGAAGGTGTGAACGGCTTCGATCGAATCACCATCGAGCCAGGCAAGATGGGTGGCCAGCCCTGCATCCGCGGGCATCGCCTCACCGTCGAGCACCTGCTTCGGCTGATTGGCGCGGGCTGGTCGCTGGAGCAGGTCCAAGAGGAATTCCCGTTCATCGAGGCGGCCGACCTCCAGCAAGCCATCGCCTACGCCTCGTTCTCCGTGCGTGAGTTCCACTTGCCGGTGAAACAGTCTGCATGAAGTTCCTGCTGGACGAGAACATCTCGCATCGGCTCTGCCCCTCCTTGAAAGCCGCGGGCCATGACGCCGTTCACGTCAGCGAGATCGGGCTGGCCAGCACGGACGACAGCGTCATCGTCGCTCGTGCATTGGCAGATGGCAGTGTCGTCGTGTCATGTGATCATGACTTCGTCCAGTTGCTTTATGCGTCCGGGGCAAGCATGCCGTCACTTCTGTTGACGCGCGAGGTGGACACCTTGACCTCGACGGAGCTCGCCGAGCTCATCTGTCCGCGTTGTCGCGCGAGCTCACGGAATTCCTGGATGCCGGGGCCGATCGCGACGCTCACTCCGGACCGCGTTCGAGTTCGTCCACTTCCGCTCAGACCGATCACGAGCGGAACGACACGGTGACACCACCACGGCAACGCGGGACAGGGATCCGGCACATCGTCGGTGGTGGGCAGTACCGTCTGTGCTGTGACCGAGCAAGCCGACATCAACGACGTCCCGGCGGACATCCGCGAGCGCCACGCCACGCTCTCGCAGGAGATCGAGGAGCACCGCCAGCGGTACTACTTCGCCTCGCCCACCATCAGCGACGCCCAGTTCGACGAGCTGATGCACGAGCTGGAGGGCATCGAAGAGCAGTACACGTCGCTGCGCACACCGGAGTCGCCCACCCAGCAGGTCGGCGCGCCGGTGGCGGAGCCGGGCGCGGGGGCCGAGGCGTCCTGGCCGCCGGTCGAGCACCTCGAGCGCATGCTCAGCCTCGACAACGCGTTCACCGCTGACGACATCGCCGAGTGGGCCAACCGGGTCGAGCGTGAGGTCGGCACCGGGGCGCGGTACCTGTGCGAGCCGAAGGTCGACGGCCTGGCGGTCGACATCGTCTACCGCGACGGCAAGCTGGCCACGCTCGCCACCCGCGGCGACGGCCGCACCGGCGAGGACATCACGTACAACGCCCAGTACGTCGACGCCATCCCGGACCGGCTCACCGGCACCGACGAGTACCCCGTGCCGGCGGTCGTGGAGATCCGCGGCGAGGCCGTCTTCCCGACCGAGGAGTTCGAGGCCATCAACGCCGAGCGCGGCGACCTCGGGCTGCCGCTGTTCGCCAACGCCCGCAACTCCGGCGCCGGTGTGCTGCGTCAGCGCATGGACCGCCGCAAGGACAAGCTCGACGCGGCGAAGTCCAAGGCCGACGCCGCCGGCAACGAAGGCCGCGCCCAGGCCACCTACGAGCGGGTCCTGGAGGAGTACGAGCGGGCCCGGCGCAACCTCAACCGTCTCACCTTGGTCTGCCACGGCATCGGCCGCCGCGACGGGTTCGACATCCGGTTGCAGTCGCAGGGCTACGAGGCGCTCAAGGCCTGGGGCCTGCCGGTCAGCGACCGCCCGACGGTGGTGCCCGACCTCGACGCCGTCCGCACCTACATCGACCACTACGGCGAGCACCGGCACGACATCGGGTTCGAGATCGACGGCGTCGTGGTCAAGGTCGACCAGGTCGACCTCCAGCGCCAGCTCGGCTCCACCTCCCGCGCGCCCCGCTGGGCCATCGCGTTCAAGTACCCGCCCGAAGAGGTCACCACCAAGCTCATCGACATCCGGGTCAACGTCGGGCGCACCGGCCGGGTCACTCCGTACGGCGTGATGGAGCCGGTGAAGGTGGCCGGCTCGACGGTCGAGAACGCCACCCTGCACAACGCGTCCGAGGTCAAGCGCAAGGGTGTGCTCATCGGCGACACCGTCGTGCTGCGCAAGGCCGGCGACGTCATCCCCGAGATCCTCGGCCCGGTGCTCGAGCTGCGCGATGGCACCGAGCGCGAGTTCGTCATGCCCGCCGAGTGCCCGGCCTGCGGCACGCCGCTCGCCCCGGCCAAGGAGGGCGATGTCGACATCCGCTGCCCCAACACTCGCTCCTGCCCGTCGCAGCTGCGGGAGCGGCTGTTCTACCTGGCCGGGCGGAGCGGCTTCGACATCGAGGCGATGGGCTGGGAGGCCGGCATCGCACTGGTCGAGGCGGGCGTCGTCGTCGACGAGGGCGACGTGTTCTCGCTCGACGCCGAGCGGCTGAAGCGGGTCCCGCTGTTCACCAACGCCGAGGGCGAGCTCACCGTCAACGGCCGCCGGCTGCTCGACAACCTCGAGAAGGCCAAGCAGCAGCCCCTGTGGCGGGTCCTGGTGTCGCTGTCCATCCGCCACGTCGGTCCGACCGCGGCCCGGGCGCTGGCCGGTGCGCTGGGGTCCATGGACGCCATCGTCGAGGCCAGCGAGGAGCAGCTGGCCGACACCGACGGCGTCGGGCCCACCATCGCCGCGTCGGTGACGGAGTGGTTCGCCGTCGACTGGCACCAGGAGATCGTGCGCAAGTGGCGCGAGGCCGGCGTGCGCATGCGCGACGAGACGGATACATCGATGCCGCGCACGCTGGAGGGCTTGACCGTCGTGGTCACCGGGTCGCTGCAGGACTTCTCCCGCGACGACGCCAAGGAGGCGATCCTCGCCCGCGGCGGCAAAGCGTCGGGCTCGGTGTCCAAGAAGACGTCCTTCGTGGTGGTCGGTGAGAACGCCGGCTCCAAGCACGACAAGGCCCTCGAGCTCAAGGTGCCGGTGCTCGACGAGGCCGGCTTCAAGGTGTTGCTCGACTCCGGCCCTGGCGAGGCCGCGAAGGTCGCCCAGGTCCGGAGCGCGGAGCCGGCGGAGTGAACCCCCAGTCGACCGGCCGGTGGCCGGGGTACGGTCCCGCCACATCACCAGGCGTTCCCGCCGTCCACCAGGCCTGCAACCATGGTGAAGCGCACACGATCCTCGTGATGAGCGTGTGCTGACATGCGCGAAGGGTCCGGCATGATGCCGAACCCTTCGTGTCCAGAAGACTCGTCGCCGCCCGGTGGGCGGCTGGCGAGCTGCTTGCTGGAAACCGGAGACCGGAGGCGCCAGCGGACCGCCGCGGGCTTCAGGCCCGGGGCGAGAACCGACCGGCGATGGCCGCGTGCGCCTGGACTCGCAGCCTTGCGAGGTACCAGCCGGCGCGCAGCCGATTGAGGTATCTCCGACCGTGATCACGACTCATGAGGGTCCTCTTTCGCTACTTCGAGGTTCCGACGAGCCGTCTCACGACCACTCGGGAACCAGACGACGTGCCGGTGCCCCGAGTGGGACTCCAGTGTTGAGTTGTCCTTCCATGATCGTTCCGCTCGCGGAGGTGGTCAAGCGCTTCGTCCGTATGCGTGGTATAACCGGTTTGAGCTGCTGGTTCACCGGCCCGAAAAGGCGGTCGGGAGGGTCTGGCGCAGCGGCGCGCCTGGTGGATGTGCCGGTGGCGGCGACGACGGAGCTCATGGACCCGGCCGTCGCGGCGGCGCTGGTGTCGCCGGACTCCGAGGTGGCCTGAGCCGTCACCCGGCAGCGAGCCGGGGCGCGAGCTCTGCTCGTGAGCTGCAGCCGAGCTTGCGCAGAACGCTGGAGACGTGGCTCTCGACGGTGCGCGGCGACAGGAACAGGTCGGCGGCGATCTCACGGTTGGTGCGTCCCGCCGCGGCCAGGACGGCGACCTGCCGTTCGCGGGAGGAGAGGCCGTCGCCGAGCGCCCGGCGCCCGCCCCGCCACGGGTAGGGCACCGGGACGCCGTAGCGCCGCATGGTGCGGCTGACGCGGGCGATGTCGCGGGCGGCCCGCAGCTCGCCGTAGTCGCGCAGAGCCTGCTCCAGCAGCGCGGGGCCGTCGGCTCGGCCGTGGTCACACCGCCAGGCGCCGAGCCGTTCGCTGGCCTGGGCCGCCTCGTACCGCAGGCCCGCCTCGTCGAGGATGCCGCGGGCCGACGACAGCAACGTGTGCGCCCGTGGCTCGTCACCGGCGGCCCGGGCGATGATCGCCTCGCACCCGCGCAACGCCGCCCGCGCGCGCGGCGCGTCGACCTGCCCGAGGTGCGCGGCCAGCTCCCCGACGAGCGGGGCGGCCGCGGCGACGTCGCCGAGCCTGGCCCGCGCCTCGGTCAGGCACAGCACGGCATCGGCCGCCCACACCCAGATTCCCTTGTCGCGCGCGTGCCCGACGGCGGCCGCGGCCTGCTCCGCGGCGCCGGTCGCGTCGTCGAGCTCGAGCAGCAGCTGGGCCAGTGCGGTCCGGGCGGGCAGGAGGGGCAGGATGGCGCCGACCTGCTCGCTGGCGTCGGCGACCCCGCGCAACCGCTCCAACGCCTCCGTCGTGTTGCCGGCCGAGGCGAGCATGGTGCCGTGGAGCAACTGGCCGTCCAGCGACGCCGCGCCGTACGACGACGGCTCCAGCGCCAGGTCGCTGGCTCGCTCGGCCAGCCCGGACCAGCGGCCGGCCGCGTGGTCGACCCGCGCCGCCACCAGGTCGATGATCTCGGTGACTCGCAGGTACTCGGCACGATCCGCGACCTGCCGCCCCTCGGCCAGCAGGACCTCGGCGCGCCGGACGTGGCCGACGAGCAGCGCGCCCTGCGCCCAGTTGACGCAGGCGCGCGCGTGCTCGCGCGGGTTGGCGAGCAGCGCGTCGTCCTGGCGCATCTGGTCGACGAGCCGCCAGCCGGCCGGGTCGCCCTGCTCCAGCAGCAGTGATGCCCGGGCGATCCGGGCGGCGAGCTCGACGACGGGGGATGCGCTGCGGCGCGCGGCCCGCTCGGCCTCGTCGCAGCGCTCCGCGTGCTCGCCGACGGTGCGGCCGACCACGGTGGCCGGCGCCGCCAGCACCGCCAGCGCCCGGGCGAGCAGCGCGGGCTGCTCCTCGAGGTCGGCGACGGCGCGCTCGATCTCGCCGTACCCGTCGCGGGCGAGGCCCTGCTGGCGCAGCAGCCTCCCCAGCGCGAAGCGCAGCTCGCCACGGACCGACGGCGCCAGCCCGGTGGTCGCCAGCACGCGCTCGAGGACGGGTACCGCCTCGGACTGGGCCAGCCCGTCGACGGCGGCCCGGCCCAGCTTTGCGGCCAGCCGCAGCCGGACGTCGAGCGGTACGTGGGCCGGAGCCGTCGCTTGGAGCAGGAACCGCGCGGCGGCGGCGTCGTCGCCGTGCCGTGTGGCGTGGTCGGCCGCCAGCTCGGCGTAGCGCACGAAGTCGGGCGTGCTGCCGGCGCGGTGGTAGTGGTGGGCGAGGCGGGCCAGGGGACGGGGCCCACCGCGTCCCTCGATGGTCTCGGCGATCGAGCGGTGCAGCCAGCGCCGCGTCGGCGCCGGCACCGCCTCGTAGACGATCTGCCGGGCGAGGTCGTGACGGAAGCGGCACTCCCCGTCCTGGTCGTGCAGCAACCCGGCAGCCTGCGCGGCGCCCAGCGCGGCCGCGACCCGCGCGGCGGTGACCTGCTCGGTGCCGCGGCAGACCACCTCGGCGACCAGGGCGGCGTCGACGGTGTGTCCGGCGACGGCCGCCACGGCCAGGACCTCGCGCGCCACCGGGTCGAGCCCGGCCTGCCGCTCCAGGACGACGTCGCGCAGCGCGGTCGGCACGTCGAGGTCGTCCAGGACGTCCGCCCGGCGCGGGATGTCGGTCGACGGGAATCGCTCGAGCAGAGTCCGCAGAACCTCTTCGACGACGAACGGGATGCCGCCGGACTTGTCGAACAGGACCGCGGCGATCGGCTCCGGGACGTCGGCATCCAGGATCCGGCCGGCCAGCTCGCGCACCTCGTCGGCGGCGAGCGGCGTGAGGTGGACGGTCCGCGCCGGGCCGCCCGGGGCGCGGGCGAACGCCTCGCGGATCGGGAGCGGGCCGGACTCGCTGCGCGCCGTGAGCAGGACGGAGAGGTCCGGCGGCTGGTGGGCGGCCAGGAACGTCAGGTAGTCGAAGGTGCCGAGGTCAGCCCAGTGCGCGTCTTCGATGACCAGGACGGCCGGGCCCAGGTGCGCCAGCAGTTCGGTGGCGGCGCGGAAGACCCGGTGCCGCGCCGCGCGCTGGTCGGCCAGCGCCGGCGGGGCGGGCGGCAGCTGCTCGGCGATCTCGGGCAGCAGCGGCGCCAGCGCCCCCGCGACCGCGTTGAGCCCGGCCGGGTCGAACCGGCCGGCATGGTGCCGGATCGCGTCGAGCACCGGGCCGAGGGGGAACGGCTCGCGCAGGTTCTCACAGTGGCCGACGAGGACCTGCCGGCCGTCGATGGCGCCCTCGGCGCCGACGAGCTCACCCACCAGGCGGCTCTTGCCGATGCCCGCCTCACCGACGATCACGACCCGCGACGGCGGTGACGTGGCGGCCGCGCGGACGAGGGCGAGCTCGTGGTCGCGGCCCACCAGCACCGGCGACACGCAGCTCGGCGTCTCCGCTGGGGCCGGATCGTCGAGTATGGCGCCTTCTCCCATCCGCCGGCGGCGCCGTCAGGTACCGGTCCCGGGCTCCGATGCGGCAAAAGTCAGTGTAGGTCACGGATGTGCCGGTCGGATTCGCGTCGCTACGGTGCCAGCCATTCGCGGGGGCAGGCGCCAGATCGGGCGTCATCGCGCGCCGGACCAGGCGTGCGCGGCGCGACGAAAGGGAGACCCGATGCACCGACCGGCAGAATCGACGCGACGACGAAGGTCCGGACGGCTGGCGGCTGCCATGGTGGCCGCCACCAGCGTCACCGCGACCGGCGTCGCGGTCCTCGTGCCGAGCGGCAGCGCCGCCGCGCCTGACGATGAGACCACCAGCACGTACATCGTCCAGATGACCCTGGACCCGGTCGCGACCTACGACGGCGACGTCGACGACCTGGCCGCCACCCGCGTCGGGCCGGACGAGACGATCGACCCCGAGGCGCCCGAGGTGCTCGAGTACACCGATCACCTGCAGGAACAGCACCGTGACGCCTTGGCGGACGTCGACGGCGGCGAGCCGCTGTACGACTACGTGTACGCGTTCGACGGTTTCGCCGCCGAGCTCACCGAGGCCCAGGCCGCCGACCTGGCCGCCCGGCCGGACGTGGTCGCCGTCACCGAGGACGAGAAGGTCGAGGTCGACACGTCGTCCACACCGTCGTTCCTGGGGCTGGACGAGCCGGGCGGGCTGTGGGAGCAGTTGGGCGGCGCGGCGGGCTCGCTGCGTGAGCCCGGCGCCGGCGAGGACATCGTCATCGGCGTCATCGACTCCGGCATCTGGCCGGAGAGCCGCAGCTTCTCCGACCGTGACGAGCGTGGCCGGCGCACCTACGCGGGCCGGCCGTTCGGCTTCCGCGGCGACTGCGACGCCGCGGCTGCCGCCGTCGACGACTCGTGGAAGGCGAGCCTGTGCACGCCGAAGCTGATCGCGGCCCAGCATTTCAACGCCGGCTGGGGCGGCGATGAGGCCATCGCCGAGCAGCTGCCGTGGGAGTTCCTGTCGCCGCGCGACTACAACGGGCACGGCACCCACACCGCGTCGACGGCAGGCGGCAACCACGGAGTCGCCGCCACCGGCGCCGCTGCCGCCTTCGGCACGATCAGCGGGATCGCGCCGCGTGCCAGCATCGCCGCCTACAAGGCGCTCTGGTCGACCGAGGACGCATCGACGGCGCAGGGCTATCCCTCGGACCTGGTGGCCGCGGTGGACCAGGCGGTCGCCGACGGCGTCGACGTCATCAACTACTCGGTGTCGGGCACGACCGGCAACCTCCTCGACCCGGTCGAGATCGCGTTCATGAACGCCGCCGACGCCGGGATCTTCGTCGCCGCGTCCGCCGGCAACAGCGGACCGGCTGCCGGCACCGTCGCGCACCCCAGTCCGTGGATCACCACTGTCGCCGCCGGCACGCACGACCGGGATCCGGTTGGCTCGGCGACCCTGGGTGACGGCTCGCGGTACAGCGGAGCCTCGCTCGCGGCCACGGCGGCCGGCCCCGCACCACTGGTCGACTCCGCCACCGTCGGCCTTCCCGACGCCGACCCGACGCTCGTGGCCCAGTGCTATGCCGCGGTGGACAACGGCGGCGTTCCGGTGCTCGACCCGGCCTCGGTCGCCGGCAAGATCGTGCTGTGCGACCGAGGCGTCACCCCGCGCGTCAACAAGAGCCGGGCGGTGGCCGAGGCGGGGGGCATCGGCATGATCCTCGTCAACACCGACGAGAACTCGCTCAACGCCGACTTCCACTCGGTCCCGACCGTGCACCTCGCCGAGACCGACCGAGCGGCGCTCAAGGCCTACGCCGCCACCGAGGGCGCGACAGCGACCGTGAACGTCGCGACCGTCGGCGACGACGCGCCGGCGCCGTACACCGCGGCGTTCTCCTCCCGCGGCCCGACGCAGGCCGGCGGGGGCAACCTGCTCAAGCCCGATCTCATGGCGCCGGGCCAGGACATCCTGGCGGCGGTCGCACCGCCCGGGTTCAACGGCGCCGGCTTCGGCCTCGCCAGCGGCACGTCGATGTCCGCACCGCACGTGGCCGGGCTGGCTGCTCTGCTCGCCGACCAGCACCCGGACTGGTCGCCGATGATGATCAAGTCGGCCCTGATGACCACCGGCTCCGACGTCCTCGACGGGGACGCCACCGACCCGGCGGTGATCTTCAGCCAGGGCGCCGGGCACGTCCAGCCGACCGGCGCCGCCGATCCCGGGCTGGTCTACGACAACGACGTGAACGACTGGCTGGCCTTCCTGTGCGGCACCACCCAGGGCGTGGAGGAGGCCGCCTGCGACGCGCTGGTGGAGGACGGCCATTCACTCGACCCGAGCGACCTCAACACCCCCTCGATCGCGGTCGACCGGGTGTCCAGGAGTCAGACCGTCACCCGCGAAGTCACCAACGTCGGCGACACCGCGGCCACCTACACGGCGTCGACAACCGGCCTGGACGGCATCGACGTCACCGTCAGCCCGAGCACGCTCACCCTCGCGCCGGGTGAGACCGCGTCGTTCACCGTGACCTTCGAGTACGCCGGAGCGTCGGTCAACGCCACCCTCGGCGGGTACCTGACCTGGACCGACGGCAGTCACGACGTCCGCTCGCCGATCGTGCTGCGGGCCGGCGACGAGGACTGGGAGGCCAGGTACGACGGGCCGAGCAACTTCTTCGGATTCGCCGCCGACTCCGGCCAGGAAACGCTGCTCAGCCCGGACGGCGACCGGCTGTTCGTCGCGGGCAACAGCCAGCCGCCCATCCCCGGGACGCTGCGGCCGGACTACGTGACCGCCGCGTACGACCCGGTCACCGGCGAGCAGCTGTGGGCCGTCCGCTACGACGGGCCCGCCCAGGGCTCCGACGAGCTGGCCGCGATGGCGCTCAGCCCCGACGGCGCCACCGTCTACGTCACCGGCAGCAGCGCCGGCGTCGAGACCGGCTGGGACTTCACCACCATCGCCTATGACGCCGCCACCGGCGAGCAGCTGTGGCTGGCCCGCCACGACGGCCCGGGCAGCGAGACCGACTCCGCGGCCGACCTGGTCGTGAGCCCGGACGGGGCGACGGTCTACATCACCGGCAGCAGCAACATGGCACCTCAGGAGTCCGACTTCGCCGTCGTCGCCTACGACGCCGCCACCGGCGCCGAGCTATGGGTCAGCCACTACAACGATCCGGTCGACGGCACAGACGACCCCCGGGCCATGGCGATCGGCCCGGACGGATCGACGATCGTGGTCACCGGGCAGAGCCGCAGCGCCGACGGCGGGCTCACCGACATCGGCACCGTGGCCTTCGCCGCCGACACCGGTGAGCGGCTGTGGGAGGTCCTGCACGACGGATCGGCTCACGGCATCGACGTTCCCAACGCTGTGATGGTGACCGCGGACGGTGCGGCGATCGTCGCAGGCTCCACCCGCGACACAGAGACCAAGACGGACTGGGCCGTCCTCGCCTACTCCATGGAGAGCGGCGAACAGCTGTGGTCCACCGGCTACGACGGTGCTGGCGGCACCGACGTGCCGCGGGCCGGCGCACTCAGCCCGGACGGCTCGACCGTGGTGGTCACCGGCAACGCCCAGGGCACCGACGACGGCGACTACGCCACCGTCGCCTTCGACGTCGCGACGGGAGAGCGTCTCTGGGCGGCCGGTCACGGCGGCTCGGCCGGCGCCCTGGACATCGCGTCGGACCTCGCGTTCACCGCCGACGGCGGTCAGGTGGTCGTGACCGGGCAGAGCAACGAGACCGGCACCTCCAACGACTACGTCACCATCGCCTACGACGCCGGCACCGGTGAGGACGTCTGGACCGGCCGGTACGACGGATTCGTGTCGGGCGACTCCGGGCAGGCGGTGGCGGTCGACTCCACGCCAGAGGCGGGTCACCGGGTCTTCGTCACCGGCCATAGCTCCATCCCGTTGGGCTTGGCCACCAGCAATGCCGACATGACGACGGTGGCGTACTTCGCCCGATGGGAGTGATGCCGGCGCGGGTTCGTCCACAGGGTGGGGTCGGGGCGGCGAGTCGTCCACAATAGGGCCGAGCGCGGTGGCGGGCTGTCGGCGCCGGCGGCTACGGTCGCGGACATGGACCTACGGGACGAAGCAGAGGCGCTGCTGCGGCGGCTGGTCGGCGACGACGCGGCCGAGTTCCGCGACGGGCAGTGGGACGCGGTGCGCGACCTCGTCGAGCGCCGCCGCCGGGTGCTGGTCGTGCAGCGCACCGGGTGGGGCAAGTCGGCGGTGTACTTCGTCGCCACCGGGTTGCAGCGCGCCCGCGGTGCCGGTCCCACGGTCATCGTCTCCCCGCTGCTGGCGTTGATGCGCGACCAGGTCGCCGCGGCGGGGCGCGCCGGCGTCCGCGCGGTCACCATCAACTCCGCCAACGCCGAGGAGTGGGGCGAGGTCGCCAAGTCGCTGGCCGACGACGCGGTCGACGTCCTGCTGGTCAGCCCGGAGCGGCTCAACAACCCGCGGTTCCGCGAGGAGCAGCTGCCGGCGCTGGCCGCCAGCGCCGGGCTCGTGGTGGTCGACGAAGCGCACTGCATCTCCGACTGGGGCCACGACTTCCGGCCCGACTACCGGCGCATCCGCGACCTGCTGGCGACGCTGCCGCCCGGCACTCCCGTCCTGGCGACGACGGCCACGGCCAACGCCCGGGTGGTGGCCGACGTCGCCGAGCAGCTCGGCAGTGGCGGAGCCGAGGTCACCACCATTCGCGGCTCGCTGGCCCGCGAGAGCCTCCGCCTGGGCGTCCTCACCTTGGACGACGCCGAACATCGGCTGGCGTGGCTGTCCGCCCACCTCGGCGAGCTGCCTGGCAGCGGCATCGTCTACACCCTGACCGTGTCCGCGGCCGAGGACACCGCGGCGCTGCTGCGCGAGGCCGGCCACGAGGTGCGCCCCTACACCGGCCGCACCGACCCGGCCGAGCGGGTCGAGGCCGAGCGCGCCCTGCTGGACAACGAGGTCAAGGCGCTGGTCGCCACCAGCGCGCTCGGCATGGGGTTCGACAAGCCCGACCTCGGCTTCGTCGTCCACCTCGGTGCGCCGTCGTCGCCGGTGGCCTACTACCAGCAGGTGGGCCGGGCCGGCCGGGCCACCGAGCGGGCCGACGTCCTGCTGCTCCCGGCGGCGGAGGACCAAGCCATCTGGCAGTACTTCGCCACCGTCTCGATGCCGCGGCAGGAGCAGGCCTCGGCGGTGATCCGCGCGCTCTCCGCGGCCGGCGCCGCCATGTCCACGGCGGCGCTGGAGACTGTCGTCGACGTCCGGCGCACCCGGCTGGAGCTGCTGCTGAAGGTGCTCGACGTCGACGGCGCGGTGCAGCGGGTCCGCGGCGGTTGGCAAGCCACCGGGCAGGAGTGGAACTACGACGCCGAGCGCTACCAGCGGGTGGCGGCCGCCCGCGACACCGAGGCCCGGTCCATGCTGGCCTACCAGCGCGGCGAGCAGTGCCGCATGTCCTTCCTCCAGGCCGCGCTCGACGACCCCAGCGCCGCGCCGTGCGGGCGCTGCGACGTCTGCGCCGGGCCCTGGTACACCGACGAGGTCCCGGCCCGGGCGCGGGCGGCGGCGCGCACCACCCTGGCGCGGGCCGGCGTGCTCCTGGAGCCGCGGGTGCAGTGGCCCTCCGGCATGGGCCGGCTGGGCGTGGACGTGAAGGGCAAGATCGGCCCGGCCGAGAAGCTCGAGCCCGGCCGGGTGGTGGCCCGCCTCACCGACCTCGGCTGGGGCCAGCGGCTGCGCACGCTGCTGGACGCCCCGGACGCACCGGCACCCGATGCGTTGCTGGCAGCCTGCGTCGACGTGCTGCGCGAGTGGCGCTGGGACCGCCGGCCCGACGCCGTCGTCTCCATGCCGTCGCGGCGGCACCCACAGTTGATCGGCTCGGTCGGGCGGCACCTGGCCAGCCTCGGGCGGCTGGCCGACCTGGGTGAGCTGGAGCCGGCCGGCGCGGCGCTTGCAGAGGGGAGCGAGCCGGGCGGCAACAGCGCGTTCCGGCTGGCGTCTGTCTGGGGCGGCTGGCGGGTCGGCCCGGCCGCGCGCGAGCAGCTTGCGGCGCTCGGCCCGGAGCCGGTCGTGCTGCTCGTCGACGACGTCGCGGACTCCCGGTGGACCCTCACCGTCGCCGGTCGCGAGGTGCGGCTGGCCGGTGCGGCCCAGGTGCTGCCCTTCGCGCTGGCCTCAGTCGGCTGACGGGCAGGCGTCAGCCAGTGGCGAGCCCGCCGCGGCGGATGACCTGGGCGAGCGCCACCAGGTGCACCAGCCGGGCCAGCTCGGAGTCGAGGATGCGTGGACCACCGTCGCGGCCGAACACGATCAGCTGACCGGTGTCGTCAACCGGCACGCCGACGGCCAACACGTCCTGCCAGGCCTGCGGTGCGTCGTCGCCGGTGACGATCCTGCCCGGCGCCGGCATGGGCAGCCACGGCGCCTCGTAGCCATCCTCCTCCGGGGCACCGCCGCTGGCGCGCAGCACCTTCAGCGTCGACCCGTTCTGGGGTAGCAGCAGCGCCCAGCCGGACCGGAAGATGCCCGGAACCAGGTCGACCAGAATCTCCTCGGCCCGCTCCGGCTCGTCGGTCATGGCCTCGACCGCCTCGAGGTCGCGGTGCAGGCTTGCGCCCGGGCTGTAATGCCCGATGAACTCCACGCTGACGTCCGGCACCGTCCGGCACGCCGTCACCAGCGAGTCGGGCAACCGGCCGCCGGGCAGGTCGACCAGGAAGTCGTCGACGACGAAACCGTCGAGCCGGTGCTCGACGACGTCGACGCCGACGATGTCACCCCCGGCCGCGCCGACCGCAGACGCGACCGCGCCGAGCGAACCGGGACGGTCCGGGACGACCACACGCATGAGAAACGACACCAGCACAGAGTGGCACAGAACTGTCACACCCGTATTGCGACTCGTGAGGGCCGGGTCAGTGTTCGGTGCGCAGCCAGGCGAGCACGGCGAGGACGCGGCGGTGGTCGTCGTCGGACGGGGGGAGGTCGAGCTTGGTGAGGATCGAGGAGATGTGCTTCTCGACCGCGCCCTGGGTGACGACGAGGACCCGCGCGATCGCGACATTGGTGCGGCCCTCGGCCATCAGCCCCAGGACTTCGCGCTCGCGGGCGGTGAGCGTCTCGAGCGGGTCGCGGCGACGCCGGGCGAACAGCTGCGCCACCACCTCCGGATCGAGTACGGTGCCGCCGGAGGCAACCCGCTCCAGGGCGTCGGACAGGTCGGCCAGCGCGGAGACACGGTCCTTCAGCAGGTAGCCGACGCCGCCGGCACCGTCGGCGAGCAGGTCGCCAGCGTAGGACTCCTCGACGTACTGCGAGAGCACGAGGACCCCGGTCCCGGGCACCGCGGAGCGCGCGGCCAGGGCTGCGCGCAGACCCTCGTCCGTGAACGTGGGCGGCATCCGGACGTCGACGATCGCCACGTCGGGGCGGTGCTCGGCGACCGACCGCACCAGCGCGTCGCCGTCGCCGACCGCGTCCACGACCTCCGCACCCGCCTCACCCAGCAGGCGGACCAGGCCTTCTCTCAGCAGCAGGGAATCCTCAGCCAATACGACGCGCACGCGCATAGCTTGCCAGGTCTCACTCCTCCGGCCGGACCCAGAGGGCCGCATGCGCCACCGAGCCGTACGGTGCCCAGCCGCGCGCGCCGCCGACCAGCGAACCCACCAGACGCTGGTGCCGGTCGAACCGGATCGGAACGACCGCGGCGTCGGCGACGGCTCGGGCGCCGATGGCGGCCCATTGCTCGGCCCGCTCCGCGGGGTCGAGCTCGGCGGCGGCCGCCTCGGCAGCGGCGGTGACCGCGGCGACGTCGTAGCGGGACAGGTTGGCCGGCCCGCCGGCAGGGGTCAGCAGGTCGGTGACGACGGTGGAGCCGTCGGCCCAGGCCGGCGCCCAGCTGCCGAGCATGAGCGCGTGCGGGCTGGCCGGGTCGCGGATCGCCGGGTAGTACTCCGCGGGCCCCAAGGGAACCGGCTCCAGCGCGATGCCGGCGGCCCGGAGTACGGTCGTCAGCACCTCGGCGACCTCCCGGTTGGCCGGCGTGTCCTCGTAGGCGAAGGTCAGCGCGGGCATCGGTGCGCCGGCGGCGGCGATCAGGTCCCGTGCCCGGTCGGGGTCGCCGGAGGCGGGCTCTGATGACGGCGGCGGGTCGTCGTTGCCGGCGAGTAGTGGCGTCAGCAGGCTGTCGGCCAGTGTTCCGGTCGGGTCGCCGCCGAGAGCATCGTGGAGCGCGGACCGGTCGACGGCGGCGGCGATCGCCTGGCGGTGCTCGAGCACCGGCACCAGCTCGGTGTTGATGGCGAGGTAGCGCACACCTGGTGCGGGTCCGCCGACGGTACGGCCGGCGAGGTCGTCGTCGGCGGCGATGCGCTCGGCGGTGCGTGTATCCAGCTCGGCGGCGGCGACCGCGGTGCGGTCGTCGCCCTCGTCGGTCAGCAACCGCGCCTCGACGACGTCGGGCTCGAGTCCGAGAGCGACCTCGACGCGGTCGGGATGGGCCGGGCGCAGGGGATCGGCGTCGCGATCCCAGTGCTCATTGCGCGCGAGCGTCAGGCCGGTGCCGGGGGTGTAGGTCTCGATCCGATAGGGCCCGGACGAGACCGGCGCGGTGTCATAGGCGTCTCCGGCCGGTGTACCCACCGGGACCGGTGCGAACGCGAGCGAGCTGACCGCGTGGTTGAAGTCTCCGGCCGGCTCGGCCAGTCGGAACGTGATGGTGCGGTCGTCGGCCGAGCAGCTCACTGCCCGGTCGAACGCGGCGACGTCGCCGGGGTCGGCAGCGTACGGCCCAGAGTAGACGGGCACGCCGTCCACGGTCGCGACGTCGAGCATCCGGACCGCCCGCGACATCCCGCTCTGCATGACGAACTGCGGGTCGAACGCCCTGGACACCCCGAACTTGACGGCGGCGCAGCCGATCGGCGATCCGTCTTCGAACACGGCACCCTCGCGCAGGGTGAAGGACCACTCGGTGGCATGGTTCCGGGCGGTCCCGGTGTCGGTGGCGAGATCGGCGGCCAGCTCCACGGCGGCTGGTTCCTCGGGCGAGGTGTAGGCGGTCAGCGTGCGGTGCAGGTACGCCGCGGCGAACGCGACGTCCTCCGGCAGGTACATCCGCTGCGGGTCCAGATGGGAGAACGCGGGCTCGCTGCTCAGGTAGTGCAGGGTGCCGCCGGAGACCGGCGGCTGGGCCTCGGTGGTAGCCGTGCACGCGGTCAAGACGACGCAGGCGAGCCCGGCGGCCAGGCCGCCGCCCCGGCGGGAACAATCTCTCAACACGTCACGTCCACCCCTGCACGTCGCGGCGAGCGACCCGGCTCAGCCTGCGCGGTGCAGGTGACCGCCTGGAGGACGGCAGGCGAACGGCGGGTTGCGTGGGCGCAACTAGGACGCGTGCCGGGTGGCGTCGCCGGTCTCCGCCGTGTCGGACGCCGCCGTGTCGGACTCGCCGGTCGCCGAGAACGGGAACGTGGAATCGCCGGCGCGGGCTTCGACGGTGTCGACCAGCTTCAGATCGGCCTGGGTGTGCAGGACGGCCGCCTCGATGGTCAACGCGGCCAGGGCGTCGTGGTGGTGCGTGCGCCGGCTCGCCCGCAGCGTCTGCAGCTCAGCCAGCCGCGCTTCGCGCTGGATGCGGCAGACTTCGCGCACGGCGTCCGGCCCGCGGCGCCCGGCGGCGAGGATCTTGAGGATGAAGTCGTCGCGGTAGCCGGAGGTGCGCGTGGTCGGCGCGGAGAGCCACTCGTCGAGGTCGCTCTGCCCGGCTGAGGTGATCAGGTAGACCGTGCGGTCCGGTCGCGACTCCTGCGGCACCGTGTGCGAACTGACCATGCCGTCGCGATGCAGACGATCGAGGATCTGGTAGACGTGCCCGATGTTCAGCCCGCCCCACTGCGGCCCGACGGCTTTCTCGAAGTTCGCCTTGAGCTCGTACCCGTAGCTGGGACCGTCGGCCAGCAGGGCGAGAACAGCATGCTGAAGCGGCACTCTCACACTGTACGGGCGAACCGGAGATAATCACGACATTCGCGCGGCGTGATCCCTGGTCGAGCCACCTGTCACGGCGGCGTCTGCGGGCCCTGGACCAAGGGAGGTATCCGATGTTGGAGGAGCTCGGGCTGTCGCCGACGGCCGCCGCGGTCTACGGCTTCCTCGTCACGACGCCGTCCGTGAGCGGCTCCGACGTCACGCGTGCGCTGGAACTCGACGACGAGGCCGTAGCCGCCGCCCTGGCGGAACTGGCCGGGAGCGCGCTGGTCAGCCCGGCCGACATCGGCCAGGAACGCCGGTGGACCGCGGTCCCGCCGCTGCTGACCGGCCAGCGGCTCCTGGTCGACCGCGCCCGGCGGCTCTTCGCGGCCCAGCAGGAGTTGCTGGCGCTGGCCGAGGTGCACGAGCGGAGCGCCCGCGCCGGCGGGTCGGAGCACCTGGTCGAGGTGCTCCTCGGCGAGCAGGCGCTCCGTGCCCAGGTCAGGCGGCTGCAGGAAAGTGCGTCCGAGGAGATCCTGGCCCTGGTGAAGCCGCCGTTCGTGGCCGTGCCGCCGGCCGAGGCGGCCGCAGGTGTCACACCGCGACACAGCCGGGTGGTGTACGACCGCGCCGTCTTCGACGACGTGCCTGACCTGCCAGCGGTGCTCGAACGCACCGGCCGGCCCGGCGACCACTACCGCGTGCACCGTCGTGTGCCCATGCGCCTGCAGGTTTACGACCGCCGGGTGGCCACGCTGCCGCTGATGCGCCACGACGCGCAGCCGGCGGCCCTGGTGGTGCATGCCAGCGGCCTGCTGGCGGTCGTCATCGAGCTGTTCGAGGCGGTCTGGGACCAGGCAGCACCCCTGCCGGCCGGCCAGGAACCCGTCGACGGCGACGTTCTCGCGACCGGCGGCGCGCTCGGGTTCGAGGACCGCCGGCTGCTCGGCCTGCTGCTCTGCGGCCTCACCGACGCCGCGATCGCCCACCAGCTCGGCCGCAGCACGCGTTGGGTGCAGCGAAGGGTTCGGGTCATGTCCGACGCCGCCGGCGTGCGAACCCGGCTGCAGCTGGGGTGGGAGGCGCGTCGGCGCTGGTGGCTGGACGGTACCGGGGTCACGGCTGGGCAACCCGCCAGGCCCGAGTGATCGTCTGGTCGACGGAGTTCCCGTCGCCGTCGGTGGCCAGGACCCGGACGGTGGTGAACTCGGCGCCCTCACGCGGCGGACGTACCAGGAACGTCGCGTCGCCATCCCGCCCGGCTGGCCGAGTGCCCAGCTCGGTCCAGGTGGCCCCGTCGTCGTGGCTGACCCAGGCCTGGACGGTGAAGTCACCGATCTCGGTGTGCTCGGGCTGGTAGCCGGCGGTCACGGTGAGCCGGTAGGGCGTGCCGGCCCGGACCGCGTTGGTGCCGTCCAGCGGCACGTCGTAGTCGAGTGCGATGGCCGGCAGCGGCTCGTCCGGCCGGTCGAAGGCCGCTGCGACGTCCCAGACGGTCCTGGTCGCGGTGGAAATCGGCCGCCTGGACTGCTGCGTCTCGACCTCCAGCTGGTACCGGCCCGGCACCGGGTCGACGTAGCACCCGGAGTTGAACTGGCTCTCGCACAGTGGTTCGCCGTCGCGGCGGTACCGGACGTCCACCGCGCCGAAGGACTGCTGCAACGTGAACCACGGCGAGGTGACGAACGGGAACCCGGACATCGACAGATAGCTGGTGCCGCTGAGCCGGTGTGCGCTCAACGCGTCGATCCGGGGCGCGAGCGGCGCGGCCAGGTGCTGCTCCGTGACGTGCTCGCCCGCCTCGTAGACGGTCCGCCTGTCGGCCTCCACGCCGTAGTAGTGCTCCGCTGAGAACGTGGTGGTGCGCCACCAGTGACCGGGCGTGATGTACTCGGTCCGGGTGTGCGGCGCCTCGAACGCCGTGGAGCGGGCGGAATGACCGAGCGGGCACCCGGTCGCGCCCAGGCCGACGCGCGACTCGCGGTAGACCGTGCCCGGTGCGTCGGCGGCGTACTCGGCCGTGATCGTGGCCAGGTCGTCATGGTCGAACGTGTAGGCCGGCTCCGACGGCAGCCGTCCCGTGTCCGTCACACACAGGTCGTACACGTACGGGCTGACGATCTCGCCGCCGGTCCTGATGGTGGTCGCGCCGCCGGCGATCGCCGCCGCCAGCTGGTCGCCTTCGGCCGCGGTGATGACCGCCGCCGGCACCTCGACTCGGTCTCGGATCCAGCGCTGCGGCGGGCCAGGGTCGGCAACGGCGTACAGGATTCCCGCCACTCCGGCGTCTGCCGCGGCGGCCAGGAACTCCCCCATCGCGACGCTGTCCCGCGGCGTCGCCTCATGCACCAGCGCCAGCCGGCCGGCCGCCGCGGCGAGCTGCGCCGGCGACCCGGAACCGGCGTCGACCAGCTGGTAGCTGCCCGGCGAGTCGAAGGCGGGCACACACATGATGTGACCCGCGACGTTGCAGCCGCTGACGTCGCTCGTACCGGAACGGAGATACTGCGGATCCAGTGCCGGTGAACCGGAGCCGGGAACGGTCATCGTCAGGTCCTCGGCGGCCAGCCTGGTGCCGACCGTGAGCGAGAACTCGCCGATGGTCGCCTCGCCGGTGGGGATGACGTAAACCGTCGGCACCCTGGAGAACGTCTCCTGAACGCGCAGATCCTCGTACCCGGGCTCGCCCAGCACCCGGCGCCAGGTCGCGTCCATCCCCGGCTGGACCGGCTCGGCATCGGACCGCGGTCCCTCGATCGTGACCGGAATGCCGTCCCGGGCATCGATGAGGAGGTCGGTGTCCCGGTCGAGCAGCAACTCGGGATCGCCGCCGAGGGTCTCCGACACCAGCGCCCACGGCTCGCCCGCGGTCCAGTCGGAGATGTTGCTGAGCACCGCGTAGCGCCCCTCCGGCAGCAGGGTGTTGTATCCGAACCCGGCGAAGTAGGCGCGTCCCTCGTCGTACCAGCCCAGGTGCGCCGTCGCGGTGTCGAGGTTGATCAGGGTCAGCCAGGAGCAGCACGTCGTGTGCGCCGGCGCGCCGGTGCGGTCGATGCCGCTGACCGTGAGCTGATGCCGCTGCGGGCTCCTCGTCCAGCTGAGCGTGGTGCTGGCCAGGAGGTCGCCGCCGGCGCGGGCCTCCAGCCGGCCGAAGTAGGAGGCGAGCTCGAAGGCGGTGGTGTCGACCGTCACCTCGACGGCAGCGGTGCCGCCGGCCGGGATCTGCACGCTCGACGGCGTGACGGTGACGGCCCCGTCGGGTGGGGTGAGCGGGGTGACGTCGCGGCTGGTCGGGTCGGTCCGGATCAGGCCGGCGAGGGCGAGGTCGACGGGTAGCGGCGCGCCGCTCGTGTTGCGCAGCGTGACGATGCCCGTGGTCGCGGTGTGCGGCGGCTCGATCGCGCCGAGGTTCAGCGTGCCGGTCGCCACGAGGGGTCCGGCAGTGGCGCGGGTGACGTCGAGCATGCCGGCGCCCTGTGCGGTGACCGGTGCTTCCGCGTGCGGGTTCGCGGTGCTGACCAGGGCGTCCTTCAGCTGTCCTGCCGTCCAGTCCGGGTGCTGCTCAGCCACCAACGCGGCGGCGCCCACGACGTGCGGGGTGGCCATGGAGGTGCCGGACAGGCTGGTGTAGTGGTCGTCGACGGGCGCGCCGATGACCCCGTCGGTCGCGCGCGCGGCGACGATGGCCTCACCGGGGGCGGTGATCTCGGGTTTGACCGCGTAGTCGCTCAGCCGCGGCCCCACACTCGAGGAGTCCGACAGCTCGTGCGGGGCGGTCTTGGCGGTGTTGCCGACCGCGAGCGCACTGTCCGCTGTCGCCGGCGTGCCCACCTGCATGGTGCCGCCGGTCCGGCCGCTGTTCCCGGCGGCGACGACGAACAGCGCGCCGGTGGCCGCGGTCAGCTCGTTCACCGCCCGGGACATCGGGTCCGCGCCGTCGGTCGGGGCGCCGTTGAGGCTCAGGTTGACGACGTCAGCGTCCTGCTCGACGGCTGCCCACTCCATCCCGGCGATGATCGCCGACGTCGGGCAGGTGCCATCGGCGGCGCAGACCTTGCCGATGGCCAGGTCCGCGCCGGGGGCGACTCCGATGTAGGTGTCGCCGGCGCCGGCAGCGATGGACGCGACATGCGTACCGTGCCCGTTGAGATCGTTGGTCGGCTCGCCGGTGACGAAGCTCCGGCTGGCCGTGATGCGGCCGGCGAAGTCCGGGTGGTCCGCGTCGATGCCGGTGTCCAGGACCGCGATGGTGGTACCGGTGCCGTCGTAGCCGCTCTCCCAGGCCGTCGGCGCGCCGATCGCCGGGACGCTGACGTCGAGCGCGGTCCGGACCTTCGCGTCGAGCCACAACGTGACCGGCGCCGCGGTGTCGCCGGTCCGGGTGGCGGTGCCGGTGGCGGCCTCGAGGTTCCCTGTCAAGTCGGCCCAGACCTCCTCGACGCGGTCCTTGTCGATCGTGAGAGCCGTGGCGCCGATGCTGTCCAGGGGCTGGACGACCGCCGCGCCGTCGACGGCGAGAGCGGAGGTGGCCGGTCCGGACCGGGAGCCGGCCGGGGCGGTGGCGATGACCGGCAGCGCGTCGACGCCCGCGTCGTCGTAGCCGTACTCGGCCAGCGCGGTCAAGTTGAACAGCTCCCGGTCCAACCATCCGGTTCCGATGAGCCGCACGGCCTCTCCGGTGAGCGCGTAGAGGTCGTCGTCGACCTGCTGGAACACGACGTCGTCCGGTCGGCCGGCATCGTGGATCACCTCGCCGTGCGGCGTGCCGTCCGGGAGGCTCCGCAGGCGGACCACGTCGCCGGTGAGCAGCGTGAAGTCGAGGGCCGGGCCAGCGTCGGCGGTTGGCACGGCTGCCGGCGGCGCCGCGCCGGTGGGAGAGACGACGCCGAGAGCGGCGGTGCTGGCGGCGGTGCTGGCGGCGAGTCCAGCGGCCATCAGGCGGCGTCGACGTCCGGTGCGGGTCGAGGATCGTGGCGACACGTCGTCCTCCAAGGTTGCCAGGGGATAGCTGGAGTCTGGGCAGCACGCCACCGCGGGCGGAAGGGCGGCGCGGGTCGCAAACGCGACGATTCGCTTTTGCGACATCGCCGTGCAACGCCCGGAAGGCGGGAGAGACCGAAAGATGAGAAACTGCACCCGCTCGTTTGTTCCGGCGAGCCGAAGGTCATGATGATCACATGAGACGCCGCAGTCACGGCGATGCTGTGGACGGACGGTCGGGGGGCCACGACCGGTTCGCGGGTGCACCCGTTTCGCTACGCAACGTGTCGCGCCTGCACCGGCAGGGCGCCGCGAAGGTGCCGGCGCTGGTCGATGTCACCCTGGACATCGAGGCCGGCGAGTCGGTGGCGGTGATCGGGCCGTCCGGGTCGGGCAAGTCCACGCTGCTGCACGTCATCGGCGCGATGGACCGGCCGGACACGGGCAGTGTGGTGGTCGGCGGGACCAGGGTCGAGCAGTTGTCCCGGCGTGCCGCCGCGGTGTTCCGGCGTGGTGTCGGCTTCGTCTTCCAGCACTATCACCTGCTCCCGCAGCTGAGCGCGCTCGACAACGTCGTCGTGCCGTTGATGCCCGTGCAGGTCGACTTCGACCGCGTGCGGCGGGCCCGCGAGACCCTCGACGCCGTCGGGCTCGGCGCGCGGCACGAGGCCCGCGTGGCCGATCTGTCCGGCGGGGAGCAGCAGCGGGTGGCCATCGCCCGCGCACTCGTCGTGCGGCCGCGGCTGCTGCTGGCCGACGAGCCGACCGGTGCCCTCGACTCGCGCACCGGTGACGAGGTGCTCGACCTGCTGGCGGAGGTCCAGGCCGACCAGGGCATGACGATGATCCTGGCGACGCATGAGGCTGCCGTCGCGGCGCAGTGCTCCCGCGTGGTGAGCCTGCGCGACGGCGGCGTCGTCGGCGACCACCCGCTCTGGGACCCGCGGCCCGACGAGACCCTGCGCCGCGCGACCGGTCTCGGCTGATACGAGGTGAGCGGCGCGCCGCTCGCAGGCGAACAGTCCGTGACAGTCGGTGCGGGCCCGGTGATTCTTACCTAGGCGCAAGGTAGAAAGGGGACATAGCGCCAGAAGTTCGACTCTCGGGGAGCATCGCATGACCAGGACCCTCAGCGCGGCCGTGAAGTCCGTGTTCGCACCTACCATCGCCCTGCGGGACTGCCCGCCCGACTGCCGGTACGAGTACATGTGCGACGCCAACGGCCGGTACTACCGGCGCCAGTGCTGCTTCCGCCCGGACTGCGTGTACGTCTGTGAGTCCTGGACCCTGATCGGCAGTTGCTGACCGGCGGCGTGGCGAGACGGTGACGACGTGATCGGTTTCGTTGCCGAGGTGGCGCGCTGGGCGCTGGTTCTCGTGTTCGCGGTGGCCGTGATCGGCAAGGTGGCCCGGCCGGGCGGTGTGGCGGGCCTCGCCACGACCCTGCGGGTCGGCTTGCGTCTGCCCCAGGCCCGCGCCGGGGCGTGGGCGCTGGTGGCTGCCGAGGCGGTCGTGGTGGTCCTGCTGGCCGTACCAGCGACGGCGTCCGCCGGCCTGCTGGGGGCGGGCGCACTGGCAGCGGCGCTGACGGCCGGCGCCGCCGTGCTGGCGCGGCGGACGCAGGCGCTGCCGTGCCGCTGCTTCGGCTCGGCGTCGTCGACGGTGACCTGGGCCAGTGTGGTCCGCAACGCGGTCCTGACCGGGCTCGCACTCGGCGCGCTGGCGGTGCCCGAGATCGGCGACTCCGGACGGACGCCGGCCGCGCTGGCGACCGCCGCGGTCGTCCTGCTCGTCCTGCGCTGGCTGGCCCTTCGACCCCCGGCCAACGCGCCCGCCGGTGGCGAACCGGTGACGCTGCCGCCGAGTGGGCCGGACATCGGCGCCCCCGCACCGCGTGCCGCCGGCGGTGTCCGGCTCGTGGCGTTCGCCTCCGCGAGCTGCCGTGGCTGCCGGCTGGCGCTGCCCCGCCTGGTGGCGTACGCGACGGTGCTCGGCGGCCGGGGCACGGCGGTCGTGACCGTCGTCGGCGACCCCGCCGAGGCGGCGGACATCGTCGCGGCCGTGTCGGACGTCGCGAGCGTCGTGAGCGGGGCGCGTGCCGACGACCTGGCCGCCGTCTACGGCGTGGTGCTCTTCCCGACGTACGTCCTCGTGTCCGGCGACGGGCTCGTCGAGGCGGTCACGCACTCCGTCGACGAGCTGCCGCGTCCGGTGCGGTGACGAGTACGACCGCGGCCGCGGTCCGGGCGCTGGCCCTGATGTGGCGGGCGGCGCCTGGCTGGTCGGCCGGCTTCGCGGTGTTGTCGCTGGTGGCGGGCGTGGTGGTGCCGGTCAACGCGTGGTTGCTCGCCCGGGTGCTCGACGCCGTGACGACGCGGGGCGATGGCGTGGCCGCGATGCTCCTGCTGGGCGCCGTGACGGCGGGCGGCGCGGTCGTCGGGCCGGCGACCAGGTACGCCGAGGGCGAGCTGGCCCGACGGGTGGGGCTGCGAGCCAAGTCCACCCTGATGCGCGCCGTCACCGGCGTGACCGGCCTGGAACTGTTGGAGCGGCCCGCCTTCCTCGACCGGCTGCGGCTGGCCGAGCAGGCCGGGGCGGGCGCGCCCCAGGTGCTCGCGCACGCGCTGTTCGCCGCTGTACAAGCGATCGTCACGGCCGCCGGGCTGGCGCTCGTGCTCGCCGCGGTGGGCCCTTGGCTGGTCCTGGTGACGGCGGCCGGCTGCGTCCCCGCCGTCGTCGCTGCCGTAGCCGAGAGCCGCGACCGGGCCCGGATGATGTGGCAGACCACTCCGGGCACCCGGCGCGAGATGTTCTACGCGACTCTGCTGACCGACGCCCGGGCGGCCACCGAGATCCGGGTCTTCGGCCTGGGCGGCCTGCTGAACGACCGGATGACGGCCGAGCTGCGGCAGCTCGCCCGGGCACAGCGCGCCGTGGACCGGCGCACCGCGGTGGTCCAGGCCGGGCTCGCGGTGTCCGGTGCCGGGCTGTCCGCGGCCGCCATGCTCTGGGGCGCCGGACAGGCAGCGGCCGGCCGGATCACCGTCGGGGAACTGAGCATGCTGGTCGTCGGCGTCGCCGGGCTGCAGGTGGCCGCGGCCGGTGTCGTCCGGGCCTTCGGCGACGGCCACCACGGCGCGCTGATCTTCGCCCACCTGGACGCGGTACTGGCGAGCACCGCCGCGGAGAGTGTCCGGTCCCTGCGGCGGTCACTGCCGGCCGCCTCCCGGTCCGCCGGCGTCGAGCTGCGTGACGTGACCTTCCGCTACGCTGCCGGCCATGCGCCGGTCCTGCGTGGCGTCTCCTTCGCGATCCCGCCCGGTGCCATGGTCGCGCTGGTGGGAACCAACGGGGCCGGCAAGTCCACCGTCGTCAAGCTGCTGTGCCGGCTCTACGAGGCCACCAGCGGCACCATCCTCTGGAACGGCGACGACATCGTCGGACTGGACGCTCGGGCCGTGCGCCGGCGCATCGGCGTGCTGTTCCAGGACTTCGTGCGCTACGACCTTCCGGTGGCCGACAACATCGGCTTCGGCGACCTCGACCGGCTGGACGACGAGCCGGCGATCCGGCGGGCGGCGCGCCTGGCCGGCGTCGACGCCGTCGCGGAACGGCTGCCGCAGGGCTACGGCACCATGCTCAGCCGCGCGTTCGGCGGCACCGACGACGCCGACGGAGTGCAGCTGTCGGGCGGGCAGTGGCAGCGCGTCGCGCTGGCCAGGTCGCTGATGCGCACCGAGGCCGAGCTGATGATCCTCGACGAGCCCAGCTCGGGGCTGGACGCCGACGCGGAGGCCGCGCTGTACCAGCACCTGCGGACGGCCCGGGGCGGCCGGTCGTGCCTGCTGGTCACGCACCGGCTCGGCGCGGTCCGGCACGCCGACGCCATCGTCGTGCTCGCCGGCGGACGGGTGGCCGAGCAGGGCACACACGACCAGCTGCTCGCCGCCGGCGGCGAGTACGCGCGGCTCTACCAGATGCAGGCGGGCGGGTACGGGAGGCGTGCCGATGTGGCCGCCGGCTGACCCTCGGCAGCCCCGGCGGGCGCGCACGCGCGCCGGCATGGGCCGGCTGGTGCGGGCCGAGCTGCGCGCGCACTGGGGCCGTGCCCTGGCGCTCGGCCTCGGCGTTGTCGCGGCGACCACGGCCTTCACCGTGCTCACCGGCGCCTCTGAGGTGGAGCGGCTGGAGCTGCGCGGAGAGGTCGTGGCGGCCCAGGACGACTATCACATCCTGGTACGCCCGCCCGGCAGTCGCAGCGAGCTCGAGGCCGTGGCGGGCCTCGTACGGCCGTACCAGCTGTCCGGGCAGTTCGGCGGCATCGCGCTGGACGACTACGACGCGATCCGCGAGCTCTCCGGTGTCGAGGTCGCCGCTCCGGTGGCCATGGTCGGCTACGTCATGACCGCGACCCAGGTGGCCGTCGAGGCCGGCCCGCGCGACGAGACCGGCCGCGAGCTACTCGTGGCCGACGTCGTACACACCACCGACCGCGGCCTGACGGCCATCGAGCAGCCGGCGGCGTCGTATTCCTACGTCACCCCGAACCCGATCACGTTCGTCGGGCCCGCGGGCGACGACGCGGCGCCGTACGGCCTGGTCGAGACGGCGCCGGACGGGTCTACGACGCTGGTGTGCCCGGCGTGGCAGGACCTCGCGTCGGCCCCCGACGTGCCGGCGACCGCCGCCCGCGAGCGCAGCCGCACCTGCGAGTCCACTCAGCCCGGTCACGACGCCGCCGCTCGCCAGTGGCAGGCACCGGACCAGCGCACTGTCGTGGTCGAATGGTCGTTCCCGATGCTCGTGGCCGCCGTCGACCCGGCCCAGGAGGCGGCACTGAACCAGGGGAGCGGCCAGCCCGCGTCACTGCTCGCGCTGGGCGACGCGCCACCGGCGAGCGGCACCGGCAGCCGGCCGGTCCCCGTCGTCGTCGCCGCAGAGCCCCAGGTGGACGCGCAGGCCGAGGTCACGGTGCGGGAGCTGCCCGGCGAGGCGGCCGACCGGCTGGCCTCCGGCCTCACCCTGGAGCAGGTGGGCGAGCTCCTGACCACGCCTGGCGCCGTCGTCGCCACCGAGACCGTCACCGCCCAGCAGGCCTACGAGGTGCTGGTCGAGCAGGCGCGCACCAGCGGCACCAACATCGTCGTCGACAGCTTCTGGACGACCCTGCCCACGACCTACGACGTGGGTGCCGACGGCGTGCTGGCGCCGCGGCCGGTGGAGAACCCGTGGGACGTCTGGCGCTCGCCGCTGCGGGCCGGCGGCTACGTCCCCGCACCGCCGCTCGTCGCCGACACCGGCTTCCGCGAGGTGCGCCCGCATCCAGGCACCGCCTCGGGCCAGAGCCAGCTGCCGCAGATGCAGATCGTCGGCGTGTTCGACGACGTCGAGGCCGCCGAGTTCGACGGGGCACACGGACTGCCGCCGGCCGACGCGCGCAGCAGCGAACTGCTGGGCGGGGTGCCGCTGCTGCCGTCCGGGAGTCCCGCGGCCTATCACCTGGGCCCGCCCACGGCATTTATCCGACTGTCCGACCTCGAAACGTTCACCCGCTCCGGCATCGAGCTGGCCGAGCCCGACGCGCCGATCAGCGCGGTCCGGGTCCGGGTCGCGGGCGTCAGCGGGGTGAGCGCGGTCGAGCGGGAGCGGGTGCGCCTGGTCGCCGACCAGATCCGCGCCGCCACCGGCCTCGACGTCGACGTCGTCCTCGGCAGCTCCGCGACCGAACAGACCGTGGCACTCCCGGAGGGCGCGTTCGGCCGGCCCGAGCTGGCGTTGGTCGAGACCTGGCTGCGCCAGGGGGTCGTCGCGGCGGTCATGCGGGCCGTCGACCACAAGAGCGTCGCGCTGTTCGTGCTGGTCCTGGCGGTCAGTGCGCTGTTCGTCGCGAACGTCTCCGCCGCGTCGGCCCGCTCCCGGCGTGGTGAACTGGCGGTACTGAGCCGCGTCGGCTGGAGCCGCCGCCACATCCTGCGGTTGCTGCTGACCGAAGTCATGCTGGTGGGCGGCGCCGCCGGGGTGACCGGCGCCCTGGTGTCGGTCGCGGTCGGCCGGATCAGCGGCCTGGACGTGACGGCGGACCGCGCTGCGGTGGCGATCCCGGCGGCGGTCCTGGTCGCGCTCGGCGCTGCCGCCTTTCCGGCCTGGCGCGCGTCCCGGCCGGCCACCGCCGCCGTCCTGCAACCCGGCGGGGTCCGGGTGCGCCGGATGGCGGCACGGGCTCCGACGGTACGCGGCCTGTGGTCGCTCGCCGTCGCCAACGTGGTCCGCTCGCCCGGCCGCACGGGCCTCGGCGTGGTCGCGGTGGCACTGGGCTGTGCAGCACTCACCGTCCTGCTCGGCATTACGGTGGCCTTCCACGGCGCCGTCGTCGGCTCGGTGCTCGGCGACGCCGTCTCGCTGCGCGCCCGGGAGATCGACTACGTGGCCGCGCTGGTCACCGTCGCCCTGTCGAGCGTGGCCGTCGCGGACGTTGTCTTCCTGAACGTCCGCGACCGGCGGGCGGAGATCGCGGTGCTCCAGGCCGTCGGCTGGGGTGACGGGCGGGTCCGGCGGCTGGTGCTGACCGAGGCAGCGCTGATCGGGCTGGCCGGCGCGGTCCTCGGCACCGTCGCCGGCCTCGTGCTCGCGGCCGGCTTGGCCGGCGAGTTCCAGCCCGAGCTGGTGGTCGTGGCCGTCACGACGGTGGCGGGCGGGACCGCGGTGCCGGTGCTGGCCAGCCTGGTCCCGGCCGCCGCGCTGCGCAGGATGACCGTCGCGACCACCCTGACCCGCGACGCTTGACCCGTTGCGATCGGTCGGAGGTGCAGCCTCCGCGAGGCGGCGGATCCGGCTCCTGTGGTGGGTCGGCCGATTCACCGTCGGTGATCGGGCCGACGGATCCGGGTGGTCTCAGGTAGCGGTGGCCGGTCGGACTCGTCCAGACGGTGGCGCCGGAGGGGGAGGCGCCCGACGTCCCAGCCGCCCGTGGTGCTCGATCGGTGCGCGGCCATCGCCACCCGCCGGCGGCTGCCAGGTGCCGAGCGACCTGGGCGGGGATGAAGCCGTACCCGCGACCGGCAGGGAGTTCGTCCTGCGGATCGCAGGCCGTCACGCGCTCTCCGCCGGGCGGCCATGTCCGGTTGATCCGATGTGCCGGATCAGAACTCTCACCGGAGGTCCGCATGCCCGAACGTCCCACGGCCGGTGGTGTCGCCCGCCGTCGTCTCCTCCAGGGTGCGCTGGCCGCACCGGCGGCGATCGCAGTCCCCGGCCTCGCCGCCGGCGTCGCTGCCAACCCCGTCGCGCACGCCGCGCCCGTCGTCCCGCCCTTCCCTGGCGCCTACGACCCGCAGAGCCCGCGCTTCTCGATCGCGGTTCTGCCGGACACTCAGTATCTGTTCGACGAGGACCGCTCCGACCCCGAGCCGCTCGCGGCGACGTTCCGCTACCTGGGCGAGCAGC
The DNA here is from genome assembly GCF_004349065.1 of Jiangella asiatica. GTDB lineage: Bacteria > Actinomycetota > Actinomycetes > Jiangellales > Jiangellaceae > Jiangella > Jiangella asiatica. Next base: position 40,204 of record NZ_SMKZ01000039.1, read on the forward strand.
GGGGCGTAGCCAACGTCGCGTTCATGACGCACCTCGGCGACGTCACCGAGCACGGCACCCAGGACGAGATCGACCTGGCCGACCGGACGTTCGAGGCGCTGGACGGGCTGGTGCCGTTCAGCGTGCTCGCCGGCAACCACGACGTGCCGGGCGCCACCGACGACCAGCGTGGCGACTCGCCGTATCTGGGCGCGTTCGGGCCGTCCCGGTTCGCCGGGAGCGAGACGTTCGGCGGTGCGTCGCCGGACGGCTACAACAGCTTCCACGTCGTGCCGGCGGCCGGCCGGGAATGGCTGGTGCTGGCGCTGGACTGGCGGATCTCCGACGCCGGGCTGGCCTGGGCTCAGGGCGTGTTCGACGCCCACCCGGAGCTGCCCGCCGTCGTGACGACGCACGACCTGGCGGCGGCCGGCGACGACGGCGTCTCCGCGCTGTCCGGCAACGGGCAGCGGCTCTGGGACAGGCTGCTGCGCCGCAACGACCAGGTGTTCCTCGCGCTCGGCGGGCACTACTGGCCGCCCGGGCGCACTGTGCTGACCAACGACGCCGGCAACGACGTGCACGTGCACATCACCAACTACCAGGACCGCTACTACGGCGGCGCCGGGATGATCCGGCTCTACCAGTTCGACCTGGTCCGCGGCACGATCGACGTCGAGACGTTCGCGCCGTGGTTCCTCACCCGCCAGGCGGGGGAGCGGCCACCGCTGGGCGCGGATGTCATCGAGCTGACCGGCGACGTCGACCGGTTCAGCCTGCCGGTGGACTTCGCGGCCCGGTTCGAGGGGTTCGCGCCCGTGCCGAAGCCGCCCTCGCGCCCGCCGACGCGGGTGATCGGCCGCGACACCGTCGCCTACTGGCGCTTCGACACGCTCGGCCTGCGCGGACGGGTGACCGAGGGCGGTGTCGTCGCCGACGGCGCGGTCGCCCAGGACCTCACCCGCAACGGCAACGACCTGGTGGCCCGCCGTCTGCACTCCACCGTGCCCGAGCTGCTGACCCGTTCGCTGGACCACCATGACGGCGCGCCCGCTCACGCCAGCCTGCGGTTCGACGGCGGCCAGTCGCCCGACCGCGGCGCCGTGCTGGAGGCGGTCGCCGCGGCCCCGATCAACGCGGAGAAGTTCCTCGGCGGCTACACCATCGAGGTGTTCGTCAAGCTGCCCGAGCCGTTCGTCGGCAACCACGCCTGGATGGGCATCTTCAGCTGGCAGGGCCGGGCCGGCGACGCCGGGAAGACCGCCGGCTACTCGCCGCTCGAGCCGACCTGCAGCCTCAACGTCTCACCGGAGCGCTTCCTCCAGTACGTGCTCTACCCGCACGTGCAGGACGCGTCGCCGACGTCGTGGAGCCACGCGCTGCCGGTCGGTCGATGGTTCCACGTGGCGGTGGTCAACGACGGCGAGCGGACGGTGGTGTGGGTGGAGGGTTCGCCGATCGCGCGCAACCCCAGCCAGCCGGCGCACGGCATCGCCACGCTCGGCCGGCCGTTCACGCTCGGCGCCACCGGCTGGAACCTCGGCTTCGGGCAGGGGTTCTACGGCTTCCTCGGCGACGTGCGGATCAGCGGCCGAGCCCTCGAGCCCAGCGAGTTCATGACGCCGTTGGTGTGATCCGGGCGTTGGGCGGCGGCGCCACCGGATCAGTCGAAGAGTTCCTCGACGGTGTTGACGGTGGCGGCGCGGCGTGCCCAGGCGTCGAGCTGGTCAAGGTCGGTGGAGTCGGTGATGCGGGCTCTTGCGCGGTCGGGCACCTGCACGCCACGGGCGGTGAGGACGGCCGAGGTAGGCCGGTCAGCTCCACCGATTGTTGCGGTCGCGGCCCAGCTGTGCCTCGACGACGATCGCTAGGACGGGTGTGTCGCCGTTAGCGGTCAGTACGATGACGGCGTCGGCGCGGAATTCGGTGGGCACGAGGTCGTTGAGATCGGTCGGTGCGAGGGCGGCCCGCCGGTGGGTGGGCACGTCGATGTCGAGCGGATCGACCAACAGCTGCGCGACCAGGGCAGGCTCTTGGCGGAACAGCTCGATCAACACCTCGTGGAGGTTGGACGGCACAAGCGGGACGTCAACCGGGCGCACCGACAAGACGGACAGAGACGCCAGGCCCTTGTGAATAGCGCCACTCTATTCTGTGACAATTCAGTACAAAGACACCTGATCGCCATTGTGGGTCGGGAGGCTCTGACCTATCAGAGCTCCTCGGCCCGAAAGGCACTGACATGCCAAGTTCCCTGCTCAAGCGCGCTCTCGTCACGTCCGCGGTCGTGGCCGTGGGCACCGCCGTCGTCGTCACGCCGGCCCAGGCGGGCGGCTACCACGAGCCGGACAACATCGCTCACCACGGCGCGTCCGGTGCGGCGCCGGAGAACACCCTCGCCGCCGTCGACCTCGCTCTCGACCAGGATGCGGACGTCGTCGAGGTCGAGGTTCAGCGCACCTCCGACGGCGAGCTCGTCGTGATCCAGGACCTCGGTCTGGCTCGCACGACGAACGTCGAAGAGGTGTTCCCCGACCGCTCGCCGTGGCTCGTCAGGGACTTCACCTTGGCTGAGATCCGGCAGCTCGACGCGGGTTCGTGGTTCGGGCCGGAGTTCGCGGGCGAGCCGGTCCCGACCCTCGACGAAGTGATCGACGAGGTGGGTTACCACCACGGGCTCGTCATCGACCTCGCGAACCCCCAACTCTACCCGGGGATCGAGGCCGACCTCGCGGACCAGCTCAGGTCGAACTACCGGTACCTGATCCGTGCCCTCGCCTACGAGACCTTGGCCGTTCACTCGGTCAACGCGACCTCGGCGCAGACGTTCCACGATGCACTGCCGTACGTGCCGGTCGGCGTGGTGTACAACTCACGTCCGTCCGACGCTCAGCTCGTCGCGGTCAGCGAGTGGGCTGACAGCGTCAGCGCGCAGTACCTGTCGACCGACCAGGCTCTGATCGACCGGGCCCACGAGCTGGACCTCGGCATCAGCGTGCACACCGTCAACACCGCGGACCACATGGCCGACTATGCCGCATTCGACGTCGACGGCATCGTGACCGCATTCCCGGCGCTGCTGGACGACGTCCTCGACTGAGCTGGCGAAACGATGCCGCGTGGGCCGTTGCCCCGAGTTGGGGCGACGGCTCACGTTTCGGACTGATCGCCGCGATGGTTCACCGAGCGTTCACTGCCTGCCCCGTTGGGCGGATCGCTACATCGTGGCAATGTGGACATGATGCATCAAGGCGATTCAAGTAATGACAATCTACTCGGCGAGGATGCGGCAGTGCAGGGTGCGCGAGCGACGGAGGCCAGTGGCTGATGTCCACCACGACCACGACGCGTGTCGAGCCCGAGGGCCAGGTCGCCGAGGACGCGCCACGCACGTTGAAGGCGGCCATCGGTCCGACCGACCGCGTGTTCCGGGGAATCTCCAGGGGTGGCGGCTTCGCCGTTCTCGCGGTCATGTCGCTGATCGGCGTGTTCCTCACCTTCCGTGCGCTGCAGGCTCTGCGGGAGGCCGGCTGGTCGTTCGTGACCACCGAGGCGTGGGAACCCGACGGCGGCGAGTTCGGCATCGCGGCGGTGCTGGTCGGTACGATCCTGATCGCCCTGGTGGCTATCGCCATCGCCGTCCCGCTGGCCGTAGGCACTGCCCTCTACATCTCCGAGTACGCGCCAGCCAGGATCAAGCGGACCCTGATCAGCATGGTCGACCTGATGGCGGCCGTGCCGAGTGTCGTCTACGGCTTGTGGGGCGCGTTCTTCCTGCAGTGGAACATCCTCGGACTCTCGCGGTGGATCTCCACGTGGTTCGGCTGGATCCCATTCCTCTCCGTCGAGGGCACCGACCCGCGCGACCCGCTGGCCACGGAGACCGTGTACACCGCGTCCACGCTGATCGCCGGCATCGTCGTCGCGATGATGGTCACGCCCATCACCTGCTCGGTGATGCGTGAGGTGTTCTCGCAGGCACCGGCTGGCGAACGCGAAGGCGCGTATGCGCTCGGCGCGACCAAGTGGGGGATGATCCGCTCGGTCGTGCTGCCCTACGGCAAGGGCGGCATGATCGGCGGCACGATGCTCGGCCTAGGCCGGGCACTCGGCGAGACCATCGGCGTCTACCTGGTCATCTCGCCGGTGTTCGTGATCCAGCCACGCATCCTCGAGAGCGGCACCAGTTCGGTGTCGTCGTTGATCGCCCTGCGCTATGGCGAGTCGTCGCAGTTCGAACTGTCCGCGCTGATGGCTGCTGGCCTCGCCCTGTTCCTGATGACGCTGGTGGTCAACTTCGCCGCCTCGTCGATCATCGCCCGATCGCGTTCCGGCGCCGTGAGCGACGCATAGGAGACGACGATGACTGCCGTGGACCTCCGCACGCCGGGTGTCAGCACCGACGAACCGACCACCGGCGGCACGACGCTGCCGCCGCCGGTTCCGCCGGGGAGCCCGGAGGAGCCCCGTCGCAGCCTGGTGATGCTCCGGACATCGGACATCTTCGCCCTCGTCGGCGCGGCGGCCGCCGCGCTGGCGATCACCTTCCTGCTCTTCACCCAGTTGCTGCCGTTCGATGGCGCCATCGGATTCGTCGTCATCGTGTACATGCTGTTCCTCGCCATCTACGCGCTCCTCGTCTCGCTGGACGAGAACGGCCCCGCCGTTCGGGACAAGGTGGCGGCGGTGGCGATTCACGGGCTCGCGCTGCTGATGGGCGGCGGCCTGGTCTTCGTGGTGCTCTACGCCATCGGCCGCGGGCTCGAGGCACTGCCCTACCTGAACTTCTACGTCGAGGACCTGCGCGTCACCGGGCCGCTCGATCCTCTTGACCTGGGCGGCATCATCCACGGCATCGCGGGCACGCTGATCATGATCTCGATCGCGCTGGCCATCACCATCCCGCTGGGCATCGTCTGCGCGGTGTTCCTCAACGAGATTCCCGGGCGGTTCAGCCGGCTGGTCCGCACCGTTTCCGAGGCGATGACAGCGTTGCCGTCCATCATCGCCGGGCTCTTCATCTACGCCACCTGGATCATGGCGCTCGGGTTCGACCAGTCCGGCCTGGCGGCGGGCCTCGCCATCACCGTCATGATGTTGCCCATCGTCATCCGGGCCTCCGACGTGGTCCTGCGGCTGGTGCCCGGCACGCTGAAGGAGGCGTCGTACGCGGTCGGCGCCGGGCAGTGGCGCACGGTCTGGCACGTCACCTTGCCGACCGCGCGCTCGGGGCTCATGACGTCGATCATCCTGGGCACCGCGCGTGGCATCGGTGAGACGTCGCCGGTGCTGCTGACCGCCGGCTACACGGCGGCGATCAATCTCGACCCGCTGAGCGGCCCGATGGTATCGCTGCCGCTGCTTGTCTTCGAGCTGGTCAAGAACCCACAGCCGGACATGATCGCTCGCGGTTTCGGCACCGCGGCGGTGCTCATGGTGCTGGTGCTGCTGCTCTTCGCGCTGGGCCGGGCGATCGGTGGCCGCGGGCCGGGCCAGCTCACCCGTCGTCAACAGCACCGCCGAGTCCTGGCGTCACGCCGCGACGCGGAACGGTTCCGATCCCGCGAGGCCGCGCGGCCACGGTTCGCGACGAACGAGGAAGGAAACACCCGATGACCCCGACATCTCCGCGCTGGACAGTACTGCGTTGGGTCGGCGGCCTCCTGGCTATCGCGCTGATCGCACAGGCCGTGATCACCGGCGCCGCGCGGGAGGCATCGGCGGCGAGCTTCGTCCGGGTCTCGGGTTCCGGGTCCACCTGGAGTTCCAACGCCGTCGACGCCTGGCGAGCCAACGTCGAACAACAGGGCATGCGTATCAACTTCTCGGCGAACGGCTCGTCCCAGGGCCGCACCCAGTTCAAGGAGGGCACGGTCGACTTCGCCGTGTCGGAGATCCCGTACGGTCTGCGCGACGGCAACGTGGTCGACGAGCCCCCGAGCCGTGGCTACGCGTACATGCCGATCGTGGCTGGTGGCACGGCGTTCATGTACAACCTGTCGATCGGCGGCCAGCGGGTGACCAACCTCCGGCTGTCAGGAGACGTCATCGCGAACATCTTCACCGGCCAGATCACGCACTGGAACGACCCGGCCATCGCCGCCGACAACCCGCAGCTGACGCTCCCGGCCATCCGGATCGTTCCCGTGGTCCGCTCCGACGGTTCCGGTACGTCGGCGCAGTTCACGGCGTGGATGCTCGACCAGCACCCGAACATCTGGGGCGCCTTCTGCGACCAGGCGGGCATGGACCCGTGCACGCAGACCTCCAGCTACCCGACCCTGCCCGGCTTGGGTTTCATCGGCCAGGCCACGTCCAACGGCGTGGCCGGCTACGTGGCACGCGCGGAGGGTGCCATCACCTATGTGGAGTACTCCTACGCGCTGCAGTCGGGCTTCCCGGTGGCGAAGGTGCGCAACGCCTCGGACTACTACATCGAACCGACGGATTATGCCGTCGCGGTGGGCCTGCTCGGAGCTCAGATCAACAACAATCCCGCCTCGGCTGACTACCTGACGCAGAACCTCGACAACGTCTACCGCAACCAGGACCCACGGGCGTATCCGCTGTCTTCCTACTCCTACATGATCCTGCCCACGGAGCTCGAGAGCGGGTTCTCCGAAGACAAGGGCCACACGCTGGGTTCGTTCGCCTACTACTTCCTGTGCGAGGGCCAACAACTGGCCGGGCCCCTGGGCTACTCACCGTTGCCGATCAACCTGGTCCAGGCCGGCTTCGACCAGGTGCGCAAGATTCCCGGCGTCCAGGCGCAGAACATCGACATCGCCGGGTGCAACAACCCTACGTTCTGGCCGGACGGCACCAACACGCTGGTCATCAATGCGCCGCAGCCGCCGGCCTGCGACGCGGTCGGCCCGACCCAATGCAGCACCGGCACCGGTGGTGACGACGACCCGACGCCGCCGAACCCGCCCGGCGGCGGTGGCGGTGACGAAGGCGGCGGCGGAACCGACGGCGGCGGAACCGACGGCGGCGACGGTGGTGGTGGGACCGACGGCGGTGGTGGGACCGACGGCGGAACGGCCAGCGGCACGGATGGCGGCGGAACCGCGAGCGGCACGGACACCGGAACCGATACCGGCACCGCCAGCGGCACCGACGCCGGAACCGACACAGGAACCGACACAGGCACGGCGTCCGGAACCGACACCGGGACCGACACCGGCACGGACGCGGGAACCGACACCGGAGCACCGATCATCGACCCGGAGACCGGCGAGATCGTCGGCGGCGACGGGACGGGCACGGACGGCGGCAGCCAGAACGTGGCGGCCGTACCGGTCTCGCTCCAGGCATCGTCGGGCTGGAGCTTCCAGCATTCCCTGATGGTGCTGGCCGGTGCACTGCTACTCGGCGTGGTGATCTGCCCGCCTGTCATATCCCGGGTCCTCGGGAACCGTCACGAATCCTCTGGGAGGACGTCATGATCATCTCGCCCGCCCTGCGGATCAGAGCGGTGTCGGCCGCGCTGGCGCTCATCGCCGGCGTGGGTCTACTGGCCTACGAACCGGCCGCCCAGCCGGCCGGCGCCGCCGAGAGTGACCTGACCGCCTCGGCGGTGACGCTGAGTTGGTCGGACGGCGTCACCGGCGCCGACAACTCGACGGTGGTCGAGGAGCGCGATCCGGACCACTACCTGTACGACGACTTCGACGGCCTGGAGGTCACCGTCTCGCAGACCGAGGACATCCGGTCGCAAGGGCTGGATGTCACCTGGTCGGGCTGGGACCCGACACCGGGCTCCTCGTCGTTCTACGCCGGCAACTTCCTGCAGATGATGCAGTGCTGGGGCGACGAGGAGACCGGCCCCCTGCCGGAGAACTGCGTGTGGGGCGCGTTCGGACTGTCGGTCGGTGGACTCGAGTCGACGGTTGGTGACCGCAGGGTGCACAGCGACGACCCACTGCGTGCGGAGGCGCCGGCGCACTACGACGACCCCGATCTCGCGGATCCGTCCGTGCCGTTCCGACCTGTCGACGAGGAGTTGATCTATTACAACGACCTCGGCACCGTCTTCGACCGGTGGACCACCAACGAGGTGCGGGCCGCCCGGACGAACGACGCCGGTGGCGGTGAGGCCATCTTCGCCGTCCACGACGCGTTCGACGCGCCCCATCTCGGATGCGGAAGCCCGGTGGAAGGCACGGACGGATCTGTCGACGGACGGGACTGCTGGCTGGTCATCGTGCCCCACGGCGTCCATCAGCTCGACGGGACTCCGGTCGTGGCGGGGACGCAGCCTCTGAACTGGGCCAACGGGGCGCCGCTGACCCCGACCCTGTGGAGCCAGCGGATGCAGGTCCGTCTCGATTTCGCGCCGGTGGACGGGACCTGCCCAGTGGGTGCCGCGCAGCGGGCGACCGTGGGGTCGGAGCTGATGGCCGAGGCCATCTCGTCATGGCAACCGGGGCTGTGCGCCGACGACGGTGCGTCTTACTCGTACATTCCGACATCGGACGCCGAAGGTCGTCGGCAGGTGGCGCTGGACAGCCCGGTGGCGCCCGGGATGGCGTTCACGTACGCGCCGGTCGTGACGGGTGAGACGGGCCCGCCGGTGCTGCACGCGCCGGTGGCCGCGTCCGGTGTGGCCATCGCGTTCAACATCGAACAGCGCGACGGCACCGTCGTCCGCGATCTCAGGCTCACCCCGCGGCTGGTGGCGAAGCTGCTCACCCAGAGCTACCGGGTCGACGTGCCCGGCGGGTACGAAGCGTTCGACGGGCTCCCCGAGGCCGAACGGCCCGTATGGGCGATGGACAATCCTTCGGACATCAGTCGCGATCCCGAATTCCAGGAGCTCAACCCCGATGCGCCGGCCAAGTCGCTTGGGTTTCCAGGCGGCAACGTGCTGTGGGTGCCGGGTCCGAACCCGGCCGACGCGCTGCGCGAACTGTGGCGCTGGGTGCTGTCCGACGACGAGGCGGTCGCGTGGCTCTCCGGTGAGCCGGACGAGCACGGCATGGTGGTCAACCCGTACATCCAGGAACTCGGACTCGACGAGTCGGCAGCTCCGGACACCGTCCCGCGTGATGTGCAGACGTGTTATCGCGACAACGAGACCGTCCCGGAACCCGGGTACTGCTCGCTGGACCTGCTTCCGTACGCGACCCGGTTCGCGGATGCCGCGGCACAGGCCAGGGCCGGGCGGAGCGGGTCCAAGACGGGCTGGGATCCCACTGCCTCCAACCCCACGGGTGGTACGGGTTGGTGGGCGGAGACCGAGCGGCAGCAGCCGGGTCAACGGTGGCAGCTGGCCGTCACCGACACCGCGTCGGCCGAGCGGTACGGCCTCCCGGTGGCTAGCCTGCGCAACGCCGCCGGCGAGTTCGTCGCGCCGACCGATGCCGGCCTGACCGCGGGTGTCGAGGCCATGGTGTCAACCGAGGTGGACGGCGTGATGCAGATCGATCCCGAGACCGACGATCCCGAAGCCTATCCGCTCGCCATGGTGACGTATGCGGCCGTCCGCGAGGAGCAGGACGAGGAGGCGCTGGCCGACTACTCGGCCTTCCTCACCTATGCGGCCGGTCCGGGCCAGACGCCGGGGCTGGCGGCGGGCCAGCTGCCGCTCGGCTATGTCCCGCTGAGCGAGGAGCTGCGCGCGCAGACGCTGGCCGTCGCCGAGGACCTGGTGACAGAGGGCGAGCGGAACGAACCACCCCGTCTGATCCCGCCCGGAGCGGGTGAGGACGAGGACCCGGGTGACGAGGGTTCGACGGGTGGAGGCGACGAGGGCGGCGCGGACGACGGCGGCGACGACGGTGGTGACGAGTCCGGCGGCGGACCGGACGGAACGGCGGCCGAGGACGGCCTGCCTGGGGGTGGCTCCGAGGCACCGAACCCCGCCGCCATCTCGCCGGGCGGCGATGAGGCGGCCGACGATGACGCCGCTCTCCCGCCCGCTGACGGAGCGGCGGGCAGCGGCACCGACGACGGCGTGCCGCCCGCGGTCGAGGACGCCGGCAATCCGGTCGCCCAGAGCACGCCCGGGGAACCGGTCGGCCCAATGCAGTACGCCCTGCTCGTCGTCCTGATCGTCGGCCTGCTGGGGGCGACGGCCGGTCCTGCCCTGCTGAAGCTGGGGCCCCGCCACGCATAGTCAGCGCCCGTCACCGTGCGTTTACTGAATGACGACAAGAAGACAGATGGATCTTTACTCCATATCTATAGATTGTCTCAATGTAGTCGTGAAGACTGAAGTCACCTCCAAACAGGAGGGTCCAAACTTCCCGAGTCCTGAAAGGGGACACACATGAAGGTCAATGCCTTCGGGAAGACCGCAGCTTTCGGGCTGGGAGCCGGTGTGCTGGCGCTCGGCGCGCTCAGCATGCCGGCTCAGGCCGACCCGCCGCCGGCCGGCAGCCTGCCGGGTGCCGGTTCGGACACGACGATGGACGTGATGCAGGGCATCGCGGTCGAGTCCGGCGGCCTGATGGAGTCGTGGCACGCCACCGTCGGCGGCGTCGTGCACGACGACATCACGGTCAAGGGCAACACGGTGACCCGGCCGAACGGCTCCAGCGAGGGCCGCGACGCCCTGCGCCGATCCCTGGGCGAGAACGTGACCACGTCGTGGGCGACGAACCCGGTGCCGGTGGGTTCGGACACCTTCGACTGGGCCCGCTCGTCCAGCCCGCCGCCGGACGCCCAGATCAGCCCGGCCGGTGACCTGGCGTACGTGGCGTTCGCGCTGGACGCGGTGACCTACGCCACCGGTCCGAACAGCCCGCTGCCGCAGAGCTTCACGCTGGCGCAGCTGCAGACGATGTACCGCGATGGTGGCTCGGTCACCGTGGGCGGTGTCACCTACACGCCGGACGAGAACATCACCCTGCTCATCCCGCAGTCCGGTTCGGGTACCCGTGCGTTCTGGGCCAGCACCATGGAGATCGACGCGATCAACCCGCCGGCGTGGGTGCACGACACCCTCGACGGTCAGCCGGTGCAGGAGCACGACGGCACGGTGCTCGAGACCAACCTCGACGCCATCGCGCCGTTCTCCATCGCCCAGTACATCGCGCAGTCCAACGGCGTGGCCCCGGACCGGCGGCACAACGCCGAGCTCATGTCCATCGACGGCGTCGACCCCACCGTCGCGCACCCGGTCTCCGGTGACCAGATCCTGAACGAGAACTTCCCGGTCACCCGCCAGGTCTACAACATCGTCGCCTCGGCCGACGTCGGCGCTGCGACCACGGACGTCAGCAACCCCGTCATCGGTGACGGCGCCGACGTCCTCGTCGAAGTGGCCTTCGAGGGCAACACGTCGGAGGTGTGCACCTCGCTGACCGACACCCCGGACGGCACGGTCAGCACGATCGAGCTGTACGGGTTCGCCCAGATCGACAACTGCGGCGACACCTCGCTGCGGGCCTACCCCAACGTCGTCGGCTGACCATCCCCGTCAGATGACGTCACCACCGCGTGGCCGGGCGCGTTCACAGCGCGCCCGGCCATCCGGCCGTACCCGATCCGCCATACACCCCGACCCCTCGAAGGAGCTTTCGATGACGAGCAGGATGGCCACCCGGCTCAGTGCCTGGTGGGCGATAGCTGCGGCACTGGTGCTGGTGACGGCCATCGTCATCACCGGCGCGACAGTGTCGGCGCAGGCGCAGCAGGACCCGCTGCCGACCATGACCGCCACTCCGGAAACCGACACGAGGCCTAGCACCAGCATCGGCAGTTGGGCGACGCTCATTCCGGACGGGCAGTGTCCGGCGGAGTCGCCGAACATGTCGGCATGGGTGATCCGGGATCCGGCCGACCGCACCATTGCCGGAAACGGCGGCTTAGGGGGCCAATTCGCGAGAAGTATCAATGGAAGCCCCTTCAACACGCTGGGCTGGACGCCGTCGACAGTGCCGACCGCTATCGGCGCCTACGAGATCCTCGCGTTCTGCTATTCGGGATTCTCGCCGTCGGACACGAACGCGATCCCGTCCTTCTCGGCCTGGCTGACGTTCAACGCCACGCATTGGTGGATCACTCCGGAGCCGCGGACCGCCGAGACGACGGCGATCGAGATCGAGGTCGCGGCCGACGGCGAGCCGGTCACCTCCGTCCCGGCCGGCGCCGACGTCGAGATCACGGCGACCATGGAGCCGGCGGAGGCCGAGGGCTCGGTCGAGTTCTTCGACGCGAACCCCGACAACCAGGATGAGCCGCTGTCGCTGGGCGACGCCGACGTCGAGGACGGCACCGCCACGCTCACCTGGAGCGACCTGGCGGCCGGAGATTACGTCCTGACGGCGGCGTTCACACCGGACGACCCGGACGCGTTCGAGCCGTCCGCCACGACGGGCGTCGGTGTTCCGCTGACGGTGGTGGCACCCGAGGCGGAGTCCACGACGACCACCTTGACGGTGGCACCGGACAGCCCGGTGGACCCGGGCACCGAGGTCACGCTGACAGCTGAGATCGATCCGTCCGCGGCCGTCGGTGACGTGCAGTTCCGCGTCGGTACCGACGCGATCGGGGAGCCCATCCCGGTCGAGGAGGGTGTCGCGGTGCTGACCACGACCGAGCTGCGCGAGGGCCAGCTCTCCCTGACCGCGTCATTCACCCCCGACGACCCCGAGGCGTTCACCTCGTCCACGTCGACGCCGGTGATCTACACCGTAGGCGAGGCGGGTCCGCACGTGGTCGCTGTGGACGCCGACGGCAACGAGCTGGGTGAGAACCCGGAGCTGCAGGACGGGCAGGTCGTGACCCTGACCGCACCCGGCTTCCAGGCCGAGGAAGAGGTCACCATCGCCCTCGACCCCACCAGCGAGGCGCCCCAGGAGCTCGGCACGGTGGCCGCTGACGACGAAGGGGCGGCCACGACCGAGTTCACCGCCAGCAACCTCGAACCGGGTCAGCACCAGCTGGACTTCGTCGGCGCCGACCAGACGCTCACCTGGGAGTTCCAGATGGCAGGCGAGGACGGCGAGGAGGACGGCACCGAGGACGGGACCGACGATGGCACCGAGGACGGGACCGAGGACGGCGGCGACGAGACCGGCGCGGTCGACGGGTCCGCCGACGGAACCGCCGACGGTACGGCGAGCGGCGGCGCAGTCGGCGGTGCGAGCAACCCGTCCGGGAGCCTCGCGCAGACCGGTGTGTTCCTCATCGGCCCGGCCATCCTGCTCGGTCTGGCCGCCGTGAGCGCCGGCTACGGCTTCGTCCGCCGCAGCAAGCGCGACGAGCTGCTGACCTTCGACGACCAGTCGACGACCTGATCGGGCCGGGACGGCGGAGATGAAGACCACGTCACTGAGGCGGGCCGCGGCCCTCGGGCTGGCCACCGCCGCGCTGCTGGCTGGCGGCCTGGGCTGTCCCGCCCAGGCCGAACCGCTCTCGGTGACCGACACCCCGGACGGCACGGTGAGCACGATCGAGCTGTTCGGCTTCGCCCAGATCGACGACTGCGGCGATACCTCGCTGCGGGCCTACCCCAACGGCTGACCGTGACCGGCACGTCGAAAGAGCTGTGAATGACCACACTGCTGCCGCCAGGCACCACCGACCGGACCGAGCCGGCCGACCCCGGATCGGTCCGCGGCGGCGCGCCGGAGCGCGAGCGCGTGCCGCCGGTCGCCGCGCCGCCGCCCTCCGTCCCCGGTGACCCGCCCGGGGGCGGAGAGAGCGGCGGGCGCGGTGGCACGCCGTCGCCGGCGAAGGGAGGCCAGCGCAAGCGCACCCGCATACCCGCCGCCAGTACCTACGTGCCGGCGGTGGCGCTGCAGATCCTGGCCGTCGTGCTGCTGGGCTTCATCGTGCACGTCGTGCTGCTGTCGCAGCTCCAGCACACCCGCGACCAGCAGACGGCGTACGCGGACTTCCGGGCCGACCTCGCCAACGCGGTGGCGCCGGTGGGCCAGCTTGCGCCCCCGGAGCTGCCCGAGCCGGGCCCCGTCGGGGAGGAGCAGGACGAGGAGGAGCCGGACCGGCTGATGGCTCTCGGCACCCCAGTGGCGGTGCTGGAGATCCCCGCGCTCGGCCTCTCCGAGGTGGTCTTCGAGGGCACCACGTCCGACGTGATGCGTTCCGGGCCCGGACACCGGCGCGACACCGTGCTGCCCGGCCAGGAGGGCACCAGCGTGATCATGGGCCGGCAGACCACCTACGGCGGGCCGTTCGGCCGCATCCACACGCTGCAGCCCGGCGACCAGATCACCGTCGTCACCGGGCAGGGCGAGCACCTGTACCGGGTGATCGGCGTCCGCCGCGAAGGCGACCCGCTGCTGCCGCCGGCCGAGGACGGCGAGGGCCGGCTGACACTGGTGACCGCCGACGGGCGGCCGTTGATGCCGTCGGGCGTGCTCCGGGTCGACGCCGAGCTGGTCTCCGATCCGCATCCGGCGCCGCCCCGAGTGCTCGGCTCGGCCAGCCTGTCCGAGGCCGAGCAGACCATGGCCGCCGACGACGGGGCCTGGTACCCGCTGGTGCTGCTCGGCGAGGCGCTGGTGCTGGCGGTGGCCGGGGTCGTCTGGACGCGCCTGCGGCTGGGCCGATGGCAGGCCTGGGTGGTCGGCATCCCGGTCCTGGCCGCGATAGGCCTGACCACCGCCGACCAGATAGCCCGGCTGCTCCCCAACCTGCTGTGACACACCACGAGTGAGGGACACGATCCATGAGCGCTGTGACCGACCACACCACCACCCTCCCGGCCGCGGGCCCGTCGACGAACGGCGCGTCGGCGAGCGACCGGTCGACCCTGGCCGGACTGGACGCGCGGTCGATCTCGGCCTGGTTCGGCACGCACAAGGTGCTCGACCGGGTGTCGCTGACCATGCACGCGGGTGAGGTGACGGCGCTGATCGGCCCGTCCGGGTGCGGCAAGTCCACGTTCCTGCGGATCCTCAACCGCATGCACGAGCTGATCCCCTCGGCGTCGCTGGCCGGTGAGGTACTGCTGGACGGGCAGGACATCTACGCGGCGAACCGCCGCCTGACCGACGCCCGCCGCCAGATCGGGATGGTGTTCCAGAAGCCGAATCCGTTCCCGGCGATGTCGATCTACGACAACGTCGTGGCCGGGCTCAAGCTGACCGGCCTGCGGGCGTCGCGCCGGGAGAAGGACGACCTGGTGGAGTCCTGCCTGACCAAGGCGGGGCTGTGGAAGGAGGTCCGCGACCGCATCCGCCAGCCCGGCGGCGCCTTGTCCGGTGGGCAGCAGCAGCGCCTGTGCATCGCCCGGTCGCTCGCCATCAAGCCGCGGGTGCTGCTCATGGACGAGCCGTGCTCCGCGCTGGACCCCACGTCGACGCGGCGCATCGAGGAGACCATCGCCGAGCTGGTGTCCGAGGTGACCATCGTCATCGTCACGCACAACATGCAGCAGGCCGCCCGCGTCTCCGACCGGTGCGCGTTCTTCCTCGCCTCGCACAGCACACCGGGTGTCATCGTCGAGCACGGTCCCACGTCGGTCATGTTCGAGAACCCGCAGGACGAGCGGACCAGCGACTACGTGCACGGGCGGTTCGGGTGAGCGGGCGCGCCCCGACCGCGCTCGCGATGCTGGCGGTGCTCGCCGTCGCCGGCGCGGTGGCCGTCATGTCCCGCGCCGTGCCCGGGCCGCAGCCAGCGGCGCCGCTGCCGCCGGCCCCGGTCGGGGATCGCCCGGACGACCCGACGACGGTCTCGCCGGTGTGGGCCGACGCCGTGGCCGAGCGCACCGGCATCCCCGGCCGCGCCCTCGTCGCCTACGCCGCCGCCACCCTGCGGCTGGACGCCGAGCAGCCCGGCTGCCGGCTGGGCTGGCCGACGCTGGCCGCCATCGGCGCCGTCGAGTCCGCGCACGGCACGTACGGCGGCACCCACGTCGAGCCCGACGGGCGCACCGCCGAGCCGATCACCGGGATTCCACTCGACGGCAGCGAAGGCGTCGCGGCCATCGAGGACAGTGACGACGGCGAGCTGGACGGCGACGACGCCTGGGACCGCGCCGTCGGCCCGATGCAGTTCATCCCGTCGACCTGGCGGCAGTGGTCCGCCGACGGCAACGGCGACGGTCGCGCCGACGTGCACAACCTCGACGACGTGGCGCTGGCCGCGGGCCGGTACCTGTGTGCCAGCGGCGGCGACCTCAGCGATGGCACGAACTGGCGGCAGGCGGTGCTCTCGTACAACCGCTCTGCCGAGTACGCGACCACGGTCCTCGACACCGCGAACGACTACGCGCGGGCCAGCAAGGGGTGACACGCGTGACCGTCGACGACCTCGCCCGCCGGCCGGCCGTACCGCGCGGCACCGTCCTCGGCGGCCGGTACGAGCTGGGCGAGCAGCTGGGCGCGGGTGGGTTCGCGACGGTGTACGCCGGCCGCGACACGCGGCTGGGCCGGCCGGTCGCGATCAAGGTGCTGCGCCCGGACCTGGCCGCCGACGCCGGCGCACAGGCCGAGTTCCAGGTCGAGGCGGCGGCAGCGGCGATGCTCACCCACCCCGGCATCGTCGTCGTCCACGACGTGGGCGCTGACGACGTCGTGGGCGAGGCGGGCGCGGCGCCCCTCGCGTGGATCGCGATGGAGCGGGTGCGCGGCCGGACGCTGCGCGAGGTGATGGCCGACGGTCCGGCCGACCTGCGCACCGCCCTCCACGTGACCGGTGAGGTGCTGGCCGCGCTCGAGCATGCCCATCGGCACGGGATCGTGCACCGCGACATCAGCCCCGGCAACGTGATGATCACCGACGACGGCACGGTGAAGGTCCTCGACTTCGGCCTGGCCGTGGCGCCGGCGACCGCCCCGGACGATGCTCGCGCCGACGTCGTGCGCGGCAGCGTCGCCTACGTGTCGCCGGAACAGGCCCAGGGCTTGCCCGCCGATCACCGCAGCGACCTGTACTCCACCGGTTGCCTGCTGTTCGCGCTGGTCACTGGCGCGCCCCCCTACCTGGCGGCGACGGTGGGCGAGGTGGCGACGATGCACGTGACCGCGCCGGTGCCGGCGGCCTCGCAGCGCCGTCCGGAGGTCCCCGCCGCTGTCGATGCTCTGCTCGCGTCGGCGCTGGCCAAGGAGCCATCGGCGCGGCCCGCGTCGGCCGCGGCGATGCGTGCCGAGGTTCGCCAGGTCGCGGACGGCCTCGGCGCCGATGACGGCCGGACGACGGTGATCCCGCGGGTCTCGACGACGACGGCGTTCGTGCCGGTCCCCGAGGCGCGCCGGGTGGCCGAGCGCCGCCGGTACGAGCCGCCGCGCATCGTGCCCGCGCAGCCGCTGGTGGAGCCGTGGGCGCCGCCGCCGTCCGGTGCGGAGCGCTCGGGGGCATGGTCGGTGACGCTGGTCCTGACCGCGCTGGCCGGGGTCGTGGCCCTGGTGCTCTGGCTGCTGGCCGGCCGGGGGGAGGAACCGTTGGCGACGGTGACCGTTCCGGACGTGACCGGCCAGACCGCCCAGGCGGCCCGGCAGACGCTCGACGCGGCCGGGATGCGCGACGGCAGCATCCGCACCGAGCCACACGACTCGGTCCCGGCCGGCCAGGTGATACGGACCGACCCGGCCGCCGGCCGGTCGGTGCCGGCCGACACCGCCGTGCTCCTGCTCGTCTCCGGCGGCCCCGAGGCGGCGCCGGTCGTCGCGGTGCCGCAGTTGGAGGGCGCCACCCTTGCCGAGGCCCGCGACCTGCTGGACCGGACCGGGCTGGTCCTCGGCGAACTGCGGCGCCGGGACTCGGCCCGGCCCGCCGACACCGTCCTGGTCAGCGGGCCCGCCGTGGGCGCGAGCGTGCAGCCGGGCGCCGTCGTGACCCTCACCCTGGCCAGCGGCAACCAGGTGGTCCCCGCCGTCGTCGGCCAGGACGTCGGCGTGGCCCGGGCCGGCATCCAGGACGCTGGGTTCCAGGTCGCCGAGACACCGGCCGAGAGCGACGAGCCCGCCGGAACCGTGCTGGCCGTCCAGCCCGCGGCCGGGGCGAGCCTGCGGCTGGGTTCGACCGTGACGCTTGTCGTGGCGACCGGCGCGTCGCCGACCGCTGACCCCGGCGGCGAGCCGGACCCGTCGCCGTCGACGCCGGAGCCGACCGGGCCCAGCCCGACACCCACGCCCACCGGTCCGTCGATCGCGCCGCCCGAGACCAACCCGTCCGAGCCGACCGACTGGTCCGATGTCGGCGACCCGTCCGCCCCGCCCGGAGGTGACCTCACATGAGCCGTGGACTCAGCGCCGTGCTGGTGCTCCTGGCGGCCGCCGCGGCCGTCGGCTTCTACCTCACCGCTGGCCAGAACCCGGAGCCGCCTCCCGGTCCGGGCGCGGTCGAGCCGGTGGAGGTGCTGACGGCGGAGGCTCCGGCCGCGCCGGTGCCGGAGCCGTTGACGCAGCCACCAGCGGCGAGCGACGCGCCGGCGTCGTCGGACGCGGTGGACGGCGCGCCGGGTGAGCAGCGACCGTCGGCGGCACCGACCGCCGCACCAGCGCCGGCGGCAACGCCGGGCGAGCCGGCGGGTACGCCGTCGTCGCCGGCCCAGCCGCCGGCGCCGCGCACGTCGCAGCTCTACCTCACCGCGCCCGGGCTGACCGATCCGGGCACGACGGAAATGTTCACCGCGACCTGGGTCGACGCCGAGGGCTACGGCTTGGACGGCGTCGTCGAGCTGCAGCGCGCCGAGGGCGCCACCTGGGTGCCGGTGGCCGAGCTGACCACCGAGGTCGGCCGCGCCAGCACGAGCGTCACCGTGGCCGCGTCGGCCGTCTACCGGCTGGCGTTCCGCGGCAGCGACGAGCTCGACCCGCAGGTCTCCGCCGAGGTCGCCGTCATCGCGGAGACCCGGCTCGAGTCCGCCGTCACCGTCACCGCGACGCCGCAGAGCGTACCGGCCGGCGACGCCGTCGACGTCGCGGTGACCTGGCGCAATGCCGACGACGTGCCGATCATCGGCGACCTGCAGGTCCAGGAGCTGCGGGACGGGTCGTGGGTGACGGTGACCACCGTGACGACCGGCTCCGACGGCGTCGCCGCAACCGCGGTGACGCCACCGGCGACGAGGGAGTACCGCGCGGTCTACCCCGGCGGGACCCGGTACCTGCCGGTGACCAGCGACCCTGTCACGGTGACGGCCATCGCGGCGGCGACGATCCCGGTCAGCCGGTGCGCGACGCAGGCCGACGTCGACGCGCTGCTGCCCGGTGTCGGCTGCCACTACACGTCCGTGAGCGCGGGCGTCTTCGTCGTCGGCCACGACTACCACGGCAACGCCTGGTGGAACGAGTTGCCCATGGGCGCCTACGTCGAGCTCACCGGCGAGCAGGCCGGACTCTACGAAGTGGTCGACCGGGTCATCGCGCCCGGCCGGGCCGGCGAGCTCGGACCGGCGTCGCAGTGGACCTGCGGCGAGCGGTGCGACGTCATCCTGCAGACCTGCGTCGGCGACAACACCGGCTTCACCTGGCTGCGCCGCCTGGACGCCGCGGCCGCTTGACGGTCGACATCGTCCGTTGGAGCGCCGATCGGGCCCGCCAGCGACGATGTGGACCGTCCGGCGCCGCCTGTTGTCCACAGATCGCGACCGGGGTTTTCGACGGCGTCGGGTGCGGGCGATAGTCGGGACGTGTCCTCCAGCCCGAGCACGATCCCGCGCGGTCGTGACAAGCTGGCCGGTTCGGCCGGGTGCTCGTGGCGAACCGGCCCCGGAGGGAGCCCGTCGCCTGGTGGCCAACGGACGACCCGTCCATCGGCCAGGACGGCCGGCTCATAGCGTGAATCCGCGCTCCACCGTCGAAATCGTCGTGCACGCCGCGGACCGGCACTCCGAGCGACGATTTCGGCCGTGCAGCCGGGCGATCGTCACCTTCTGTACGTCTCCACACAAGACAGAGGACGGGTCCATCAGTCACCATGGGGGCGTGATGGAACCCAAGCAGGAGCCGGCGGCCCGGCGGAGCGCACCTTTCAGCAGCGCCCGCCGGGTCGTTGCTCTGCTGGCCATCGTGGCCGGGTTGACCGCGGTCGGGCTGCTGGTCGTTCCGGTGGCGGTGCCCAATCTGACCGCCGCGATGGAGCGCAGCCCGCTCGTGCCCCTGATGGTCGCGATGTGCTGGGTCCTGGCGACGCTGTCGTCGGTGGCCGGCAAGCGGGTCATCTGCGCCGGCTACCTCGACTGGACCGGTACGGCGACGGCGCACGTGGGCGGCACGGTGGCCAACCGCGTGGTGCCCGCCGGCGTCGGCGCGGCCGGCGTGTTCGTCGCCGCCCTGCACCGCGGCGGCGCGACGACGACGGTGGCCGCGGGCGTGGTCGCGCTGTGGGCGGCCGCCGGCGGGCTGGCACACGGCGCTGGCCTGCTGCTCGGGCTCGCCTGGCTGCGTGAAGGCTGGTACGGCGTCCTCGCGGCCGTGGTGGCGCTGATCGTGCTGGCCATCGGGGTCCGGCTGATCGCCATCCGCATCGCCCGCGCCGTGCGCGAGGGACGCTGGAGCCCTCGGTGGCGCCTGCGCCGTCGGCCGCCGGAGTCCGACGCGGTAGGCGGCCGGATCGCGCGGCTGCGTTCGGCGGTGCGCGACATGGTCGCCGTCGTCCGGGCCCGGCCAGTGATGGCGTTGGCCGCCGTCGGCGCCCAGCTGGTGTCCACGCTGTGCCTGGCCGCGGGGTTCGCCGCCGCGGCGACCGGCCTCGGCGTGCCGGTGAACCTCGGCGTCGGCATGGCCGCATACCTCGCCGGCACCGCGCTGGCGGCCGCCATGCCCACCCCGGCCGGCATCGGCTCGGCCGAGACGGCGCTGGTGGGCGCGTTGATGCTGGCCGGCGCCGGGGTTGGCGAGGCGCTGCCGGCGGTGTTGCTGTTCCGGGCGGTGATCCTGCTGGCGCCCGTGGTGACGGCGACGGCGATGGGCGCGGCCTGGTTGACCCGGCGGGCCGCGCGGTGTGTCGGGAACGTCGCGGCCGGGCCTGGCCCTGTCGTCGAGGCCGTGGCCGCGCCGGAGCCCGACCCCGTCATTCCGGCGCCCTCGCGACCCGACGGAAGCTGAGCGCCACCGCGAACGCCAGCGCCGCGATCACCGCCGACGCCATGAACGCGTCGGTCATGGCGGCCATCACGACGTCGTGGCCGGCGGCGCCCGCGGCGGCCGCGTCCCGGCTGGCCGTACCGAACACCGTCACCAGGATCGCCAGCCCGAGCGTGCCGCCGGCCTGTTGCATCGTCTGCAGCACACCACCCGCGGCGCCGGTGTCGGCGGGCGGGACGCTGGTCGTGATCACGACGTTGAGCGGTGAGAACGCCAGGCCCATGCCGAGCCCATGATCAGCATCGGGACGAGCAGGCCGGTCGCGTAGCCACTCTCGACGCTCAGCCGGGTGAGCAGCAGGCGGACGGTGGACATCAGCGCGGTGCCGATGCTGGACCGCCTGTTCGACGTCATGCTCGAAGGTCTGCGCCCTACCCGCCCCGCGTGATCAAAGGATCGGGAGTTCGGCGCTGATGGTGGTGCCGCTGCCGGGAGGGCTGGCGATGTCGAGGCGTCCGTCGACGCCGGCGAGGCGGTCGGCGAGTCCGGCCAGGCCGTGGCCCTTGCCGAGGTGGGCGCCGCCTCGTCCGTCGTCGGTCACCTGGACGTGCAGGGTGTCGCCGACCCGCAGGACGGAGACCGCGCACTGCGACGCGCCGCTGTGCTTGGCGACGTTGGTGAGCGACTCGGTCACGACGAAGTAGGCGGCGTTCTCGATCGACGCGGGGAGCCGGTCGGCGACGACGTCGAGGGTGGTTGGTACCGGGCAGCGGGCGCCGGCGGCGGCGAGCGCGGCGGCCAGGCCGCGGTCGGTGAGGATGGGCGGTGCGATGCCGCGGGACACCGCCCGCAGCTCCTCCAGCGCCTCCTTGGTCTGGGTGACGGCGCCCTCCAGCAGCGGGCGGGCGGCCTCGGGGTCGTCGTCGAAGCGGCGCTGCGCGGACTCGAGGTCCATGGTGAGGCGGACCAGCCGCTGCTGCGGGCCGTCGTGGATGTCGCGCTCGACCCGTCGCAGCGTGTCCGCCTCGGCCTGGACGACGGCCTCGCGGCTGCGGCTGAGCTCCTCCGCGCGGGCCCGCAGCGTCGCCGTCTCGTTCGTCAGCAGCCCTCTCGCCAGCGACGCCTCGAGCGTGGCCAGCCCGCGCAGCACATGTGCCAGGAGCAGCGGGAGGCCGCGGAAGCCACCGCCGCCGGCGATGACCCACGCGAGCACGATGAGCGGCGTCATCCCGATCGTGAAACCGAGCCAGACGATGGTCGCGGACCAGGTGAACACCCGGACCGGCAGGATGAGCACGCAGAATCCCCAGTCGCGCCACGACTGCCGGTCGCGCAGGTACTCCACGACGTGCGACAGGCCGCGCCGTCGCGTGGACGTGTAGTACACCGGGCCGATCGGGCGACGCTCCATCCAGCCGACCCGCTTTCGCTCGATGGCGGCGAACCGCCTGGCCAGCAGCAGGGTGCCGGCCAGGATGGCGAAGCCGACGAAGGCGAGGACCGCCAGCCCGATGCCCAGCACCAGGCCGGTGATCATCGCGACGAAACCGGCGATGGCGATCGGCAGGCCGGGCAGCAGGTAGCCGAGGTCGCGCATGGTCTGCCGCGGGCTGGCGCCCGGGCGGTCGGCGTCGGTGGCGAGGTCCTGCTCGGTGGTCACGTCGTGCTCAGGGTCGGAATCGGGAGTTCGGCGCTGATGGTGGTGCCGCTGCCGGGAGGGCTGGCGATGTCGAGGCGTCCGTCGACGCCGGCGAGGCGGTCGGCGAGTCCGGCCAGGCCGTGGCCCTTGCCGAGGTGGGCGCCGCCTCGTCCGTCGTCGGTCACCTGGACGTGCAGGGTGTCGCCGACCCGCAGGACGGAGACCGCGCACTGCGACGCGCCGCTGTGCTTGGCGACGTTGGTGAGCGACTCGGTCACGACGAAGTAGGCGGCGTTCTCGATCGACGCGGGGAGCCGGTCGGCGACGACGTCGAGGGTGGTTGGTACCGGGCAGCGGGCGCCGGCGGCGGCGAGCGCGGCGGCCAGGCCGCGGTCGGTGAGGATGGGCGGTGCGATGCCGCGGGACACCGCCCGCAGCTCCTCCAGCGCCTCCTTGGTCTGGGTGACGGCGCCCTCCAGCAGCGGGCGGGCGGCCTCGGGGTCGTCGTCGAAGCGGCGCTGCGCGGACTCGAGGTCCATGGTGAGGCGGACCAGCCGCTGCTGCGGGCCGTCGTGGATGTCGCGCTCGACCCGTCGCAGCGTGTCCGCCTCGGCCTGGACGACGGCCTCGCGGCTGCGGCTGAGCTCCTC
>NZ_SMKZ01000003.1 GCF_004349065.1 Jiangella asiatica
AGATTGAGCGGAGGTGGGCGTATGTCGGCGACGAAGCTCCTGGTACTCGGTATCGTGCACCTCTCCGGCGGCGCGCATGGCTACCAGGTGCGGTCCGAACTGCAGAGCTGGGGTGCGGAGATTTGGGCCAAGATCAAGCCCGGCTCGATTTATCACGCGCTGAAGAAGGCGGCGGCTGATGGCCTCCTCACCGAACACGCCGAGCCGGGCAACTCCGGGCCGGAGCGCGTTTTGTACCGCGCGACAGCTCGGGGACGTGACGAGATAGTCGAACTGGTCCGCGACGGTCTGCGGCGCACCCATGACCCCACCATGCTCGACGCGGCCATCGCCATGTTGCCCATGCTGACCAGGACAGATGCCATCGCGCACGTTAACGAGCGGGTCGCGCGCCTGGAAGCGGAGCTCGTAGGGCAGGCCAAGGGGTGGGAGAACCCGAACCCCGACATTCCCGAACACGTCCGCGATCAGGCCGAACTGTGGGCGGGACACGCACGCACCGAACTGGAGTGGGCGAAGAGCCTGAGCAAACGACTGGCTGAGGGCGCCTACACCATGGCCGATGATCCGGGTTCGTGGCGAACGGTCCACGATCCCCTCAAGATGCGCTTCTAATCAAGCTTGACTAGACGTTTCCTCCTCGTGTACTCTGGCCAAGTAGTCAAACTTGACTAGCTCAACCAATCCGTTCGCAACACCGAGAGAAGGACTCGAACCCATGGGAAAGCTCGCGATCGAGACAAGCAGATTGAGCGGAGGTGGGCGTATGTCGGCGACGAAGCTCCTGGTACTCGGTATCGTGCACCTCTCCGGCGGCGCGCATGGCTACCAGGTGCGGTCCGAACTGCAGAGCTGGGGTGCGGAGATTTGGGCCAAGATCAAGCCCGGCTCGATTTATCACGCGCTGAAGAAGGCGGCGGCTGATGGCCTCCTCACCGAACACGCCGAGCCGGGCAACTCCGGGCCGGAGCGCGTTTTGTACCGCGCGACAGCTCGGGGACGTGACGAGATAGTCGAACTGGTCCGCGACGGTCTGCGGCGCACCCATGACCCCACCATGCTCGACGCGGCCATCGCCATGTTGCCCATGCTGACCAGGACAGATGCCATCGCGCACGTTAACGAGCGGGTCGCGCGCCTGGAAGCGGAGCTCGTAGGGCAGGCCAAGGGGTGGGAGAACCCGAACCCCGACATTCCCGAACACGTCCGCGATCAGGCCGAACTGTGGGCGGGACACGCACGCACCGAACTGGAGTGGGCGAAGAGCCTGAGCAAACGACTGGCTGAGGGCGCCTACACCATGGCCGATGATCCGGGTTCGTGGCGAACGGTCCACGATCCCCTCAAGATGCGCTTCTAATCAAGCTTGACTAGACGTTTCCTCCTCGTGTACTCTGGCCAAGTAGTCAAACTTGACTAGCTCAACCAATCCGTTCGCAACACCGAGAGAAGGACTCGAACCCATGGGAAAGCTCGCGATCGAGACGAGAGGGTTGAAGAAGAGCTTCGGCACGACCCACGCGGTCGCCGGTGTGGATCTGGCCGTGAGCGCCGGGGGCGTGTACGGCGTGCTCGGTCCGAACGGGGCGGGCAAGACCACCGCGATCCGCATGCTGGCCACGCTCCTGCGCCCCGACGCCGGAGAGGCGCAAGTGCTCGGCTACGACGTCGTGCGTGATGCGCGTTCGGTACGGACCCGGGTGAGCCTTACCGGGCAGTTCGCGTCGGTCGACGAGGACCTCACCGGGGTGGAGAACCTGTTGCTGCTCGCCAGGCTGCTCGGCTACTCACGCCGCCGAGGCAGGGAGCGGGCGGCCGACCTGCTCGACGCGTTCGGTCTTGCCGAGGCGGCTGACCGGCAGGTGAAGAAGTACTCCGGCGGGATGCGCCGGCGCATCGACATCGCGGCGAGCCTGGTCGTCACCCCCGAACTGATCTTCCTCGACGAGCCCACGACCGGGCTCGACCCGCGCAGCAGGAACCAGGTCTGGGAGATCGTCAGGGGCATGGTCGCCGAGGGCGCCACCGTGTTGCTGACCACGCAGTACCTCGACGAGGCCGACCAGCTGGCCGACCGGATAGCGGTGATCGACCACGGGAAGGTGGTCGCCGAGGGCTCGAGCGGCCAGCTCAAGGCATCGGTCGGCGCCGGCTCGCTGCACGTACGGCTACGTGCGCCCGAGCAGCGGGCCGAGGCAGAGCGGGTCCTCGCCGCTGCTCTCGAGGTGCAGGTCGAGCCGTCCGCCGACCCGGTCGCGCTGTCCGCGCGGATCTCCGACCCCGAGCGGGTCGCCCGCGCCCTGGCCGAGCTGTCCCGCGGCGGCATCGACGTCACCGAGTTCGCGCTCGGTCAGCCGAGCCTGGACGAGGTGTTTCTCGCCCTGACCGGACACGCCGCCGAGGAGACACCCAAGGAGGATGCCGCATGAATGCCACGTCCGCGGAGCAGGCGTCGGCGCCGGTCACCGAGGACGCGCTGCGCGGTGTGCTCTTGGCCGGTGAGCGCCCGCCCCGACCCGGTCCGGTGAGTACCTCGTTGACATTCGGCTGGCGCGCTTTGCTGAAGATCAAACACGTCCCGGAGCAGCTCGTCGACGTGACCATGTTCCCGATCATGTTCACGTTGATGTTCACCTACCTGTTCGGTGGCGCGCTCGCCGGGTCGACGCAGGAATACCTGCAGTTCCTATTGCCGGGCATCCTGGTGCAGGCGAACGTCATGATCACCATGAACACTGGTATTACGCTGAACACCGACATTCAGAAAGGCGTTTTCGACAGGTTCAGGTCGCTCCCGGTGTGGCGACCGTCGCCGCTGGTCGGCGCTCTGCTCGGCGATCTGGTGCGCTACTCGATCGGGTCGGCGATCGTCATCATGCTCGGCCTGGTCCTAGGGTTCCGGCCGGAGGGTGGCGCCGTCGGCGTGGTGCTGTCGGTGGTGCTGCTGCTGGTGTTCTCGTTCTGCCTGTCGTGGCTGTGGACGATGCTCAGCCTGATCCTGCGCACGCCGAACTCGGTGGCGGGGGTCAGCATGATGGTGATGTTCCCGCTGACGTTCGTGAGCAACATCTTCGTGGACCCAAAGACGATGCCCGGGTGGATGCAGGCGGTCATCGAGGTCAACCCGATCACCCACCTGGCGACCGTGGTACGCGGCCTGATGCACGGCTCGGTGCCCGCCGGGGAAATCGGCTGGGTGCTCGTCTCGTCCGTACTTCTCGTCGCGGTCTTCGGCCCCATCACCATGGTCCTCTACCGCAACAAAAAATAGATCCCGCTACCGCGAGCACTTGGTCGACATCAACTCCGACAACCCGGCTCACTCGGCCAACGCCATCACCGGTACCAGGCCCAGACACGACAAGGAGAGCCGAATGAGCACCATCCCCAAGAACAACTCGGAAACCGTTGCACACACGCCCGGGCGGGCGAGCAGCATCGGCGTCTGGATTCTGCAAGTCGTCCTGGCGGCGATAATCGCCGGCGGCGGAATCTCGAAGCTCGCCGGCGACCCGGTCATGGTGGACATATTCGCCGACATCGGGGCTGGCCAGTGGCTCCGGTACCTGGTCGGAGCGCTGGAGGTCGCGGGAGGGGTTGGACTTCTGATCCCGGCTCTGGCGGGCCTGGCCAGTCTCGGGTTGGCGGCATTGCTGACCGGTGCTGTCATCACCGATCAGTTCGTGCTCGAGCAGAGCCCTTGGCTGCCGCTCGCCTGTCTCGTCGTGGCGGTCGTGATCGCAAGGGCGCGGTGGTCGCGCACCGAGGCCGTCGTCGGCACGCTGCTCAGGCGCTGAGACAAACCTCTCGAACGGAGATGTGAGATGAACGAGATGGCCTTTCGCGTGACATCAAACGATGGCACCGCCATCGCCTACGACCGGAAGGGAAGCGGCCCGGCTGTCGTCCTGGTAGGCGGCGGACTGGACGACGGAGCCGAGAACGCTCCCTTGGTACCTGCTCTCGCCGAGCACTTCACGGTCTACAACTATGCCCGTCGGGGACGCGGCGCGAGCGGCTTCACCGAGCCCTACGCCGTGGAAAGGGAGATCGAGGACCTGGATGCGTTGATCGCGGAGGCGGGCGGCTCGGCACACCTGTTCGGGGCGTCCTCAGGTGGCGCGCTGGCGCTGGAAGCCGCCGCGGCCGGGTCAGCCATCGACACGATCGCCGTGTGGGAGGTGCCCTACGCGGTCGGAGACGACATACGCCCGCGATTCGAGGAGTACATCGCGGACACCCGACGCGCCTTCGACGCCGGGCGAGACGAGGAGGTTCTCGAACTGTTCATGCGCATGACCGGCGCCTCCGACGACAACATCGCGGCCAGGAAAGCGGCAGGCAAGCAGACGGCGCATTGGGCGCATTCGGTCGCCCTCGCGCCCACGCTGGTCCACGACAGCGTCTTCCTCAACCGCTACCAATTGCCGGCCGATCGACTGGCAACGGTCACCCAACCGGTCCTGGTCACCACCGGAGGACCGATCACGGCCCCCTATATGGCAGGCCTGCCCGCGGACTTCTTCGACCGCACAGCCGACGAGCTTGCAGACCTACTACCCCACGCTCAACGGGAGACCCTCGAGGGGACGGATCACGTCGTCGACCCACAGACCGTCGGCCCGCTGTTGCTACGGTTCTTCAGCAGCGAACACTGAGGGGCCCGCGAGGTGTTGCGGGAAGACCGATTAGGCACCGCGCAAGCAGATCTTCGTCGCGCCAGGGACACGGGGCGGACAGGTGGTGTCGAGGTTGATGTCGTCGGCGGCATCACAGGCCTGATCCTGGGCGTGCTCGTCACCACGCAAGGCCGGGCCGTCGTACTGACCTGGGCTTCAGTGGGACTCGACCTGGCCTACTCGCTGCTCATCGGCTCCGTCGTCGGTCGTACCCCGCACTCCGGGCCGACTCAGTACCGCCCACCGAAGCCCTGCGCAGCACATGACCAGGCACCTCGGTAGGGCCAGTGATTCCGGGCTGTGGTCGCATGCGGTCACCGTTCCCGGGCGGTGGCCCGGTGCCGAAAGTCGTGCCCACGGCGTGCTCACGTCAGGAGTGCCACCGATGACGCAGCCGCGTTCCCGGGTCGACCTGTACGCGGCGATCCGACGGGATGCCCGATCTGGGATGTCCAACCGCGCGCTGCAGCGCAAGCACGGCGTCGGCTTCCGAACCGTGACAGCGGCGCTGGAATCTGCATGGCCGAAGGAGAGAAAGCAACCGCCCAAACGCGGCTCACGGCTTGACGCGTACCGAGTGGTGATCGACGACTGGCTGCGCTCGGACCTCGACGCGCCGCGGAAGCAGCGACACACGGCGAAGCGGATCTTCGATCGACTGCTTGACGAACATGACGGGGCCGGGGTGGTGTCGTACTGGATGGTCCGCGAGTACGTCGCCACCCGACGCCGTGAGATTCGCGACGAGGTCGGACGGGAACCTGCCAACGCGTTCATCCCGCAAGAGCACCTCCCGGGCCGCGAGGCCGAGGTTGACTTCGGCGACGTCGCCATCCGCCTGCGCGGCGAGCTCGTAACCTGCGCGCTGTTCAGCCTTCGGCTCTCCTACTCGGGCAAGGCCGTGCACAGGGTCAGTGCCTCGGCTGGGCAGGAAGCCTTTCTTCGAGGGTCACGTCCACGCCTTCAACGTGCTCGGCGGGGTGCCGACCGGGAAGATCCGCTACGACAACCTCAAGGCCGCCGTCGCGAGCGTGATCGGGTTCTCCCGCCAGCGGGTCGAGGCCGACAGGTGGACCGCCGTCCGTTCCCACTACGGCATCGAAGCCTTCTATTGCCAGCCCGGAATCCAAGGTGCGCACGAGAAGGGCGGCGTCGAGGGGCAGATCGGCTGGTTCCGACGCAACCACCTCGTCCCCATCCCAGAAGTCGACTCCCTCGCCGAGCTCAACGCTATGGTCGACGCCTGGGACGAAGCCGACGACGCCCGGCGGATCGGGTCCCGCGCCCGCACGGTCGGGGAACACTTCGCCACCGAGCAGCCACTCCTCGCGCCCCTTCCGACCGAGCCGTTCGAGACCGGCCGCTGGTTCACCCCGCGCGTGGACCGGTACGCCCAGGTCACGGTCCGGATGAACAAGTACTCCGTGCCCGCGCGCATGGTCGGCCGTCAAGCCCGGGTGCTCCTGAACGCCAGCGACCTGGTCGTGTTCGACGGCAGGACCGAGATCGCCCGCCACGAACGGCTCATGACCAAGGGCTCGACCCGGGTCGACCTGGACCACTATCTCGAGGTCCTCCTCCGCAAACCGGGCGCGCTACCCGGTGCGAAAGCGCTGGAGCAGGCCAGGGCATCCGGGCGGTTCACGCCCGTTCACGACGCCTGGTGGGCCGCGGCCTGCAAGGCCCACGGTGACGCCGACGGCACCCGTGCCCTCATTGAGGTCCTGATGCTGCACCGGCACCTTCCACACGACCACGTCGTCGCCGGACTCGCGACGGCGCTGCGTGCAGGCGCGCTCACCGCGGACGCTGTCGCGTTGGAAGCGCGCAAGTACAACGACACAGCAGATGGCGGAGCCGACGACACGACAGCGGACCACCAGTCCCTGATGAGCGGCGACAGGGCACGCGGAGAAGGCGAGATCCCTGCCGTGCGATCGCTGACCGAGCGCCGGCTCCGCGCCCACATCCCGGCCGACACTCGGCCGCTGCCGAGCGTGGAGAAGTACGACCAGCTGTTGGCCAGCCGACGTGACACCCCGAACGAAGGAGCCGCACCGTGACCACCAAGCGCCGTGGAATGACCGAAGAAGCAGCCGACGCCGCGATCGACCAAGCGTGCCGGATGCTGCGAATGCCCACCATCCGCAACTCCTTCACCGACTACGCCGACCGGGCAGGGCGTGAGCAGATGTCTTACCGCGGGTTCCTCGCCGAACTATTGCTCGCCGAGTGCGACGATCGCGCCCGACGCCGGTCCGAACGCCGGATCAAGGCCGCCAAGTTCCCCCGCGAGAAGTCCCTGCGGGCCTTCGACTTCGACGCCAACCCCAACATCGATCCCGCCGTGATCCACACCCTCGCCAAGTGCGAATGGGTCCAGAAGGGACAGCCGCTGTGTCTGATCGGGGACTCCGGCACCGGCAAGTCCCATCTGCTGATCGCACTCGGCACCGAGGCCGCCATGGCCGGCTACCGGGTCAAGTACACCCTGGCGACCCAGCTTGCCAACGAGCTCGTCGAGGCCGCCGACGAGATGACGCTGGCGAAGACCATCGCCCGCTACGGCCGCGTCGACCTGCTGTGCATCGACGAACTCGGCTACATGCAACTCGACCGCCGCGGCGCGGAACTCCTCTTCCAGGTCCTCACCGAGCGTGAGGAGAAGGCCTCGGTCGCGATCGCGTCCAATGAGTCCTTCGGCGGCTGGACCAAGACCTTCACCGACCCCCGGCTATGCGCAGCCATCGTCGACCGACTCACCTTCGGCAGCACCATCCTCGAGACCGGCACCGACTCCTACCGTCTGGCCCAAGCCACAAAGCAGCGGACAACCTGACACCCGTCGGGCGCGGAAGCGGTGTCGACGCAAACCAACATCCGCGGCACCGACACGTGCCCGGCGGTGTCAGAACTCGCCAACAAGCGGTGTCGGACGAAACCTCCGCAGTCACCCGCCAGTTCCTCGACCGACAGGAACCAGGAACCGACGGCAGACAGCCGCCACGGGATTGTTTTGGTGAGCCTGGGTACCGGAGTCGGAGTGTTCGCGAACCGCTCGCTGCTGCCGAGGAGGTGCGTTCCATGAGTCGTACTGTGGCCGACGTGATGACGACGGAGGTGGTGACTCTTCCTGCCACCGCCCGGGTACGCGAAGCGGCCCAAGCGATGAGGGACCACGATATCGGCGATGTGGTCGTTCTCGGGGACGCCGCCATCAGCGGCATCCTCACCGACCGCGACATCGTCGTTCGCGCTGTAGCGAGTGAGATGGACGCCCAAAAGGCGCTCATCGGCACGATCCACAGCGCGAACCTCGAGACCGTACAACCAGACACGAGCGTTGATGACGCGGTCGCGCTGATGCGCGACCGCGCGGTACGACGCCTCCCGGTCGTGGACGCCGATGGGCGTCCAGTGGGAGTTGTGTCGATCGGCGACTTGGCCAGGATGGAGGACCCACAATCCGCGCTAGCGGACATCAGCAAGGCGCCGCCGAACGAATGACCCGAACATCGGCTCCTTTCTCCGATGCTATGCATCCCGGGTTCGATGCCATCCGTCACCCGCTGACTAACCACCGTCGGCACAGATCGTCACACCACGGACTCCAACTGGGCCATGCGGGCTTCGAGTATCCGCTTCACCAGCGGCCGGTCGGCATGCTCAGACTCGTACGCCGAGAGCTGTCGCAGCTCGTCGTGGTTCAACCGCATGATCACCTGCTGAAGCGTCTCGATAGAGATCTGGTCGTAGTCCACTACTGGCAGGCGTTCGTCGCGACTCACATCTCCACCTTCTGGACGTCCCGCCCCGGTCGAAACAGTTACCCGCCAAGCGCGAGCGCACACCCGTGGTACGCGGTCTCATCCTCTGGTCACACGCCACGACTGTGCTCTACTCGTGTGATATGCGCGGCTCCGCCGGATAGGCGTGAGCATGACTGATCCCACGGACGTTGAGCGGAACGACGAGCGGCTCAGCGACGACCGCTCGGGTGAACGGTATGCCGCTTACGATGAAGGCATCGCACCGTCGGCGACCCGTTTGCGACGACAGTCGTGTATGGGACTTATCCAGGCAGGACGTCGCGTTCGCCATTCCGCAGTGGCCGCGCTGCCTGTCTACCTGTCGTGGCATGCATCGATTCATAATTGACCCGCTGCGATCGTCATCGTCGGGTCGAGTATGCACGATTACGAATGACACTGTGGGATGTATCGTTGCACGTGGATAGCATCGTTGGGCGGTAGCGGCACATGGCGACGCAGGGTTGCGCCTGTGTCCCCTGGGTTCCGCCCTGGTCGAGGTGTTCAGGGAGCCGCTCGTGGCCAGTATGAAGGATGTCGCCCGTAGTGCCGGGGTGTCGGTCAGTACGGTGTCCAACGTGCTGAACCGGCCGGACTACGTGTCGTCGGCCAACCGGCTGAAGGTGCTCGACGCCATCGCCAGGCTGGGATATGTCCGGAACAACGCCGCTCGTCAGCTCAGGGTCGGGCGGACGAGGACGGTAGGCCTGGTCGTGCTGAACATCGCGAACCCGTTCTTCATCGACGTGATTCGCGGGGTCGAGGAGACGCTGAGCCGGGTCGGCCATTCGGTGATCCTGTGCAACAGCGATGGCCGGCCGCCGCGGGAGGAGTCCAATGTCGAGATGCTCGGGGAGCAGCAGGTTCAGGGTGTGCTGATCTCGCCGGTCGATCCGGGCAGTCCGTGGCTGGCCAAGTTGGCCGATCGCGGCGTGCCGGTCGTGTTGCTGGACAGCCGCGCAGCGGGCACCGAGCAGTGTTCGGTGTCGGTCGACGACGTGCTGGGCGGCAGGCTGGCGGCGAGCCATCTGCTCGAGCAGGGGCATGAGCGGCTGGTCTACGTGTCCGGGCCGCCGCTGTTGCACCAGGTGACGGAGCGGCGGGAGGGCGTACTCGCGGCGATGGCGGAGGCCGGTGTTCCCGCCGATCGGTTGACCGTCATCGAGTGCACGGAGCTGAGTTTCGGCGCCGGGTGCGACGCCGGCGAGCGGCTGCTGGGTCTTCGACCGCGCCCGACCGCGGTGATCTGCGCCAACGACCTGCTGGCGTTGGGGGTGCTGCAGGTGATGTTCGCCAACGGTGTCTCGGTTCCGGGTGACGTGGCGTTGGTCGGGTACGACGACATCGACTTCGCCGCCGGCTCCGCGGTGCCGCTGACATCGGTCCGGCAGCCTCGGTACGAGCTGGGTGAGGTCGCGGCGAAGCTGCTGCTGGACGAGGTCGATGGCGCCGGCGAGCACGCGCACCGCCAGATCGTGATGACCCCGGAACTCGTGGTTCGCGCGTCGAGCTCGTCTGCCCATGCGACCTGGTCGCGGAGCAGGTCGTCGAGCAAGCGACGTTGACCCGCTCGATGTCGTCACTCCGATACGTCGAGCAGCTCCCCGAACCTGGAGACCATGTCGAGCTCTCGCACCCGCCAGGCCTCGCCGGTTCCGGTGTGCTCGACCATTCCCAGCGTGTCGGTGAACGGGTCGCCGACTTGATGGAGCCGGGCTCGAAGCTCGGCCGCGAGAGTGCCGCGGACGTCAGCGTGGTCGGGTGAGTGGATGAGGTTCGCCTGCTGCCAGGGGTCGGCGTCGTTGTCGAAGAGAAGCCACGGTGTGCGCTCGACGGTCTCGGCATAGGTCCACCGTCGTGATCGCAGTCCGCGCCATTCCGGGACTCCTTGCAACAGCGCTTCGTCGAACCGGCACTGGTTCATGATGAGGACGGCGTCATCCCCGCGCTCGCCGTCACTCAGGCCTGGCAGTAGGCTCCGGCCATGCACGTCGCCCGGCTCCAGGCCGGCGAGGTCCAGTAACGTCGGGACCAGGTCCGCGGTGGAGCACGGTGCATCGTAGGTGCGGCCGGCGGGCAGCAGTTCCCGGCAGCGCAGGATGAGGGGGACGTGGATGGCCTCCTCGTAGGGCAGTTGCTTCTTCATCCAGCCGTGGGCCCAGAGCATGTCGCCGTGGTCGGAGGTGAAGACGACGATGGTGTCGCGCTCCCGGTCCAGCCGGTCGAGTTCGCGAAGGAGCCGCCCGACCTGATCGTCGAGGGCGGAGATGGCCGCGTAGTACGACCGGAGCGTCTCGCGGGGCTCAAGGTCGCGGGCCAGCGGATTGCCATCGGCCGAGAGCAGATTCGGCGGCAGGCTGACGCGTTCCGGGTCGTAGCGCCGGCGGTATTCCTCCGGCACCTGGTCGTACGGGTCGTGCGGGGGACCCCACGACAGGAAGAGCGCGAACGAGTCGTCATCGGCCAGCGACCGGAGGAACTCGACGGCCAGGCCCGTCTGGACGACCGGCTCGTACCCGTCGGCCACTATAGGAACCGGATCGTCGCGATAGTAGGTGGGATTGAAGTAGTCGTGCGCGCAGTTGTAGGCCGCCCAGTACTGGAAGCCGTGGCGGCGCTCACCGGGCGGGGTGAATCTGCTCCGCGGCACGCCATCGAGGTGCCACTTGCCGACGTAGCCGGTGCGGTATCCGGCGTCGCGCAGCGTCCGGCCGATCGACGGCACGTCGGCGTACATCGGCATGTCGTTCGCGATGGCGCCGTGCCCGTGTGGGAACAGGCCGGTCAGCAGGGTCCCGCGGTTCGGCGTGCAGACGGGTGAGTTCGCGTAGGCGCGGCTGGCCACGACGCCCTCATCGGCGAGGCGATCGACCCACGGCGTTCGCACGACCGGGCTTCCCATACAGCCCAGATCGCGGCCGCGCAGCTGGTCGGCGAACAAGAACAACACGCTCGGTCGTCGTTGGCTCATCGACATGTTCTCCCTGGTGAGGCGGCACGGCTGGCAGGGCGCTCCGGCCACGTACATCAAGATCATATGTAACGATTCATAGAATTACTAGCCAGTGTGTTGACCATCTATGAGGCGGCACCCTAGCATCCACATGAATCGTTGCATACGACGGAGTGGAGTGGCGCCGTGGCTGGAGTCGCAGGTGTACGGGGTGGCCGTGGGCCCGTCGGGTACCTGGCCTCGGGTCGTGACGGCGCCCCACCCGCGTTGACCGCCAGCCTGCGCCGCCCGGAACGTCCCCGCCCACCGTCGCGGACCGCGCTGACCGGTTGCCTTCGTTTCGTGTGCCGAGGCGCCGCCGTCTTCGAACCGTTGAACACGATCCGCTCTGGGCATGGAAGGACTCGACGATGACTCACAACAGGCGCTATCGGGCGGCGTGCTCGGCGCTTCTCGGCGCCACCATGCTGGTCCTCGCTGCATGCGGTGGCGGTGAAGACGGCGGCGAGACCTCGGCCGGCCGTGACGATGAGATCACGGTGTGGAAGTTCGGCAGTCCGCAGCATGAGCGGGACTACTACCTCGAGCGCAACCAGGAGTTCGAGGCGCAGAGCGGCCTCACGGTGACGACCGAGTTCTTCGACTGGGACGACCGGCACCAGCAGGTGGCGCTGGCCAACGGCTCGGACAACCTGCCCGACATCGTCGTGATCGAGAACTCGATGCTCGCCGAGCTGGCGACGCAGGACGTCATCGTGCCCATCGCCGAGCTCACCGACGACGCCGAGGGGCGCGTGGCGGACTGGTCGGCGAACTACGTCCAGAGCTTTTGGGATCTCGGCGCCTACGACGGGCAGCTCTACGGCTTCTCGCCCTACGTCGACCTGAGCCCCATGCTGATCTACAACGAGCGGATGCTCGCCGAGGCAGGGGTCGAGCCGCCACAGACCTGGTCGGAACTGGTCGACGCGGCCGAGGCACTGTCGGCCGACGGCCGATACGGCATCGCGTTCGGCAGCCGCGACACGCTCGACGTCGACATCCTCGAGTCCATCGCGTACATGAACGGCGCCCGCTGGACCGACCCGGAGAGCGGCGAGCCGGCCGTGGCCGAGGACGGCTGGGCCGACACCCTGCAGTTCATGCGCGACCTGGCCCAGTACGCCCCGCCCGGAGTGACCGACCAGAACTTCCGCGACTCCTTGCAGCTGTTCTACAACGAGCAGGCCGCCATGGTGATCACCAAGTCGTTTGCGCCCGTGATCGCGCAGGACTACGACGTCCCGGCCGACTTTCCCGACGCGGTGGTCGAGTTCCCCCGGCCGGATTCCGTCACCGGATCGTTCGAGGCGACCAACTTCGTCGGCCAGGCCGCCTTCCTGTTCACTCCCACCCGCCAGGTGAACGACGCCGACGCGGTTCTCGACTACCTCGAGTTCTGGGCCCAGCCCGAGCAGCAGGCCGGCTGGGATGGCTCGGTGATCGCGGGCCGGGTCCCAGCAGCGCAGGATGTGCTGCACAGCGACGTCTGGGCGCAGCAGTACCCGGCGTTGGCCGCCCGCGCCGACCAGGTCTTCGCCGCAGTCGAGCCGCTGCCGGTCTTCCCCGGCCACGCCTCGGCGCAGGAGGACCTACGGGAGGCGTTCCAGGCCGTGCTGCTCGGCAGCCTCGACCCGGCCGATGCCGCTGAGTCCGTGGACGGTGCGGTGCAGTGACCCAGCTCGAAACCCGCTCATCGCCGGCCACCCGGCAGGATTCCGGCGGCGGCCACCGCCGGGGCGGGGAGTGGCTTTTCCACGCCATCGGCCTGCTGCCCGGCCTCCTGCTGATCGTCGCCGTCGTCGTGTTCTCGCTGTACTTCCTCGTCGACCTGTCCCTACGCGACACCACGACCTACGACATGTTCGGCGGCGAGCACGTCGGTCTGGCCACGATCGAGGACACTCTCACGTCCGATGCCACGCTGACCGCGCTGAAGAACTCCGTTATCTGGATCGGCGGATCGGTCGCGCTGATCATGCTGTTGGGTGTCCCGCTCGGGAACCTGCTCAGCCGTGAGACGCTCCCGGTCCGGATCACCCGCGCGTTCATGCTCGTCCCCTGGGTGCTGCCGGGCATCGTCGTGGCCGCCGTCTGGCGCTGGGGCCTGTCCAGCGATACCGGGTTCATCAACGACGCCCTGGTCCGGGTCGGCCTGCTCGACCAGGGCCACCCATGGCTCGGTGACCCTGAGACGGCGCTGTGGGCGGTTATGGCCGTGATGGTGTGGCGGCTGTTCACGCTGGTCGGTCTGGTGATCGGAGCCGCGATCCAGACCATCGACACCGCCGTCGAGGAGGCGGCCGCCGTCGACGGCGCCAGCCGGTGGCAGCTGTTCTTCAGGATCCGCATCCCGATGGTCAGCCAGCACATCCTGACCATGGCGCTGCTCACCGCGATCTGGGTGGCCAACAACCTCGTGTTCGTCCACGCGATGACCGGGGGCGGCCCGGTGGACTCCACGCTGATCCTGCCGGTCCACATCATGGAGCTCGGCTTCACCGACTTCGACCTCAGCGCGGCGGCCGTCGTCTCGCTCGTCAACGTCGTGCTGCTGCTTGTCTTCGCGTCGCTGTACTTCCGGGCATCCGGCCTGCTCCGGAGTGGAAAGGGTCAGAACTGATGGCCACGTCGACGAACACCGCGCCGCGACGACCGGCACGCATCGTCTCGCCGGTCCGGCGACGTCGCGCCGGAGCGGGTGTCAGCCGCCTCGGCGAGACCCTGCTGTGCCTGGCCATCCTGGGCTGCGTCCTCCTCCCCGTGGTGTGGCTGCTGCTGCTCTCGGTCAAGCCGCTCGGCGAGACCTACGCGTTGCCCGTGCAGTGGTGGCCGCAAGCCCCGACCTTCGAGGCCTACCGGCAGGTCTGGTTCAGCGAGGGCGTGGGCGCGCAGTGGCTGCGGTTCCTGCTCAACACGTCGATAGTGGCCGTCGTCGTATCCGTGCTGACGTCCGGGATCGGCATGTACATGGGGTACGTACTGGCCCGCGTGGCCAAGCGCTGGGTCGTCGGCGTGCTGATGCTCATCATCGTCGTCCAGCTCCTCGAAGGCCCGGCGCTGGTCGTCCCGATCTACGTCCTCACGCACGCCATCGGGCTGCACGACACCCTCATCGGCTACATGCTGGCGCTGCTGGTGTTCATGCTCCCGTTCGGCACACTCATCAACTACAACTACGCCCGGACCGTGCCGCTCGAACTCGAAGAGGCCGGCCGCATCGACGGAGCGAACCGCTGGCAGATCTTCGCCCGCATCTTCGTCCCGCTGTCTCGACCTGGCCTCATCACCACGGGCCTGATGACCTTCCTGCTCACGTGGGGCGAATACCCACTCTCGCTCATCCTGCTGGAGTCCAGTTCCAACCACACCGTCGCGCGCGGTCTGTACGACCTCATCTCCGGCCTGAACGTCTACTGGAACCAGATGGCCGCCGCGGCGGTCATCGTCTCCATTCCCGTACTCGCCGTCCTCATCCTCGCCCAGCGCTACCTCGTCCGCGGCCTCATGAGCGGCGCGTCGAAGGGCTAGCAGCGCGTCGGCAGTGCCGATCGAACTCAGAACGTGACGGACCGTTCGCCTCAACGAAAAGGGGTGACCCATGACTGAGCGACCAGGCCGGCACGACGTCGGCCGCCGCACATTCCTCCAGGTGATCGGCGTAGCAACCGTTGCCGCCGCCGTCGGCCCAGTGCTCCCGGCCGGAGCGGCGCCGAATGCCGCGGCTCGTGGGGCGGCCGTTCCGGTGCTGCGCGACTTCGCGACCCCGCCTCGGGCGGCGGGCGCGCTCTTCCGGTGGTGGTGGCCGGCAGCCGCCGTCGACCACGACGTGCTGATCGATCAGCTCCGCTCGGTGGCCGACGGCGGGTACCGAGGTGTCGAGATCGGCTGCCTCTACGGCATCTCGGACGGCTATCCGATCGACCCGGACCGGTTCGGCTACGGGTCACCCGCGTGGGTCGAGGCAGTAGAACGTGTCCTCGCCGAGGCCGACACGTTGGGCCTGACCGTCGACATCACCATGGGGCCGCACTGGAACGTGTCCGTGCCCGGCCTCGACGTCGACGGCCCGGCGAGCGCCAAGGAGATCGTCTTCGCCCACCAGGAGATCCGCGGCGGGACACCATACCGAGCACCCGTCCCACGCCCCGCCGACCGGACCTACGTGGATCGGACGGCCGAGAACGGCGTCATCATCTCCGTGACCCGCACCGCGGAACTCCACCCGATCGCCGTACAGGCGCTCCGAACGGCCGGCGGCACACCGGCGGCGCCTGTCGTCGACCTGGCGTCGGTGGTCGACCTCACCGACCAGGTGAGCGACGGCACGGTCGACTGGACACCACCGGACGCCGAGACCTGGGTCATCATCGGGTTCTGGTACCGGGGTAGCGCACTCAAACCCGACCTGCCGTTCCAGAACCTCGTCCCGATGTACTCCGACCCCGAGCCGCGCTGCATCGACTACCTGAGCACGGCCGGCACCGAGGCGTTCACCGACTACTTCGAGACGATCCTCCCGAGGCGCACACGTCAGCTGCTGCGACGCTGCGGCGGTAACTTCTTCGACGACTCCGTCGAGGTGGGCTACCGGTCCAAGGTGTGGACACCGGCTCTGCTTGAGGAGTTCCGCGCCCGGCGTGGCTATGCCCTGACTCCGTACCTGGCCCTTCTCGGGTACTCGGCGAGCGAGGCCACCGTGGCGCAGCGCGTCAAACGCGATGTCGACCAGACCATGAACGACCTGTACATCGACCATCACCTGCGTCCGTTCCAGCGCTTCGCGAACTCGATGGGCATGCGGTACCAGGCCCAGCCGTACCAGACGCAGGCAGGTTTCCCCGTCGATGTCGCATACGCGAGCGCGCTCACCGACGTCCCCGAGGGGGAGAACTTCGGATTCACTCCCCGAGGGTCCGAGGACTGGCGCCTGATCGCCTCGGGCGCGGACATGGGCGGCCGCACCATCGTCTCCGACGAGTACCGTCCCGGCGCCGGCCAGGGACGGGTTCCGTACGAGTCCACCGTGCAGGACCTGGTGGGTCAGGCCAACGGGCAGTTCGCGCTGGGCGTCAACCGGCTCCGCATGGTCGGCATCCCGTACCCGCACGTGCCACCGTCGTCGGACGGCACGATCAGCGACAACCACACGCACTGGCCGGGATTCCACCCGATCGGCACGATCCCGGAGGCCATGGGACCACGCAACCCCACCTGGACCATGACCAGTGACGTCAGCGGCTACTTCGCCCGCGTCCAGCACCTGCTGCAGCACGGCGTGCGGCGCACCGACCTGGCCGTCTACACCCAGGTCTTCGGACTCCTCGCCCCGGGCGACATCTTCGACTCCGCCGCGGTGGTGCGGGAGGGCTACACCTACGGCTATGTGTCTCCCGGCACCCTGTCGCTCCCCGCCGCGACCGTTGCCAACCGCCGGCTCGCCCCGCACGGACCGGCCTACCAGGCACTGATCATCGACAACGAAAACAGCATGCCGCTGGAGGCAGCCGAGAAGATCGACGCGCTGGCAGGCCGCGGGCTGCCGGTCATCGTCATCGGCGAACCCCCGGCGACGGCGTCCGGCTACGCAGAGACACCCGACCAAGCCGCGTCGATGGACGCCGCGCTGCGGGCGGTCGTCGCCCACCTGCTCTCGCGCCGCAACGTCCGCAGAGCCGCGTCGAGCGGCGACGTGCCGGACATCCTGACCGCACTGGGCGTCGCTCCGGCAGCCACGTCCACCGACCCGGCAGTCCGGGCCATCCGCAGAACCGACGGCGCCGCGGAATACCACTTCCTGCACAACACCAGCGGCCAGCCCGTCACGACGGTCGTCTCACTCAGCGGCGCCACGAACACGGTGCCCTACCTGCTCGACCCATGGACCGGGCACATCACGAAACTCGCCACCGCCCGCCGCCGTGGCGGACGCACCGAGCTCGAGGTGGAGCTGCGCGGACTGGCCGCAGCCCTGGTCGTGCTCGGACCCCCGACCTGGACCGCCCCCGCGGCGCCCTCCCGCAGCACCACGCCAGGATCGGGCCTGCCGGACCCGCTGCCCCTCCCACGCTGGGACCTCACCGTAGACGACTGGCAGCCCGCCCGCCCCGGCCAGCCGTCGAGCACAATGCACCACGTGCGGTGGACGTTCGACGACATCGCATTGACGCCCTGGAGCGAGATCGCCGACATCGCCGACGCCAGCGGCGTCGGAACCTACACGACCCGATTCACGCTGCCATCCAGCTGGCGAGGCGCATCCGGCGCCTACCTGGACCTGGGCGCCGTCGCCGGCTCCTACCGGATCCGAGTCGACGGCACAGCCGTGGGTGCGGTCGATCAACTCGACACCCGCGTCGACATCGGCTCGCACCTGAGACCCGGACGAACCAGCACCATCGAAGTCGAGATCGCGACCAACCTGATCAACCGCGTGCGAGTGACCCAGGCGCCCTTCGCAGCACGCCCTCGACAGGACTACGGGCTACTGGGTCCCGTCACCATCGTCCCCTACCTGGACGACCCGAACCGAAGCTGACAACCACAGGCGGACCGAAAGGCGGACGGACATGACCGACCCGAACCACGATCGGCCGACCGTGGGCCGACGAGAACTACTGCGTGCCGCCGGTGGTGTCGCCGCCAGCGGCGCGGCAGCCGCGCTCGGGGTGAGCGCACCGGCAAGCGCTGCCGCCGACCATGCTGATCGGCGTCGCCGTCGGCCGGACATCGTCGTGATCATCACCGACGACCAGCGCGCGGACGAGATGGCGGCCATGCCACGAACCCGGCGACTCCTCGGCAGGTCCGGCACGACGTTCGAGAACGCGGTTGTGACCACGCCGCACTGCGCGCCGTCGAGAAGCAGCCTGCACACCGGGCTTCTGGCACACAACCATGGCCGGATGGCCAACAACGACCCCACCAGCGTCGACTTCAGCGAATCTCTCGCCGTGTGGCTGCAGCGGGCCGGCTACTACACCAGCCATACGGGCAAGGTCCTTCTCAACGAAGGCCCGGCGTTTCGGCTGCCGGGCTTCGAGGACTGGTTCGCCCAAGCGTCGCCCAACCACTACAACTATTTCGACTTCAACATCAACGACAACGGCGTCGTCAAGAGATTCGAAGGGCCAGAGAACTACAACACCGACGTGATAGCCGCCCACGCCGTCGACGTCATCCACGCACAACGCGACTCCGATCAGCCGTTGTTCATGAGCATCGCACCCATCACACCCCACGACACGCCAGTCGGGACGCAGAACGAACTGGCCGTGACCGTCGACCCGGAACCGGCGCCGAGGCACGTCGGCGCCTATGCCGACGCACCACTCCCGCTGCCGCCCAGCTTCAACGAGGCCGACAACTCCGACAAGCCCATGTCGGTGCGAAACCGCCCTCGACTCACCGAACAACAGGTCGAGGAGGTCACCGCGAACTACCGTGCGCGCCTGGCCGCGCTGCTCTCGCTCGACGAGGCCGTCGAATCGATCTGCGACGCGCTGCGTGAAACCGGCAGGCTGGACAACACCATCCTCGTGTTCACCTCCGACAACGGCTGGATGCTCGGCGAGCACCGCTACGGCGGGGGCAAAGGCGTCCCATACGAACCATCCATCCGCGTCCCGCTGCTGATGCGCGGGCCGGGTATCCCCGCAGGTCGCGTCCGCCCGCCCGTGACCAACGTGGACCTCACCGCGACCTTCGTCGAAGCGGCTGGAGCAGCAGCCCCGTATGCCCTGGACGGGATGCCACTCCTCCGGCCCGAACGTCTGCGCCGCAAGAACCTGGAGCGCGTCGTACCCCTGGAGATCGACTTCGACGGCAGGGGCGGTCCGTTCGACACTCCTAACCGCTACTACGGCGCAAGGACGGTCGACTGGAAGTACGTCTTCCACACCCATACCGGCGAGGAAGAGCTTTACCACCTGAGGACCGACCCGCACGAACTGTCCAACCTCGCCGAGGTCGCGGAACACGCAGCCGTCAAGGCTCGCCTGAAGGCAGAGGCCAAGGCCCTGTCCGTGGCCCGGGGACGGTCCTGCCAGCGCTGGGTGAAGCTGCCGAGCCCGTAGCGACAGTGAAGAACCGACTTCCGCCTGCGGCCGGCCAATGATCGGCAGCCAGACGCGCGTCGAGCCGCGGGCCCGGCTCGGCGGGTGTCGCAGGAAGATACTGCAGCCACCAAGCGTCCGGCGTTCGACCGTGAGCGGCTGCGCCTGACCAGCTACGCGTGCTGTTTGGCGAATACGTGTCCAAGTCCGCGTGCTCGCTGCAGTCGACATCGCCAGTCAGAGTGTCCTGAACGTCGGCGGTCACCACATGACTGGCCTTGATTAGGTCCGCGACGCGCCCGCGGCGAACTGAGGCGAGCAGCGGGTGCAATTCACGACTGAGGACGTCGACCGTGTCGCTCCTCCACGCCGCTGCGGCCGCGTTGTACTCGAACGGAACCGCCCAGGGCTCGAGCTCCGCGTCGGCCACGATCAACCCGTCGATGTGGGCGAAGCTGAAGAACCCGAGTACTGCATGCATGGAGGTGTTGACCGAGGAGGCCATCAGCCCGCAGCCGCCGAGGTGGCGGATGTAGAGCTCGATATGAGCGCCCTCGATGCCTACCAGGCTCCGAGCAGGTGGAGGCTCGAGCCGCGGTGGCGATGAAGGAAGGTCTGTCATCACCTGCGCCGTCGTCGCTCGTATCAGCTGCACCGTAGCCGTCTCCCATGTAGGAAGTCAGTTTCGCATTCGTGTAGGGTTTGTCCGCCAAGCGTCTGTTCGGAGCGAAGACCCCAGGGAGGGGCGATGTCCACGCCGACGATCGTCGGATGCGAACTGGAGATCCTCAGCGCCCGGTATCGGCCGGACGAGGTGTGGAGTTGGCCAGGAGGGGTCTATCACGGCTGGACGTCGGCGTTCGTGCGCTTGGTGGGATCTGACGGGTCGCACGGATATGGTGAGATCGGCGACGGTCTCAACGTGCCGCTGCTGCTTCGGCCGATGGTGGACCGTGCTGCGGGGCTGGTCCGAGGACTGCCGGCCGAGCCCCGGACGGTGCTCGACCGGCTCACCCGAAGCGCACCGGGGTGGGGCCACGGTGGGCTGTTCCAGAGCGTCATCGGCGGCGTTGAGATGGCGACATTCGATCTCCTGGGCCATGCCCTCGGGGTGCCGGTGCGCACCCTCCTGGGTGGAGCGGTGCGTAGCGATCTTCCGGTCTACGCGAGCGGCGGCCTGTCCGCCGATCCGGATGAGCTTCGGCACGAGGTGCGCAGGCACGTC
This sequence comes from Jiangella asiatica, assembly GCF_004349065.1. Classification (GTDB taxonomy): domain Bacteria; phylum Actinomycetota; class Actinomycetes; order Jiangellales; family Jiangellaceae; genus Jiangella; species Jiangella asiatica. Next base: position 20,760 of record NZ_SMKZ01000003.1, read on the forward strand.
GCGGACGGCTTCCGTGCGGTGAAGATCCGAATCGGCCACGGCGTGGACCTGGATCGCAAGCGGGTCGAGGCCGTGCGCGAGGAACTCGGCCCCGACGGTGCGCTGATGCTCGACCTGGGGGCGAGCTACCTGGCCGACCCACCGGACGTGCGCGAAGTCGTCGACCTCATGCGATCGATGGAACCGATGCGGCCGTACTGGCTGGAAGACCCGCTGCCCCGCGACGACGTCGCGGGCCACGCCATCCTCCGCTCGGAGCTCGACACCCGGCTGGCCACCGGCGAGAACGAACGGACTCCCGACCACATCAGACGACTCATCGACGCCCAGGCGGTCGACGTCATCCAGACAGACGCGGTCTACGTCGGCGGTATTCTGCGTCAGCTCGAGCTCGCGTCGCTCGCCGAGTCGGCCGGTGTTCGCCTGGCTCCGCACACGTGGTGCAGCGGCCCGGGGCTCATGGCCAACGCGACGGTGGTCGCCTGCGCGCCCGCTGGACTCTACGTCGAGGTCCCGCGGGTTCCCAACCCGTTGCGGGAGCGCACGATGGTCCAGCCCTTCGTCGTCGACGACGGTGTCGTACGCCTAGGCGACGCGCCGGGGCTGGGTGTGCACTTCGATGAAACAGTGCTGAGCTGGTCCTTCGATCCGGAAGCGGGCCCACGGCTACACAACGCCCGGGCGACGGACTGAGCTGGGGAGCCGGTAGACCCGCTGCGCGGTGCCGGCGAAGAACTCCTGCTGTTCCGCGACCGGAAGGTGCGCCGTGGCGGTGCGTGCTGCGGCCACCAGCTGGCCGAATGTCACGACGGGGCGATCCACCGGGAAGTTGCTGGCGAACATCGCGCGTCGTGGTCCCAGGACGTCGAGGACTGTGCGGGTGACGCTCGCGGCGAGCGTGTGGTCCCAAGCAGGCAGGAGGCTGCCCAAGCCCGACACGGCCACCGTGACATTCGGGCATGCGGCCAGTCGCTCCAGCCCGGTCACCCAGCGTCGTCTGTCGCTCAGCGCGCCCGGCCCCCGCAGCCCGGCATGACACAGCACCACGCGAAGATCCCGAAGTCCGGACAGCACTTCGGCCAGCCGGGGCAGCTCTTCGGTGTCGAGCTGGGCCACGAAGACCAGGCCGCGGTCGGCGACGCTTCGCAGTCCGGCAACCCAGCGGTCGTCGCCGAGGGCGTCACGGAGCGGCCCGCCGCTGAGTGGATCGACGTCGAGCATCTGCCGGATGCCGCGGACCTCGGCGTGACGCAGATGCCCGTCCAGGGTGTCCTGGAGCAAGGGGGAGCGCAGGTCTGCGTAGCCGACGATGACGGTGGGAATCGCGGTGGCGCGACGCTGCTCGGCCAGCCACCTCGTCTCGGCCACGGGATCGTCGGGATCGTGTGCGGCTTCGACGTGGACGGTCGCCACGACGTCGTATCCCCGCACGTCGTGGCGGTAGTGGGCAGGCAGGTAGCTGCCCGCGCCGTCGCGAGCCGGGCCCGGCCTGGTGGGGCCGTGCCGGAGCGGGTAGTAGCCGCGCGCCAGGTCCCACAGGTGGTGGTGGGCGTCAACAATCGGCACGGTCGTCCGGCTCCGCGGCCGCGCCCGGGCCGGGCACGTCGACCGGCCGGCCGGTCCGCGCGGCCTCGGCGGCGGCCCAGGCGACGGCCGTCGTCCATGCGCCCAGCGTTCCGTCGGCCACCACCTCGGCGCGGCCCAGCGCCGCGTCGACGAGGCAGCGGACCGGCGCCCCGACCGGGTTGCGCTCCTTCTCCGGCCACGTCGCGTCGGCATCGCCGTCGCGGGCGGACACCACTTGCAGCCGGCCGGCCACGGTGTCGAGCAGCGCGTGCCCGTCCAGCCCCACGACGCGGTATTCCTCGATGCGCCGGTCGTGCGCGCCGACGGCGCCGGAACTGGCGGCCGTGCCGACCGCTCCGGAGGTGAACGTCATGGTCAGGGCGTTGGAGAGGTCGACGGCGAGCCCGGCGGCGTCCATGGCCGCGTGGACCTGGCGGGGGACCAGGCCGGTCACCCACAGCAGCAGCGAGACGGCGTGGACCGACTGCGCCCACAGCTGCCCGCCGCCGCGCGCCGGCGCCGCATAGGTGTCGGGCAGCGACGAGACGGCGGCCGACTCCTCGACTTGCTGCCAGCCGACCTGGCCTCGGTAGAGCCGGTGCACCGCGGTGGCGAAGGTCGCGTGCAGCAGGGTGACGTCACCCACTGCGCCGTCACGGACGAGGTCGCGCAGCCGTCGCGCCGGGCCGCCGTGCACGTAGGTGAAACCGGTGTGCAGGCGCGCGCCGGTCTCGGCCGCGATCCGCACCAGGCGCCACGCCTGACCGGGATCGAGGGTCATGGGCTTCTCGACCAGGACGTCGACGCCAGCGGCCAAGCAGGGCTCCGCGGCGGCCGCGTGCTCGTCGTGTGGCGTGGCGACGACCACGGCGTCGACACCGGCCGCCAGGACGCCGTCGACATCGGGGACGACGACGGCACCGCACTGCGCGGCGGCGGCGGCACGGTCGCCGTCCGGGTCGCACACCGCGGCCACCTCGGCGTCGGGGTGCCCGGCGAGCTCCGGCAGATGCGTTTGCCGCGCCCACCAGCCGGCGCCGACCAGTCCGACCCGCAGCCGCGTCATCGCCGTGCGCCCTCCGCGCGGGTGGCTGCGCATCGCCGCCGGAGCATCTGCAGGTCCAGCGCCGCCGCCAGGTCGTCATGCTGCGCGGGCACGTCCTCCACGCCTGCGCCGTACGGCATCCGGATCCGGGCCGAGGTGAGGATGCCGTCGCCGACCAGCACGTGCTTCTGCTGCACCAGGAAGGCGTCCATCGACGTGCTGGCGGCGACGATGAACGGGAGCAGCCCCGCGTGGACCCGGCGCGCCTCGTCCACTCTGCCCTGGGCAACGAGCACCGCGATGGCCGCGAAGACGTCGACGAACGCCGGGCCCGGCATCGTCGCCGTGGCGCCGGCGACCAGTTCGTCGACGACGTGCGTGCCGCCGAGCCCGCCGAGCACGAGGGCGTCCGGGCCGGTCTCCCGGCGCAACCGCGCGATCTTGCCCACCGGGTCCGGCGGCTCGACCTTCACCCCGGCCAGCCCGGACGTGCCGGCGAGGAGCTCGGCCAGCGCGGGAACGGGCAGGTCGACGCCCGTGTGCTGCGGCGCGTCCTGCAACAGGACGGGAACGCCGGCGTCGGCGATCGCGGTGATGGCGGAGCCGAGCTCGTCCAGCGGCACGCGTCCCCATCCGGTCGGCCGGACCAGGACCAGCTCCGCGCCGCTCGCGGCGGCGCGCTCCGCGGCCGCGACCGCCGCGGGCACGCTGGTGAGCTCCACGTTGCCGATGACGCGCAGCGAGCCGGAGACCACCCGGGTGACCGCCGAGATCTCGTCGGGCGTCAGCCGATCCGCCTCGCTGCCGTAGCCGACCGCGGCCCAGCCGCAGCCCTGCCCGCTCAGCAGGTCGGTCTGGCGTTCCAGCGCCGCCGCGTCGACGGCGCCGGCATCGGTGTACGGGGTGACGACGACGGGCACGACCGCCCCGAGGTCGGCCGCCGTGACGCTCCGCCGGCCGCTCACGCCGCCCCGATGGTGAGGCCGTTGGGATAGACCAGGACCTTGCTCGCCGCCGCGGTGCCGCGGGCGAGCGCTTCGAAGGCGTCCGGCGCGCCGGCCAGGTCGACACGGCCTTCGATGAGCCGGTCGAGCGGTTGCGGCGCGGTGGCGATCCACTCCGCGGTCTCGCGGAACTCCGCCGAGGTGTAGCAAAAGCTGCCGATCAGGGTGCGCTCCTCGGTCGAGATCCTGTAGGCGGACAAGGGGATGTGCGGCTGGGCCATGCCGACGAGCACCACCCGGGCGCCGACGTCGGCGATCTCGAGCGCCGCGGTGATCGTGGGTTCGGAACCGACGGCGTCGATGACCAAGGTGGGGCGGCGGCCCAGCCGGCTCACCGCCTGCCGCTTCAGCTCGCCCGCGCTCGGGTCGATGGTGACGGTGCCGAGCTCGTCGAGCAGTTGCCGGCGTGCGTCGTTCGTCTCGCTCACCGCGACGGCCGAGGCTCCGAGCCGCCAGGCCGCGAGCACGCACGCCTGGCCGATCGGCCCGCCGCCGACGACCAGGACCGCGTCGTCGGGTCCGCAGCTGCCTCGTCGAGCCGCGTGGTAGCCGACGGCCAGTGGTTCCACCAGCGCGCCCAGCTCCCACGCGGCGCCTTCCGGAAGCGGGACGAGGTTGCGCGTGGGTGCGATCATGCGCTCGGCGAAGGCCGCCGGGATGTCCGGGGCGACCCCGATGACCGTTCGCTGCGGGCAGGCCTGCTCCGCGTCGCGCGTGCAGGCGGCGCACGCGCCACAGCCGACGACGGGGTTGAGGGTGACCACGGTACCCGCGGGCAGGCTGCTGTAGGCGGCGGCATCGCCGTGCTCGAGCACTCGGCCCACTGTCTCGTGGCCCATCACCTGGCCGGGCCGGCGGCGTCCGTTCTCGCCGGTGTATCCGTGGATGTCGGACCCGCAGATCCCGGTGGCCAGCACTTCGACCAGTGTCTCCGCGGGGCCGGGCGCGACGTCACCGAACTCGGCCACGACCATCCGCCACCATTGTTCGAGTACGAGAACCTGCACGACGCTCCTAACTCTTCATGTACACCGGTGCGGACGGTCATGCCGTGCCGTTCTCGAGCCACCGCAGCTCGTCGTCCGAGAGCGATAGGGTCACCGCCGCCGCGTTGGCCCGGAACTCTGCGATGTCGAGGCTGCCGACGAGGGCGGCGACCGGCAGCGGCTGCGCGAGCACCCAGGCGAGCGCGACCTGGGCGGCGCTCACCCCGTGTCGTGCACCGAGCTCGCGGGCGCGGTCGAGGCGGGCGAAGTTCCGCTCATGGCCATAGGCGCGAGCACAGACCTGGTCGAAGTACTCGGTGAGCTCGTGCCGGTTGCGCCGGCTGATCCGGCCGGAGAAGAACCCACCGGCGAGGCTGGACCAGCTGAGCACCGGCAGACCGGTCCGCCGGTACCACGCGCGGTCGGCTGCGTGCTCCGGCCCGGCGATGCTGAGGTTGCCGGGCCACGGACGCTCCTGCCAGGTGGCGAGGCTGAGATGTACGCTGCTCGCCACGAGCGGCGGCAGGCCGACGGCCTTGGCGTAGGCCAGGGCCGCCGCGATGCGGTCGTGGTGCCAGTTGGAGACTCCGTATGCGGCGATGAGGCCGTCTGCCTGGTGGCCGGCGAGCGCGTCGACGATGGGGTCCACCGGGATGGCGGGATCGTCGACGTGGAGCAGGTAGAGGTCGATGTGGTCGATGCCCATCCGCTCGAGTGACTCGTGCAGATCCGACGCGATGTGCTCGGGAGTGACTCGGGGACCGTCCGGCCCGGGCTCGCCGCCCTTGCCGATGATCACGACCTCGTCGCGGACGCCCCGCCGGCGCACCCACCGGCCGAAGACTCGTTCGTTGAGCCCGGCGCCGTAGACGTGAGCGGTGTCGAACGTCGTGCAGCCGAGGTCCAGGACGCCGTCGAGCAGCGCGTGCGCGGCCGGCTCGGCGAGGGTGTCGATCGCCATGGTGCCCTGGACCAGGCGGGAGACCGAGAGCCTCGTGCCCGGCAGCTGGATCCGCTCGAGCTTCATTCTGCCCGGCCTCCTGCCGGTACCGGTGCGGCCTCGTCGAGGAAACCGGCCGAGCGCAGCTCCAGCCAGGCATCGTCGGGGACGTCGGTGGTGAAGGCGGCGACGGCGTCGGCGACCTCGGCCGTGCTCGCGGCGCCGACCAGGACGCTGCGGACGGCCGGGTGCGCGGCGGCGAACTGCAACGCCAGGGCTCGCAGCGTGACGCCGTGCCGCTCGGCGAGGGCGGCGGCCGCCCGCGCTCGCTCGACGATCCACGCCGAAGCCGGCCGGTTGTCGTAGGTGACCGCCGATTTCCGCGGGTCCGCCAGCACGCCGCTGTTGAAGACACCGCCGAGGACGACGGCGACCCCGCGCTGCTCGCAGGCGGGCAAAACGTCGTGCAGGCCACCCTGGTCCAGTAGCGTGTAGCGGCCGGCCAGCAGGACGGCGTCCAGGTCGAACCGGTCGACCAGGCGAGCCGGCATGGCGCCGCCGTTCATGCCCACGCCGATGGCGCGTACCAGGCCCGCCGCCCGCATCCGGACCAGTTCCGGTAGCGCCTGCTCTGTCGCCTCGACCTCGTGATCGTCGGGATCGTGCAGGTAGAGCAGTTCGATGTGGTCGCGATCGAGGCGGCGAAGGCTCTCCTCCAGGCTGCGCCGCATGCCGGTCGCCGTCATGTCCCAGACCAGCCGTGGCGCGCCCGCCCAGCCTGCGTCGCCGGACTTCGGCGCCTGGCCGGACGGGGCGACGAGACGGCCGGCCTTGGTGGACACGACCACGCCGTCGCGGCCGGCGACCGCGGCGCCGACGCTCGTCTCGGACCGGCCCGCACCGTACATCGGTGCCGTGTCGACGTACGTCATGCCGGCGTCGACGGCGGCGGCGACGACGCCCTGCGCGGTGGTCGACGACAGCGAACCGAGCGGCGCGGCACCGAGTGCCAGCCGGCTCAGGCTCAGGCCCGACGGTTCGAGGACCGATCGGCCGATCACTTGACCGAGCCCATCAGCATTCCTGACACGAACTGCTTCTGGAACACGAAGAACACCAGGGCGGTGGGCAGCGCCGCGAGGATGGCGCCCGCCGTCGCGACGTTCCATGAGGTCAGGTACTGGCTGCTGAACGACAACATGGTCGCGGAGATGGGAAAGAGTTCACCGGACCGGATGACCGCGAGCGACCAGATGAGGTCGTTGAACGCCCACGTCGACGCCAGAGCCGCCAGGCCGGCCAGCGCGGGCCGGACCAGCGGCAGCATGATGCGCCAGTAGATCGTGAACGCACCGGCGCCGTCGATGCGGGCCGCCTCGGTGACCTCCTCCGGGACGGTGCGCATGAAACCGTGCAGCACGAACGTGAAGAAGCCGACGCCGAACGCCGTGTGCACCACGATGAGGGCCAGCAGCGAGTCGTACAGGCCGACGCTCTGCATCATCCGTGAGACCGGTACCAGCAAGACTTGGGGTGGCAGCAGATTGCCGGCGAGCATCACCGCCAGGATCAGCCGGCGCAGCGGCACGTGGTAGCGGCTCAGCGCGAACGCGGCCATGCTCCCGAGCAGCAGTTCGAGGACGACCGTGGGCGCGGTGACGACGACGCTGTTGAGCAGAGCCCGGCCGACGCCGGCGTTCCAGGCCTCGGTGAAGCTCGCGAGGCTGAACGACGTGGGCAGTGCGCCCAGGCCACGGCTCACGATGTCGTCCAGCGACCGCACGGAGATGAGCAGCGCGAACAGCACCGGCGCAGCCCACAGCAGCGTGATGGGCGCCATCAGGGCGTGGAACCGCACGGCCCGCAGCCGCTCGACCCGCCGCCTGTGTCTACGGTGCACGGTGTGGTCACGCAGAGCCGGGGAGGACGTCGTCATTTCTGCTCCGCGAAGGACCGACGCAAGAAGAACACGATGAAGCCCAGAGTGAGCACGAAGATCACCACTGCGATGGCCGAGGAGTAGCCGAGTGCCTGGTTGGTGAACGCCTGGCGGAACATGTAGGTGCTGAGCAACTCCGAGGAGTTGTATGGTCCGCCGCCGGTCATCGACCACACCACGTCGAACGTGCGCAGCGCGTCGATCACCGTGATGGCTGCGACCACGGTGTTCACCCCGCGCAGCTGCGGCATGGTGACGTGCCAGAAGCGTTGCCACGCCGAGCAGCCATCGACCCGGGCGGCGTCAGCCAGGGCCGGGTCGGTCGCCTTCAGTCCGGCGAGGTAGAGCACCATGACGTAGCCGACTTGGCGCCATACCGCGGCGACCAGCACGGCGAGGAGCACGATGTCCGGATCGGCCAGCCACTGGCGCTGCCATGACTCGAGCCCGATCGCGGCGAGGATCGCGTTGACCGGTCCCTCCGGCTGGTACATGACCCGCCAGAACAACCCGGTGACGAGCAGTGAGAAGACCATCGGCAGGTAGATGAGCGCACGATAGACGCCCACGCCGCGGCGCGGCCGGTCGAGCGCGACCGCCATGGCCAGGCCGAGGATCACCGAGCCGACCGCGAAGCCGGCGAGCCAGACGGCGTTGTTGCGAAGCGCGGTGTGGAAGACGTCGTCGCGGGCCATCGACGTGAAGTTCTCGAGGCCGATGAACCGCGGTGCGTCGAGCCCGTCCCACGACGTCAGCGAGAAGTAGAAGGTCGACAGCGCCGGCCAGAAGATCCAGATCGCCTCCACGCCGCCGGCCAGCAGCAGGAAGACCCAGACCGTGCCCGGGACTCGGCCGCGCCGCCGCCGCGGACGGGCGGCCGGGCCCGGCGCGCGACGGTCCGCCGCCGCAGGGGCCGGCTCCGCCACCGCGGACGACGAGCGGGAGGTCATGCGCTCTGGTCCTGCCAGATCGGCTCGGCCGCCGCCTGCCACTCGGCGAGGATGGCGTCGACGTTGCCCGGTTCGGCCAGGAACCGGCTGCACGCGGTGTAAGCGGTCTGCTGGAGCTCCTCGGAGCTGTCCCGGTTGAAGAACTGCGTCAGGTCGTCCGCCACGCCGAGCAGGTCGAGGCCCTTCTGGACCAGCTCGCTGGTCCACGACGTGTCGGCCGTGGGGGAGGTCGGCACGCTCGAGGATTGGGAGTCGCGGCAGTAGATGACCTGCGCCTCGTCACTGGCGAGGAACCCCAGCAGGTCGCGGGTCGCGTCGGGGTCGCGCACCCGGGCGGGGGCGAGGTAGCCGTTGGTCGGCGCCTCCTCGGCCACCGGAACGCCCGGGTCGAGAATGGGGAACTGGAAGAAGTCGAGATCGTCGACGTCGTCGGGCAGCACGTCGGTGATGAGGGCGCCCATGAGGTACATCGCGGCATCCCCCTGCGCGAACGGGGTGATCGCCTCCTGGTAGGCGTAGGAACGGCTCGACGGGTGGAAGTACGGCAGCACCTTCGCGAACTCCGTGAAGACCGCCTTGACCTCGGGCCCGTCGAACCGGTGCTCGCCGCGCAGCAGGGCCCGGTGGAACTCCGCGCCGTTGATGCGCAGGTTCAGGTAGTCGAACCACGCCACCAGGGGCCAGGGGTCGCGGCCGGCCCCGGTGATGAGCGGTGCCATGCCCTGCGCCTGGATCTCCTCGCACAGCGTCAGGTAGTCCGTCCAGGTCGTCGGCACCGTGGCGCCGAGCTGGTCGAAGACCGACCTGCGATAGAAGACGCCCCACCAGTAGTAGTTGGTCGGTACGAAGATCTGCCGGTCCTTGCTGTCCGTCGAGAGCTCTCGCAGTGAATCCGGGTACTCGGACAGCTCGTCGGCCCACAGCTGGGAGACGTCGAGCAGCTTGTCCCGGTCGCCGTACCGCTGGGTGATGGCGCCCGCGAAGTACACCATGACGTCCGGCGGGTTGTCGGAGTCCAGATAGGTGGGCAGCTGAGCGTTGAAGGTGTCGGCCGCGACCGTGTTGAGGCTCGCCTCGCCGCCCCGCTCGTTGTACAGGTCGACGAGCTTCTGCATGGCGCCACTGGAGTTGGGGTCCACAAGGGACGACTGCAGAGTCAACGTACTCGACCCGCTGCTCTCCGATCCCGAGCCCCCGGTGACGCAGCCCGCTGTCCCGAGGCCGGCCGCGGCCAGACCCGCGGCGCCAAGCCCCTGCATGAACGTCCTGCGCGTGACTCCTGCTGTCCTGGTGACAGTCACGATCGCTCCTCACCGTTGACGAGTTCGCATGCATGTTACTCAGTTCGCGTGTGAGAAATATAGGGAGTACGGTCGTGCTGGTCAAACGCCGCTGCACGAGCGGCGCTCTCGCATATGTGAAGCCCGCATCCCGAGTATGATCTATTCACCCAGATCCCGATCGAGAGGCCCGACGTTGCAGCCTGTCGTCAAGTCGGCCGAACGCACGATGCTGCTGTTCGAGTACCTCGCCGAACACGGCCCAGCCACGTATGCCACCATCACGCGGGCGCTTGGTCTGCCCAACTCGTCCGGGTACCAGCTCGTGCAAACGGCCGTGAGCCGAAGCTTCATCGAGTTCGATCCGGCCACCCGCACTTACGCCATCGGCTCGAGGTTGTGGGAGGTGGCCCAGGCCTACAGCGCAGACGCCCGGCTCGTTGCCGCCGCCCAGCCCGTGATGGACCGGCTCCGCAACTCCACGAAAGAGACCGTTCAGCTGGCCCGGTTGAGCGGCCTCGACAACGTCTACCTCGCGATAGCCGAATCCCCCCACCCGATGAAGCTGATCTCCGCCGTCGGCACTCGCCTCGCTTCCCACGGTACCGGCCTCGGCAAGGTGCTGCTCGCCGGTCTGGATGACGCGGAGCTGCGCGAACGGCTCCACGACGTGACGCTCGCCCGGTTCACCGATCGCACCATCACCGATACCGAGCAGTTGCTGAAGGTCATCGACGAGGTGCGCGTCCAGGGCTACGGCGAGGATCGGGAAGAGTACGTGGTCGGTTGCCGGTGTATCGCCATCCCGATCAAGAATGGCTCCGGAGCGACCGTCGCCGCCATGTCCGTCTCCATACCGACACCGAGGTTCAACGCCGATCTCGCGGCGAAGGTCCTCCGCGAACTGCGGGAAGCTGTCGACGAGGTTGGCAAGGCGATTGGGGGATAGTGATCACTTCGCACTCGCCGAACGTGGGCGGACCGCTCGGTCGTCGTACGCGTCGGCGGGCGTCGCTGCTGTCCTCGATCCCGGCTCGGGCGATGGCCAGCTCTTGATGAAGGCGCACCGCGCGCGATGTGGGCGTCGCCGAGCCCGAGGACCGGGGAGCCGGGGCGCTGGACAGGCAAGGACGACGGATGAGCAGTTCGACACCTGAGCAGGCGCGAACGCCGAGGCGAACCATCGCGTTCGTGAAGCGGCCGGTCGACCACTCGCACGCCAAGGCCCCCTACCTGCTCGACCCCGAGGCCGCGCCGGTGGAGGCGGCCCGCGGAGGCGGGCCCGGCGATCGTGGGTGACGCCGAGCACGGCGGGGTGATCGACCCCGACGTGTTGTGGTCGTTCACGATTTGCGGGGGGTGTGTGGACCAGTGCCCGGTCGACATCGAGCACGTCGACCACATCCTGGGCCTGCGCCGCGGTTTGCTGGAATGCGGACCCTACCGGTGTAGCCGCCACTGTTGGCGGCTACACCGGTGTCCATTCCACTGATCTTGTTCGTGGCCTTTCTCGTCTAAGGTGAGCACTGGACCGAGGCCGTCGGCCGCTCTCGGCTCGTTGCCGTGGCGTGACTCGCTCTGGGGGTGGTCCCCACCAAGGGCGGGGTTGCCGCACGACCAGCAGCCTCGCGGGGGTGGGTCAGGCGCCCGGAGCGATCGCACAGGCGGAGACACAGACCCAGGTGCCCTCACGCTTTTGGTACACGTCCGTGTACAGAGCTTCTTGCTCCTCGCCGTCCGCAATCATGGTGTATGTGGCGCGGCCGTGGATCAGAGCAACGTCGCCGAGGATGCGGATCTTGAAGTCGCGCAGAGCGAGGTCCTTGAAGGGTCGTGGCTTGGCGATGTATTCGAGGTACTCCTCGCGGTTGCGGGTGACACCCGGAGTCTGGACGATGAAATCCTCAGCGAGCAGCTCGCTGAAGCGCTTGGCGTCGCTGGCTTGGTCCGCCTGGTTGTAGTCGAGGTTGAGCTGTTCGAGGATCGCCAGGTCTTCGGCCGACTGCTTGGTGTCGCTCATCTTCTTGCTCCTTCGTTGGATGGTTCACGGTCGCCGTAGGTGTGCACCGAAAGGCGTCGTCGTGCACGTGGTTAGCGTCGGTCCGTCCGCGCCGTCTTACCAAGAACGTCGCTACGGTGAACATGTCGCGCGCCGCATGCCGTGACAGGCATCCGCGTCTCGACACGGGCCGGCTACGCCAGGTCGCGCTCGAACGCGGTGAGCTCCTCGTCCAGGTCGCTTTCTGCGGGTTCGTGCTTGGGGTAGGCGCCGGCGCCGGGGTGGACGTTGTCGATGAGGTCGGCGTACTCGGGGTGGCGGGCGATGAATTCACCGACGACTGGGCAGATGATGGTGATCTTCTTCCCGCTCTCGCGGACCTCGTTCAGCACGCGAGCGACGAGCTCCGTGGCCACCCGATTGTTGCGGTAGACGGGGTCGACCCAGGTCGACAGCAGCACAACCCGGCCGCCCACGAACCGGTATGGGAGCTCGGCGATCGCTTCGGCACCGAGCGTGGCGATCCAGCGGCCGTGCTCCGCGTCGTTGAGGACATCGAGCTCCCAGGTGGACTCCACGTCGCTGAGACTTTTCTCGTCCAGCGCAGCGATGAGCGCAGCGTTGTTCTCTTCACGCGCGGCCGCCTCGGCCTCGAGATTGATCGTCATCGTCACACTTTCTGTGGGAGCCAAGATGCCAGTCAGGACAAACCGGTTCGATCCATACATGGCAGCTTCACCAATGTGGCCACCGAGGCCCAGTCGGTCACGCCGTTACGGTGTGGTGACGGCCGTCTCCTCGATCGTGGCGACACCGACCACGGTGATTTCTGCAGGGTGCTGTCCACGTCGCTCCGTAGGTGAGCGTTCGTCATCATGCTTCGACCCGTGGGGATCACGTGAGCCACGCACTTGTCGTCAACAGTCACTCGCCGGGCGAGGGCTTCGCTGTGTCGTCGCCCCGTTCGTCGCCCTGCGCGGCCATTTCCTTGCGGACCTCGTCCATGTCGAGGTCTTTGACAGCTTCCACGACCTCCGCGAGAGCCGCGGCGGGCAGGGCTCCAGCCTGGTTGAAAACGAGGACACCCCCACGGAACGCCATCAGAGTCGGAATCGCCGTGATCCCCACGGCGGCCGGGATGCGCCGCTGGGCCTCGGTGTCGAGCTTGGCATGAACGATCTCGGGGTTGTCCTTCGAGGACCGTTCGAAGATCGGGGCGAACTGGAGGCAGGGGCCACACCAAGAGGCCCAGAAATCGACCAGGACGATGTCGTTGTCGTTGATGGTGCTCTCGAAGTTATCGTCGGTCAGTTCGATCGTGGTCATGACATTCCTTTCGTCCGTGTGGCTGGGAGCGGGCGGCCCTCGCCCGATGAGAGCGCCGTTGGACTGGACCTTCCCGGCGGTCGGCGCGCTCTCGGGCACGACGACACGTGGTCAATGCCCACGCCAATGCCTGGCCGTGTGTGACCCGGGGAATGTCGGGTCGAGTACGTCGGCATATTCTGGATGAGCATTGACGAATGCTGCCGTGAACGGACAGGAGACGGTGGCGGTCTTTCCTTGCCTGCGCAGTTCATCGAGGACGCCACTGATGAGCCTTCCGGCTATTCCCTTCCCCCGGAACTCGGGGAGCACGGAGGCCGCCATCAGGATGACGCGGTTCCCGACCTGGTTGTAGACGAGCCCAGCCGCTGTCCGGCCCCCGATGGTGGCTTCGTAAATGCCGACGTCGCGGTTGTCGGTGATGGTGAGGTCGTCCGTGTCGGGTGCGATGGCTCCCGACTGGTTCGGGGCGTCAGACTCTTGGTCGGCGCTGGTCAGCGTGACCATGTCCGTGGCGTCGTCTGTCATGTTGGGCTCCTGAATCTTGGGTCTGGTCAGCGATCTGAGGGGAAGCGCCGAGCCTTCTTCGCTCCCTTGCAGAGCCCGGTGAGCAGGCGGCCGTCACCACGCTGCAACGGCGTAACCGACCGGGCCGCGCAGTCGACGCTGATCCACAGGGTCCGGTCACCGTCCCCGAGCTCCTACGGATGAACGCGGATGATGGTCTTTCCCTTGATCCGCTCGGTCGGATTGAAGGCGGCAACGGCATCGTCGAGGTCCGCGATCTGGCCGATGTTCGTCCGCACTCGTCCGTCCCGCACCCGCTGGGCGATCTCACCCAGTTGGGCGCGATCGGAGACCACGACGAAGCCGACCGCCAGGCCCTCGGCGGGACGAGCCTCGGGCGGGCCGGTGACGGTCACCAGCGTTCCTCCGGCTCGGACCAGTCCCGCGGACCGCTTCTGGACGTCTCCACCGATGACGTCGAAAACCACATCGACTCCGCCGACGTCTTCCAGGGCGTCGTTCTCGAGGTCGACGAACTCCTGCGCGCCGAAGTCGAGCGCCGTCTGACGGCCGGAAGCGCGTCCGGTGCCGATGACGTAGGCGCCGGCCTGACGGGCGAGCTGTGCCGCCATCGAGCCGACTGCGCCGGCCGCGCCGTGCACGAGGACGCTCTGCCCCGCCTGAAGGTGGCCGTGATCGAACAGACCCTGCCACGCGGTCAGACCTGTCATCGCGACGCCTGCGCCCACCGTGAAGTCAACATCGCTCGGCAGTGGCGCAAGGTTGCGTGCCTCGACGACTGTGTACTCCGCGAGAGTGCCGTCACGAGTCCAGTCCGTGAGGCCGAACACGCGCTGTCCCACCGACAGGCCGGTCGTCCCGTAGCCGAGGGCGGTGACCACCCCGGCCAGCTCGTGCCCGGGGATCGACGGCGTCCGGTCACGGCCGAGGCGATCGACCCAGGTCGATGGCCACTCCAGCTCATTGCCGGTGAATCCCGACGCATGTACGTGAACGACGACGTCGCCGTAGCTCGCGCCGTCGAGGCTGGCGAGCAGTGCCGCGTCCGGCTCGGGCCGCTCCACGAGCGTCATCCCGGCCGTTCCAGCGGCCTCGTCTGTTACCACGATCGCCTTCATCAGGCACATCTCCCTGTGTCCAATCCTCGCCTGCACGGCTTTCGACCCACCGGCTGTTGGCGGCGCCAAAGCTCGCGCCTTGCCCCGCAGATCGAGCCGGCATCGTGGACGCGGTTACGAAGCCGCGCTCTGGTACCGGCCGTCGTAGCGGACTCCGCTGCGGGTATCGGTGAAGCTGACGCCCACCCGCGCTCCGTTCTCGACGATCCACCGAACCGTGTACGTCGCTCGGTATGTGGGCGGCCAGAACGAAGAGAAGGTGCCGTCACCCGCAACAGACCACTCGCCGGCTGACGGCACGCCTCTCTCGACGTAGGTCGTACGGCCGTCCGCCGTAAACGATTGAGTGGCACCGTCGTGGAACACGAACTGTGCAGCGGTCAGGGCGGCGGTCATGTCCGCCGCGTCGACCAGCTGACCGTCGACAACGTCCGTACCGGAGGGAATCGGGTCCATCGAACTCTCCTGACATCTGGCAAGACGCCGGCCGCCGCCATCTCACGGTGGCGACCAGCTGGGAACAACCTGTCAGCACCCACTCTAAGGACGATATCGTCCGCCTTGAAAGATACCCAGCCGGGCAAACACGCTCCGCACCGGGCCGCTCATGCGCACCGACTGCGCCAAACCCACCGATGACCGGTCGACTCTAGATGGACTATCCAGTCCATCTAGAGTATCGTCACGGGCGTCATCCCACGTGATGTCACCCAGGCGAGCAGCATCTCGTGGGACGACGCCGGCGGCGTGCGGTGCGCACGTGGCTCGATGTCCACGACGACGAGTTCCACAACCCCGCGCGCCCGATCACCGAAGATGGGAGTGAGTGTTGTCTTTTGCTACTCGTGGTTTCGCCGGACACCGGCGTGAACCGGACGACCGGCTCCCGCCCGGGCAGACGCTGGTCCAGCGGTGGCCGGTCCTGTCGGCGGGCCCCACGCCCAACGTGCACACAGACACGTGGGACTTCGTCATCCGCGACGAGAGCGGCACCGAGCATCACTGGAGTTGGGAGCAGCTCCTCGCACTCGGGGTCGAGGACGTCACGGTCGACATCCACTGCGTCACCCACTGGTCGAAGCTCGACATGTCTTGGCGTGGTGTCAGCCTCGACAAGCTCTTCGAGAACGTCGAGGCCGAGTACGACTACGTGATGGCGCGGTCCTACGGTGGCTACACCACGAACGTTCCCCTCGAGGACCTTCTCGACGGCAAGGCGTGGATCGCGATCGAGGCGGAAGGAGAGCCGCTCGACCCTGAGCACGGTGGCCCGGCCCGCCTGCTCGTCCCGCACCTCTACTTCTGGAAGAGCGCGAAGTGGATCCGTGGGCTGACGGTGATGCCCACGAACGACCCGGGGTTCTGGGAGCAGTACGGCTACCACATCTACGGTGATCCGTGGAAGGAAGAGCGCTACTGGTGAGTGCACAGGCAGCCCCACTCCCGCGGACGCGCCATCGACGCCCGGCCTGGCACGTCGCCACGGTCGTCGAAACGCGGCCGGAGACACCGAACGCCGTGCGGCTGGTCCTCGACGTGCCCACCTGGCCCGGCAACGAGGCCGGCACGCATGTCGACGTGCGCCTCACCGCCCCCGACGGCTACCAGGCGACTCGCTCCTACTCGGTCGCCACCTCTGATCGGGGAAGAGTCGTCCTCGGGATCGAAGAGCTGCCCGACGGCGAAGTCTCCCCGTTCCTCGTTCGCGAGGTACGCGCCGGGGACAAGCTCGAGATCCATGGACCGCTGGGCTCGTACTTCCTCTGGCGTCCGGGCCAGAGCAACCGTCCGGTCCAGCTCATCGCCGGCGGATCAGGCGTGGTCCCGCTCCATGCGATGGCCGCAGCCCATGCAGCCGCGTCGGACTCAACGCTGTTCCGTCTCGTCTACTCCGTCCGGACTCCGGCACACGTCTACTTCCGCGACGAGCTCGCCGCACTCGCAGGGCCGTCATTCACCGTCGACTACGTCTACACACGACAGGCGCCGCCGGGCTGGGGAGGGACAGTCGGGCGCCTCACCAGAGATTCGCTGGCCTCGACGACGATCGCGCCGCACGAGCGTCCACGCATCTTCGTGTGCGGCTCCACACGCTTCGCGGAGACCGTCGCGGCTTGGCTGCTCGATCTCGGGCACTCGGCACGCGACATCCTCACCGAACGATACGGAGGCAAGTGATGACCACCCCACTCGACGGCAACGTGCTCGCCGGCGCACTCGCCAACCTGCTCGTGCCAGACCCCACCAACCTGCAAGCCCGGTGCACCAACTGCGGCCAGGTCGCCCCGATCGCCGAGGCCGTCGTCTACCCGGACGCACCCGGCCTCGTCGCACGCTGCCGCACCTGCGATCACGTACTGGCAGCGATCGTCGACGACAAGGACAAGACGTACCTGAGCCTGTCCGGACTGAGCGCCATCGCACTGCCGAAGTGACCGCGCTCACGCCACCGGGATCCAGACGTCGAACGCCCAGGACGAGCTGCGGTCGGAGCTCAACGTCGGCGCGGGTGACCTGGACAAGGAGCCACCGTCCCTGGACGACCTGGAACTGGGCGATGCGTACGGCATCATCCGCATCCCCCGCTTCGGCGACGACTGGGGTGAAGACGGTGGGTGGGTCATTGTCGAGGGGACCAAGCCCGAAGACCTGAAGAACGGCCCCGGCCACTACCCCGAAAGCGTCGACCCGGGCGAGCTCGGGAACTTCGCCATCGCCGCGCATCGCTCCGGTCATGGCAACCCGTTCGCCCCCTTTCCCGACCTGCATGTCGGCGACATCATCGAGATCGAGACAGCGGCCGCAACATACACGTACCAACTCGACGACGCGCCCGACGGAGATAGCAAGGGCAACAAGATTCCGATCGACGCCATGTGGGTGGTCGACCCGGTGCCGGGTGAGCCAGAAGGAACCGAGCCCACCGAGCGTCGTATTCCCCTCACCACCTGTTATCCGCTTTACGGCTCGTCCGAGCGCATGTACGCCACTGGCCTACTCGTCGGAGTCGTAGAACGCTGACAGCACGGTCATGGCGTGCTCCTCCCGCCTCGTAGGGCCGCGACGGCGAGGCCGCGGTGATGGCCGGCAGGCTGAGCGTCGTGGCGGGGATCTTGACGTAGATGTTGGGCCGGCCGATCTCGGTCCACAGGTCCTGGGCCTGCGAGATGGTGGCGTCGGTGTCGTGCGCCAGCCGCGGGTCGACCTCGATGGACACCCGGCCGTCGCCGTTGCCGCTCTGCTCAGCGACCGCGGTGAACAAGTCAGCGGCGTTGCGCACGTCGTCGGTGGTGAACCGGCGTACGGCGCCGTGGGCGTCCTCGCCCGTTTCCGCGGCGGCCCGGATATGGTCGTCGTACAGGCTGCTCTTGCTGATCGCGGTCTGGAAGATCGACGGGTTGGTGGTTACCCCGACGACATGCTTGTTTTCAATCATCGACTTCAGGTTGCCGGTGTGCAGCCGGTCACGGGAGAGATCGTCGAGCCAGATGGCGACGCCTACGGCCGACAGCTGAGCCAATGGTTCGGTGCTCGTGATCGTTGTCTCTCTTTCGCGTCAGGCGCTGACCCCGCCTGGCTCAGGTGAGCCAGGCGCGGTCGACGTTCGGTCGGGCTGAGGCCACTGTCGCGGTCAGCCGGACGTGGCTGCGCGCCTGGGCAGCACCCAGCCTGCGCGCGGGAAGTGGCAGGTGTACCCGCTCGGATACCTCTCGAGATAGTCCTGGTGCTCGGGCTCGGCCTCCCAGAACGGGCCGGCGGGCTCGATGGTCGTCACCGCCTTGCCGGGCCACAGGCCCGAGGCGTCCACGTCCGCGATCGTGTCACGGGCGATCCGCTCCTGCTCTGGGGTGAGCGGGAAGATGGCCGAGCGGTAACTCGTCCCGATGTCGTTGCCCTGACGGTTCAGCGTCGACGGGTCGTGGATCTGGAAGAAGAACGCCAGGATGTCGCGATAGGTCGTCTTCGTGGGATCGAAGACGATCTCCACGGCCTCGGCATGGCCCGGATGGTGGCGATAGGTCGCATGGTCGCTGTCGCCCCCGGTGTAGCCCACGCGGGTAGCCAGCACGCCTGGCTGGCGGCGGATGAGGTCCTCCATACCCCAGAAGCACCCGCCGGCGAGAACGGCCGTCTCGGTGCCCAGGGTGCGCGTGATCTGTCCGGTGTCGTTGATCCCGCTGGTCATGGTGCGTCCTCCTCTGTGCTGGTGGTGCCGGCTCTGTCGAACAGCACTCGATACTCGCCGTAACCCTGCGCCTCGAGCTCGGCGAGTGGGACGAAGCGCAGCGCGGCCGAGTTCATGCAGTACCGCTGGCCCCCAGTATCGGCGGGTCCGTCATAGAACACGTGCCCGAGGTGACTGTCGGCGCCCGCGGAGCGCACCTCTGTACGGATCATTCCCAGCGACCTGTCAGTCTTCATGCGAACGGCGGCGGGCACGATCGGCTTCGTGAAGCTCGGCCACCCCGTGCGGCTGTCGTACTTGTCGGTCGACGAGAACAACGGCTGGCCGGACACCACGTCCACGTAGATGCCGGGCTCATGGTTGTTCCAGTACTCGTTGCGGAACGCAGGCTCGGTCCGGTTCTCCTGGGTGACGCGGTACTGGCTGTCGGTGAGGCGGCTCAGCGCCTCCGGAGTCTTGCTGTAGTCGTGTGGCACGATTCTCCTCTTCACGCGTCGCTGGCTGCGACGCCACTTACAAGAACAGTCCCCGTGTGGGTTTTGGTCCCGGTCGCCGGGAACGTGCAGCGACCGTGGGATCGCGGGAGGGCTAGCTCGAGCCCTCTTCGGTGGGCAGCACCGCGCGCCGCGGCGTCGCTCGCTCCACGCGTCCGCTGCCGGTGGTCCGGAATCATCGAGGGACGCAGGTAGGGCAGAGATGGCTTTCATCGTGACGTCCTGTTCAGCGGATCTGCAGTCAGCAGCCTGGTGTTCAGATGCCGTGCAGGAACTTCGCGATCAATGGCAGGGTTACCGGTTCGATGGTGTGGCCGCCGGGATGTTCGGTCAGGGTGACCTCGGCGCCGGCAGCGTTCATGTCCTCGATGAGCCGCGTGGTCTCTTCCGGGGTGGCCAGCGGGTCCGCCCGGCCGTTGACCACAGCGACCCGTTTACCCTGCGCGACCGCGCTTGTTGGCGGGACCTTGAACGGAACCATGGCGGCCAACAGCACCGCTCCGGCGAGTTTCTCCGGCCGCCGCAGCAGAGTGGCGGAGGCGATGTTCGCGCCGTGGAGAACCCGACCGCATACCAGGAACCGGGTTCGACGCCGTAATGGCATTTCGTGGCGTCGAGGAATTCGGCGAGTTCGTCCACCCTGGCCCGCAGATCCTCCTCGTCGAACACGCCCTCTCGCAATCGGCGGAAGAAGCGGGGCATGCTGTTTTCCAGGACGGTGCCGCGGACCGACAGGATCGGAGCGCCCGGGGCCAGATGTTCGCTCAACGGCAGCAGGTCGTGCTCGTCGCCGCCGGTGCCGTGCAACAGCAACAAGGGCGGTGTCCCGGCGGCACCGGGCATCCATACGTGCGGACGATCCAGCGCGGTCGTCATGCCGTCGCCCTCTCGTCGAGCCCGGGGTTGTTCTCGCTGGGCAAGGACAACGTGGGAAGCATGGCCTCGATCTGTTCGCGGTTCGGTTCCAGCCATGGGGGAGGTTCAGCGCGCGACCCAGTTCCAGCAGCGGCTCGTCAACGGCGAAACCGGGCGCGTCGGTGGCGAGTTCCAGCAGGGTGCCGCCTGGCTCGTGGAAGTAGATCGACCGGAAGTACTGCCGGTCCAGCACGGAGGTGACGCTCGCACCGCGCTCGATGAGTTCCTCGCGCCAGCGCAACTGGGTCTGCTCGTCCGGGGCCCGCCAGGCCACATGGTGCACGGTGCCACCAACGAGCCCGTCTGGAGCCTTGGGGTCTACCAGCACGTCCACGAGCGCGCCGGCTGCACCGTCACCAGCGGCGAATCGCAGCCGGTTGCCCTCGTGACCGGCAGCGTGCAGGCCGAGCTGTTCCATCATCTCGAAGTGCCGCGCTCGTTGTTCGTCGACAGGGTCACCGAGTGCAACCCACGCACACCATGGTCGGCCGGGATAATCCCGTTGTCCCATGGCGCGCGTGGATCGCCCTGCGGGTGGGCCACCAACGCCAGTTCGAGCCCATCGGGGTCATGGAACGTCAGCGCCGCTTCGCCGAAGCGTTCGGCGACCTCGCTCGCCTCGACACCGACGGCGCCCAGGTGGTCGCGCCACCAACCGATCGAGGATGCCGGCACGGAGAACGCTGTCGTGGTGGCCTGCCCGTTGCCATGTCTGCCGGGGACGACGTCCCCGAACGGGAAGAAGGTCATCAGCGTTCCGGGCCGACCCTGCTCGTCGCCGAAATAGAGGTGGTAAACATCCGGTGCGTCGAAGTTCACCGTGGTCTTGACCAGGCGAAGCCCCATCGCGCGCAGGTAGAATTCCGTGTTGCCCTGGGGATCGCCTGCAATTGCTGTCACGTGATGCAGACCGGTCGTCGCGAGTGTCATCAGAACCTCCTCACGTCATTCCGGCGGGGGTGGGTCGGCTGCTTCGTTCTGCTTGATGGCAGAGATCTCGAACTCAAGAATGATCTTGTCGCCGACGAGGACGCCGCCCGCCGCCAGCGGTGCGTTCCAGTCCACACCGAAGTCCGTGCGGCTGACGGTGGTCGAACCCTCGAAGCCGATGCGTTCGGTGCCGAACGGGTCGGTGGCCTGGCCCTCGAAGGACAGCGGGATCGTGACGGAGCGGGTCACGCCCTTGATCGTCAGGTCGCCGGTGACCTCGAAGCCATCCTGGTCGGTCCAGGTGATCTCGGTCGAGGTGAACGTGATGTCCGGGTGCTCGTCCATGGCCATGAAGTCGTTGCTGCGCAGGTGCGCGTCCCGGTCCGGGTTGCGGGTGTCGATGCTGTCGGTCTTGATGGTGAGCTCGACCGTAGAATTCGCCGGGTTCTCGCCGTCCACCCACACACTGCCCTCGAACACATTGAACGCGCCGCGCACCTTGGTCACCATCGCATGCCGGGCGACGAACCCGAACCGGCTGTGCGCGGGATCGATGACGTAGTTGCCGGTCAGCTGCCGGTCGTCGGTCATTGTGGCCATCTGGGGGAACCTCCAACTCGTTGACATGCCATGAGCCGGCGATGTGAGCGCCGGTCAGTTCCTGTGGGTCGGGTACCTGGGCGGGGCACACCCGGCGGGCCGGTCACGCCGGTCGTTCTCGTGGTGCCGCGGCGGCCGTCTCGTCCGGTGCGGCCGTACACGCGGCGATCGGCTCGCCGGCCCCGCGCCGCTGACGGGCGCCGAGGCTGGCGACGACGAACTCAGCCCGCGGGTGCTGCACTGACAGCAGCGACACGATGTCGCGTCCGTAGAACAGCGCCGAGAACCAGACGAGGGCCACCCGGACCTTGCGCTCCCACGTCGGGACGGCCAGCACGTGGTAGCCGCGGTGCATGAGCCAGGCGAGCAGGCCCTTGATGACGATCCGGCGGTACTGGAAGATCCCCTTGCCCAGGCCGAGCGTGGCTACGGTGCCCAGGCTGTGATGCTTGTACGGCTTCACCTTTCGGCCGCGCGCGTCGGCGACGATGTTCTTGGCCAGCCGCTTGCCCTGCCGGACCGCGTTTTGGGCATTCGGCACCGTCAACGAGCCGCCGGGGATCGCCGAGGCGAGGTCGGGGACGGCGGCGTCGTCGCCGGCCGCCCAGGCGTCCGGGATGGCGGCGTACGGGGTGCCGATGCGCAGGTCGGCGCGGACCGGGAAACGGCCGGCCCGGTTGACCGGCAGGTCGGTGTGCCGGGCGACGACGGGGTTGGCCTCGTTGCCCGCTGTCCAGACGAGCAGGTGATTGTCGTACGCCGTGCCGTCGGACAACACGATGTGGTCGTTCTCGGCCGACACCAGGCTCGTGCCGAGGTGGACGCGGGCGCCGCGCTTCTCCAGGTGCCGGACCACCCATCGCGCGGGCTCGTCGCCGACCTCGGGCAGGAGCCGGTCGCGCACCTCGACCAGGTGGAAGCCGAGCTCGTCGGGGCTCAGCTCGGGGTAATGCTTGAGCAGGGCCGTGGCCAGCGAGAGCAGTTCGCCGAAGGCCTCGACGCCGCTGAAGCCGCCGCCCACGACGGTCACCGTCAGCAGCTTGCGCCGCTGCGGCCCGGGCGGCATCGTGGCCGCCTGCTCGAACGCCGTCAGCAACCGATCGCGGGTCGCCACGGCCTCTTCGACGTACTTGAACCCGATGGCCTCGTCTGCGATACCCGGGATGGGAAAGGTGCGGGTCACCGCTCCGGCGGTGATGACGATGGTGTCGTACGGCAGCTCATGCTCGGCGCCGCCGACAGGCCGCACGGTGGCTGTGCGGTGCGCGTGGTCGATATGGACGACGCTGCCGACGATCAGGTGGGTGTGCGGCAGATGGCGACGCAGTGAGACCGCGACGTGCCTGGCCTCGATCGAGCCGGCCGCCACCTCGGGCAGGAACGGCTGGTAGGTCATGTATGGCCGCGGGTCGACGAGCGTTACCGACGCCTCGTCGGTCCGCAGCCTCTTCTCCAGCTTCCACGCGGTATAGAAGCCGGCATAGCCGCCGCCTACGACCAGGATCCTCCGCATGGCTACCTCCTCGAGCGCGACCGCGTGTGGGCCGGCGTAGCCGCCGCCCACGACCAGGATCTTCCGCATCGCTACCTCCTCCAGGGCCACCACATGCGGGCCGGCCGGGCCACGGTCCGGCCGACGTTTGCCGGCGGTCCCACGCGCGCGGGGCTGCGGACGTGGGGGGGACACCCGCAGCCCTGCCGGCACGGAAGCCGGCGTGCCGTTCGAGACGCACGCCGGGATCCGTGGTCAGTTGCGTCCTGCCATGACGCCGCCGTCGACATCGACGATGGCGCCGGTCATCCAGCTCGACTTGTCCGACAACAGGAACGACACCGCGTTCGCGATGTCCTCCGGACTGCCGACCCGCCCCAGCGGGTGGAAGCCGGCGAAGCTGTCGACGGTCTCATCGAGCTTGTCTTCGGGGACGAAACCCAGGTACAGGGGAGTCTTCACGACCGCGGGCGCGACCGCGTTGACCCGGATGCCGTGCGGCGCCAGCTCGATCGCGAGCGCCTTGGTAAACGAGTGCAGGCCGCCCTTTTGTACGGAGTAGCCCGTGTGTGGCGTCGCGGCGATGCCCTGGTGCGCCCACATCGAGCCGATGTTGACGACGGCGCCGCCCTGGCCCCCGGCGACCATGCCCGCGACGACGGTCTGCGTGATGAAGAACAGCGCGCGGTTGAGTTCGTTGTACGAGTCATAGAACGCTTCGTCGTACTCACTGAACGCCTTCGGGATGAAGAAGCCCGCGGCGTTGACGAGCAGGGTCGCGTCGGCGTGCTCGGCGGCGAGCTGCTTGCGGACCTCCGGCACCTGGTCACGGTCGGTCAGCTCGGCCGTGATGCCCCAGGCCTTCCCGTGCTGCGACAACTCCCCGACCACGGCCCGGACCTTGTCCTCATCTCGGCCCGTGATTACAGCGGTGCCACCGCCGACGATGACCCGGTGAGCCGTGGCCAATCCCATGCCGCTGGTGCCGCCGACGACGACGACCTTACGGTCCTTGAAACTCTCACTCATGACAGTTGTTCCTTCCCACTGAAACGCGATTTGTACTGGATAGAGCCCGGTGCCCCGGGAGCAGATGGACGTCCCTGGAGCTCGGCGCCGGTTTGGGCCACATGCCCGGTGTGCGGGTTCCTTCGTGCACGTACGGCTTCGATCGACGCCTTCTGCGGGTGCCTAGTTGCGACCGGCCATGACGCCGCCGTCGACGTTGAGGATGGCGCCCGTGGTCCAGCTCGAGGCCGGCGAGAGCAGGAAGGTGATCGCGGAGGCCAGGTCCCGCGGGGTGCCGACTCGGCCGAGCGGGTGCAGGCTCGCCATCTGCTGCAGTGTGGCTTCTCGCTGGTCGGCGGGAAGCCAGTCGAAATGGGGCGTATCGGTGACGGCCGGAGCCACGGCGTTCACACGGATGCCCGCGGGGGCGAGTTCGATGGCCAAGTTGTGCGTGAGTGCGTGCAGGCCAGCCTTGGCCATCGAGAACGCCGATGACGGTGTCACGGCGAGGGCCTGGTGCGCCCACATAGCGCCAACGTTCACGATCGCCCCGCCCTGACCGCCGGCGACCATGCCCCGGACGACGGTCTGAGTCAGGAAGAACGTCGCCCTGTTGAGGTGGTGATAGGAGTCGTAATCCGCGACGTCGTGGTCGAGGAAGGTCTTGAGCCGGACCAGGCCCGCCGAGTTGACCAGGAGGGTGGCGTCCGCGTGGTTCTCCGCCAGCTGCTTCTGCGCCTCGACGACCTGGTCCCAGTCTGTCAGGTCGGCCGCGACCGACCACGCGCTGCCGGAGCGCGACAGGCTCCCGACAGCGTCGTCGAGTTTCCGACCGCGGCCCACGATCACCGCACTGCCGCCTGCCGCGATCACGTCCTTCGCGGTCTTGAAGCCGATGCCGCTGCTGCCGCCGACGACCACGACCTTACGGCCCTGGAAACCCTCACTCATGACAGTCGTCCCTTCCCATCGGAGCGCGATCTGTGCTGGGTAGAACCCGGTCCCCGGGAAGGGGCACGACGCCGGTGGACTCGGCGCCGGTTGGCCACGACTCGCACAGCTCACCGCTTGCCCAGGCACATAGCCTGAAGACCGAAGGTAGACTCGACGGAACTGGTCGGTCAAGTCCACTTCTGAGTCCAAGCGAGTGTGTGATGTGGACGAGTCGTGAGCCGACTCCCCTCCAGCGGCCGGCGGGCAGGCCGTGATCCAGCTCTGCCTCGACGATGGATGCGGCACGGACATGTCCGTCATACGCGCAGGCTA
Source organism: Jiangella asiatica (assembly GCF_004349065.1). Classification (GTDB taxonomy): domain Bacteria; phylum Actinomycetota; class Actinomycetes; order Jiangellales; family Jiangellaceae; genus Jiangella; species Jiangella asiatica. The sequence continues at coordinate 46,332 of NZ_SMKZ01000003.1, forward strand.
AGTGCTGCTTAGCCCGGGATCGGCCGCCTCCGGGGTGGCTGGAGTCGTTCCGCTCCCAGAGCCGGCGGCGCCGGGGCGCCCTCGCTTGACCGAGGTCGGGTCCGCACGTTGCTAGGGACTATAGAGTCCATATCCTGGGGCATATCTGGACGGCGACATCGACCTGGAGGCACTGATGGCCAGCAATGAACAAGCAACCGGCCACAGTAGGCACATCGACCACCCACTCCTGGCTGGGCCGGATGCGAGCCGCGAGATGCATCACCGCGTTCACTCGAGCCATGCGGCGCACACGAGCAGCGACGCACCTGCCCGCCACGGTGGCTACGAGACGCACTCCGGCCACAGCCACCCTGGACATGCTGACCAGCACAAGCACGCAGGTCACAGCCCGAAGATGTTCAAGGACCGCTTCTGGCTGTCGCTGGTTCTGGCCATCCCGGTGGTGCTCACCAGCGAGACGATCAAGGACTGGTTCGGCTATCAGCTCGAGTTCGCCGGTGCCGGCTGGGTCGCCCCGCTGCTCGGCACGGCGATCTTCATCTATGGGGGATCGCCATTCATCAAGGGTGCGATCTCTGAGGTGCAGGACCGCCAGCCGGGGATGATGCTGCTCATTGCCATGGCCATCACGGTCGCGTTCGGAGCGAGCTGGCTGGCCCGCCTCGACGTCGTCGATGTCGAAATCTGGTGGGAGATGTCGCTGCTGATCGTGATCATGCTGCTCGGCCACTGGATGGAGATGCGCGCCATCGTCAGCGCCCACAGCGCGCTCGCTGAGCTGACCGAGCTGCTGCCGGACGAAGCAGATCGAATCGCCGACAACGGGGACATCGAAACGGTCCGGGCAGGCGACCTCGCAGTGGGTGACTTCGTCCTCATCCGCCCTGGCGGGCGGGTGCCGGCCGACGGCACGATCGTGACCGGACGGGCCGAGCTCGACGAGTCGACGATCACCGGCGAGTCGAATCCGGTGCGCCGCGGCGAGGGTGATCGCGTCATCGCCGCCAGCGTCGCGGTCGACGGTTCGGTTCGCGTCCGGATCGACGCTGTGGGCGACGACACCGCGCTGGCCGGCATCCAACGCCTGGTTGCTGCGGCTGAGGCCTCGAACTCACGCACCCAGGTGCTTGCCGATCGGGCCGCGGCCGTGCTGTTCTACGTGGCGGTCACCGTTGCCGCGATCACCACCACGATGTGGGCGATCTTGGGCCAGCCCGACGATGCGATCACCCGGTCGCTGACCGTGCTGATCATCGCCTGCCCGCACGCACTGGGTCTGGCGATCCCGCTGGTGGTATCCATCGCGACGTCGAAGTCCGCGCGTCACGGCATCTTGGTCAAGGACCGTCTTGCTCTGGAACGGGTGCATAAGGTCGACGCCGTCCTGTTCGACAAGACCGGCACGCTCACCAAGGGCGAGCACGCCGTCACCGGCGTCGCGGCGGCAGGCGGGGACGAGGACAACCTCCTGGCGTTGGCGGCCGCCGTGGAAGGCGACAGCGAGCACCCACTGGCCCGGGCGATCGTCACGGCTGCTCGCGACCGCGGTCTCGAGGTGCCGCGGGCCGGCGGCTTCGCCTCGATGACCGGCCGTGGAGTAGAAGCGCACGTCGACGATTCGACAGTGGCGGTCGGCGGGCCGGCGCTGCTTCGCGAGCGTGGGCTCGACGTGCCGGACGAGCTGCGGGCCGTGATCGATGAATGGGAGAGCCGAGGCGCGGCCGTCCTGCACGTCGTCACCGACGGGATCGTCGTCGGCGCGGTCGAACTCGAGGACCAGGTGCGTCCGGAGTCGCGCGAAGCCGTCGAGGCGCTGCACAAGCGGGGCGTCAAAGTGGCGATGATCACCGGTGATGCGGAGCAGGTAGCCGAGGCCGTGGCGGCCGACCTGGGCATCGAGGAGGTGTTCGCCGAGGTCCTGCCCGAGGACAAGGACAAGGCGGTGACTGAGTTGCAGGCACGTGGGCACACGGTGGCCATGGTCGGCGACGGTGTCAATGACGCGCCGGCACTGACTCGCGCCGACGTCGGAATCGCCATCGGAGCCGGTACGGACGTTGCGATCGAATCTGCCGGCATCGTGCTGGCCTCGGATGATCCGCGTGGAGTTGTCGCTGTGGCAACGTTGTCGAAGGCGAGCTACCGCAAGATGCAGCAGAACCTGTGGTGGGCAGCGGGATACAACCTGCTTGCCCTTCCGCTCGCCGGGGGTGTGCTCGCCTGGGCGGGCTTTGTGCTGCCGATGGCTGTGGGTGCGATCTTGATGAGTTCGTCCACCATGATCGTGGCGATCAACGCCCAGCTCCTACGCCGAATCGACCTAAGCCCCGCCGCCGTCCAACCCGACCGCCGAGACGAACTCGCACCCATTCGCGTTGCCGTGTTCACCGACGACGACGTCCGAGCTCTCCGCCCACGTAGGCGTCGATGATGCAGCCGCGACCGCCGAGGAAACGGCCGGCCACGAGGGTCTGCGAATGACAGCGGTTCGACCTTCCGACCATGAAACCGGAGTGCAGATGGCCGACGCCTTGAGCGCCGTCATAGACGAGCTGACGTCCGACCCGTCCAACGCGTGGGCACGTGACCTCGGCTACCGTCCGGTGTGGGCCGGGTCCCCGTCCGCCCGGATCGCGATCATCGGCCAGGCACCTGGCCGGCGCGCCCAGGAGAGCGGCATCCCGTGGCACGACGCCAGCGGCGAGCGCCTACGCTCGTGGTTGGGTATCCACGACGACGAGTTCTACGACCCCACGCTGTTCGCCATCGTGCCGATGGACTTCTACTTCCCAGGCAAAGGCAAGACGGGTGACCTGCCCCCGCGCACGGACTTCGCCCCGCGGTGGCATCCGCGCCTCCTCGCCGCGATGCCTCACATCACCCTCCGCGTGCTCATCGGCGCGCACGCGCAGCGGTTCTACCTCGCGGGCCGGGCCAAGGAGAACCTGACCCAGACGGTGCAGTCCTACCGCGAATACCTCCCCGCCGAGTTCCCGCTGGTGCACCCGTCGCCGCTGAACTATCGCTGGCATGCCAACAACCCATGGTTCACGGCCGAAGTCGTACCTGAGCTGGCCCGCCAGGTATCGCCGATCCTGACAGGAGCAACGAGATGACCGATGTGACCTTCACCAACCACCGGGCCGACAGCTCGGCCAACGAGGACCTGGCCAAGCTCGCCCGACACGGCGCCGATGCCTTCGGCTACAAGGCCCAGCTGCGCATCGACCGCCAGCTCGCCCAACTCCTGCGCTTGCGGGTGTCTCAGATCAACAACTGCGTCTACTGCCTCAACCTCCACTACGAGGCGGCACGCGACGCCGGCATCCCCCGACCGTTGATCGACACTCTGACCGCCTGGTGGGAGACAGACCTGCACACCGACGCCGCGCGCGCGGCACTCGCCTACGCCGAGGCGATCACTCGCGTCGCGGATGCGAGCGTCGCCAACGATTTCGGTGCCCGGCACGACGCGCTCGCCGAGCACTTCTCGCCGGAGGAGGTCCTCGAGATCATCGGGATCGTCATCAACATGAACGTCTGGACCCGGCTCAAGATGGCCGAGGGCGCCGTCCCCCGGCTCGCCGAGCAGGCGATGTCGTGAACCCGCTCAGCTGCAGGCCGCGGAACTGTCTGAGGCGGTTGACGCAGCGGTCGACGACGATGCGCTACGCATAGTTCGTGTGGAGGGCCGGCGGCCGCCAGGCAACCTACTGCCCGCCGCGTAGTCGTCACGCTCCCGGCGCGAGGTCACGACGATGTGGGCTGCTGGGTAAGCGCTGCGCGCACGAGGCCAGCCAACGTGTCGATGTCGTAGGCGCCATGATGACGTCGGCCGTTCACGAAAAAGGTCGGCGTGCCTGCGACTCCGCTCTGGTCCGCGCCGTCGATGTCGCGCGTCACGCGTGGCCAGTACTTGCGTTTGCGAAGCTGTTCCGCCACGAGTTCTGGGTCGAGCCCGAGCTTGCTCGCATGTTCCACCAGGTCTTGTGCTGTGAGGGCGTCTTGGTGCCCGAACAGCAGGTCGTGCATCTCCCAGAACTTTCCGTGTGCCGCGGCTATCTCCGAGACCTCCGCGGCTCGTTGGGCATTCTCATGAACGTCCTCGAGCGGCAAGTGCCGGAACACGAACCGGAGGTCGGCGCCGAACTCGCTGAGCAGCGTGCGGATTGCCGGTTCGGCCTGCCCACAGTAGGGGCATTCGAAGTCGCCGTATTCCACCAGCGTGACGGGCGCGTCAGCTGGTCCGCGGATGTGATCGATCTTTGGGTCTACGGGGTCAGACAGATCGATCAGTGCCGGCGCCTGCCCGGCCGCTGCGGAAGCGTCCTGCTGAGGCAGGCGTACGATCACGCGGAATATCAGCCAGCCCAGTCCAGTCGCCAGCACCGACGCAGCGAAGATGCCGAGCTTGGCCTCCTCTAGCGCCCGCCCGTCGAACGAGATCTCGGCGATGAACAACGACACGGTGAATCCGATGCCGGCCACCGCCGCGGTCCCGAACAGCGGTCGCCACGGCGCGGTCAGTGGAAATCCGCCAAGGCTGCGGCGGGTGGCCAGCCAGCTGGCCCCGGTGATGCCGATGAGCTTGCCGATGACAAGGGCGACAATGATCCCGACGGTGATGGGCGATGTCGCGGCGTGTTCGACCATGTCGCGGTCGAGCTCGACGCCGGCATTCGCCACCGCGAAGAGTGGGACGATGAGGTAGCTGGTCGCCGGGTGGTAGATCTCCTGCATCCGCTCGTTCGGCGATATCGCGGTGCGCAGTCCGCGCCCAGCTGACCGTGCGAGGCCAGAGGTGGGCTGCTCGCGGAATGAACGCCACAGCGAGCTGGCCTGCTGCAGCGCTGATCGCGATGGCGGATACGCCGTCGCAACCAGGCCCATCGCCACGCCGGCGATCGTGGCATGTACTCCCGACTCGAGCAGCCCGACCCAGAGGATGACACCCAGACCAAAGTAGATCGCTCCGTGCGTGATGCCGGCCGCGCGGAACGCCACCACCACACCGAACACGCCAACCGCAAGGGCCAAGGGCACGAGGGCGAGGTCATCGGTGTAGGCGAGCGCGATCACGGTCAAAGCGCCGACGTCGTCGACGACCACCAACGTCAGTAGAAACACGCGTAGCCGAGGTGGGCATCGCCGCCCGACCAGCGCCAGCACGCCAAGAGCGAACGCTGTGTCGGTTGCCATCACGATGCCCCATCCATGGGCGGCTTCGGTTCCCACGTTGAACGACAAGTAGATCAGCGCCGGCACAAGCATTCCGCCGAGCGCGGCGACCACGGGCACCGCGACGCGGCGGCGATCACGTAGCTCCCCCATGTCGAGCTCCCGCCGAATCTCCAGCCCGATGACGAAGAAGAACAGCGCCATCAGGCCGTCGTTGACCCAGCCGCGTAGGTCTTCACTGACCTCCGCCGCGCCGAGGCGAATCGAAAGCTCCGTAGCCCAGACGTCCTCATAGGTGCGACCCCACGGTGAGTTCGCCCAAGCCAAGGCGAGCAGCACCGCACCCAGCAACACGACGGCGCTGCCGACCTCGGTGGTGATGAACCTTCGGGTAGGGCGGGCGAGGTTGCGCACCCACGCAGTGCGCCGCGGTGCCTGAAACGCCTGCGCCATCGGCTGTCCTCTCCTTGGAGCTCGATGTCTACCCAGGTGTGTTCCGCGTCCACCGTTCAGCCGTCACGTAGGAGCAAGCTTAGGACTAGTTCGTCCATAGCATCTCCTCCGTCCAGTTGATTGATTAACTGGGCCAGGCGAAACAGCCTGGCCGCTGACCTCGACGAACCGCGCTGTCGAGGCTCGCGAGGCGTCGTTGAGGAACGCGGCTTGCCTCAGGCAGGGTACCGCTACCGATTGAGAATTGGACCGTCGAGGTCAGTTGTTGGATGATCTGCGTGTAGAACGCCGAGTTCTGGCACCGCGACCAGCTCGCGGACGGATAGCGCGGTGCAGGCGTGAACGAGATGAAGCGAGGTGTGCGTGATCCGTCCACCCCTCTGCCGGCTTCGAATGACCAGCGTCCTGGACGAATGGATCACGACAACCAGATGACAGCGATACCTCCTGAGGACCGAGCCCAAGACGTCCTCGCACCGCCTGCCATGGCGGCGATCTTTCTGACTCTCACGGTCCGTCCCGGTGGTGAGGATGCAGTCCGTGAGGCGCTTTCAGGGCTCGCTGGGCTCACTCGCGCGATCGGGTTCCGCGTACCGGAGGCCCAATTGAGCTGCGTCGTTGGTGTCGGCGCGAGGCTGTGGGATCGGATGTACGACGCCCCACGTCCCGTCCGCCTGCACACATTCGAGCCGGTCGTCGGCGCGCAGCACACAGCTGTTTCCACCCCAGGGGACCTGCTGTTTCACGTACGCGCAACCCGACAAGACCTCTGCTTCGAGCTCTGCTACCAGGTGATGCGCGGCCTCGATGGCTCGGTCGACGCCGTCGATGAGGTCCATGGATTTCGGTACTGGGACGAACGCGACCTGCTCGGCTTCGTGGATGGCACCGAGAGTCCCACCTCGAGGGTGGCGGCGGCAGCAGCCGGGTTCGTCGGCGACGAGGATCCGTACTACGTCGGTGGCAGCTATGTGATCGTCCAGAAGTATCTCCATGACCTGGCGGCGTGGGACAAGCTCTCGGTCGAGGAGCAGGAATTGGCCGTGGGACGCAGGAAGCTCAGCGACATCGAGCTGCCCGACGGGGTCAAGCCGCCCAACTCTCACGTCGCCGCGACGACGATCGTCGACCCCGACGGGACCGAGCGACAGATCCTGCGTCACAACATGCCGTTCGGCAACGTTGCGGCCGGCGAGTTCGGTACCTACTTCATCGGCTACGCCGCCGACCCAGCCGTCATCGAACACATGCTGCAACGCATGTTCATCGGGGAGCCGCCGGGCAACACCGACCGGATCCTCGACTTCTCCACCGCAGTCACAGGTTCTCTGTTCTTCGTCCCACCTGCGGACTTCCTCGAGGATCCCGACACCGTTGTGGCCGCTGCCTCGTCGCGGGGCCTGGCCACGGCGAACAACGACACGATGCCGAGCGACGGGTCGCTCGGCATCGGCAGCTTGAGAAGGAGTAATGGTTCGTGAACAACCTGCATCGAGAGCTCGCTCCAATTTCGGATACCGCCTGGACCCGAATCGAAGACGAGGCGCGCCGCACCTTCACCGAATGGATCGCCGGCCGTCGGATCGTAGACCTCGTAGGGCCAACTGGCCCGGACCTCGCGGCGGTCGGCACTGGGCACCTCGAAGCCCTCGTCGATCCGATGGACGGTGTCATCGCTCGACAGCATCAGGCCCAGAACGTCGTCGAACTACGGGTGCCGTTCTTCGTCACCAGGGCCGCCATCGATGACGTCGAACGCGGCGCGGAAGACTCCGACTGGGAGCCCGTGAAGGACGCGGCGCAGAAGATCGCGGTCGCCGAAGACCGTGTTGTGTTCCACGGGTTCCCAGCCGCGGGGATCGCTGGCATCACGTCGAGCAGCGGCCACCAGCCGCTGCCGTTGTCTCCCGAAGTGCGCAAGATTCCCGACTCCGTAGCCCGAGCGTTGAGCACACTTCGGCTCGCCGGAGTCGGCGGCCCCTACAGCCTGCTGCTGTCGGCCGAGATCTACACCGCTGTCTCCGAGGAGACCGACCACGGCTACCCGATTCTCGAGCACATCGCGCGACTCATCGACAGCGACATCATCTGGGCACCGGCACTCCAGGGCGCCCTGTTGGTCTCCACCCGCGGCGGCGATTACACCCTCCACCTCGGTCAAGATCTGTCGATCGGGTACCTCTCACACGATGCCGAGCGCGTGGAACTCTATCTCCAGGAGTCGTTGACCTTCCTCACCAACGCACCAGAGTCCAGCCTCGCGCTCACAACCGGCTGACGAGCGCGACAACCGCGTCCCGCCGCCGTGCAAGGCACGTATTCCAGCCGCCACCGGACAGGTCAGCCTGCGTCGGGTGCCCTCGAACCATGATGCGGCTCATACTCGAAGAAGTCGGCTGGCCCGGCCGTCTGACCGTGTCCGACCATCGATGCCAGGCCCGTCTGCGGACCCTGAAGGTGACCATCACGGCGTACCAGGGCGCGCCAGCGTCGCGCCATGCTCAAATCGGTGTTGCGCTCCGCCATCATGTCGTAAGTCTGCTTCCGCCCGGGTGTGATGTCACGTTGTTGAATGGACACTGGGTGGTCTCTGCGGTCCAGTCTCCTCGCGTCGACGGCGTTGGTGGTGCGGTCTGTCCGTTGTGCCTGCGCAGGGCCGGTTGACCGGCTCCGATCAACCAGGCCGGTAGCCTTGCCTTCGTGACCAGGTCAGAGAGTGCCGAAGTGGAGCCGAGGCTCACGCCCCGCGGCGCGGCGACGAGGCGGCGTATCGTCGCCGCTGCTGCCGAGCTCATGTACGTCAAGGGGGTCAGTTCGACCACTCTGGACGAGGTCCTCGCCGCGAGTGGCACGAGCAAGTCTCAGCTCTACAACCACTTCTCCGACAAGGAGCAGCTGGTCCGCGCCGTGGTCCAGCTACGTGCGGAAGAGATCCTGGAGCGCGAGCGCGCGGCGCTACAGCGACTCAGATCGTTCAACGGCCTGGTTCGGTGGAGGGACGCGCTCGTCCAGCGCAACGCGCTGCAGAAGGGTGCGTACGGCTGCATGCTCGGCGCTCTCGCCGGCGAGGTCTCCGACCAGGACGAAGTCGCCCGCTTGGCCCTGGCACAGACCTTCGACGAGTGGGAAGGCCTCATTGAGGCCGGCCTGCGTCGCATGCAGGAGGCCCGGACACTCGCGGCCGGCGCCGACCCTCGAAGGCTCGCGACCGGGCTGATGGCCGCGCTGCAAGGGGGTTACCTGTTGGCCCAGGCCGCTCATGACGTCGCACCCATGGAGATTGCGCTCGACATGGCGCTCGATCACGTCAGAGCGTTCGTCTCAGCCTGAGGAGCACGGTGCTCACCTGGCAGAATACGAGCGGACATGGCTCAGCGCCAGGTCGAGCGCGGCCTCCAGCCGGGCGATATCCCGGCTCGTTCTGGCCAGCAGCGATCCGCCCTCCAGCGCAGCTGTCAAGGCCATGGCCAGCCTGGCCGGATTCGTATCGAGCACCAGTTCACCGTTCTTCCGCATTCGGTCGAGGCCGGCCGCCAGCCACGCCTCCAGTGTGTCGAGGGGGACGAGACGCGATATCAGTGAACCGTCGCCCTTGCACGTGCAGCCGGCCGCATCGGGCGCCGCGACCGCGCCAAGGATCATGTGCCGATGCACCCCTATGATCTCATCGCGCCAACGCGCTAGGTCCTCGAGCGAGTCCAGACTGCACAGTGGCAAACGCCCCCAGCACAAGGTATCGCTGGACGGGTCGGCCATAGCCTCCACGCCCGGACATGCACCGTGGTCCATCGGCGAACCGTCGTCGTCGTGGTCTTCAGAGCCCATTCTTGATCTTCCCGTCTCACAGTCTTCCAGTTGGGGGTGGACGGTACAGTCCACCAGGTAGACATCCCTGGCCGCCCAGGGAACGAAGTAGTAGCGATGAACTGCCTAGTTGCCAGGCGCTCCCCTCGGGGTACGGCCGAGGATCATACGTTGTAGTCCATAGGGCGCGACCCGTGCCGGTGCTGCGCGGAGGTTCATGTGCGCGCCGGGCACAGCTATATGACCACGTCAAGACACGTTCTTCGGCACGATGACGGCACTCGTAAGGCGAGAGCATTCCGTGATCGGGAAGTCTCTACCGGCTTGTAATGGACTATATCGTCCATGTAGCGTAGTTCCTGACCACCTGAACGGGCTGAGTACCAGGTGACGATCGCCGCTCGAGGAGAACCATGCCGATCGAAGAGAACGACCCGCCCCGAACGGACACGCCGGGCCTCCCTCCAGCAGTTGGTGGCAACAGCGCACGGGTTCTCACCGCGGACGTCATCCGGGAGAACCAGGATTGGGTGCGCGGACTCAGCGCCACCGGGGACACCCAGGAACGCGCCAGCCGGCATCTCTATTCACTTCTGCTCCGCGCGGCTCAAGCCGAAGCCCGGCGGGTCGCATCCCGGCTCCAGCTCGCAGGCCCCGAGGCGGACGATCTCGCTCATCAAGCCGCAGCGGACGCGCTGCTCACCATCACCAGTAAAGTCGAGGCCTTCCGGGGCGAGAGCAAGTTCACCACCTGGGCGTACAAGTTCGTGATCTTCGCAGTGGCGGGCAAGGTCAACCGCCACTTCTGGCAACGTGCCGGCATGGCGCTCGACGACGGAGACTGGGACGCATTCCCCGCTCGTGGCGGCGGCCCCGAAGACTGGGTCGAAGCGCGCGACCTCGCAAACGCCGTCCGACACGCTGTCGACGAAGCGCTGACGGCCAGGCAGCGCGCGGTCTTCGTCGCCCTGGTGCTCGACGAGACGCCGATGAACGTGCTCGCCAGCCGGCTCGACTCTACACACAACGCGATCTACAAGACGATGTTCGACGCTCGCAAGAAGCTCCGCTCCACCCTCGTCCGCGGCGGCTACCTGCCTGAACAGCAGCGGACGCGTGACGACATCGAGCATGCCCAGCTTCAACCTCTCACTGCGTCATGACTGCGCGCCCAACACGCGTCGCCCTCGTGTGCGGAGATTGTTCAGCACCGGCAACGCGCGACGGACACCACGGCGGACAATAGGCTCCGGTTGCGCACAGCCCGGGGCTGCGGGCCGCGCTGTTCTGGACGGTGCTGTGGCGGTATTCGGGGGAGCGGATGGAGATCAAGACGAAACGTGTCTACGAGGGGCCGGAGCCTGCCGATGGGTTCCGGGTTCTGGTCGACCGGTTGTGGCCGCGCGGGCTGTCAAGGGACGAGGCCGCCTTGGACTTGTGGGCCAAGGACGTGGCGCCGAGCTCGGCGTTGCGGAGCTGGTTCGCTCATCGTGAGGACCGGTTCGCCGAGTTCACCACTCGCTACGTGGCCGAGCTCGACAACAACCCCGCACTCGACGAGCTCATCACACAGTTGCGCCCACACGCGGTTGTGACGTTGCTGTTCGGTGCACGCGACCAGCGTTTCAATCAGGCGGTGGTACTGGCCGACTACCTTCGAGGCGCGCCGGCCAGGTTCAACTGATGGTCGCGAAGGCCCTGTCGAACGCAACGTAGCCGGCGAAGTTCCGCCCGACGGCGTCCGCGGCTGACTCCAGCGGGTCGGGGTAGCTCCAGGCGGCATCCTTCCGCGTTCCACGCGGAGCTGCCACGTCGTAATATTGCGCGACCCCCTTCCATGCGCAGATGTAGGGCTTGGGACTCTCGCTCAGCGTTCCCGGCGTGATCGACGAGGGCGGAAAGTACCAGTTGCCTTCGATCTTGACGACGTCGTCGCCGGCCGCTTCGGCGATCACCGCGCCGTCGATGGTGACCTTCATGTGTGTGCCTCCAGGTGTCGTCGGGTCGCCGCGGGGCGAGAGGGATCGGCCCGGCTCAGCTGCGTCTGCCCTTGTGGGCCACAGACACCGGGTTCTCCGCCACCGCGTGATCGAGATGGGCAGTCACCTGCCGGCGACCGGCGCGCCCATAGGTGGTCTCACGCCCGGGCGCTGCGTCCTTCTCGGGGAGAACCGACTCAGGTCGGACGAAGCTGCATGTGTATCCGTGTTGCGCTGGAGGTATGCCCTACAACCAGTCCCTCGACGAGTATGGCCCGCTCGGTCTTCACGCCTTGTCTTCTTCGCCCTGGGTGGTCGTCTCGAACAGGCGTCTGTAGTCGCCGTAACCTTCGCGTTCCAGGTCGTCGGCCGCGATGAACCGCAATGCTGCGGAGTTGATGCAGTAGCGAAGGCCGCCAGAGGTGGCGGGTCCATCGTCGAAGACGTGGCCGAGGTGACTGTCGCCGTGTGCCGAGCGCACTTCGGTACGGATCATCCCGTGGCTACGGTCGTGGAGTTCGGTGATATTCGTCGTATCGATCGGGGCAGTGAAGCTTGGCCAGCCCGTGCCGCTGTCGTACTTGTGGATCGAGGCGAACAGGGGCTCGCCGGAGACGACGTCGACGTAGATCCCTTCGTCCTTGTGGTTCCAGAAGTCGTTGTCGAACGGGGGTTCGGTCGATCCTTGCTGCGTGACCGCGAACTGCTCCGGGTTCAGGGCCTTGATCATGTCGGGATCTTTGCTGTACGCCTGGCTCATCAGTGAAGTCCTTCGAGGGGGAAGTTCGGTTCCGGCGGCCATGTTTGGCCGCCTTCCTCTAGAGGTGAGTGCCGCCGTCGGACCCGGTCCTTACCTCTGGCCGTCGATGTGCAGGCAGCCGGTCCGGGGAAACGCCGTGAGCCGACACGAACCTGACCGGAAAGAACCTCCACCGAAAAGCCATCAACCCGAATTAGGATTCGGGCCACGCAAGAAGTCGGCGTAACTACGACGAGGCACGCGACTCGCAGCGTCCGCCGCCGATCACGATGAAATCTGCCGCGAACCGGCAGTCGTGGGTGGAAAGTCAGCTCGCCCGCAGGTCACCCAGGGCGCATTCACGAGCATCGTCGCGATGCCTCGACCGCGGCGCGGTGGTCGGCAGCGAGCTGCTCGCGAGTATGTGCATCTTGGGCGCGGATCTCGAGTGCACTCGACAGTACGTCGTCGATATCCAGCTCGGGAATCACGACAGCGCCGGAGGCGTCGGCGAAGATGTATTGGCCGGGGTGAACGCCGACACCACCTCGGAGCACCACCGGGACGTTGGCCTGATACGGAGTGATCTCCTCGCCTCCCGCTCGCGGCGTTTCCCCTGAGCAGTAGGCTGCGAATGAGTACTCGCTGAGCTCGGTGAAGTCGCGTAGCCGAGCATCTGTCAACAGCCCCGCGAGTCGGTGATGTTCCAGCCGTACCAGTTTCGTCCCGCCGCCCACCGATGTTTCGGTGTAACCATTGCTTGCCAGTACGAGGACCTTGTCGGTGCCGTCGGTCCCGATGGCCTGTTCGAAGAGCGCTCCGAACGTGTGTGTCGCCGGGGCGAGGCACGTCGAACAACTGGGGAAGTAGGAGATGGTGATCGCCTGGCCGAACAGGTTCCTGCCGGGCGTTGGTGATGTCAGATTCCGGAGGTGCGCACGGTGGCGGTGTCGGCGGCCCAGGGCGTCGACGATGTCGGCACACGTCAAGGAGGCGGCGAGCTGCCGGCGGGAGACGGGATCGCCCGAGGCACGAGGAGAGGTGGTCATAGCAGGTCTTTCCGCTCCCTCCCAGTTCATCGGCTCGTGACGTTGCCGCGTCTTTGGGGTCTGTGACACTGCCGGTCCTGAGTCTTACGTCTCGAGTTCTTCGTGTCCGCCGCCGACCGTAAGAATCACGTCGGCTTGTGGCACTAATGGGCATGAGCGAACGATCCGACAGCGACACCCCATCCACGTGGCGTGGTGTTGCGCAACGAGGCTGCGGGAGCAGGGGGGCGCGCTTCACATGGCCGCGTTCGTGGTGAAGGGATGAGCTTCATCGCGAGCCGGCAGTCGCTGGCCGGATCACGGGCAGCCGTGCAGCCCTTGCGGAGAGGCAGCGTGGTAGTGCGGTGGATCACGTCCACCGATCACAAGATCATCGGGTACATGTACCTGATCGCGTCGTTCGGGTTCTTCCTGTTCGGCGGCGTGCTGGCGCTGTTCATCCGCGCCGAGCTGTTCTCGCCCGGGCGCCAGGTGGTCGGCGACCAGATGTACAACCAGCTGTTCACCATGCACGGCACGATCATGCTGCTGCTGTTCGCCACGCCGCTGTTCATCGGCTTCGGCAACATCATCGTGCCGCTGCAGATCGGCGCGCCCGACGTCGCGTTCCCGCGGCTGAACATGTTCAGCTTCTACCTGTTCCTGTTCGGCGGGCTCATCGTCTGCGCCGGCTTCATCACCCCGGGCGGCGCGGCCGACTTCGGCTGGTTCGCCTACGCGCCGCTGCACAACACCGTCTACAGCCCCAGCGCGGGCGGTGACCTGTGGGTAGCCGGGCTGGCGATGAGCGGGTTCGGCACCATCTTCGGCGCGGTCAACTTCATCACCACCATCGTCTGCATGCGCGCGCCGGGGATGACGATGTTCCGGATGCCGATCTTCACCTGGAACATCCTGGTGACGTCGATCCTGGTGCTGATCGCGTTCCCGATGATCGCGGCCGCGCTGTTCGCGATGTTCGCCGACCGCAAACTCGGCACTCTGATCTTCGACCCGTCGGCCGGTGGCGCGATCCTGTGGCAGCACCTGTTCTGGTTCTTCGGCCATCCCGAGGTGTACATCATCGCGGTGCCGTTCTTCGGCATCATCACCGAAGTCATACCGGTGTTCAGCCGCAAACCGGTCTTCGGCTACACCGGCATGGTGGCGGCGACGATCGCGATCGTGGCGTTGTCGGCGGCTGTCTGGGCACATCACTTGTATGTCACCGGAGCGGTGAATCTACCGTTCTTCGCGGCCACGACTATGCTCATCGCCATTCCGACGGGGCTGAAGTTCTTCACCTGGATCGGAACCATGTGGCGCGGGTCCATCACGTTCGAGACCCCCATGCTGTTCGCCATCGGGTTCCTCGTGACGTTCCTGTTCGGCGGTCTGACCGGCGTAATCTTGGCGTCGCCGCCGCTGGACTTCCACGTGTCCGACAGCTATTTCGTGGTGGCGCATCTCCACTACGTCGTGTTCGGCACGGTCGTGTTCGCGATGTTCGCCGGCTTCTATTTCTGGTGGCCGAAGTTCACCGGCAGGATGCTGAACGAACGGCTCGGCAAGGTGCATTTCTGGTTGCTGTTCATCGGCTTCCACGGCACGTTCATGGTGCAGCACTGGCTGGGCGTCGAGGGCTTCCCGCGTCGTTACTCCGACTACGACGCCGCCGACGGCTTCACGTTCCTCAACCAGTTCTCGTCGGTGTTCGCGTTCGTGCTCGCCGCGTCGACCCTGCCGTTCCTGTGGAACGTCTGGCAGACCCGGCTCGCGCCCAAGGTCGAGGTCGACGACCCGTGGGGCTTCGGGAACTCGCTGGAGTGGGCGACGTCGTGCCCGCCGCCGCGGCACAACTTCACCTCGCTGCCGCGCATCCGCAGCGAGCGCCCGGCGTTCGACCTCAAATTCCCCGAAGCCGCAGACGAAGCGGACAAGAAGCCGGTGCACGCCAGGCCGCCCACGCCGACAGTTGAGCACCCGCGGACCGAGGCATGAACGCCTCACCGTCCCGACGGCACCACCAGAAGGAATATCAGGAGGAACTACGTGAACACCGAGATGAATGTACGGAAGACCAGCGACAACGGATCGTACGAGGCCGTGATCGACGGGCAGGTTGTCGGCATGATCGTCTACCACACACCGCGAGGCGGTGAACGTGTGACGCTCAGCCACACGATCGTTGAGCCCGAGTACCGCGGTCGAGGGATCGCCACCCGGCTTGCCAAACACGCCCTGGACGACCTGCGAACGCAAGACCTGAAACTCACCAACTACTGCCCTTTCGTCGCGGGCTACATCGCCAACCACCCCGAATACAAGGACCTCGTCGACGGTCGCTTCCCGGGCCGCGCAACGGTACCCGACCGCGCGCCCCGCGAACGCACCAACTGACGAACACCCGGACCGCACCCGGAATCAGAGATTTCACCAGCTAGGGGAGCGCAGAGGATGGCACAGAGCTCGCATTCGGTCGGCATCGACGGGGCGCTGATTCGGACCACGGTCCTTGAGTTGGCGCCGTGGACGATGCCCGATGTTGAAGCGGCCCTGAGCATCTTCGGTGACGCAGAGGTCACTCGATGGCTGACGCCGGCCATGAACCGCATTCGCGACAGAGCGGCCATGCGGCAGATAAGCCGGCCACGCGATCGCCCACTACGCCTTCAACGCCGGCACGGACGAGATCTTCGCTGTCTCGCGTCCGGAGAATCGACGCGCCGCGGCTGCCGCGCGGCGCATGGGGATGGACCGGGTCGGGCAAACCGACAAGTACTACCAGACACGACTCTATGTGTTCCGTTTGCGTCGATATGACCTGGACCTTCCGGTCGCGGCACCGCCGGACGTAGGCCAAGCCGATGAACGCACTGACAGTTGACTACTACATACCGGCGCCGTTCACAGCAATCTTGGAGGACACACAATGCGTGGAACCCTGCCCGATCGATGCGGCATCTTCGCGATCGGAGGTCACCCGGTCACTCGGCTCGGGCTCGGGACCGCTCGGATTAACGCGTCCGGTGTGTGGAATCACCCGAAAAATGCCGCCGAAGCAGCGCGGGTACTCCGAGAAGCGGTCGATCTTGGCGTGAATCTCATTGACGTTGCCGAGTCATCCGGCCCGTTCGACTATGAGGAACTCATTGCGCAAGCGCTGAGCCCGTATCCCGAAGACTTGGTTCTGATGGTCAAAGGTGGGCTGGTTCGATCACCGGAGGGGCAGTGGGAGCCGTTGCCACGGCCTTCGTTCCTTCGCCAGCAGATCGAGACGCGGCTGTGGTCTCTGAAGCTCAATCGCATACCGCTGTTTCAATTGCATGGCTTCAGCCCTCGTGTCCCGATCGCTGATCAGATCGGACTTCTCGCTGACCTGCAGCGAGAAGGAAAGATCGGACAAATCGGGTTGGCGGACGTGTCGGTCGCCGAACTGGAGGAGGCGCAAAAATTCGCGGAGATCGCGACGGTCCAAGCTGAATACAATCTCATCAACCGGGCCGCTGAGCCGTTGCTGAAGTACGCGGAAGCGGCGAACGTCGGGTTCATACCGTGGCTTCCACTGGCCACCGGAGTGCTGGCCAGCCAGGACGGACCCCTGGCGGAGATAGCGCGGCGGCACCGTGCCACACCTGCACAGCTTGCTCTTGCCTGGCTCTTGAAACGCTCGCTCTCGATGCTCCCGACCCCCGGAACGCTGAGCATCCAGCATCTGCACGACAACGTGTCCGCGGTAGACATTCCCTTGACGGCAGCCGAAATGGACAACCTGAATCGGTTGACAACGAAACTTTGATCGACTTCCAGAAAGCGGTTCGCCGATTGTTCGGACAACGCTGTGGTCTATTCATGAAGGGACGATCAACGTAACCAGCTCATCAGTCGCTCACCATGATCAGGGGTTCCAGTCTGAGCGTAGCCACGGGCGGCCTCTCGAACGGGCTACGCGGATGCCGTCGAGCCACCCCCGCTCAGGTCACGCCAGATCGTGTGAGGTACGAGACTCGGCTCACAGCACTCTCTCCTGGCCTGCGCGATGAGCCCGCTCAACAGGAGGATGTCAGTAGCATGGCCCGCTTGGAGGAGAGTTCAAGCCAGGCCGCGGCCTCGCGGCTGACGGCGCGTGGCGCGAAGACGAGGTCTCGGATCATCGCCGCGGCAGCCGACCTGATGCACGTACAAGGTGTCGGCGGCACGACCCTCGATGACGTCATCGCAGCCAGCAACGTGAGCAAGTCGCAGCTGTACCGGCACTTCGAAGACAAGCAGGCGCTGGTCAGGGCCGTTATCGAGCTGGTGGGGGACCGTACGATCGCTGTCGAACGGCGGCGGCTGAGCAAGGTGACGACGCTCGTAGAGCTGACGGGTTGGAGGGATGGACTGGTCGAGAACAACGCCCTGCGCAAGGGCAGGTATGGGTGCCCGTTGGGTTCGCTGGTCATCGAGGTCGCCGATCACGACGCGATCGCGCGCAAGAAGCTCCAAGACCTGTTCTCCGTATGGCAGGAACTCTTCGAAGACCTCCTGCGGCGGTTCCAGAAGGCGGGTGTCATCCCGCCGGAAGCTGACATCTCACAACTCGCCATGGGTCTGATCGCGGCTGTGCAGGGCGGCTACCTGTTGACCCAGGCATTCCGCGACGTCGCGCCCATGGCGGCCTCGATCGACCTGGCGCTTGCCTATCTCCGGCACCTCGGCGGCACACCGGTCGCGGCCTCGTAGAGGCACGCTCGCACGCCCCCGGTCATCCCTACGCGGAATACCATCTCGACGCGGCGCGAAGAAACCGCATGACCTTGTCCGCCGGCACCTCACACGGCCGGAGAACAGGCCCGTCAGATGTGATCCAGACGTTGGCGCCGAGCTGCTCGGTGTCGCCGAGGCGCTCGGCGTTGAGAGAGATCACCTTGCCTCCTGCACGAGTGACACGCCGCACGCCCCACGCCTGTCCATCGACTTCCGCACGAGACCAGCCCTCTGGGATGCTGCTCAGCAGCGTGTCGAGCTCCTGGGCCTGACGCCCGCCCATCGCTGGATCCTCTCCTCGGTCCTGGTGGCCCACGCATCTCGTTGAACGTGGTGGTATTCACGGGCTTCCCGACACCCTTGCGCCGAGTTCTCACGCCCCGTACGTGTCGTCTGGGATGATGTGAATCGCGGCTTCCTCCGCGGAAGCGGCACCGCCGTCGATGCCGACATCCTCGGCCAGAAAGTCCGACGACGGGTCGGCGGGATCCTGGTCAGCCCAGACGAGCCGACCCGCTCTCGCGTCTCCGGTCTGGTCGTCGATCAGCTCACCGGAGATCTCCGACGCGTCATCCGTCCCGTCGCCGAACTCGTCAGCTCCGACGTCGGGCACCTCATGGGCAAGTCTGAGGCTGAGGGGCTCATGCATGCTGGCTTCGTAGGCAGTAACCCCCCAGGCCGTACTTCCGATCGGGCGATCCGGCGGCGAGTAGCCCGGCCCATCAATGTCGTCGCCGAGTTCCTCGTCATCGAGACTCTCCTCCGGCGGCAGCAGTCCCGGGACGTATTCGTCCATAACGTCTCCTCTGATCTTTTGGCCTGGCCAGGTGGCCAGGCCGGGGGGCGCTCCAGTGGCGTACCTCGGAAAACGGGGGCTGTTGGGGCTTGCTGGGTGTCGCTGGAGGGTGCCACTTCGCTCCAGGCAGAGCGTACCGCGTCTAGCCGACAACTGGACCATCGGGGCCAGTTGATGGATGATCTGAGTGATAACACGCTGAGCTTCGGCGCCACCAATAGCTTGTAGACCGAACGTGCCGTGCAGGCGAGGACTGACACAGGGAGGTGCCTGATGAAGGCGATCGTGGTGACCGATGAGGCCGCGGGAACGGCCGGGATGACGCTGAGGGAGCGGCCGGAACCAGAGGCAGCTGGGAACGACGTCGTCGTTGCGGTTCACGCGTCGGGATTCACCCCCGGCGAGCTGACGTGGCCCTCGAACTTCACCGATCGGCTCGGCCGTGACCGGACGCCGTCGATCCCTGGGCACGAAGTCGCCGGGGTCGTGAGCGCGCTCGGCTACGGCACGAGGGGGCTGTCGGTAGGACAGCGGGTGTTCGGGCTCACGGACTGGACTCGTGACGGCACCCTGGCCGAGTACGTGGCGGTCGAGGCGCGTAACCTCGCCCCACTGCCGGGCGACGTCGACTTCACGGTTGGCGCGAGCCTGCCGATCTCGGGCCTGACGGCGTGGCAGGGCCTGTTCGTGCACGGCCGCTTCGAAGTGGGGCAGAGCATTCTCGTGCACGGCGCGGCCGGTGGAGTGGGCTCGATGGTGACGCAGCTGGCCCGTGAGGCCGGCGCCTACGTCATCGGCACTGGGCGTGCCGCCGACCGGCACAGCGCACTCGACTTCGGTGCGCAGGAGTTCGTCGACCTCGAGAACGACTCGCTCGAAGATGTCGGCATGGTCGATGTGGTCTTCGACGTCATCGGCGGCGACATCCAGAAGCGGTCCGCAGGCCTCATCCGAGCCGGCGGGATGCTCGTGACCATCGCCGGTCCGCCCGAGGCGCAGCCGGCCGACGGCCTGGCGGTCGACTTCGTCGTCGAGGCCGATCGCGCGCAACTGGGTGAGATCGTCCAGCGGGCGCGTGACGGGCGGCTGCGGACGAACATCGGCATTGTGGCCACCCTCAACGACGCCGTCGCGGCTCTCAACCCGACCGAGCGGCTCAAGGGAAAGACGATCATCCGCGTTCGTCCCTAAGCAGCGCCGCGACAGCGAGTGAGCCCCATGGAGCAGCCGCCCCGCGGCCGTCGTCGAGTCGGAGTACGCGTTGATCATTTGGCCGTCCCAGCGGGTGGGCGCTTCGAACACGAAACCAGAACACATGCGCCGGTCGCAGGGCAGCTGAGCGCCTACCGCTATCTCAGCGCGAGAGAAGCGCCTCTAGCCCACGACGGCAGAGGCGGCTGCGCCGGCCTGCTCCCGGACCAGCCGGGAGCAGGCCGATCTCCGAGGGGCGAAATGAGGCGAAGAACACGGGCTGAGCTTCGCGGAACACGCGGGTTCGGCAGGGGCGTTCGGGATTTCGGCTGATCCCTGCTGACGCGCCGCGAAAGAAGTCGGCCAGCACCACAGCCTGGTCGAGGCGCGGTCGCGCGCACCGAAGAGCTGGGTGACGACAGCGTGGGAACCCATCTGAGCGAAGAGCTCATCGACTGCCGGGTGTCCTGCGTCAGGTGAGGTGCGACAGATCCACGCCACCTGATGCGCGACACAGCGCAAAGACCTAGATGGTTCCCACGCGGCCCAGCGAACTGCGCGACCGAGCCCGGCCGTGCGGAGCTGCCGAGATCGGGATGTTCACAGCACAAGTCCTTGCATGTGTGTGCCCACGGATATTGATATGCGCTGGTCAGACAGAGCGCGGTGCTGCGTGCTCCACCTTGTAGCGTGCCCAGACGCTCCCTGCGTGACCCTGCTGGAGTCCGAGCGTTCGCAGAGCGGTGGGCCGCTCGTCTGATGAGAGGGCCGGTCCATCCACGAAGGAGGGCGTGCCCAGGCCTCCGACGAGGGCAGGAAAGGTGATCACGTGCGCCTCGTCGATGAGGCCGGCGCGAAGGAGTGCTCCGTTGATGCCGCCACCTCCGTCGGCCACGACCGCCCTGGCGCCCAGCACGCTCCCGAGCTGCTGAAGCGCCACGCCCAGGTCGACCCGTTCGTCGCCGACTACCAAGTAGCCGATCCCCGTCCCGCGCAAATGCCTTAGGTAGCCCGAGGGGGTGTCACGACAGACAAGCACGAGCAGGGCTGTCTCATCGTCCCCTGTGAACTGCCAGTCCACGCGACCACGACTGTCCACCACGACGAACCATCGCGACGCCCGCCGCGGCAGGTAGTCGACCAACAGTGTGTCGTCCGGGCGGTGAGCGTCGACCCGCGGGGAGACGGCCTCGTCAGCTACGAACGTGCCGCTGCCCTCCAGAGTGACCGTGGGCGCGTGGTGCTCCTCGATCCAACTCCGGCGCTCCTCAATGAGCCCTTCCACGTCCGGAGGCCACACCGCCCGCCACCTCTCCCATACGTCCGGGTCGAGCAGCCGTTCGCGCCGGCTGGTGGTCACGCGGCCGTCCACACTGACGGTCGTGGTGAGCACGACACGTGGCCGCTGGGAACCAGGTCCAGTCATGTCCCCGAAGGTAGCCTCAACACGCCCTGGTGTGTCAGTGACCAGCGCTTCCTTCCGCCCGCTAGCCGAGCGCTTCAACCAGCACATCCACGCCGATGTGCGTGCGTCGAGCGGATCGACTGGGCCCCGGGTCGCCGGTCAGGCGCGACCACTGTCGCGCATCACCCGACGGAGGACATCATCGACTGCCGGGTTCTTGTCGAGTTTCGCCACATAGCGAGCGGTGAACTCGGCGGACCGGTCCTCACGATGAGCGAACCAGTGCCGCGACATCGAGCTCGGCGCCACATCTTTGGCCCACAGGTCCAAGGCGGCATGGCCCTTGGGCAGCCCGCGCGGCCACAGCCGGTCAACCAGGACCCGGAACCCGTCGGCAGGCTCAGGCGTCGTAGACGCGTTTCACCGTGGAGATGAGTCGGTAGGCGGATGCCGGACCATTGGCACGCTGGTGTGGGAGCCATCCAGCGGCTGCAGCGTGCGTTGCGCGGCGACGGCGACCACGTCGGTGCTTCGGCCGCGTCGTGCGAGTGCCCGGCGTTGCCATTGCGCGCCGTTGCCTTTCTCGAGGATTCGCTCGACCGTCCTGGCGACGTAGCGAAGGTCGCCGAGGTCTTCGAGGTCCGCGCGTACGTGGTCCAGCAACGTTCCGACGAGTTCGGCCGGCGTCGTCGAGCGGGCGGTGTGCACGTCCAATGCTCGGCCCGTCATCCCGTCGTGGGCGGCGAGCCAGTAGGCGGTGCGGAGGTGGTCGTCCGGGATCCGCGGTGCCTCGCGACCGGCCCGTATCTCTCTTGTAGCGGCGGCCACCAGACCACGCACCAGCGCGGCGAGGACGATGGTTTCGTCAGCTGTGGCCGGCACATCGCTGACCCGCACTTCCAGCGTCGGCAGGTGGTGCGACGGCCGGATGCTCCAAGACACCATCGTCTCGTCGAGAACCGCGCCCGCGTCGAGCAACCTCGAAACGGCGGCGTCGTAGTCGCGCGCCGAGTCGAAGTACGGTGGTGGGCCCGAACATGGCCAACGGGCGATCAGCACAGTCCTCCAGCTGCAATGACCGGTGTCCTCCCCACGATGAACGGCGGAGTTGGCTGTCAGGGCGAGCAGCGCCGGGAGCCAGGGGCGCACATGGTTGCTGAGCTGCACTGCGTTCTCCCGGTCAGCAACGCCGACATGAATGTGACAGCCGCACAGTCCGGACTCACGGACGAGGATGCCGTAGTGGTCCGCCATCCGCCGATAGCGCGGCTTGTCCGTCACGAGCTGATGCAGCTCGTCGGCGATGGGAACACCGGCGGCCACAAGCTGAACGCCGGCCCGTCTCGCCGCGGCCGCCGCCATCAACCGCTGGCGAAGAACCTCACCGCGCAGTTCGCGGAGGTCGGTACAGACCGGCGTCCTCGTCTCCACTTGCATTCGGGTGACCTCGACGTCGAGTTCGCCACCCAAACGGTGAGCAGCGGCGACCACCGCGCCGTTCTTCGGCACGACAAGACTGGTCCGCGGATCCACGAGGAGGAACTCCTCCTCCACTCCCACCGACGGGCGGTCAGCGTACCGAGTCGCGTTCGTCAGCTGATTCACGACCATGATCCGGATGAGGGTCGCCAGCAACGACTGTCGATCGGCATCCGGTACCCATCCTTCGCGACCGGCCGGTAGTCGAGCCACCGGCTGGACTCAGTACTACCCCGAACAGACATCCCCATGAGCGAGCGCAGCTCGCCGCTTCTCGGCGTCCATGGATTCACTGGGATTGGTGAGCGGGCCTGCCCCAGCAGGGCGGTGGCGGGACGGCCGAAGCGGCGGTTGCGAGCCCAGTCGCGTTCTCCCGGATGCCGTCGACGAGCTCGGCCAAGGCGTCGGCCGCGCCGATCCGAGGCAGACGACTCTGCCCCGACTCCCGTCACATCTCCCCATTGCCTAGCCCGCCGCCTGTTGCCCACTGGGAAGCGTCACCATGCCTATCTGCGCCAGTTCCAAGTCTCGGGCACCTTCAGCGCGAGTTCGATTGCCGGGGCCTGGACGAAGTCGCGTGGGCTCTCCAGCATCGACCGCAGCAGTCGCATCGCCAGCCGCCCGGAGAGTTCATAGGGATAGTGCAGGGTGGTCAGCCCCAGCGCCGCGGCGACCGGGTCGTCGTCCACGCCGACCACTGTGAGGTCGTCCGGGATGGCGGCGCCGCGGCGGCGGAGCTCGGCGACGGCACCGATCGCCACCAGGTCACGAGACCCGACGATCGCGGTCTCGACGGGACTTCTGTCCGACTCGAGCAGTGCCGTGACGCCCTCCGCGCCGGCTCGGCTTTCGCTCGCTTCACATGAGACGCGCCGTCATACGGGCCATCGGTTCATCGAACATGTCCTCGCGTATCCCAAGGAGCGATTTGCTTGACCTAGCACACGCAGACGATGCTCAATCTGGCGCTCCCGGGTCGTCTAGGATGGCTCGGGCTAGGTCCTCGTCGACCACCAGCGTGTGGATGAGTCCGGTGCGGGTGGCGGCGACGGTGGCCTCGGAGCGGTGCGCGCCGAACGCGGTGATCACGACGCGGTCCACGGAGCGGAGGGCGTCGAGCGTGATGCCCACGATGCGCTGGTCGATGACTGAGTTGATGGGTTCGCCGTCCCGGTTGAACGCCCGGCCGCCCATCTCGCCGATCGCGCCGAGGTTGGCTGCCTCTTGCCGGATGGCGGGTGAGAGGACGTCGAACACCTGGGACGCCTCACTCTTCCACGCGCCCACGGAGAGGACTGCGGTGTTGCAGCTCTCCGCCATGTCAAGAGCGCGCGCAACGTCTGGAAGGGATTTGAGGGCGTCTGCCGTGCCGGCGTCCGGCACCACCATGGGTGCGTAGATGGGCAGGCAGGACCCGCCGGCGACGGTGGCGACCTGACGCACGAGTTCGACCGATCCGGGATCGCCGTCGTCGCCGACGGGGAGGTGGCCAGCGAGCTGGACCACGGTGCACGGCTTCAGGTGGTCGAGTTGGCTGACCATGGACCGCACGGCGCGGCTCCAAGTGAGCCCGAGGACGCTGCCTTGCTCGACGACGCCGGCTATCTCCTGGCCGACGGCCGCCCCGATGAGATGTAGCTTGTGATCATGTGAGCTGGACGCGGTCTCGATGACCAGGACGCGTTCGATGCCGAGGGCTTTTCGCAGCGCATCGGCCAGGTCGGCGTTCATGCGACCTGGCACGCCGACCTCGATGCGCACGATGTTTCGGCGGCGAGCTTCCTCCAGTAGACGTGCTACCTGGAAGCGGCTGATAGCCAGCTCCCGGCTGATGGCTACCTTGGTCTGGTCAAGGAAGTAGTAGCGTCGCGCGATCTCCAGCGTGAGGTTCAGCTCGTCGTCACGCAGTGGGGCGCGCGTTCTCTCGTCGCTGGTGGGACGGGAGTCCAGCTCGCCGCCTGATGCCTGCTCCGTGGTCATGCTCGTCTCACTCGTCTGTGCCGGACAGCTGATCATGTACCAGCTGTCATGATTCTGACAGGGACAGCATTTGTGGTGCAAGTTCTCTCATATGAGCATGTCGATGTTTCGGTGCGGCCCAGCCTGGTTACTTTCGGCTCGTCTCGCTTCCGGCCAAATCGAACGTACACTCCGGTGAGCAGGACAGTCGAAGTTCGCACTTGACACGGGGATTGCGACCCGGGTAGACGTAGCATCCATCAGATGAGCGTTAGTCTCGCTCAAACGAGCACCCCGTTGGAGGCTGGTCAATGTGGACCAAAGCTCGACTGCGTCCCAGGGTCTCGCCCGCCGGGCAATCGACCACGCACCGCTTGTCCTCTCCGGCGGGTACCTGCTGCTCTCGTTGCGCCTTCCGTTCGGAGGCGTCGCGGATCCCGGTGTCGGCTTCTTCCCCGTCATCTCGGGCCTGGTGTTCTTCCTCGCGGCACTCGTCGTGTCGGCCAAATCGCTGGGCGCGCGCGGCACACCCTCGCACGGCAGCGGTGACGAGAGCGTCGGCGGTGAGGGCGACGACGCCGACGAGGACGCACACATTGGCCCGAAGGCATGGCGAGTCCCACTGCTCGCAACGCTGGTCGTGCTGTACATCGCCACGTTCGAGCTGATCGGGCACGTCCCGGCCGCGACGGTGAGCGTCTTCGGCGCGCTGCAGCTCGTCTCCTCGCGGCGCGTCTGGGTCAAGGCGCTCCTGGCAGTGATCGTGGCGGTGGGAACCTACCTGCTGTTCGCCGAGTTGCTCGGCGTGCCGCTGCCGAAGACGCGGTTGTGACCTCGTGACAGAGCTTCTCGACGGCTTCACGAATCTCGCGAGCCTGGTCTCCATCGGGGCACTGTTCCTGGGCGTCCTGGTCGGCACGGTCGTCGGTGTCCTGCCCGGCATCGGCCCGATCGGCGCCATGGCGGTCCTGCTGCCCATCTCCTACACGCTGGACCCGGCAGCAGGGCTGCTCATGCTGGCGGGCATCTACTTCGGCTCGATGTACGGCGGATCCACCACGTCGATCCTGATGCGCGTGCCCGGCGAGGGATCGTCGGTAGTCACGTCCATCGACGGCTACGAGATGACCAAACGGGGACGGGCCGGTGCAGCCCTGGTGGTCGCGGCCGTCGGATCGTTCATCGCGGGCACCCTCGTAACGACGCTGCTGCTGCTGGTCGCGCCGTCACTGAGCGACCTCGCGCTGCGGTTCTCCGCTCCGGAGTTTCTCGCCCTGGGCCTGTTCGCCGTGCTGGTCCTCTCCCGGCTGACCAGCACCTCGCTGGCAAGGTCGATGGTCGCGCTCGGCTTCGGACTGGCACTGAGCACCATCGGCTTCGACTCGCTCACCGGAACGACCCGCCTGGACTTCGGCAGCCTCGACGTGGCCCAGGGCGTCGACCTGACCGCCGTGGCGGTCGGCCTCTTCGGCATCGCGGAGATCTTCTTCATGATCGAGCGCTCCGCGGTCCCTGCGCAGGTCGCGAACGTGCGGCTACGGGACCTCTATCCAACCCGGACAGAGTGGCGCCGTTCGGTGCCGGCCATGTTCCGGGGAAGCGCCGTAGGCTTCGGCCTCGGCCTCACGCCGGGCCCGTCGGCCGTGCTCTCCACGTACGCGTCCTACTGGGTGGAGCGGCGCGTCTCCAGAAGACCGGAGGAGTTCGGGAAAGGCGCCATCGAGGGCGTCGCCGGGCCCGAGTCGGCGAACAACGGCGCCTCGGGGGCGACGCTCATACCGTTGCTCGTGCTGGGCATTCCCTTCGCACCGCCCGCGGCGCTCCTGCTGAGCGGGCTGACGGTACACGGCGTCATCCCGGGGCCCGAGTTCATCACGCAGCAGAGCGCGCTCTTCTTTACCCTCGTCGCCGGAATGTACGCGGCCAACCTCATGCTGCTCATCCTGAACTTCCCGCTCGTCGGCCTGTTCACCCGGCTGCTCAGCATCCCGCGCGACGTGCTCATCGTCGCGATCGTCATGTTCGCCGTGGTCGGCGTCTACGCGATCCGGCTGACCACGTTCGACATGATCACGTTGGTGGTCATGGGGCTCGTCGGCTGGGCCATGGCCAAGCTGGGCATCCCACGGGTCACGGTGATCCTTGCGTTCGTTCTCGGACCGCGGATCGAGTCCTCCTTGGTGCAGTCGCTGCAGCTTGCTCACGGGGATCCGGCCTACTTCCTGGGGCGGCCCATCGCATTGGTCATCTTCGCGCTCACCGCCGTGGCCTTCGTTGTTCCCGCGGTCGTGCAACGGCGGCGCGCGAGGGTTGCCGGCGGCCATCAGCTCCGGCCCGCGCGGAAGGGACGGTGATGCGTCCGGGCCGATCAGCGCCAGAAGGCGAGCATTCCGCTGATGACCTGAGAGGAAGGCGAACATGACCGAGAACCCGAGGTCGAGATGGTACACGGCCGCCGCCGTGGCGGGCGTGGCGACGATAGCTGCTGCTGCGTGCACCACATCGGATGGGCAGGACGAGGAGTCTTATCCGTCGGGAACCATCACCATGGTCATCCCCGGCGCGGCCGGCTCGTCCAACGACGCGATCGCACGACAGATCGCCAAGCTGGCAGAAGAAGAGCTGGACGTGTCCATCGTGGTGCAGAACTACGGCACGGAGGCCCAGGGGCTGACCACGCTGAAGGAGGCGGAGCCGGACGGTTACACGATCGGGCTCGCGCCGGCCGCCGCGCTGACTCTCTTCCCGCTGACCCAGGACACCGGGTACGGGATCGCGGACACCGACTTCGACGTGATCGCGCAGACCGACGTGTCGCCGATCGTGCTGCTGGCCAGGGCGGACTCGGAGCTGAGCGACCTGGGGGCATACGTGGAGGCCGCGCAGGGCGACCCGGTGGTGAAGGTCGGCGGGCCCTCCGGGCGGGGTATCCCCGCGCTCAACATCGCGCAGCTGGCGAGCGCCGCGGATGCGCCGAACTATGAGTACGTCGGGTTTCCGCCTGGGGAGCAGGTGGCCGCGCTGCTCAACGGGACGGTGGACGTCACGCTGGCGCAGACGCCGCTTGCCAGCCAGTACGTCTCGTCGGGTGACATGAGGGTGTTGGGCATGTTCAGCTCCGAGACCGTGGCGGGAATGG
This sequence comes from Jiangella asiatica, assembly GCF_004349065.1. Taxonomy (GTDB): domain Bacteria; phylum Actinomycetota; class Actinomycetes; order Jiangellales; family Jiangellaceae; genus Jiangella; species Jiangella asiatica. The sequence goes on from NZ_SMKZ01000003.1 coordinate 74,234, forward strand.
ACGCTCCGTTGGTGGAGGACGAGGGCTACGACGTGACACTCGCACCCACCCGGGTGGTACTCGCGCCAAAGGGCACGCCCGAGTCGATCGTCGAGGAACTGTCCGGCATCGTCGAGCAGGCGGTCACGAGCGACACGTTCCAGCAGTTCGCCGCCGATTCGATGTTCAGGACCGCGTACCTGGACAGCGAGGCCGCTACGCAGGGGATCCAGGACCAGTTCGCCGTGGTCGAGCCCGTCGTCGAGCAGTTGGGATGGGGAGACCAGTGACCGACGAGCACGCAGCCGGACCTACGGAAGATCACACGGACGCAGCGGCGGAGGCGACTCGGGGCTTTCCCGGGCACATCGGCCGGACGGTCGCCGACACCCGCCCGCACTGGGAGGACTACACCAGGCCTGGCCGCGGGGCACCGAACGTTGTCGTGATCGTCCTGGACGACGTCGGATACGGGCAGCTCGGCTGCTACGGCGGCCGGAACCTGACGCCCGCGATGGACGGCCTGGCCGACCAGGGACTGCGGTATACGAACTTCCACGTCACGAGCCTCTGCTCCACCACGCGTGCGTCCCTGCTGACCGGCAGGAACCATCACGCGGTGGGCATGGGGTTCCTGGCGGGATTCGACTCGGGCTACCCCGGCTATCGCGGGCGGGTGGCCCGCTCGGCTGCCACCGTCGCCCGGATGCTCCGCGAGGCCGGGTACGGTACGTACGCGCTCGGGAAGTGGCACATGACCCCGCCGGCGCACATGTCGCCGGCGGGTCCGTTCACCTACTGGCCGTTGGGGCAGGGGTTCGACCGCTACTACGGGTTCCTCTGGGGCGAGGACGACCAGTGGTCGCCCCAACTGTGGCAGGACAACCAGTTCGTCGACCCGCCGCGCCGGGAGGGCTACCATTTCTCCGATGACCTCGCCGGGCGCGCGTGGCAGTTCATCGGCGACCACCAGTCGGCCAACCAGGACCGCCCGTTCTTCCTGTACCTCGCTTTCGGTGCAGCGCATGCCCCGCACCAGGCGCCGGCGTCATACATCGCGAACCACGTGGGCCGCTTCGACCACGGATGGGACCGCGAGCGTGAGCTCGTCCTAGAACGGCAGATCGCGAGCGGAATCGTTCCTGCGGGGACAGTCCTGCCGCCGCGCAACGAGGATGTCGACGAGTGGGACGCGCTGACACCCGAGCAACGCCGCCTGTCCGTACGGATGCAGGAGGTCTTCGCCGGGTTCATGGAGCACACCGACGACGCCATCGCCAGTGTCCTGCGGTGCCTGGACTACCACGGGATCGCCGACGACACGATGGTGCTGCTGCTCTCCGACAACGGCGCCAGCGGTGAGGGCGGGCCCAGCGGGTCGGTCAACGAGTACCGGTACTTCATGGGGCTGGAGGACAGGCTGGAGGACAACCTGGCCGCCCTCGATGAGCTGGGCGGGCCGTGGGCGCACAACCACTACCCGGCCGGTTGGGCGGCTGCCGGGAACACCCCGCTGCGCTATTACAAGAGGTTCAACCACGGCGGCGGCGTCCGTGCGCCGCTGGTCATCCGATGGCCGCGCGGCATCGAGCAGCTCGGTGAGCTAAGGCATCAGTTCCACCACGTCGTGGACATTGCACCGACCGTGCTCGACGTCGCCGGCGTGACCTTAGAGCGAGAGTACGACGGGATCGCGCAGATGCCGGTCCACGGGACATCGATGCGGTACAGCTTCGACGACGCGACCGCACCGACCCGTCGTCGTTCGCAGTACTTCGAGATGGTCGGGTCGCGCGCGATCTGGCGCGACGGGTGGAAGGCGGTCACTAGGCACGCGGAGGGCCAGTCCTACGAGGATGAGCCCTGGGAGCTGTACCACTTGGACACCGACGTCGCAGAGGTCAACGACCGGGCCCGGGAGAGCCCGGAGATCCTGGACGCGATGCAGCAGCTGTGGTGGAGCGAAGCGGCGCAGAACGGTGTATTGCCCCTGGACGACCGCCTCCAGTCACGGGCCCTGGACCGCGGGCCGCTGGGCAACCGCCAATCCTTCCGGCTCAGCCCTGGGTCAAGGCTCTTTACCGGGGTGGCCGGTCCCAACTGGGCGAACCGGTCATTCACCGTCCGGGCGTACCTGAGCATGCCGAGCGGCGACGAGGAAGGTGTCCTGCTGGCCTTTGGGCGACGCGCCGCCGGGTTCGTGCTCTTCATCCAGGACGGGCGCGTCGTGTTCGAGTACAACCGTGCGGGTGAGCGACAGACGTACGACGCCGGCCCGATTCCAGGGCCCGGGCGGCATGTCGTGGTCCTCGACGTCGAGCACGTGGAGCTCGGATCGGCGCGCGTATCCGTGAGCGTCGACGAGACGGAGACGGAGCGGCTGCCACTACGGACGATGATCGGCGGGTTCGGCACCATGAGCACGCAAATCGGGCACAACGCTCCGTCGCCCGTGAGCGACCGGTTCGACGCCCCCTTCGCCTTCGAAGGAGAGATGCAGCCGCTGATCGTCGAGTTCCACAACCCCGCAACCGTTGAGCCCGACCACGACCTGCGCCAGGACTGACCGTCGCCAGCGCCGTCTGAGACCCACGCGCCGTGGATACCGCCTGAGCGCCCGGAACGAGGCCAAAGAGTCGGAAAGAGTGAGCATGCCGCTGTCCGAACGTCCGAACATCGTCCTGATCATCACGGACCAGCAGAGGTTCGACACCATCGCTGCCCTGGGACACACGCACGCGTACACGCCGAACCTGGACCGGATGGTCGCCGAGGGGACGACGTTCACCCGAGCGTACGTCACGGCCCCGTCGTGCGCGCCCTCTCGGGCAAGCCTGTTCCACGGGCTGTACCCGCACACCACGGGCGTCTTGCGGAACGAGGAGAGGTGGCACCACTCGTGGGTAGAGCGCCTCGCCGGCGCCGGCTACCGGTGCGTCAACGTCGGAAAGATGCACACGTATCCGTACGACACGTCGGTAGGGTTCCACGAGCGGTACGTGGTCGAGAACAAGGACCGTAACCACCCGGCGCTGCCGTTCTTCACCGACGAGTGGGATAAGGCCCTGTGGGTGCGCAACGTCGACAAGCCCAGCCGAGTCTCCTACGCCAAGCGGGACGACTACCAGTCCCGGCTGGGCGCGTTCGAATGGGAGCTGCCCGAGGAGCTGCATGCGGACAACTTCGTGGCGGCGCTCGCGAAGCGGTGGCTGCAAGCGTATCCGGGCGACGAGCCGTTCTTCCTGCAGGTCGGGTTTCCCGGCCCGCACCCGCCCTATGACCCGGTCCCGCGGTACCTCGATTACTACAAGGACGTGGACATCCCTCTGCCCAAGCGCACCAGCGCCGATCTCGAGGCACAGCCGCGGGCGCTGAGAGAGCTACGCGAGCACAACTTCGTCAACGACCACGACGCGATCTGGCACCTGCCGGACCCGACACCAGAGCAGCTGCGCCGCCAGCGAGCGCACTACCTGGCGAATGTCACGATGATCGACGAGCAGATCGGGCAGCTGTTCGACAAGCTCGAGCGGCGCGGGGTCCTCGATGACACGGTGGTGCTGTTCACCTCCGATCACGGCGACTGCCTGAACGACCACGGGCACAGCCAGAAGTGGACGATGTACGAGTCCAGCGTGCGGGTGCCCGCGATCGTGTGGGGCCCGCGGCGGGTCATGGCCAACCAGCAGCTCGACGGCCTGGTCTCGATGATGGACTTCGGCCCGAGCATCCTGGAGCTGGCCGGACTGGAACCGCCGGAGTGGATGGAGGCGGAGTCGCTCGTGCCGGCCCTGCGGGGCGAAGCCTGGTCGGGACGCGAGCACGTGTTCTCCGAGCACGCCCGGGACTTGATCCTCACCGGTACCGAGCTGATGACGATGGTGCGCGACGACCGGTGGAAGTACGTCGAGTTCTTCGAGGACGGTGAGGGTCAGCTGTTCGACCTGGACACGGATCCGGACGAGGAGCACGACCGGTGGGACGACCCGGCCTGCGCAGAGGTCAAGGCCGAGCTGGCCCGGCAGATCTCGCTCTGGCGGGCGAACAGCCACCTGCGGACCGGAGCCTGGCTGACCCAGCACCGCTGACCAACTGGTCGGCGGCATCGGTGGTGCCGAGCGGAGCCGGCACGACGGGGCGGACACTCACGGGGGTGTCTGGTCAGCGCGGGGCGGTGACGGGGATTGCGTTGTTCTGCGCTGCCTCGGCCAGGCGTTCGTCGTAGGTCACGATCGATTCCATGTCGTCACCGAGTTCCAGAGCTGCGGCCAGGTGCACGGCGTCGAGCGTGCGCAGGAGCCTCGGGTCGAGGCGTCCGGCTTCCTCGAACGTGGCTGTCGCGAGCTGAATCAGCGTGATCGAGTCGAGTACGGCGCGGGCCTGGACGACTCGATCGGGCGCCGCGCGCCGGACGGCGCGTATGAGTTCGGTACGGGCGAGGTCGCACGACACCGGTGTGCGGTCGGTCTCCTGGAGCCAGGTTCGCAGCGCCGCCGTCTCCGCCTCGGCGACGACGAGCTTCACCAGTGCGGAAGTGTCGAGGTAGTGCGCCATGTCAGAGGCGCTCGGCTCGCATGGCGGCGAGTTCATCGGAAAGGCTCGGCCCACTGACGGGTGCGGGGAGGTCGCTGAGACGGCGTCGCGGCGGGCGGGCGCGCCCGGCGACGAGCAGGCGTTGCAGCGGGGAGGACGGGATGGCTGACAGCTGGGCGACGGGCCGTCCACGATCGGTGATCTGGATCGTCTCGCCGGCAGCGGCGTCGGCGACGACTGCGGAAGCGTTCTGCTTCAGCGCTCGGATACCTACCTCGGTCATGTTCTTCATTGTAGCTCATTGCGATGTGGTCGGTTGGTTCGGCGACGGGGTTCCAGAGATCCCCGTTCGGGAAGTGGGCCTCGGTCTGCGGGTGGTCGGGCTGGATATGTCAGGCGTTCACCGGCTGACTGTTGGCCGCCGCGGTGGATCACGATGTGGGCGTCAGCGGCGTGCCGACGAACTGTGCATCACCGTGGCGGTGCCGGTCCTGTGGTCGTCGCCGGCAGATCGGGATGAAGCCCGCACCACCGACGGCCACGACTCCACCCTGGTGGTGCCCGCGGCGGATGGCGACGCACGTGCCGTCTACCGGGTGCAGCGCCACGGCGCCCGGATCGAGGTCACCTCTGACCGCGACGACGTGCCGTGGCGGGTCGAGCTGGCCGGGACCGGCAACGTCGTACAGGCTGAACCCCGCACAACCTACCTGTCCCTGAACCTGTGACTGCGGGGGAGCGCAACGCGGGCGATCTTCCCGAGTCCAACCGCACACTGCCAACCGAGGTGAACACGTGTCGTGGTTCTCTGCTGCCGCTCGGCTGACTCAAGTATGCAGAGTGGGCCGGTAGACGAGCTCTTGGATGTGGCCGTCGAGGGTCCGGCTCTCGATCAGCTCGAGGTCGAAGTCCGCCGCACCCCGGAAGATCGGGTCCGCTCCGGTCTGGCCCGTGATCACGGGGAAGAGCGTCACCTGGACGCGGTCGACCAGACCGGCGGCCATCAGGGCCCGGTTCATCGACAGGCTGCCGTGCGAGCGCAACGGCACCTCCGACTGCTTCTTGAGCCGGGCGACGACGTCGACCGCGTCGCCGCTCGCGACGGTCGCGTCCGGCCAATCCAGGGGCCCTTCCAGCGTGGTCGACACCACAGTTGCCGGCAGGCTCCTCATTTGGGTGACCCATGGGTCACGGACCTCGGACTCCTCGGTGCTCGAGGCCAGCATTCGCGCGAACGCCCTATACGTGTTGGCTCCGAAGACCATCCGCTGCTCCTCGCCGTACAGGGCGAGGCGGCGGTCGAGCAGCTCGGGGCCTTGCTTGCCCCAGTAGCCGGTCCAGTTGCCGCTGGCGGCGCCGAAGCCGTCGAGGCTGGAGAAGACGTCGAAGGTGTACGTAGCGGTCATGATGCTCTCCTCGAGTCCGGTTGAGCGGGTGTGAGGATGCAGACTGGCAGCCACCGCGGAACTCATCGCCGTTGCCCACCCGGAGCAGGCCCGACCTGGCGTTCCTGCCCAAGGCGCTGTTGATCGCTGTGCTCGCGAGCATCGTCTGCGGTGTGGTCGGCGGAGCCTGGATCTCCGTGGCCTTTGCCGCACTCGGTGCAGATCGAATGGGAGCGTGAAGCCCGCGATGGCCGCTGAACTCGAGGTGGTTCGGCTACCCCGCGGTCGCTCGGCCCGCCGCTCGGGCCTCCGCGGCCAGGCGTTGGCCGGCGATCTCAGCCTCGAAGCACGTCGCTAGGCCGGTGAGGTGCTCGAGGACGTCGGGATGCCCGTGCCGGAGGTCGTAGGTCTCAGCGGGGTCGGACTCGAGGTCGAACAGCTGGGGCAGTTCCCTGCCCTGCGCCCGGTTCTGGTCGCGGGGGAAGCGGTCCAGGTGCAGCTTCCACCGGCCCGACCGGATGGCGTTGAGCGTCCACCAGTGGAAGAAGAACAGCGGCCGGCGTCGTGGCATCGGCCCGCCGGCGAGGACGGCGGACACGTCCACGCCGTCGATCGGCCGGTCCTGAGGCACCGTCCCGCCGGCCAGAGCGGCCAATGTCGGCAGCAGGTCGAACAGGCACACCGGCGCGTCGGACATCGCGCCCGCGGGGATCCGCCCCGGCCAGCGCGCGACGAACGGGACCCGGATCCCGCCCTCGTAGGTGTGCAGCTTTGTCCCGCGCAGCCCTCCCGTGCTCCCCTCGAACCACGGCCCGTTGTCACTGGTCACCATGACGAGGGTGTCGTCGGCCAGGCCAAGATCGTCGAGCGTGTCGAGCAGGCGGCCGATGTGGTGGTCCAGGCTCTCGACGACGTCGCCGTATCTGCCGCCGGCCGACCGGCCGGCGAACTCGTCCTCCACGTGCAGCGGGACGTGCGGCATGGTGTGCGCGAGATAGACGAAGAACGGCCGGTCGGCGTGCCGCTCGATGAAGTCGATGGCCTGGTCGGTGTAGGCAGCGGTGAGCCTCGCCTGGTCGACATCGGCGGTGGAGATCTTTTCCCCCTCGAACAGCTCGACCGGATGCATGTCATTGCTGTAGAGAAGCCCGGCGTACTCGTCGAACCCGTGCCGGGTCGGGTAGTGCTCCGGCCGGCACCCCAGATGCCACTTGCCGAACATCGCCGTGCGGTAGCCGGCGTCGCGGAGCATCTCCGGCAGGGTGTACTCCCACGCCGACAGGCCGGTGCCGTCACGCGGGTTCAACACCTTCGGCAGCCCGACCCGCTGCGGATACCGCCCGGTCATCAGCGCCGCACGCGACGGGGTGCACACCGCCGAGGCCGCGTACATGTGGCGCAGGGTGATCCCGTCGGCGGCGACGGAGTCGATCCGCGGCGTGCGCAGGATCGTGTTCCCCATGCACCCGAGGTCCCCGTAGCCGAGGTCGTCCATCACCACCAGGACGATGTTCGGCTGGGCCCGTGTCGGCGGCTGGTCGCTCATCGTGTCCCTGCTTCCTTCCGCTGGTCCAGCGCCGGATCGTCGGTCTCGATCATCCACGTCTCGAGGCGCGCCGCGAGATCGGCCTTCACCAGCGCGTACGACGCGTCCTCCGCGAGGTCGCGCAGCTGCCACGGGTCGTCGTCGAGGTCGTAGAGCTCCTCGGCGGGTCGCGGCCGCAGCTGTTCGTCCCCCAGGCCCCGCCGCACCGGGCTGTGCTGGATGTCGCCCGACAGTTTCGGCGGCGTGCCCGGTTCGAGGTTGCGGATGTACGCGTACCGATCCGTGCGGATCCCGCGGATCGGGTCGTACTCGTCGTGGTGGTTCTTCTCGGCGAAGACCTCGGTGCGCCGTGGGCCGGGTTCGCCGCGAACGACGGCGGCGAAGCTCTGCCCTTGGACGAACGGCGGGACCTCGCCGCCGGCCAGCTCGAGCAGGGTGGGCAGCACGTCCACGTGGCTGAGCAGCCCGCCCGGAGCCGCTGCCGCGACGCCCCACGAGCGCGGCGGCCGGGCGATGAACGCCACCCGGATGCCCGGGTCGTACAGTGTTCCCTTCGCTCGCGGGAAGGCGATCCCGTGGTCGGTGGTGAACAGGACCAGGGTGGTGTCGGCGAGGCCGGCCCGGTCGATGGCATCGAGGACGCGGCCGGTGGCGGCATCGGCGACCCGGATCGAGCCGAGGAACGCGGCCAGGTCCTCGCGCGTGTGGTCGTTGTCCGGCACGAAGGGCGGCACCTCGACCGTGGCCGGGTCCGCCGGCGGGTACTCCGCCGCCGGGTACGGGCGGTGCGTCTCGAAGAAGCCGACCGTGAGGAAGAACGGCTCCACCGGCGCTGCCTCCAGCCACTCCACCGCCGTCGTCGACACCGGCCCGCAGCGCGCCGCGCCCGCGGGCCACGCATACACCTCGTCGAAGCCGAGCCGGGACGGGTCGTGGCTCTCGTGCTGCTGACCGATGAGAGCGGTCCGGTAGCCGAGCTCGGACAGCAGCGCCGGTGCGGTCCGCTCGCCCGGGCGGTACTCCCATCCCCTGTTCACCAGGCCCATCAGCCCGTTCGTGTGCGGGTAGCGGCCGGTGAACAAGGAGCCCCGCGCCGGGCTGCACAACGGCGTCGTGCAGAACGCCCGGTCGAAGCGGAGGCCCTCGGCCGCCAACCGGTCGACGGCGGGGCTGGTGACGTCGCCGTGACCGTACGCACCCAGATGGGTGCCGACATCGTGCCAATGCATCAGCACCACATTGGGGCGCGCCGCGGTGGTCATGCGCGGCCCGCCGACCCGTGCGGCACGAGATCCGCGCTTACCTCGCCGAGGCCATCGATCTTGCCGCGGACGACGACGCCGGCCTCGTACTCGTCCCGGGTGAGAACGAGCCGGGCCGCGGTCGACCCCAGCGTGATGACGTCGCCGGGGAACAGCGTGATCATGGCCGAAATGGTCCTGATCAGGTCGTCCGGCCCGGCGACGTACTCCGACGTCGAACCGCTCACCACCCGGTCACCGACCTGCAGGGACATGCCCCGGTCACGCCAGTCGTGTTCGGGCAGCGGTGTGAGCGGGTCACCCACGACGTTGAACCCGTCCGCCCACCGGCCGTACATGACAGGGGCGCCGCGTTCGCCGGTCCGTGCCGGCTCAACGACCGCGTCGGCGAACGAACGGTCGCACACCGCGACCACCGGCGTGTACCCGAGCACGATCTCCCGCCCGTCCTCCACCTCGGCCGCGAGCGCACGAGCCACGACGGCGAGCTCGATGCTCACGACGAGGTCGGTCGCACGCGGCGGGATCTCGACCACGCACCCGCTGCTCGCGATGGAGCTCGCGGGACCGTTGAGGAATCGCGGCACCTCGAGCCGGGCAAGCCCGTCGAGCTCCTCAGCGGCCGTGTGGTTGCCGAACGACGTGTAGAAGTGCCGAGGCGACCCGGCCGTCCAAGCCTCGGGCGACTCGATGGCCGACGCGCCGGATGTCGCGAGCTCCCGCACCGCATAGGACGGGTGCGACTCCATCGGCACCGCCGGCCGGCCCGGACCCTCGGCGACGACCACCGGGTTCACCAGGGTGCCGACGTCCTCGATCTCGACTTCCAGGCGCGTCCGCGGCTCGGCGGTGTCGTCCGGGAACACCGGCAGCCCATCTACCCCCATGGTCGCGAAGTGAATGACATCACCCGGGTGCAGCGAGGCGAACGACGAATACCAGGAGATGACGCGCTCGATCCCCAGCAAGGTCGCCCCGCTGTGGGCCCGGTCCCGCGTTCGCCCCGACTGCCGGGTGTACATCAGCAGGTTGTACGGATCGCCGATCTCGTCTTTCGTCACGAGGAACGGACCCATGGGAGCGAGCGTGTCGGCCTTCTTCCCGCCCCAGGAGGCGGTCGCCTGGTAGAGCCAGTCGCTGTAGCGCTCCGGCAGCGAGTAACCGCGGCCGGCGTTGCCGGGGACGAGTCCGTAGTAGTAGGTGCCGGATACGTCGTTGACCACGGTGTAGCCGGCTACGTGGTCCATGGCCCGGTTCAGCGGGATGTACCGGCCGGCCTTGCCGATCACCACGGCCAGCTCGACGTTGAAGGCCATGAGGGGCAGGTGGTGGCCGTGCCTGAAGGTGACCGGCGCCCCGGGTCCGATCGCCGCCCCCTGCGGCCGTTGATGTCCGAGCGGGAACAGATTGAGGATGCGGGTGTTCGGGTTGTTCCGCACGAACGACGGGGCGTTGGCGACCAGTCCCCAGTAGAGCCGGGGCCGGGGAACGGGAGCCAGGAGTTCGACATCCTCCACGGCGGACCCGGCGCTCGGCAGGAGCGTCGCGTCCGACTGCGCCACGAACCGCTCCACGTACGCTGCCAGCCGCGACAGCGCGGCCATGCCCTCGCCCTCCAGGGCGAGGAACTCCACGAGCGTGGCCGGCCAGTCGTCGCCGAGGAACCGGGGACGACTGGCGACCACGCCCGACGACGGGATCGACGCGTACCGGACGAGGTGGGCCTCGGCCCGCGCAGGTTCGACCACCCACACCTGCTCGGTGGCCGGCTCGTCGACGACGAACCCCCACCGTTCGGCGCCGTCGACGAGGTAACTGGCGAGCCGCACGAGTTGGTCCCTTCGACTTTCAGGAGTTCCGGACCGGGCTGCCCAGCGGCAGGTGGCGCCAGCTCGTACCGTCGGCGATGGCGAGCAGGCCGGCTCTAGTCGACGTGTCCTGTACCAAGGCCACCGCACCCGGCGTGGGTTCCGGCAGCTCGGCGGCCGGCACGGCCGTGAGCTGAAGATTGTGCGCGAACACGGTACGGATCTTCCGATCCGCCGACCCGATGTCGCGAACGTTGTCGGCGGTCGGGATCAGCCCGTTGATGTCCACCCGCATGGCGGGCACGCCGTTGGAGTCGTTCGTCGAGCAGAGGAGCTCGACGGCGGCCGCGCCGGACTCGTTGGCCGGCACGACCCGCACGCCCCCCTTCACCCCCGGTCCTGCGCCGGTCGCCTGCTCCGAGGCGGCGACGAAGCTGCCGAACGCGTCGGCGTCGGGATCGAGCGCACCGGTAGACCGGACCACAAGCGCACCGTTCTTCGCCGCGGTGAGCTCGTGCTGGTTGGCGCCGACGCTGCGCCGCTCGATGTAGTTCTCGTCGCCGATCCCCTCGGCGTACACGACGCCCGCGGTGTTGTCGAAGAGGTTGCCGACGATCGTGGAACCGGACAGCGTCCCGATCACCCGCACTGGCGGTGCGCCCGCGACGGAGTTCGCGCCGAACACGTTCCCGATCACCGACATGTCCGTGGCGTCGCCGTTGACGCGCACGGCCGCCCAGCGCTCCTCAGCCAGGAGGTTCCAGTTGTCGAAGGAATTCGCCGAGACCGTGACCTCCGCCGCCGCCGTGGCGAAGTAGACCGGCGACCCGTCGACCCAGTTGAAACTGTTCCCGGTGATCGTGACGTTGCGCGCGGTCGCCTCGGGGCGGAACTCGATGGCGTGTCTCGGCCGAGCGCCCCCGCTTGGGTCACCGCCGCCCAGGACGTTTCCGGTGAAGGTGAGGTTCGAGCCACCTGACTTCACGGAGATCACCGAGGCGTCGGTGGCGTTGGTGGCCCCGTTCTCGACGACATTGCCGGTGAACGTCGAGTTGATGATTCCTCCGGTGAACAACCGTCGGCCGATGTCGAGGACGTTGTTCGCGATGATCGCACCGCGGAAGTTGTGCGCATCGGCTCCGGTCGTCGTGATCGCGAAGCTCATGCTGTGGAAGTGGTTGCCCTCGATGAGCCACTTGCGCATGCCGTACGGCAGTACGTGGACGTTGTCGCCCTTGATTCCGTCGACCGGCCAGGAGATGTCCAGCCCGATGTTGCCGACGGCGACGAGGTTGTTCGTGAAGACCATGCCCCGGCCCACGTGCTTCGCCGCGATGTTGAAGTCGACGAACGTGCACTCGGTGATCGTCGCGTCCATGTCGTCGCTGTTGGAGATTCCCTGGCCGAGGCTGTCGTCCCGCTTGGTCTGGATCGCCACCGCGTTCTGCTGGCTGCTGTCGACCACGAAGGCGAGGCCCCGGAACGCGGCCAGCGGTGCCCCGCATGCGATGCCGGTGCCGTCGAAGTCGACGCGGATGATCGAGGTTCGCGAGCCCATGGTGCCGGCGCCGGCCAGGACGATGCGGTTGAAGTCCGGGCTGTTCTCCACGTGCTCGATGTCGGGGATCACGAGGGTCCGGGTGATCCGGTAGGTGCCGGGCGGGAAGTAGACGATCTTGTTGGCCTTGGTCAGCTGGGCGTCGATGGCCTGCTGGATGGCGTCGGTGTCGTCGGCGACGCCGTCACCGACGGCGCCGAAGTCCTGGGGGGTCGTCGCGTTCGCCACGTCGGCGGGTGCTGCCTGCGCCGACGCGCTGACGGCGCCGAGCGTCGCGGTGGCGACTCCCGCGATGCCCGCGGTACGGAGGAGATGACGCCTGTTCACGGGAGTGACCATGCTGCTTGTCCCTTCGTTGGGTGGAGTAGCTGGGTCTCGTGCGGTGACATGAATCTCCGGAGATCCGCACTCTCCGCTCGAGTGCATCGCCGCAGGGGTGGCGCGACGTACGGTGGGCAGAGCGACCGCTGGGCGAGGATCTCCTTGACAGCCGGCGTGCCAGGCCGGATGGCGTGCAGCTTCGTGAGCGCGGTGATCTGGTCTTGGAGGCGCTGGACCTCGTCGCGGTCGCCGGCCTCGTGCGCCGCGATCAGGCGCAGCGACAGGCCCGGTGCCAGGTTGGCGACGCCGGGCGTGATGCCGTCCGCGCCCATGTCCAGCGCGGCGGCGAGCTGCGTCTCCGCACCCTGGCTGACGGCGAAGCCCGAGCAGCTCTGGGCGCGATCCACGAGATGACCCAGGAACTCCAGGTCACCGGAACTGTCCTTGATCCCGACGACGTGGTCCAGCTCGAGCAGCCCGTCCAGCACGGTGGCTGTGATCGGGATGCTGTATCGCGGCGCGTTGTAGGCGATCACCGGCAGCCCGGTGACGGCCAGGGCGGCGTAGTGGTCGACGATCTCGTCGTCGCGATGGTGGAAGTAGATCGGCGGACTCATCACCAGCGCGTCCGCTCCGGCCGAGGCCGCGATCGCCGCCCGGTCCAGAGCGTCCAGCGTGCCCGGCGCGGTGACGTTCACCGTCACCACACCGCCGTGCGTGAGCGACCGCCAGTCCTCGATCACGCCTTCGAGAAACGGGCCGAGCACGGACGTCGGGAGGAGCGGGCCCTCGCCGTTGCTGCCCAACAGCATCAGATTCTCCACGCCGGCCCCGGCCAGCGCGCCGAGCAGGTCTCGCGCCTGCTCCGCGGCCGGCCGGCCGGTCGCGTCCATCGGCGTGACGAGCGGCACGGTGACCCCGCCGAGCAGGGCTGTCCCGTCGGCCATCAGTAGCCCTTCACCTCGGGCCAGGCGAGCTCGAACCCGTCGGCGACGAGCTCGCTCTGGAAGGTCTCGAGCCGGGCGGCGTCGCTGCGCACCTGCTCCGGGGCGAGGGAGTTGGCCAGGCAGTGCGCGGCCAGGGCGCCCGCGGCCTCGCCGATGTTCCACTCGACCGGATGGAGCCGATAGCAGCCGTTGGTGATGTGCGTCGTGCCGATGTTCTTCCCGGCGGCGAGCAGGTTGCGCATCCGGATCGGCAGCAGCGCACCGAGGGGGATCTGGAACGGGCTGCTGGGAACGTCGAGGTAGTTGTCGCCACCGGTGGAGGGATGGAGGTCGATCCGGTACATGCCCACCCCGACCGAGTCCGGGTAGTGAACCGCGCCGGCCTCCCCACGCACGGTGAGCGATAGGTCCTGCTCCACGACGGTCGTCTGGGCGCGGATCCGGCGGGACTCCCGGATGTACGGGGCCATGGCCAGGCCGTCGGCAGTGCCCATGACCTCCGGCCTCAGCCGGAGCCCGGGCCAGCCCGTACCTCCGTCGGGACGTGGCGCCTCGGTCTGCAGCCAGTACAGCATGCTGAACGAGAGCTGCCGCGCCCCGTCCAGGTGCTTGTCCCGCTCAGAGTCGGAGACCCCGACCAAGGGCCCGGGCAGGTAGTCGATCATCGGCCAGTTGACGACGGTGATGTCGCTCGCCGCGAAGCCCGGCTCGTATTGCTCGCGCGAGAAGATGCGGCGGAACAGCCAGAGGTCCCGGTCGCCCGGGTCGGCGCTCTGATCGGCGACGATCGGGCCGGCGTGGGCGTGCGGCACGAACGTGCGGGTGAGCGGCTCCAGGGTGCGGGGATCCGGCGCGGTGAGACTCAGCAGGCGATCCGGCCAGATCTCCGGCTCGTAGTCGCGCCAGAAGCCGTACTGGTCGGGACGGTCGATCGTGTGGTCCTCGCCGTCGAGGTGCTCGACCGCGAACACCCACGAGAACGCCTGCTGGTTGAGCGGCTGGGCCTCCGCGGGCGCGCTGGGCTCGCCCGTGTCAGCCGAGGACTCGAACCCGATGACGTGTTCGACGTCGGCCAGCGGCAGGAGGTCGCCGAGCTCGGTCCCGTCGAGGACGAAGGGTGCCTCGATGGTCACTTCGTCCCCCGAACGGGAGGCGACGGTGACGGCGGTGATCCGGTCGCCGTCGACGTTCGCGGAGACGGCGCGGTACCCGGTCAGGACGCGCAACGTGCCGGCCGAACGGTACGGCGCGAGCATTCCCTCCATGACGGCGAGCGCCGCCCGCGGCTCGTGGCACAGCCGGCTCACCCGGCCCAGGCCCGGGTTCAGCTCGGCCTGGCGGCGCGCGGCCGCGGTGAGCGGGTACCAGGTTCGGTAGTAGTCGCGCACCCCCGCACGGAACGCGCGATACGAGCGCGTGCAGCCGAACTGCTCGATCCACGGGTGCTCGTCCGGCGGGACAGCCTGGCTGGTGAGCTGCCCGCCGAGCCAGTCGTACTCCTCCGTCACGATCACCGACCGGCCGCGTCGCAACGCCGCCAGAGCCGCCGCGACCCCGCCCACACCTCCGCCGACGATCAGGATGTCGGTGCGGAGGCCCGCGTCTGTACTCAACTGATCTGCTCCCGTGTGTTCTCGAACCCAACGTTCGCGCCTTCCAGGTCATGGGCGGCGCTCAACAGCCCTTGCGTGTACGGATGCGCGGGTGCCGTGAACAGCTGCTCGGCTGTCGTGCATTCGACGAGCTCGCCCCTGTTCATCACCGCCACCCGGTCCGCGATCTGCCGCACCACCGCGAGGTCGTGGGTGATGAACAGGATCGACAGGTCGTGCGTGCGCTGGAGATCGACGAGCAGGCGCAGGATCTGCGACTGGACCGACACGTCCAGAGCCGACACCGCCTCGTCACACACCAGCAGGCGCGGCCGCAGCGCCAGCGCTCGAGCGATGCTCACCCTCTGGCGCTGGCCACCGGACAACGCCGACGGGCGACGGCCGCCGACGCCCGCGTCGAGGCCGACGTCGGCGAGCACCTTCGCCAGCGCCTGCCGGCGATCGCCCTTCGGCGCGACCGCGGGATGGACTTTCCACGCCTCGCGGATGATCGCGCCCACGGTCATCCGCGGGTTCAGCGACGAGCCGGGATCCTGGAACACCATCTGGATGGCGCGCTGCAACTCCGCCGGCCGCTTGTCGATCGGGCCGAGTGCCCGTCCCTCGTACGTGATCCTGCCCTCCTGCGGGCGGACGAGCCCGAGGACGCAGCGCGCGACGGTCGACTTCCCCGACCCGGACTCGCCGACCAGGGCAAGCGTCTCCCGGGCCTGGACGTCCAGGTCGACGCCGGCGACGGCCCGGACGATCGTCCGAGCTCCGCGCAGCGACCGGCGCGGTCCGGGGAACGCCACCCTCAGGTCACGGATCTCCAGAACGTGCGAACTCACGACTCACCTTCTCGGCGCGATGTCATGACGCCAGCTCCGTGGCGTAGTGGCAGGCGCTGAACCGGCCCCGCTCGACCTCGCGCAGCACCGGCACCTCAATGCGGCAGCGGTCCCGAGCCATCGGGCAACGCGGATGGAACGCGCACCCAGTGGGCCGGTCGAACGGGTTGGCCGGGGCGCCCTGCAGCGGCTCGGCGATCGCCGACTTCGTGCTGACCGCAGGCACGTTGTTCGCCAGCGCGCGGGTGTACGGGTGCCGCGGGTGCTCCAGCACCTCCCGCGCCGGGCCGCGCTCGGCGACCCGACCGGCGTACATGACCACCACATCGTCGGCGACGTGCGCCATCACCCGCAGGTCATGGCTCACCAACAGCATCGCCATGTGCTCCTGCTCGCGCAGATCCGCCAGCAGCCGGAGGATGCGCGCCTGGGTCGTGACGTCGAGGGCGGTCGTCGGCTCGTCCGCGATGATCAGCTGCGGCTCTCCGGCCAGTGCCATCGCAATCATGACTCTCTGCCGCATGCCGCCGGACATCTCGTGCGGGTACACGTCGATCCGATCATCCGGGTCCGGGATCCCGACCCGGTCCAGAAGCTCCAGTACCCGGGCTCGGACCTGCCGACGCGACATGCCGCCGCGCCGCAAGATCTCGCCGATCTGCCTGCCGATCGTCTGGATCGGGTTGAGGGCGGCAAGCGGATCCTGGAAGATCACGCCGATCTCCCGGCCCCGCACCTGCCGGAGCCGGTGGGCGGCCGCGGTGAGGAGGTCCTCCGACCGCCAGGTGACGCGACCCGCGGTCTCCGCCTCCGGCGGTAGCAACCCGACGATCGACATCGCGCTCATCGTCTTGCCGCTCCCGGACTCCCCGATGAGACCGGTCGTGCGGCCGGCGTCCACGACGAAGGACACCTTGTCGATCACGACACCTGGAGTGGCACCCGACGGCAGCACGACCTCGAGGTCCTCCACCCGGAGCAGAGGCGCTCCGGGTGCGGGGGCGGCGTCGCCTGCCGCGGGTGCCGCGGCGGTGGACGAGTACTGATCAGTCACCCGAGACCGTGACCTCGTCGAAGTACGGCACGCCGTCCGAGACCGGCTCGAAGCCCTCCACGCTGGTCCGCCACGCGTACGGCTGCTCGACGAACATCGGGTACATGCCGACCGCGTCGTCCCAGATGATCTCGATCGCCTGTGCGTACAGGTCCTCGCGCTGCGCCGTGTCGCTCGTAGATCCGGCCTGGGCGAGGATCTGGTCGAGCTCCTCGTTGCAATAGCCGATGCGGTTCGCCTCGCACGTGTAGAGACGGCCCAGGTTGGTCGCCGCGTCGAAGCCCTGCGTCCCGAGCTGCTGGAGGTTCATGTCCCAGTTCAGCGCCAGCAGGTCCTCGAGGAAGACCGCCTGCTCCTTCTCCATCGGCTCGACGGTCACGCCGATCTCGGCGAGGTCGGAGACCACCGCGTCGACGAAGTTCCGGAAGTTCGCCTGCGAGAACTGCCACCGGATCACGGTGTTCTCGTAGTCGAACCCGGCAGCGTCCAGCGCCGCCTTGGCGGCCTCCGGGTCGTACGGCACCGGCTCCTGCGGTGCGTAGCCGAGCACGGCGGGGCTGATCGGGGAGTCCGCCGGGGTTCCGGTCTCCGGGTACAACGAGCCGATGATCGACTCGAAGTCGACCGCCTGCCACAGGGCCCGCCGCACGGCCGGGTCCTGCAGGGCCGGCGTTGAGCTGTTCATCCACATGGTGAAGACGGCCGGGCTCGCGACGTTCTCGACCGTGAGGTTGGAGTCCGACTTCAGTTGCGCGATCTGGTCGTCGGGCATGGCCCAGGTGATGTCGATCTCGCCGGTCTGTAGCGCCGTCATCCGCGCCGCCACCTCGGGGATCGACTGGAACTCCAGGGAGTCCAGGGCCGGCTCGCCGTCCCAGTAGCCGGGGTTCGGCGCGAGCTGGAGCGTCGCCCCGGGTTCGAACGACTCCACGACGAACGGGCCGGACCCGATCGGCTCCTGGAAGAAGCCTTCGTTCGCGGCGGCCTGCGGAGTGACGAAAAACGACGAGATCTTCCCGAGGAACGCCGCGTCCGGTGTTCCGGAGGTGAACACCACGGTCGAGTCGTCGGGAGCGGCCGCGGCGTACCCGCCGAAGTTGCCGGCCAGCGGACCGTCCCCGGCCAGGACGCGCTCGAACGAGGCCACGACGTCGGCCGACGTGACCGGTGTGCCGTCGGAGAACTCGACCCCCTCACGCAGGGTGAACGTCCACTCGCTGGTGTCGGCGTTGGGCTCCCACGACTCCGCGAGCTCCCCCTCGAACTCGCCGGGTCCGCTGCTGACGACGAGCTGGCTGAAGATCGCCCGGGCCGCAAGCTGGGTGCCGGCGTCGAGGCTCGCCGCCCCGTGGGGGTCGAGGTTCTCGATCGGGATCGGCCCGGCGACGGTCAGGTCGCCGCCGGCCGACTCCGAGCCACCGGTCTGCGACGCCGGGTCATCGGATGAGCAGGCAGCGGCAACGATGAGCAGCGCGACGGTGCCTGCGCCCGCCGCCAGCGATCGCCGTGTGCGGATAGTCATGTGCGGGAGTCCTTTCGTCGTTGGAGGTGAGCGGGTCAGCGCCCTAGTCCCGCTTGCGCGTGAACCGCCGCGTGAGCCTGTCGCCGACCAGGCCGATGCAGATGACCAGGATGGTGAGCGCGGTACCGGGGAAGACCGTGATCCACCAGGCTGTGCCCAGGTGCTCCCGGCCGCCCGCGATGGCCTGCCCCCACGACACGATGTCCGGGGGAAGACCGAGACCGAGGAAGCTGAGCGCCGCCTCGGACAGCACGGCGGATGCGAGTTCGATGGTGGCCAGGGCGACGACCGACCCGGCCAGGAACGGCACGATGTGCCGCGTGAGGGTGGCGGACTTGGAGACGCCCATGATCCGGGCGGCGTCCACCCAGTCGCGTTCCCGGGTGGACATCGTGATGCTGCGCGACAGCCGGGCGAAGCCGACCCAGCCGCCGACCGACAACGCGATGATCACGACATGCATGCCGCGCTCGAGCAGGCCGGCGATGACGATGGCGAGCAGGATGCCGGGGAACGCCATCAGGATGTCGATGGTCCGCGAGACGACGGCGTCGGAAAGGCCACCGGAGTACCCCGCGATCGCGCCGAGCGCGACACCGATCAGGCCGCACAGCGTGACGACGGCGATGCCGATGATGAACGACGTCCGCGCGCCGTACACGACCTGCGCCAGAACGTCTCGCCCCACGGCGTCGGTGCCCAGCCACGCGGTACCGGACTCCGTCGCCGATCCCGGGGGTAGCAGGCGCTCGGTGACCTCGGTGGCCACCGGGTCGTAGTCGATCAGGACCGGGCCGATCGCCGCCGCGAGCACGTAGATGCCGATGATCACGTACGGAATCGCCGCGAGCGGCCGGCGACGCCGGCGCCGGGCGGGCGGTACGGCCGGACCGGGGGCCTCGGCGAGCAGGATGTCCGACTGGGTCATCGGCGCGCCTCCAGACGGATCCGCGGGTCGAGCTTGGCGTTGACCATGTCGGCTGCCAGGTTGAGGACGATCACGCACAACGCGATCAGGACGGTGGCCGCCTGGACGACCGCGTAGTCACGGTTCCCGACCGCGCTGACCAGCAGCGACCCGAGCCCGGGCCACGCGAACACCGTCTCGATGATCACGGCGCCACCAAGCAGCGTGCCGACCTGGAGACCAACGACGGTGACCACCGGGATGAGCGAGTTCTTCACGACGTGGCCGGTGAGCACCTGCGCCTCCGTGAGGCCCTTGGACCGGGCGGTCTGGACGAAGGCCTCGGACATCGTCTCGGCCACGCCGCTGCGGGTCATGCGGGCCACCAGTGCGGTGAAGGGAATCGACAGCGTGACCGCAGGCAGGACGAGGTTCGCGAGGCTGCCGCCGCCGGCACTGGGCAGCACCTGAAGCTGCAGTGCGAAGATCAGGATGAACATGATGCCGACCCAGAACGGAGGCAGTGCCTGCAGGCCCAGGGCGACCGTGGAGACCGCCCGGTCGAGGGCGCTCCCCGGCTTCTTGCCGGCGACGACGCCCAGGATCAGGCCGGCGACGATCGCGATGACGGTGGCGGCCAGGGTGAGCTGAACGGTAGCCGGGAAGCGCTCGATGACCTGATCCATGGCCGGGCGGCCGAATCGATAGGACTCGCCGAAGTCGAACCTCACGACATCGCCGAGGTACGAGAAGTACTGGAGCAGGAGGGGCCGGTCGAGGCCGAGCGTGTGCCGTAGCGCCTCGATGTCCGCCGCGGTCGCGTCCGGACCCAGTGCCACCGTGGCCTGGTCGCCGGGTGCGAGCCGAACGACGATGAAGACGGCGGTGACGACACCCCAGATGGTGAGCAGGCCGATCGCCAGCCGCTTGACAATGAAATAGGTCACCGGGGCGGTCCCTTCGGCGCTGCGGGTTCCGGTGTCATGAGGTGAGTCCTGCCGGCGGTTCGGCGATCGAGACGCCGAGGATCGGCGTGCAGGCGAGGTTCAGCTGACGGGGTTCGCCGTCGTCGTTGTCCAGTAGGTCCAAGAGCAGCCGGACGGCCTCCCGGCCCATCTGCTCGCGGGGCAGTGAGAAGCGCGTCCAGTCGCGGGCGCGCTCGCCGAGGGGCGGGTCGCCGAGCAGAACCACCGAGCAGTCCTCGGGAATGCGAACAGCGGCCTCGGCGGCGGCTCGCTCGACTGCGACGATCGTGGAGTCGTCCTCGCTCGGTTCCACGAGCAGGGCCGTTACGCCGGTGGACAGCCAGCCGCGCAGCAGGTCACCCGTGATGACGCCGGAGTCGTCGACCGTGTGGACCATGCTGCTTTCTTCGGGGATCCCCACATCACCCAGACCCTGCCTGAAGCCGGCCTCGCGGTCCCGGGTCGGTTCCTGATCGCCGCTCAGCTTCAGGTACGCGAGATGCCGATGACCACGATCGGCGAGCGTTCGGACCATGTCCCGAGTGGCGCCCACGTAGTCGGCGGCGACGTACGACAGCTCCGCATCAGGGACCTCGCGGCGTCCGATGAACACGAACGGGAAGTCCTCATGGACGAGTGCGGCCAGGTCGTCACGGTGCAGGTGGCGGCCGAGAAGCACGCAACCGTCGGCCACCTTGAGCCGATTGACCCCGCCAGCGTAGATGCGCCGTGTGCCCCCGTCGGTGGCCGAGCTGAACAGCAGCAGGTCATAGCCATACCGAGCCGTCGCCTCCTCGACGCCCAGCAGGAACGGGAAGTAGAAGTCCCGCTGGTCCACCGGGAACACCGGCTCGAACGTGTACAGGCCGAGCATCCGGGTGCGTCCGCCCTTGAGTCTGCGGGCTGCGGCGTTGACCGTGTAGCCGAGTTCGGCGGCGGCCTGGAGCACCGCCCGGCGCGTCTTCTCGGCGACCTGGTCACTCGCCGCGCCACCGCTGATGACCAGCGAAACCGTCCCCTGGGAGACGCCGACACGCCGGGCTATGTCCACCTGGGTGGGGCGCCTCCGTTGCGCTGCCATGGCCATCCCTAATACGTATTGGTTCCTGGTGGGCGCTCACGTTACGGACAGATGACGCGCGTCGTCAAGGGCCCGGCGCCGAGTCGTCCCCGAGCTGTTACCGCAGGGAGGGTCGCCGTCGCGGACGAGGCGACGCGACCGCCACGGGCTCGCCTTGGGGGGCGTTCTCGTCGCGCCGTGGTGGCGTACTGGAGTTCCTCCGGTCAGGGCTCTTCGATGACGTCAGACGGATGAAACCAGCCATTCCCGCGTCGCCAGGTCGAAATATGCGCCATTTCCGTCGCCGGGCCACCGAAGAGTGCCGTCCTGCGGATCGAAGAAGCCGCGCCGCTGGCCGAAATACAAGATGATCTAGGCATACCCTTCGCGCGACATCACTTTCCTGGCAAGATCGATCAGCGTCTCGTGGTGCACAGGGTATCTGCCGTGCCATGCATGATCAACATGGCCGGAGTTCCCACACCGACGTGATGCACAGGCGTGAAGCACCGGGAGTGATCGTCGTTGTCAACGTGTCGCCTGCGGCGACCTCCCAGTCCTCGCGCCAACGACATGGCATGCCGCACCACCAGATCACGACTGCAGAGGCGACGCGCCCGCCAGCGTCGTCAGTCGGTCCGTCCCTCCTCACGTACCGTCTGCGCGGCATCTTGGGCGGTCGAGCGCATCGCCTCGACGGACTCGCGCGCGGGCTCGCGCAGGTCGTCGGCGACCTCGCGGGCCATCGACGACGCCTCCTGCGCCATGCCCGAAGCCTGTTCCTTCATCGCCGTGGCGGCCCGGCGCTCGGCTCGACTCGCCGGAATGACGGTCGAGGCCAACCAGCCGGCACCGAACGCGATGAGCCCCGCGGCCAGCGGGTTGCCCGCCGTCCGTTCCCGCATCATCGCCGGCGCCTCACCGGCCTTCTCCGTCGTCGTCGAGGCTGTGCCAGCCACCGATGCGGCAGCATCGCCGCCGGTTGACGCCACGTCGGAAGCGGCGCCCATGACGCGGTCCTTGAAGCTGGCCATGGCACTGCCCATGCGCTCGCCCTGCCGGCGGGCCACGGTGCCCGGCCGGATCCGCTCACGTACCGCGTCGACGTCATCACTCAGCTCGTTCCGGGTCTGCTCGATGTCAGCCCGGATCCGTTCGGGATCGTTTGTCATCGCTGGTTCTCCTGTCCCTTGAGAGCGTCCGGGATCTCCCTGACCGTCTCAGCCGTCCGAGGCACGCCCCGGACCCGGCGCAGCTCGGTCCGCCCCATCGCGGCAAGGACGGCGGCGATGATCGCCCAAAGCGCTGCCACGATCACCGCCGACCAGCCGTGCCCGGTCGCGTCGGCGATCGCCCACCACAGTGCGATCGACAGGAACAGCAGCGCGAGCCAGCCGGCCACGCCCGCGCCGCCGAACATCCCTGCGCCGCGTCCGGCCCGGCCGGCCGACTGCTGGACCTCCGCCTTGGCCAGCTCGACCTCCTGCCGGACCAGACTGGACAGATCACGGCTCACCTCGCCCAGGAGCTCGCCCAGCGACGCGTCGGACGGCGCGGCAGACGACGGCTCGTGCGGCCGGCCACTCATGATGACCCGTCCTGCTCTGTCGCGGGCTGAGTCATACCTCGGGTCAGCCGGCCGGCCAGCACGCCCGCTCCGGCCGCGAGGGCCAGGAACATCCCCGGCCGCTGCCGGGCGAACCTGCGCACCTCCTCGATCACTTCGGTGGGCTCACGGGTCGCCAGCCAGCCGGCCAGGTCGTCGGCCCGGCCGGCGGCTTCCTGCGTCAGGTCGCCCGCCATGCCGGGCTGCGACGAGCTACTGGCCATCGACCGCAACTCCTCCGACAACGCACGCAACCCGTCGACGGCGCGGTCCTTCTGGTGCCGCGTCTGTGAGGTCAGCTGGTCGCGGGTCCGGCCGGTGAGGTCGCGCACCTGTCGCCGGGCCTCGCCGGCGACTTTCGATGCCTCATCCTTGGCTGTGTCGGCGGTGGACGTCTGCTCGGACGTGCCCGGCGAGTGGCGGCCCGGGTCCTCCGGGCTCGCCGGAGCGCGCGACTCGGCGGTCCCGCTGCCAGCGCTAGGCAGGTTTTCGTGGTAGGTCATGGGACGTCCCCCTCCGTCGGTGCTGCATGCTCGCCGACTCCAACGTCGAGTCGACGCGGTCCGTCGAACGCCGCATACCCGGATGAATTCGTCCATAACGACACGCTGGCCGAGTTTCTGATCCAGCGGGCCGGAGGGCGTCGGCCCTCGCCTGGGTCGGCTCAGCGCACGGTGAGTGCGCGGGCGAGCCCGACCAGGACTCGGCGGGTCAACCGTCCTTGTCCCAGCCCGAGATCGACCAGGTCGTCGAAGACATGCTGGTCTCGGTCCGCCGCCGTGACGCCGGCCATCAACACCGCAGGCACGGCGGACAGGCGGGCTGCCGTGGCCGTGTGCCGAAGGTGCCGCCCGAGAAGTGCGCGAACAGCCATCCGGTGCCGCGCGCCGGCCGTCTCCGGCCGTCGTGCCGTGACAGCTGCCGCGGCCGCACGCCCGGCCAGCGCCCCCGTCGCCACCGCATAGTGGAGGCCCTCGCCGGTCATCGGGTTGATCAGACCGGCGGCGTCGCCTGCCAGCAGCAGCTGGCCGTCGGGCTGCGGCCAGCGCCACGACGACAGCGGCAGGTGATGGCCGCGCCAGTCCGTCCCGCCGTCCGCGCCGGGCAGCAGCTCGCCCAGCTGTCGCAATAGCACCGCCCGCGACACTCCGTCGGTGTGAAACGCGCCGTAACCGACGTTGGCCAGGCCGTCGCCACGGTCGAAGCACCAGGCGTAGGCCTGGCGGTGTTCTGGGTCGAAGGCGATGACCTGCCGACCCGACCACTTCGGCGGCGTCACGACATACCCCCGCAGCGCGAGGGCCCGGCGCCGAACCGCGGGAACTCCCGCGACACGCCGGACGACGGAGTAGGCGCCGTCCGCGCCGACCACCACGCGTCCCGCGAGATCGTCGTCGACGATCACAACGTCGCCTCTCGGCCGGACCGCGCGCACCCGGCGCTGCTCGAACCGTGCCCCGGCGTCGACGGCAGCCGTGAGCAGCCGATGATCGAGGACCGTTCGTGGGACGACCCTGACCGAGCGCCGCATCGGGCGCGACACCCGGCGCTCGCCGTGCGAGAGCTCGAGCCGTCGCACTGGTGCCCAGTCGTCCAGGAGCCCCGGTGCGCCCAGGACGGCCAGCATGTCCGTCACGTCTGGCGAGACACCGTCGCCGCACGCCTTGTCGCGCGGAAAGGCGGCCCGGTCGAGTATCAGTACCCGCAGCCGCGGATCGGCCGACAGCGCGCCGAGCGCCGTCGCCGCTCCGGCCGGGCCGGCACCGACGACGATGAGGTCCCACGCGTCACCCATGGGGGTGCACTACCCGGGCGGACAGGGTTTAGCTGCGTAGCACCAGCAGCACGACGTCGACGAGTGCGATGGCCATCGCCGCGCGAAACGGCGTCGTCCCTCGGCCACGCAGCGCCGCTACGGCGAGCACCCCGACCACGACCAGACCGCCCCAAGCCCAGGCCGGCGGCCAGCCCGGACCAAGCACCACCAGCACCGACGCGACCGTCAGCACGAGCACCGCTGTCACGCGGGCGCGCAGTGGACCGAGCCGGTGGGGGAGGCCGCGCACGCCCGTCGCGGCGTCATCGTCGAGGTCCGGCAGGACGTTGACCAGGTGCGCGCCCACGCCGAGCAACGCGCCGGCGGCGACCATCCAGCCGGGCGGCCACTCGGGTGGGTCGAGCGCGAGGCTCACCACGGCAGGCAGCAGCCCGAACGCGACCGCGTATGGCAGCCACGAGAGCGGTGTCCGCTTCAACACCAGGTTGTAGGCCACGCCGCAACCGACCAGGCCGAGGTGTAGCAACCCGGCGGCCGGGCCCAAGGCCACCGACAACGGCACACAGGCGCCGGCGGCGACGGCCAGTGCGACGCGGACGGTACGGGCGGAGACCCGGCGTGTCACCAGCGGTTTGTCCGTGCGGCCAACGGCGCGATCGCGGTCGGCGTCGACCAGGTCGTTGGACCAGCCGATGGTGAGCTGACCAGTGAACACAGCGGCCATCACGAGGACCAGAGTCGCGGGGTGGTGGCCGAGTCGCAGCGCCAGCAGCCCACTCAGGGCGGTCACCGCGACCGTCGGTTCCGGATGGCAGGCACGCACCAGGCCCGCCGTCGCCGCTCCTGCTGCCACCTTTCGAAGTTTAGAGGCGCTGGAATTGCGTACTACCTGTCAATGACGCGCATTCTCTCCGTCGATGGCGCCCTGCCCGACCACAAGTACGCCCAGGCGGACCTGACGGCGGAGTTCGCCGCCATGATCGCCCCGGCCGGCAGGTACGACCACAGGCTGCTGGAGCGCCTTCACGCCAACGCCGGCGTGAGCACGCGGCACCTGGCGCTGCCGAAGGAGCGCTATGCGACCCTCGGTGACTTCGGCGCCGCCAATGACGCGTTCATCGAGACCGCCGTCGAGCTGGGTGGACGGGCGATCAGCGGTGCCCTGCAAGCTGCCGGCCTGGAGCCGGGCGACGTCGACCAGATCGTATCGACCACCATCACCGGTATCGCCGTCCCGTCGTTGGATGCCCGCATCGCCGGGAGGATCGGGCTGCGCCCGGACGTCAAGCGAGTGCCGATCGTCGGCCTCGGCTGTGTGGCCGGTGCCGCCGGGATCGCCCGGGTGCACGACTATCTGGTCGGCCACCCGGGCGACGTCGCGGTTCTGTTGTCGGTGGAGCTGTGCTCGCTGACGGTACAGCGGGCCGACGCGTCGATCCCCAACCTCGTCGCCAGCGGCCTGTTCGGTGACGGTGCGGCCGCCGTCGTCGCCGTCGGTTCGCAACATCCCGCCGGACTCGACCAGCCGGCAGGGCGCATCCGGCCGGCCGTGCTGGCCAGCCGGAGCCGGCTCTACGAGAACACCGAGCGGACGATGGGGTGGGACGTCGGGGCGACCGGCCTGCGCATCGTGCTGAGCGCCGACGTGCCCGAACTGGTGCGCAGCCAGGTCGGCGGCGACGTCGACCGGTTCCTGTCCTGCCACGGACTGCGCCGCGAGGACATCGGGTGGTGGGTGTGCCATCCGGGCGGCCCGAAGGTGCTGGAGGCCATGCAGGACGCGCTCGGCATCGGCCGCGACGCGCTGGCATTGACCTGGGAGTCGCTGAACCGCATTGGCAACCTGTCGTCGGCGTCGGTGCTTCATGTGCTCGCCGACACCCTCGAGCTGCGCCCGCCGCGGCCGGGGTCGTATGGAATCGTGCTGGCCATGGGTCCGGGTTTCTGCCTCGAGCTCGTCCTGCTGCGGGCGTGAGCCATGTCCGAGGTGCTGTTCACCGTGTTGGTCGGGCTGGTCGGCCTGGAACGGCTGGCCGAGCTGATCGTGTCGAAGCGGAACGCGGCGTGGAGCTTCGCCCGGGGCGGCGTCGAGTACGGCCGAGGGCACTACCCCGTCATGGTCGTCCTGCACACGGCGCTGCTGGTGGGCGCCGTCGCGGAGGTGTGGATCCGCCGGCCACCCTTCGAGCCCGGCCTCGGCTGGACGATGCTCGCGCTCGTCGTACTGGCGCAGGCGCTGCGCTGGTGGTGCATCGCGACGCTCGGGCGGCAGTGGAACACGCGGGTCATCGTCGTGCCCGGCCTTGTTCTCGTACACGACGGGCCGTACCGGGTGCTGCGTCATCCCAACTACGTCGCCGTCGTGGTCGAGGGGTTCGCGCTACCGCTCGTGCACTCGGCCTGGGTCACCGCACTTGTGTTCACCGCGCTCAACACCTTCGTGCTCGCCGTCCGGCTCTCGGTGGAGAACGCCGCGTTGACGGCGCTTGACCGCGAGTCGGCGTCATGATCGACGTCGTCGTGGCCGGTGGCGGCCCGGCCGGGCTGACGGCGGCGTTGTACGCGGCCCGCGAGGGCCTCGACGTCGTGCTGTACGAGCCGCGGACCGGGCCGATCGACAAGGCGTGCGGCGAGGGACTCATGCCTGGTGCGGTCGCCGCGCTCGCCGGCCTCGGCGTCCACCCGGACGGACAGCCGCTGCGCGGGATCCGGTACGTCGCGGGCCGCCGATCCGCCGTCGCGGACTTCCGCGCCGGCCCGGGCCGGGGTGTCCGGCGCACGACGTTGCACACCGCATTGCGCCAAGCGGTCGAGGACGCCGACATCCCGATCGTGCCGGCCGCGGTGGGCGCTGTGGGCCAACACCCCGACGGCGTCGAAGTGAACGGCAACCGCGCTCGCTACCTCGTCGCCGCCGACGGGTTGCACTCGCCGATCCGCCGCCAGCTGGGTCTGGAGGCCCGCGTCACGTCGCCGCGCAGGTTCGGACTGCGCCGGCACGTCCGCTTGGCGCCATGGACCGACTACGTGGAGGTGCACTGGGCGCCGGCGGCCGAGGCCTACGTGACGCCGGTCGGCCCCGACCAGGTCGGGATCGCGGTGCTGACCAGGAACCGGGCACCGTTCGACGACCACATCGAGGCGTTCCCGGCGCTGCGCGAGCGCATCGCCGGGCGGCAGCTGACGACCGTGCGCGGTGCCGGCCCGCTCCGGCAGCGGTCCAGGCGGCGGGTCGCCGGCCGTACGTTCCTGGTCGGCGACGCCGCGGGCTACGTCGACGCGCTCACCGGCGAGGGAGTTGCCCTCGGCATGGCGCAGGCCCGCGCCGCCGTGGCGGCGATCGTGGCCGACACGCCATCCGGGTACGAGACGGCATGGCGGCGGCTGACCTGGCGCTACGAGCTGATGACCCGCGCGCTGATCGGCGCGACGTCGATCACCGCCGGACGGCGGGCGCTCGTTCCGCTCGCGGCGGCTCTGCCGCGCCTGTTCGGTGCCGCCGTCAACGTCCTGGCCCGGCCCGCGTGAGCGTGGCCGTCTCGGGCGGCGATGGGCGACCGTGAAGGACATCGCCCGGGCGGCCGGGGTGACCCCGGGCCTGCTCTACCTTTCTTCAGCGCCAGCAGCACCAACTCGCACGTCCGTGCGGTGATGGGCGATTTCGTGGTTGAGGGACAGCGCCTGCTGACCAGCTATCTCTCGACGCCCGGGTCGCTGCGGGCGAGCTGCGCCCGGTCGACACCGACTGTGCGCCCGGACCCTGCTTGCCGCGCTTGCGGCCAGCCAGCACCTGGGCGCCACACCGACCCGGACCAGCTCGTCGACCTGCTCGTCAACGGCGCGACGACGAGCGTCTCTCGTAGAACCGCAATCGAGCCGTCGCCTGGCCAACCGCAGCAATCTCACACCGTGGCCTCGAAATGATCACGTTCAGCAGGATCACCCGCGCCTCACCATGATTGCGAGCATGGTGGGACACGAGATCTCGTGCTGAACGTGATCATTTCGGGGTGCCGCGCACCTACAGTGCGACGACGGCGCTCGTGAAGGTTCCGATCCTCGCGCCGAACGCTGCCGGGTCGGAACCGGTGACGACGGCGCCGAGGAGGACGGCCCGTGCCCCGGCGCCGCTCAGGGTCTCGAGGTCGGCCGGGGTCAGGGCGTGCTGGCTGGGTACCACGATGGGCACGTCGACGGCCCGGGCCACCGCGTTCAGCCGCGCGACGGTGGCGAGTGAGAGCGGCGTGCCGTAGCGGTCCGGCTCGAGGGTGGACAGCTCGAGTGCCGCGATTCCGTGGTCGACCAGGGCGCGTGCCTGATCTGGACCGTCGCCGGGGCCGAGGGCGGCCATGGGCGTCACCGGTCTGGACGCCTCGACGTACCCGGGCGGTACGTCCGCTGCGTACGCGTCGAAGTAGTCGAAGCCGAGGATCTTCGCCGCTTCCATCTCGGTGAGCGACACCGTGCCGGCCGTTCCGACGACGAGCCCGGTCGGCAGGCCGACGGTGAGGATGTCCGTGAGCCGGCTGTGCTCCGCGGCCAGTGAGCCGAAGGTCGTGCCGGACGCGCGGTGTCGGACGTTGGTGTGGACCTTCAGCCCGTCGGCGCCGGCGGCGCGGGCCTGTTCGGCGAGACCGGCGTCGTTCCGCGGCAGGCTCACCAGGACGGCGAGGCGCGATGCGGGCACGTACATGGCGACGTGTTCTCCTCAGTAGTAGGTCACGGTCGGCCAGGCGAGTTCGCCTCCCTGGCGGACGAGTTCGTCCTGGACGTCGCGAAGCAGACCGGGGGTCGCGGTCACCTCGTGTGGTTCGCTACGGCGGGTCGTGCAGAACGCCGCCACCAGGCCGGCCGCCTCACCGATGCCCCATTCGACCGGGTGCAGCCGGTAACAGCCGTTGGTGATGTGCGTGGTCCCGATGTTCTTGCCCGCGGCGAGGAGGTTGCGTACGCGTCGAGGTACGAGTGCACGCAGCGGGATCTGGAACGGCCACGCCGGCACGTCGATGTAGTTGTCGCCCCGGCAGGAGGGGTGCAGGTCGATGCGGTAGGACCCGATGCCCACGCTGTCCTCGTAGGTCACCGGCCCGTCGGGGCGAACGGCGACCGCGAGGTCCTGTTCAGGGATGCGGTATTGCGCGCGGATCCGGCGTGACTCGCGGATGTACGGCCGCATGGCCAGTCCGTCGGCGGTCCCGGACACATCGGGACGCGGCCGGAGTCCTGGCCACCCGGTGCCGCCGTCGGGCCGCGGTGCTTCGGTCTGCAGCCAATAAAGGAAGCTGCGGCTCTGCGCCCGTGCCGCGGCAACGTGCGCCTCGTTCTCCTCCGGGCTGCCACCGAGAACGGGCCCGCCGAGATAGTCGATCATGGGCCAGTTCACGACGGTCACGTCGCTGCCGAAGACCCCGCGCCGGAAGTGGTTGCGGGCGAGGATCCGGCGGAACGTCCACAGCTCGTCCGACCCCGGATCCTTGCTCTGATCAGCGACGATGCTCCCCGGCTCGTCGTCGGGGTTGGGCTGGAACGCGTACCGGCGCGGTTCCAGCGTATGCGGGTGAGGGGCGACCCAGCCGAACTGCGGGCCGTGCCACCATCGCGGCTCCACGGCGCGCCAGGCGGCGTAGTCGTCCGGCTTGTCGATCGTGTGGTCTTCGCCGTCATGATGGGAGACGGCGAAGCACACCGAGACCGCCTGCATGTTCAGCGCGTCGGCCACGTCGGCCGCATGTGGCTCGCCGGTCTCGTCGCGCGACTCCGCGCCGGTCACGAACTCGGTACCGCTGAGCGCAAGAAGCTCACCGGTCTCGGTGGCGTCGAGCACGAACCGAGCGGTGACGACGACGTCACGCCCGCTGTCGAGGTCTCGGAACGCGACGGCCTGGACGCGATCGCCGTCGACGTCCGCGGACTGGGGCACGTGCTGGCGGAGGACGACGAGGGCGCCCGCGGCCTGCCACGGCGCGAGCATCGCATCGATGACGGCCAGCGCGACGCGTGGTTCGTGACACAGGGGGCCTACTCTGCCCGCTCCGGGGTTCAGGTGTGGAACCTCGCGGGACACCGACCGCAACGGATACCACTGGCGGTAATAGGAGCGCACGGCGTCGCGGAAGCGCCGATACCGTGCGGTCGCACCGAAGGACTCGATCCACGGGTGCTCGTCCGGTGGTACGAGCTGCGTGGTCAGCTGGCCGCCGAGCCACGTGGTCTCCTCCGTGAGGATGACGCGCGCTCCACCGGCCACGGCAGCCAGCGCTGCGGCGACCCCGCCCAGCCCACCTCCGACAATGAGGATGTCGGCGTGGTGCTCCGTCACTACTGGCTCCTGTCCTTCGGGCCGCTGGTCTCTCCAGCGACGAATGTGCATGGCAACGTCACCGTCTCGGCGTCGGCTTCGTCCGACTCGATCTGTCGGATCAGGAGGTCGACGGCGAGGGCCCCCATCTCCCGGCGCGGTATACGGAAGCACGTGAGCTCCGGCCCCGGTACGCCGTCCGGCGGGTCGTTGAGTGCGGCCACCGAGCACCGGCGAGGGACATCCAGGCCGAGCTCGGTGAGGATGGCGTGGATGCGCAGGGCGACTACCGACTCGTGCGCCAGGAACGCGGTGGCTCCAGCCGTGAGTAGTCCCTCGACGTCGCTCCGGGCCGGTCCGGCGTCGCGGTCGACCGGAACGACGAGTCCATCCGTGCGGAGTCCGTGCCTCGTCCGCGCCGCCGTGAACCCGGCGTCTCGGTCGTCCGACGGCTCGCTCGGCGTCCGCGCCGGGAGATACGCGATGGTCGTGTGACCGAGGGCGACAAGGTGGTCGACGACCTCCTCGGTGGCCTTGGCGTAGTCGGCACCGACGAAGGCCACGCCGTCGCCGGGGATGTCGCGCCGGCCGACCAGGACGAACCGGAATCCCTCGTCACGCAGCCGGACGATGTCGTCACGGTCGGTCTCCTTGCCCAGCAGGACGCATCCGTCGGCCAGCCTGAGCCGGTTGACGCCGTCGCGGTAGACGGACCTGCCCCCGTCGGCGCCCGTCGCACTGGTGAACAGCACCATGTCGTAGCCGAGTGCCTCCGCCCGTGCCTCGATGCCGACCAGGAACGGGTGGTAGAAGTCGTGATGATCCATCGGGAACATCGACTCGAACGTGTACACGCCGATCAGCCGGTTGGTTCCGCCGGCGAGGCTCCTGGCGACGGGGTCGGCGACGTAGCCGAGCGACCGGGCCACCTCCAGCACTCGTTGCCTGGTCTCCGGCGGAATGCGGACCGTCTCCGACTCGCGGTCGTTGATGACCAGCGAGACCGTGGTCTGCGACACCCCCGCGAGCTTGGCGATGTCGGCCTGGCGGGGTCGCCGCCGCCCCGTGCTGGTCACCGGCCGTCGTCCTCTCTGGTGCGTGCTTCGAGTTCGAAGTCGATCTCGAACGCTCGGTTCCACGGGAAGCGCACGCTCCCCGGCCTGATCCGGACTGTCGCGCCGACCGGGCCGAGCTCGGCGAGTCTCGCGTCGAGGACATCGGTGACCTCCTCGGTGGGCGGCAGCGTTCCCGATTCGATGATCGCGCGTCGTGCCAGGTTCTGGTATCCCCAGTCCTCGAGCAGGCGATGGATGACCGACCTGGAGTGACCGGCCCGCTGTTCGCTGGTACCGGCGAGCAGGTGGACGCAGCCTTGCGCCACCGCCGTGCCGATCGTGTTTCCCGCCGTGTTCCAGCCTCCGTACCCAGCCAGCTGCCGCAGGACTCCGGCCTCGCGCAAGGCCTTCACCAGAGCCGGGTCGGAGCCGTTGGCATCAGCGACGTCGGCGACGGTGACCCGATGGCCGGCGTCGAGGAGCTGGCGTACCCGCGCTGCGAGGCGCGTCGCCGCCGTGTCGTCGGATCGGTCGGGTACCACTGGCCAGCGGCACCAGTCCCGCGGTGGCTCGCCGGGCGGGTGCACCGCGAGCACGAGGTCGGCCGCTCCCAGGTCCTCGACGAGCTCGCCGCCAACACACTCGATCTGGGCGGCGACCGTCTGGCCGACGGGCACGTCCTCGTACGTTGCGACGCGGCCCAGGGCGTCCGGATCGACGCATTCCACGGCGACGGCGACGCGGCGGCCGGCGCGCGCAAGTACGGCGCGGGTGACCAGGACGGCGGCGGCTTCGTCCGCACCGGACAGACACCGCAGACGGTCGGCCAGGTCGAGCCGCCGGATCCAGGCCTCCAGCCATTCGCGCTCACTGGTCGACACGCTCTCCACCGTGCTGTCCTCGACGAGGATCGAGAGAGTGTCGATGACCCCGGCGGCGGCGAGCTCGATGCAGGCGAGCTGGACCGAGTGCAGCCGCATCCGCCGGGTGAAGAAGTCGACGGCCGACGTCGCCGGGACGGCGGCGCGCGCCGCCTCGGCGTCCGACGGGAGACCGTGTTCGGCCTGGTGCAGCTCACGCGACAGAGCGAAGAAGCGCCGGCCGTGCGTGGCCCAGTAGGGCGGCTCGGCGCCGGCGTCATCGAACGCCTTCGTCCGCATCAGCGTGACGAACGCATGAATGGGCC
Organism: Jiangella asiatica; assembly: GCF_004349065.1. Classification (GTDB taxonomy): domain Bacteria; phylum Actinomycetota; class Actinomycetes; order Jiangellales; family Jiangellaceae; genus Jiangella; species Jiangella asiatica. Next base: position 107,446 of record NZ_SMKZ01000003.1, read on the forward strand.
GGTCGGGAGCCGTCGCCCGGAGGCGCCGCAGGACGTCGAGCCGGGCGAGCACCGTGGCGAGCGGCTCGACCGTCCGCCGGGACGCGACGAACCCGCCGAAGGCCAGCTGGTTCACGCTCACGACGACGGCGTCGCTGGTGGCGGCTGCGGCCTCCAGCCAGGCGGACAGCCCGTCGACGTCGCCTGGTTCTCCGCCCGGCGGCACCAGGTGGCCCGGCGGCAGTAGGAGCCTCGCACCCGCCACCTCAGCCAGCGTGGCGACCTGAGATGTGTTCACGGGGCGGTCGTCGAGCGGCAGAAGCGTCACGGTCGTGGCGCCGGTCATCCCTTCACCCCTCCTGAGCCCAGGCCCTGTACGAAGTGCCGCTGGCCGGCTATGAAGATCACGACAACTGGCACGATGGCCACGATCGTGCTGGCCATCAGCGGGCCGTACTGAGTGGCGCCGCTGCCGGCGAACGAGCTGAGCGCCAGCGGCAGTGTCTGCATGTCCGGGGACGACACGACCACCAGCGGCCAGAGGAAGTCCTCCCAGGCGCCGGTGAAGGAGAGGACGGCGATCGTGGCCACGATCGGCCGCGCCAGCGGCAGGTAGATGCGCCAGAAGATGCGCAGCTCGCCGGCACCGTCGACACGAGCGGCGTCGGCGAGCTCCGGGGACAGGTCGAGGAAGTACTGGCGCGCGAGATAGATGTTCAACGGCTGGACCAGCAGCGGCAGGAGAAGCCCGGCATGCGTGTCCAGCAGCCCGGTGCCACCGTGTCCGAGCAGGTCGTTCCCGCCGGCGAGTGGGAAACCGCGCGTGATGAGGAAGAGCGGGATCAGCTGGACGACGGCCGGGACCATCGCGCTGGCGAGCACGACCACGAACAAGACCCTGGCGCCGCGGAAGTCGATGCGGGCGAGCGCATAGCCGGCGGCCGTGGCCGCGAGGCAGTTCGCCAGGACTGTCGACGTCGCTACCACCAGGCTGTTGGCCATCGCCACCGGGATGTTGGTCGAGTCCCAGACGAAGCGGAAGTTTTCCAGCGTCGGCGCGTCGGGCAGGAGGGCTGGGGGATAGCCGAAGACCTCCGTCGGCGGCTTGAACGCCAGCGAGAGCATCCAGACGAAGGGTGCCGCGACGAGCAGGGCCGCGATGCCGGCGACGATCGTCCGCCGCCAGCCGGTCCGCCCCACCCGCGGTGCGGGCGCGGTCACGGTCATCGCCGCCCTCCCTTCGACAGCACCTTGATGTTGAGGTATGCCAGGGCGAAGATGAGGCTGAACAACAGGAACGCCATGGCGCTGGCGTTGCCCAGGCGGTAGTGCTCGAACGCCTCGTTGTAGATCAGCATGTTGACCACGGTTGTCGACGACAACGGCCCGCCTGCGGTGAGTATGTAGACCTCGGCGAACGACTGCGCCAGATAGATGAGGTCGACGACCACCACGTAGGTGGTGATCGGGACGAGCAGAGGCAGCGTGACGTGGCGCAGGGTCCGCCACCGTCCGCAGCCGTCGACGGCCGCCGCCTCCAGGAGCGTCTTCGGGATTCCTTGCAACCCGGCCAGGAAGATGATCATGCCTCCGCCCAGCGCCTTCCACGCGCGCATCAGGATGAGGGAGAGCAGCGCCGTGTCCTCGTCGGTGAGGAAGGCGACTCTGGGCAGTCCGGCCAGGTCGAGCACGTAGTTGAACAGTCCGTCGTGGGAGTACAGCCACAACCAGATCATGCTGACCGCCACCAGGGGGACCACCCGCGGGAGGTAGAACAGGGAGCGGAACAGCGCAACGCCCGGGAAGCGACCGTTCACCAGCAGGGCGAGCCCGAGTGCGCCGGGCACGGCCAGCATCAGGGTGCCCAAGGCGTACTGTGCGGTCACCCCGACGGCCTGCCAGAAGGCGCCGGAGGTCACCACCTCGACGTAGCCGTCGAGCCCGTGGAACCGCGGGCCGCCGCGTTCGACCGGGTTGTACGAGGTCAGGCTCAGGTAGAAGCCGTAGAGGATCGGGACGACGGTGACCACGACCAAGGCCACGACGGCGGGGAGTACGAGGATCCAGCCGGCGCGGCGCTGCGTCGCCAGCAGCCGGCCGCGACGGGGCGGCGGGGCGGCGTCCGGGGCCGCCGCCCGCGTGGAACCGGTCATCGTAGCCATGGACAGCTCGTGCCCCTCAGTCCGCGGCCAACAGTGCGTCGGCCTCGGCCGCGGTGTCGTCGAGCGCCTGCTCCGCGGGCGTTGCCCCGCGCAACGCGCTCTCGACACCAGCGGCGAGCACGTCGCGCACCTGCGTCCAAGCTTCGAGGTTCGGGTTGCCATGGAAGCTTTCCACGGCCTCCATGAACGGCCCGATGTAAGGGGTATCGGCGAGCTCGGGATCGGTGGCGAGCGACGAGCGCGCCGGGATGCCGCCGACTGCCTGGACATACGCCTTCGCGTTCTCCGGGCGCAGCAGGAACTCGATGAAGTCCCACGCCTGATCCTGGAGCTCGGAGTCGGCGCTGATGAACAGTCCGTTGCCGGCGCCCCCGAACGCTGCCGCGGCGGCAGCGCGCAGCGGCGGCGCCACCCGTATCTGCTCGGCCACCTCAGGAGCCTGCTCGTGGATGCTCTTGAGCGTCGCCTCGTCGATGAGTGCCATGGCCGCCCGCCCGGTCGCGAGCGGGTGCTGTGCGCCGGCGCCGCTGGTCGCCTCGCCGAGGCCCATAGCGACCGCGCCGTCACCGTTGTACAGGTCGGCGAGGAACTCGAGGGCCTCGACGCCTTCCGGAGAGTTCCACGTCGCCGTCGTGCCGTCGCCGTCGACCAGAGACCCGCCTGCCTGGAAGAGGAACGATGTGAAGGCTTGCGACATGCTGGTCGGGTTGTCGGCGGGCATGATCACGCCGGACCGGGTGATCGTGTCTCCGTCGCGCTCGGTCAGCGTCTCCGCGGTGCTGCGCAGGTCGGCCCACGTCTGCGGCGGGTCGTCGGGGTCCAGGCCGGCGTCGGCGAAGGCGTCGGCGCGGTAGGCGAGCAGGAAGCCGAAGCCACGCAGAGGCATGATCACTTGTTCGCCATCGACCTTGCCGTCGTCCAGGAAGGTGAGATCCGCGACCTCCTCGGGTGGCAGGTCAGCGAGGTAGTCGTCGAGGACGACGACCCGGTCGTTGGCGGCGTAGCCCGCGGCGGCCGCGTTGCCGTGGCCGAAGACGTCGGGCGCGGTGCCGCCGGCGAACGCGGTGGACAGGCGCGCGGAGACGTCCGCCCAGTCGACGAACTCGACCTCGACCTCGACGTCGTGCTCGGCCTCGAAGGCTGGGACGAGCTCGTCGTTCACCCAGGCGATCTCCTGGCTGAGGTTGCCCGGGAACCAGACGTTCAGCACGTCGGAGTCGCCCGTCGCTTCGCCCGAGCCACACGCGGCGAGGACGAGGCCGGCCGCGGCGAGGCTCAGCGCCACAGGCGCTGATCTTCTCAGCTTCATGGTGTCTCCGTCTCGCTGGACTGTGGCGAGCCGTCACGTCGGCTGCCGATAATGCGCAGTACTTTGGTGGTGATGCGCATTATCTGTCAAGCCCACCTCTTGACAGCCATGCGATCGGGTCGGGAAACTGACGGCTGTCCGGATGTGATAATACGCATCATCAGGAGGATGCCCATGGAGCACTTCCCACGGCGAGCCAGCACGGCGGCATCGGCCGGGCGACGGCGGAGCGCTGTCAGGCGCTGGTGTGCCATCGCTGCCGCCATCGGTCTTTCGATGCCCGCTATCGCCGCGGCGGCGGACGATCCCGACGCGGCGGCCACTCGGAACGGGGGGAAGCCAACCGGTATCAGCAACATGGTCGGGGCGCCGATCCCTCCGCAGGCCCTCCCGGAGAACAACCCCAGACTCGTGGCACAGTTCTCGATCGAGATCGAGAACGTGGCCGGCGGTGCGATCGAGCACGTGTCGCTGGAGGGTGAGCGCACTGTCCTCGGCCACGTCGAGAGGCCGGCCACGGCGACAGTGCCGGCGAACGACGGCTTCTGGGCGTCCAAGTACTCCCGGGCGGTCGACGGGACCGCCGGACACCTGCTCGCGACCTCCGTGTACGTGCTGCGCTCCAAGGTGTGGCCCGACGAGCGCTACGATCCGCTGCATTACGAGGACTTCGACCCCGCCACGGATCCCCGCGACTGGACGACCAGCCTGCTGAACGTCCGGCCGGACCGCTACCTGGAGGCCGACCACGGCCGGTGGCTGGCCGACACGATCTACACCGACATCCCTGGTGGCTCCGGCATCTTCGGCGGCGACAGCTCGCTACCCACGGGGGCACCGCTGAGCTACTTCGACGAGAACGCGGGCACCTGGCGCCCGATCGCGGAACACTTCAGCGCTGATCCAGCCGCCGCGCCGCCGCGGCGGCTGCGATTCACCGCCTACCGGCCGGTCGTGTGGGACGAGTCGCCCAGCTACATCGAGTTCGAGAACTGGGCCGCCGGTGACACCGTGGCCGGCGTCACCCACCGCCGCAATGGACGCATCACCGTGGGCTACGAGCACGGCGTCGCGCGGCATGTCGCCGACGTCGTCCAGCGAGTCGAGGGCATCGGACGGTTCGCCGGCACCGAGTTCGCTCATGTCGGTCAGCTCGACACCAACCATCCCGGCGCCTTCACCTTCTCCACCTCGCCCTACACCGGGTTCAGCTGGGATCAGAACGTGCGAGGCGGCTTCCAGATCGTTCCGGCCAACCACGTGAAGTTCCTCAGCAACGATCTGGGGCAGAACTCCTTCATCGACCGTCCGCAGTGGCTCATCGTCGGGCCGGTCGGCGCGGACCCCGATGACCTGCATGACCCGCGGTACATCGTCGACGGTGAACTCTCCTTCACACCGGGCTGGGAGGCGATCGCACCGGTGTTCGGCATGTACGCCCGCACGACGTTCCATCCGGACGACCTCGAGGCGTCCACCTACCTCGAGGTCTCCTACGACCACGGCCGGACGTGGCAGCCCACGCCACAGTTCGTGGCCGTGCACGACCCCTCGACCTGCGCTGCTCCTACGTGCGCCCAGAACTGGACGAACCTCCGCGTCCACCTGGCCTATCCCGACGGCCCGTGATCGTGCCCGCCGGCCTGCCGCGCCCGATGGCGCGGCGGGCCGGTACGCCGGGCCTCGTGCCGTACGGATGACATCCGTACAAGATCGGGGCCGCTGCCGGCGAGCACCTCGTGCTCTTCATCGCTCGGACGAACTCCTTCGGCCGCATCGGTCGCACCTCGAGTGCCGTGGGAAAGCTGCATCCGGCTCTGAGGCCCGAGGGGCGCGCGCCTTCCGGTACCTGGCGCCATCGTGCCGGTCGAACCTCATGGCAATGCCTAGCAAGGGGTGGCTGGTGCTAGCTGATCGCCTCGGCGAACGACGTGGCGAAGCGCTCGAGTAGTCCCTGGTCGGCGGCGGCGTTGTGGGGGTTGAGTTCGGCGAGGGTGATCGCGGCCAGGCCGGGTCCGGAGGCGAGGATCTTCAACGCCGCTAGCATCTCGTCGAGCTTCAGGCCGGTGTTGCGGGATGGATGTTCCGAGAGTGGCGCGTCGGTGAAGTCGACGACGTCGACGTCGAGGTGGATGGCGTAGCGTTCGGAGCGGTCGGTGAGGAACCGCAGGGCTCGACGCGCCGTGCCCGTGGGATCGCCGCGGACATCCTCCACGGCCGTTCGCGCGAGTCCCAGTCGTTCGATCTCAGCCCGTTCGAACCGCGTGGCGTGTCGCATGCTGTGTGCGAACAGCAGGATCTGGCTGGGTACGAGCAGCGGGGCGTGCCCTGCGGCGGCTGCCAAGGCGGGCTCGGTTCCGTGGATCGCCAGCATGTGCGCGAGTGCCATCCAGTCCAGTGCTCCGTCGGTCCCGGTGGCGGGTGTGTTGAGGTCGGAATGCAGGTCGAAGTAGGCGACGGCGATGTCACCGAGCACGTGCTGGATCCCGGCGATCGTGCCGATCCCCACCGTGCAGTCGCCGCCCAGGACGAGAACTGTCCGGCCCGGCTCGTGGAGGGCATCCGCGACTCGTGTAGCCGTCGTCCGCACCACCCGCACGACGGCCTCGAGGTTCTGGGCCTGGGGCCTGGACCGGTCGGGACGCCATGGGACCACCGGGGAGTCCCCGAGATCGCTGACGTCATAGCCGACGTCGGACAGTGAGTCGATCAGTCCCGCGGCGCGGATCGCGGCCGGTGTCTGGTGCTGGCCGACGCCACACGCGCCGGCCCCCGAGGGAACGCCGAGGACTGCCAGCGATGCGGTCACAGGCGCTCCTCTCGCACGGACTCGGAGCGCACGTAGTGGGTCGGCCGGCCGAAGAGCACCGGCCAGGACTGGGGAGCCCACTCGGCGGCCTCGTCGACAGGTGATCTGGGGTCCACGCTTCGAGCGTAAACCCGTACCCAGGTACAGGATTCAAGCGCGAGGCGGGCCCGGGCCGTGTGGCTTCGCTGCCATTCGTGATCGCTGGTGCGCTCGGCGAACGGTGTCCCAGTCCGGCGCGCAGGCGCGCCCCGCGCCACGCCACCTACGATAACGGTTTCGTAGACAAAATCAGCGGTGCCAGGCTATTGACACCGTCATTCCGATCCATCAACGTAGGATCACGAATACGATTTCGAAGCCGGCAGAGGGTCGGTTCGAGGAGGCGCGAGTGGCCACGCACGAGCTGAGCTTCGACCCACGGCATCCGTGGTATCCGGTTCCCAATGTGCCCGGTGCTGAATGGAGTGTCGAGGTCTTCACCGTCGACGACGTCAGGCTGCTCGATCCCCGAAGGACCACCTTCGAGGGAGGAAGCCTGCTGGCTGACGGTCTGACGTGGCCGGGTGCTCAGCGCAACGTGGCCGGGCGGGTCCGCGCGGACCTGATGATCGCACCCGGCGGGGACGCCGTGACCTGGCGGATCCGGGCCGAGGCCGACGTGCCGGTCAAGGCGATCAAGCTGCTGTTCCGTGGACTTCCCGGCGGTGCCGAGGACGGATGGTGGTCGCCGACCACACCCCGCGACGTCGCGCTCACGCCGCGCCCGGACGAGCCGGTGCTGCTGCGCTATCCGTGGCCCAACTGGCAGACGCCGTGGATCTGCCAGGGCGAAGGCCCCGCCGTGACGCTGAGCACGCGGGACACCGAGGTGCGCGCCAAGCGCTTCTACACCTTCCTCCCGCCGTGGTCGCCGTCCGCGGTCACCGAGGTCGTCTGCGACCAGCTGGCGACCCGTCGCACGCCGGACTTCGAGGCCCCGCCGATCGTGCTCCGCACGTGCGCGGACGTCGCCGCCGTCCACGCCGACCTGGCCGAACACCTCGAGCACGTGGAGCGCTCCTTCGGCCTGGCCGACTGGGAAGACCGCGCGGACGTACCGGACTGGGCCCGCGACATACGGCTCGTCGTCACGTTGCACGGCCAGCACTGGACCGGCTACGTCTTCAACACCTTCGACGACATGGGGCGCATCCTCGAGGAGGTCACGCGGCACGTGCCCGGCGAACACGTGCTCGCTTACCTGCCCGGCTGGGAAGGCCGGTACTACTGGCAGTACCCCATCTACCGTCCGGGGGAGGACCTCGGCGGCGCGGACGGCTTCCGGCGGCTGACGCAGACCGCGCGGCGGCTCGGCGTGCATCTGATGCCGATGTTCGGGGCCAACGGCGCCAACGTCGGCCGGTACCCGCGGTGGGAGGACGCCGCCTTCCGCAGCGCCGGCGACCGGTACGTCGTGCACGTCAACCACCCGGACTGGGACGGTGACCGGACGCGAGAGGACGACCAGGTCTTCCTCAACCCCGGCGAGCCGGAGTACCGGGCCTTCCTGCGCGAGCAGATCGGCGAGCTGGTCACGTCGTACGACGTGGCCGGGGTGTTCCTCGACACCAGCGCCTGCTGGTTCGACGACCCGCGCCACGAGCTGTACGCCGGCTACCGGGCGCTGGTGGGGGAGCTGCGCGAGGCACATCCCGGCCTGCTCGTCTGCGGTGAGGGCTGGTACGACGCGTTGCTCGGGCTGCTGCCGGTCAACCAGACCTGGCTCGACGTCGCCCGGCCGCCGCGGACTCCCGACCTGCCCTACCGGTACTCGCGCGTGCTCGGCCATCTCAACAGCGGCTGCCCGGGACAGGGCAGCACCGGGGTCCACGAGGGCGGTTTCCGGGAGCCGGCCAAGCCGCTGCGCGTGCCCGGGTTCGTCCCGTCGCTGGGCTTCGTGTCCGACACGCTCGAGCGCTACGCCGACGACGTCGCGGCGTTCTGCCGGGAAGTCGGCGGGCGTGAGGACGGGAGGCAGCGGTAGCCGTGCCACCTCGTCAGCGTCCGAACATCATCTTCATCACGTGTCACGACCTGGGGCGGTTCCTCGGCTGTTACGGGGTCGAGACGGTGCGGTCGCCGGCTCTCGACGCGTTGGCGGAGGAGAGCGTGGTGTTCGAACGGGCCCACTGCACCGCGCCGCAGTGCAGCCCGTCGCGGGCGTCCCTGTTCACCGGGCGCTATCCGCACTCGACCGGCGTGATGGGGCTGACCCAGCCACCGTTCGAGTGGGACCTGCGCCCGCAGGAGCGGCATGTGGCGAGCCTGCTGGGTGGCGCCGGCTACCGCACGGCGTTGGTCGGCATCCATCACGAGTCCAAGACCGGCAGCGACGACGCCGTCGCCGAGCGACTGGGCTTCGACGTGGTCCATCAGCGGGGACAGCGCGGCGAGGACGTGACGGCGCTGGCGACGGCGCAGCTGGGAGAGCTGGCGGGCGGGGACCGGCCCTTCTACCTCCAGGTCGGGTATCTCGAGCCGCACCGGCTGCGGCCGCGGGAGCGCACCGAAGACGGCTACCAGGGGTTTCTGGGCGACTACATCGAGCCCGACGCCCAGCGAGGGGTGACGGTCCCCGGGTACCTCGTCGACGACGCCCGGGCTCGGGAGGAGCTCGCGGAGCTGCAAGGGGCGGTGCGATACCTGGACACCCAGATCGGCCATCTGATGGCGGCCGTCGACCGCCTCGGGGTGCGCGACGACACCGTCGTCGTGTTCGTTACCGATCACGGCCTCGCCCTACCGAGGGCCAAGTGCAGTCTGTACGACCCGGGCCTGGAGATCGCCCTGATGGTTCGCTACCCTGCGGCGGGCTGGGGCGGCCGTCGCCGGTCGGAGCTCGTGTCCGGCGTGGACCTCGTGCCGACGCTGCTCGAGGCCGCCGGCGCGGAGCCGGCGAACCAGATCCAGGGGACCAGCCTGTCGCCTCTCCTGGACGCGTCGCCGGCCCGGCCGTGGTCACGCGACGCCGTGTTCGCCGAGTTCACGTATCACGAGTACTACGACCCGCGCCGGTGCGTGCGTACCGACCGGCACAAGCTGATCGCCAACTTCAGCGTGGCGCCGGCCTTCATGGACTGTTCGTCCTCGTGGGACCGGCGGACCCGACCCCGGGTGCCGATGAACGTCCCGACGGGCTTCCATCCGCCCGTCGAGCTGTACGACCTCGAGCTCGATCCGCTGGAGGTGTCCAACCTGGCCGGCGAACCCGACCACCTCAGCGTCGAGACCGACCTGCTCGGCCGGCTGCACACCTGGATGCGGGACACCGGCGACCCGCTGCTTGCCGGCGCGGTGACCCCGCCCCTGCACGCGTCGGCCATGCGGTCGCTGACGGGGACGGGGGTGATCCGCCGATGAGTTCGGCGATCACCGGTCATCAGGACCTCCTGTCCGCACCGGATGCACGCCGGAGCCGCTCGCGGCGGCTCGGACGACAGCAGTTGTGGATCTGGCTCCTGCTGACGCCCACCGTCGTGCTCTACGGGCTGTACACGGTGTATCCGGTGATCGCGAGCTACTGGTACTCGTTCGTGGAGTGGAACGGGTTCGAGTCGCAGAAGCGGTTCGTGGGACTCCAGAACTTCCGGGACGTCTTCGCCGATGACCTGTTCTGGAACTCGTTCAAGGTCACGCTCCTGTTCATGGTCGTGGTCGTGCCGCTCAAGGTCATCCTCAGCCTGTTGCTCGCGATCGTGCTCAACTCGCCGAAGCTGCCGTTCTCGACGCTGCTGCGCACCGCGTACTTCCTGCCGGTGGTCACCACGACGGCCATCGTGGGCGTGGTGATGCAGTTCGTCTTCGACCCCGCCAGCGGCCCGGCCAACCAGCTCCTGCGCACGTTCGGCGTCTCCGAGGGCGTGAACTTCCTGGGTGACTCCTCGACGGCGCTCTGGACGGCCGCCGGGGTGTACGTGTGGAAGTGGTTCGGCATCACGATGATCTACTGGCTGGCCGCCCTGCAGACCATCCCGGACGAGGTGTACGAGGCGGCGCGGATGGACGGCGCGGGCGCGCTGCGGCTGCTTCGTCACATCACGCTGCCCCTGCTGAGGCCGTTCCTCATCATCATCACGCTGCTGTCGCTCGAGTCGTCGCTGCGGGTCTTCGACCTCGTGCTGACCTTGACCGGCGGCGGTCCCTTCTACTCGACCGAGGTGGTCGAGATCTACATCTACCGGTGGGCGTTCAGCGCGACCATCCCCCAGCTCGGCTACGCCTCGGCGGCCGCGGTGATCTTCGGGTTGTTCGTCTTCTTCGTCGGACTGTTCCAGCTCCTGGGCATCAGGTCGGTACAGAGGGCGAGGGCGGCATCATGACCTCCGTCATCACGACCCGCACCCGCGAGACAGCGCCTACCGAGCGCACGCGGCGCAACCGCTGGAGCACGGGCCGGCTGCTGCGGCGCCTGCCGTGGTGGCTGATCGCGCTGGTGCTTCTCGGCGGTGCGTTGCTGTGGGTGTATCCGTTCCTGTGGATGCTCTCGGCATCGCTGAAGGACAACATCGAGGTCTTCAGCTCCAGCCTGTCGCTGCTGCCGGAGTCAGCGGTGTTCGAGAACTACGGCCGGGCCTGGAGCGACGCCAACTTCAGCGGGTACATGTGGAACACGATCATCGTGACGGTCGTGACGGTCGTCCTCGTGGTCATCCGCTGTGCGATGGCGGGCTACGTCATCGGCAGGTACGGCTTCTTCGGCAAGAAGACCGTCGTCGTCGTCCTCGTCGCGACGTTGTTCGTACCGACCGGCTACACGATCATCCCGGTCGTCGACATCACCCAGCAGCTCGGCTTGTTGAACTCACTGACGGGCATGATCATCGCGCTGTCCGGTGGCGGGCACGTGGCCGCGATCCTGCTCTACGCCGGGTACTTCCGTCAGGTGCCTCGCGAGCTCGAGGAGTCCGCAACGGTCGACGGCGCGGGGTTCTTCACGATCTTCCTGCGCATCATGCTGCCGCTGGCGAAACCGATCACGGCCACCGTCACGCTGCTGACGTTCCTGTCGACGTGGAACGCGTTCTTTCTTCCGCTCGTGTTCACCTTCTCACGACCCGACCTGCGCACGCTCAGCGTCGGCATGCAGGCGTTTGTCGGCGAGAACACCACGGACTGGGCCGGGATGGCGGCGGCGGCCACCATATCGCTGGTTCCCGTCATCGTCTTGTTCGTGGTTCTGCAACGCAGATTCGTCGAGGGCTTCGCGGGAGCGATCAAACAATGACCGACCGAAACGCCGCGCGACGCCGGCCCAACATCCTGCTGATCTGCACCGACCAGCAGCGCTACAGTGCGCTGGGCGCGTACGGGAACGACGAGATCGACACGCCGACCCTGGACCGGCTAGCCGCCGAGGGTGTGCTGTTCGAGAACTGCTATGTGCAGAACCCGGTGTGCGGGCCGTCCCGTGCCAGCCTGATGACCGGCCGCTACGTGCAGTCCCACGGCCAGTGGGCGAACGGCGTCGCGCTGCCCGAGCACGAGCAGCTGTTCAGCCGGGTGCTGGCTGGCGCCGGATACGACTGCGGGCTGGTCGGGAAGCTGCATCTCGCCGCGTGTTTCGGCGGACGGACCGAACCGCGCCACGACGACGGGTTCCGGGTGTGGCGCTGGGCGCACGACCCCGGACATCGCTCGCCTGAGAACCAGTACCACCGCTGGCTGCAGGAGGAGCATCCCGACCTGTGGCGGGCCGTGAACGACCCGAACACGCCGACGACCTTCGCCAACATCGAGACCCGGGGCCACTTCAGCCGCTGGATCTCCACCGAGACGATCGACTTCCTCCGCAACGGTCGTGAACGCGCCAGGCCGTTCTTCGTCGTGGCGAACTTCTTCGATCCCCATCACGCCTTCGACGCGCCCGAGGAGTACGTCAAGCGGTACGACCCGGAGACGCTGAGCCGGCCGGTGACGCGGGCCGGTGAGCTGGCCGGCAAGCCGTCCATCTTCACGGAGGCCTCCGCCCGCTCCTACGCCGGGCACGAGCGGGGCTACGTCGAGTACTCGCCAAGCGAGCTGCAGGAGACCAAGGCCGCCTACTACGCGATGGTCTCGCTGATCGACGACGAGGTGGGCCGCATCCTGGACGCACTCGAGGCGGAGGGCCTGGCCGACGACACCCTGGTGATCTTCACCAGCGACCACGGCGAGATGCTCGGCGACCACCAGCTGATGCTCAAGGGACCGATGATGTACGAGCCGGCGGTGCGCGTGCCCCTCATCCTGCGCTGGCCGGGCGCGCTGCCGGCCGGGCATCGTCGCGCCGAGTTCGTGCAGTGGATCGACCTCGCGCCGACGATCCTGGAGGCGGCCGGGCTGGACCCGATGCGGCGTGGGCAGGGCGAGACACTGCTGCCGCTGGCCCGGGGCGACCACGCGAGCTGGACGCGCGACTGGGCGATCTGCGAGTACCGGGACAGCGGGCACTCCTACGACCCGCCGGTCCACACGACCATGTTGCGCCACGACCGGTGGAAGCTCGTCGTCCACCACGGTCCGCCGTCCACGGCGCGCGATCGCGCGGGGGAGCTGTACGACTTGGCCGCGGATCCGCACGAGCTCGACAACAGATGGGACGATCCCGCGTTTGTGCAGTCGCGCATCGAGCTGCAGGAGTTGTTGCTGGACGTGCTCGTCGCCACCCAGGACCGCACCCAGCCGCGCGAAGCGCACTGGTGATGCGTCGTCCTGAGGCGTCACCGCGGTACTACGACGTGCCCCACTCGGGAGAGGCCCGCCATGCCTGTTGACAGTGCCACGATCGACCGCCGTCGGTTCATCCTCGGGTCGGGCGGCGTGATCGCCGCTCCGGTCCTCTTGGGCGGGGATCCGGCCGCCGCGTCGGCCGCACCGGCGGGTGACGCCATGCCGACGGACCTGGCCGCCCAGTCGTGCGATCTCACGCTGCGCTGGCGCCATCTCGAGGCTCGCGTCGTCCGCGACGGGCTCGTGGCGGCCTGGCCGATGGACGAGGGCACCGGATACGTGTTCGACGACGTCAGCGGTCGCGGCCACGACTTCCACATCACCGGGTCGCGGTGGAACACCACCGACAGTGGACTGGTCGACGCGTTCCGCCGACCCGGCCGCCGCGGCGGCGGCGTCTTCCTGGACGGCACCCGGTGGCTGCAGGCACAACAGGCCAGCGACCTGGACCTGAACGGCGCGCCGGCCGGGATGACCCTCACCGCGTGGGTCCGTCCCACCGAAGGGCCCGGCGAGCGGGCGACGCTGCTGTCGTACGGCGACGCCTACGCGCTGACCCTGGCCAGCGACGGAGCGTTGCGCTTCACCGTCCGGCGCCACGACGGCGAGTACCGGTCCGTCGAGTCCGATCCTCTGGCGGTCCCGCCGGGCCGGTGGACGCACGTCGCGGCGGTGACCTGGCCCGGGGCGAGCCGGCTCACACTGACGGTCGACGGCCGGACCGTCCGCCGGTTCGCAGTGCCGGCGTCGATCCGCACGCCTGCCACGGACGACCTCGTCGCGGGGGTCGCCCTGCACGGCCAGCTCGACGAGCTCACGCTGCACGACCGCGCCCTCGACCCGGACGAGGTACGCGGCCTGTACCTGGTGGGTCTGCCCAGGGTCTACACGCAGAGCCGGGAGACCATCGACGCCGACTCGCGGGAGTGGACGTCGTTCAGGGGCAGCGATCCCATCCCGCACCCGGTCGAGGCGGACACGGTGCTGGCCGTGCGCTTCGACGGCGACACCGGGCCGGTGCACGGACGCGGCCGGGTGGCCGACGAGTCGGCCGGCCTCGAGCCCGGTCACTTCGGCGGTGCGCTGCGGGCGACCGGCGGCACGGGCGTCGCGTACGAGTCGCCGCTGGGTGCGCCGTCCGGCACCTGCGAGGTGTGGTACCAGACCGTCGTGGACGACGCGGACCCGGACCGGTCCGAGCGCAAGGAACTGGTGCGCGCGGAGGGCGACCGCTGCGGCCTGGCCCTCTACACCGAGGCGGGCAGGTGGCACGCGACCCTCCGAATCGCCGGAGCGGCAGCTCGCACCGTCTCCGGACCCGCGCAAACGTTCGTGCCCGGCCAGCTCGAGCACGTCGCCGTCGCGTGGGGACCGCACGGCGGCCAGGATGCACTGTCGCTGCACGTCAACGGTGTCGAGGTGAGCCGCGAGCCCATCGATCTGGCCGGTCGCGTCTTCGACCGGCACGTCGTCGTCGGCGGCAGCCGGACCGCGCCCGCGTACTGCCTGGTCGACGACCTCCGGCTCAGCGACCGGGTGCGGACCTGGGGGGAGATCTGCCCACGTGGCCACGCGGCCACCGACGCGGCCGGGCTCGACCTGCGCGACGGCTTCGACCGAGCACCCGGCACGGCGCCGAGGTGGTGGCGCCCGGCCTCCGGGGGCGCCGCCTGGTCACACGAACGCAAGACGTGGGAGGACCCGAGCCGCACCGGAGACGCACCGGAGCGGGCCACCGCCCTGCTCCAGCGGGAGGTCGCCGGGCTGCATCCGATCCACCACCCCGACGCATACGGGCACGCGTCGTCCATCGAAGCGGGCGTGTCGTTCGCCGCCGTCGCCGACGGCTGGGCCGGTGTCTTCGTCCAGGCCTCCGCGCCGGAGGAGCCGTTCTCCGGGCACACGTTCGCGGTAAACCCCGGCCGCGGACAGCTGCGCATAGCGCGCTACGCGGCGGGCGCACCCGTGGAGGCGAAGACGCTTCCGTACGACTTCCCGACCCGGGCCGCGACGACGTACGAGCTCACGCTCACCGCGACCGGCGACGGCCTGCTGCGCGGCTTCGTCGACGGGCACAACCTGATCACGATGCGTGTGGGCGACGGCGCACCGGCGTCCGGCCACGCGGGCCTGTTCACGCATGACGCCGCGGCCTTCTTCGACGACGTCCACGTCACCGCGCTGACCCCGGCTCGGCCCGCGTCCCGCCTGGTCCAGCTGCGCCTGTTCACCACCGGCGGCGAGGTCGAGGCGCGGGGGGTGCGCCTCGAACCGTTCCGGTGGCACAAGCGGCGAGGGCTGCCACCGTGGCAGTACACCAGACAGGGTGAGGAGTTCCCGGGCGACCCCGAGCTGCCGGGGAACCTCGCCGGCGCCGACACACCGACGCCGGAGCGCCCGATCCCGCCGGCGTTCTGGCGCTCGGAGGACAGCGCCAACAGTGAGCTGGTGACGATCGACGGCCGGGTGGTGTTTTTCATGCGCGGGAACCCGCGGGTCGGCGGCCGTTCGATCGGTGCCCGCATCGGCGTCCTGGAGACGACCGTCGACACGTTCGACGGGATCCACTTCCAGGACCCCAGCGCGGGCATCACCGACCTCGACGATTGCAAACTCCTGCAGGGACCCGTCGACGAGTCTCCGGAGGAGATGCGCCACCAGGAGCGCTTCCAGCTCAACGACGAGGGGTGTGCCTACGTCGGGGACGGGCGGCTGCTCCTGTTCGCCAAGGAGTTCCGCAACAAGGTCGGCGACTTCCCGTCGTACCGCCGCCTGATCTACGGCTACTACGACGTCCGTGCCGACGACTGGGTGGACGGGGAGTCCCGCTACGTCGACTGGTCGGCCATGGATCCGGGCGACCCCGAGGCGGTGTTCCAGGGGATCGAGGGCACGCCGGAGCTCGTCTCGCTGCGCGACCCGGACACCGACGACTATCGCGTGCTGCTGTACCACCAGGCCACGACCGGCGACGACCGGCGAGTCATGGGGATCACCGGACTGCGGCTGGCCGGCGACGGTGTGCCCGTCCTCGACCCGGAGCACCCCACCGTCCACTCGATCGGCCGGCCGTCGAACAAGGTCGTCTACAGCTTCCGCGTCCTGTTCGACAACGGCATCTACTACCTGCACTACGCCGAGGGCCCGCAGACCCCGGACTGGCCCGACTACTTCGTGCTCGGCGCGGCTCTCGACCCCTACGGCGGGCCATGGATCGTGAACGAGGACACCAACGCCGACGACGCGACGTACTTCCGGCACGGCGAGCGGTACGAGCCCGACAACGCCGCGATCTGGCAGGGGACCATGCTCAAGCTGCGGGGCCGCTACTACATGTACTACGAGAACTATCACGCCATCGGGACGAACCTGGACCAGCAGTACTCGAACTACAACCATCCACAGGCGGGCTCGCGCGTCGGCTACGCCACCGCGTGAAGCTCGCGAGCGGCGACTCAGCCGCCCTGCTGGGGAGGCGAACCCGTGATGACGCGTTCGACGAGGTGAGGTCGGCGACCGCCGCCTCTGCCTCGGCCGACTCCGCGTCCGTCCCGACGATCGGCGCCAGCAGGAGCCGGGCATGCGCCTCGGCGACCGGAGCGAAGTCGACTCCTTCCACGACCTCACGCACCGCGGTGTCGAGTTGGAGCATGTCCATGCCGTCGACTCCTGGTGCGATCGATCCGACCGAGCCGTCGACGGCGACGACGTACAACCCGTCCACGCCCAGCCGGTTGTGCAGCAACGCGGCGAGCCCTTCAGGTTCGCGGTACGGATCGCCGGGCCGCAGCGGCGGATCGTCGCCCGGCAGGTGGTGGGCCAGCACACGAACGCGGGATACGGCAGCTCGGCGATGTCGGCCCGGAGCAGCTCGGTGATCTGGTCGACACGGCCGCCGAGGTTCGAGACGGACGCGTCAGCCCTCACGGGTCTGATCCTCACACCGACCGCTCGGGTATCCGTTGGTAGTCATCCACGCGCGAGCCACAACTCGAAAAGGCGCATCTGTGGCGTGATGTCGGCCCGCTGACCTCCTATATCGATTTCGTGAGCGCGACGGGGCGTCACGTGCTGCTTGCCAAGGCCCGCACGGTCAACTCTTGACATTAGCGTCACACCGGACACTATGGAGTTACGAATTCGATTTCGCGACCAACGGAGGGTGGTTCAAACGGCGGGTGACCGCCCGACCCCAGCGAACGAGGTGGAGGTTCAATTGACTACGAGCGGAATCCCACGACGTCGTTTTCTCGAGCTGTCCGGTGGTGTGGCCCTTGCCCCGGCCCTCCTCAATGGTCTGGGCGCGCCGGCATCGGCCAGCGCTGAGACCATGTCGGGCCCACCCGGCGTCGGTCAGGACGTGCCGCCGGCGTGGACCTGCGACTTGACCAGGAGATGGCTGCACGTCGAGCCGCGAGTGGCCATGCCGGGCCTGGTGGCGGCGTGGCCATGTGACGAAGGGTCTGGATACGCGTTTCGCGACGTGACGGGCAACGGGCACACGCTGTACGTCATCGGCAGCAGGTGGAACACCTCCGACAGCGGACT
Organism: Jiangella asiatica; assembly: GCF_004349065.1. Classification (GTDB taxonomy): domain Bacteria; phylum Actinomycetota; class Actinomycetes; order Jiangellales; family Jiangellaceae; genus Jiangella; species Jiangella asiatica. The sequence continues at coordinate 125,000 of NZ_SMKZ01000003.1, forward strand.
GATCTCCTCGTTCCGGCGGCAGGGTCGGCGCGGCGGCGGCGTCCACCTGGACGGAACTCGATGGCTGCAGGCCCAGCACACGCCCGCACTCGATGCTGGCGGCGCGCTCACGGTCTCGGTATGGGTCCGGCCGGCGGAGCTGCCGGAGGCGGAGGTGTCGTTGCTCGCCCTTCCGGGCCAGTGGTCCGTCGGCCTGACAGCTGCCGGCGCGATCCGGTGGACGGTGGTCGGCACGGACGGCAACCCGCGCACCGCTCAGTCGCCGGACCAGGCAGTCGTGGCCGGGAGATGGGCCCACGTCGCCGCCACGGCCAACGCGCACAGTGGCCGGCTGATCGTCTTTGTCCACGGGTCGCGCGTCCGGGTCGTCGACGTCCCCGCGTTCACGCCGGCCGGCACCGGCGACGACCTGATGGTCGGGGAGGGTCTGGTCGGTGACGTCGACGAGCCCGCCCTGTTCGACCGTGCTCTCGGCGCCGTGGCGGTCGAACAGCTCTACCTCGTCGGCGTCCCTCAGCTGTACACGCAGACCCGCGAGACTATCGACGCCAAACGCAGCGAGTGGACCCGGTTCAAGGGCAGCGAGCCGATTCCGCATCCGGTCGACACGGACACGGTCTTCTCCGCGCGCTTCGACGGATCGGCGGTATCTGACCAGGGTGCCGAGCCGGTCCGCGGTACCGCGTCGTTCCGGCCGGGGCGGTTCGGCGCGGCCCTGGCCGGATCGGACGACGGCATCGGCTACGCCTCACCCCTGGCCGGCTCGGACGGCACCTTCGAGGCCTGGTACGTCCCGACTGGCGGAAACCGAGGCGGCGAACTGTTCCGAGCGGCCGGCGCGCACGGCTGGCTCAGCCTGTCGCTCGTCGCGGACCGTTGGCGCGCGGACCTGGGCACCGGTGAGGTTACGACCCACACGGTGACAGGTCCGGCTCAGCGGCTGGTGACCTCGACGCTCGAGCACGTAGCCGTGGCCTGGGGAGACAGCGGCGGTGACCGACTGCTGACCCTGCACCTCAACGGCGTCGACGTCGCCAGCGTGCGCATCGGCTCGGCGGACACGCGATTCGACCGGAGCATCACGATCGGCGGGACGGCCGGCTGCGTCGTCGACGACGTCCACATCTCCGACCGCGCGCGCGGGTGGGGAGAGGTGTGCCCGAGAGGTCACGCCAGCACTGACGCGGCGGGGCTCGACCTTCGCGACGGATTCGGCCGGCCCGACGGCACGATCCCGTTGTGGTGGCGGCCGGGTGGCTCCGAACCGCTCTGGACGCAGGCGACCCGGGACTGGGAGGACGTCGCGGCCACCCAGGACGACCCACACCGTCACCGCGCGCTGTACTGCCCGGCCGACGCGACGCTGCACACCGTCTTCCATCCCGATATGTACGGTGTGGCCTCCTCGATCGAGGCAGGGCTCGCGTTCGGGGTCGTCGCCGACGGTTGGGCCGGCGTGTTCGTGCAGGCGACGGAGCCGACTGGGGCGCTGTCCGGGTACGCGTTCACGATCAACCCGGGCACCGACGAGCTGCGACTGGCTCGGTACGCCGACGGTGAGATCGCCGAGCACAAGACTCTCGACTACGACTTCGAGTTCCGGCCCGAGGCGACCTATACCCTCACCCTCACCTCTGCCGGAGACGGCGTGCTGCGCGGGTTCGTGGACGGGCACAACCTGATCAGCATGCGCACCGGGGACCAGCCGCTCACCCGCGGCCACGCCGGGCTCCTGGCCCATGGTGTGGCGACGTACTTCGACGACGTCCACTTCACCGCTCTCACGCCGGCAGCCGCCGAGTCACGCGAGATACAGGCGCGCGTTCTGACCTTCGGGGACCGCGTCGCCTACGACGACCTGTCCGCCCAGCCCTTTCGCTGGCACAAGCGGCACGGCCTCGTCCCATGGCGGTACCAGACGAAGAACCCGGAGCCCCCCGGCCTCCTCGTCGGCGCCTACACCGACGATCCGCCGCGACCGATTCCCGCCGCGTTCTGGCGGTCGGGCGACAGCGCGAACTCCGATCTCAACCAGATCGACGGGCGGATCTTGTACTTCATGCGAGGGGGTGGAGAGCGGGGCGACTGGTCGTACGGCGGACGCATCGGCGTCCTCGACACCACCGTGGACCAGTTCGACGGCATCCACTTCAACGACCGCAACCGCGACATCTCCGATCTCGAGAGCGGCACCTTCCTGCAGGGCAACTTCGACCCGCACTATCCCGACCTGCAGGACCGGTTCCCTCGCTTCAACCTCAATCCAGCACTGGCCGTGTACGCCGGCGACGGCCGGATGCTCGTTTTCGTCCACGAGATGCGCCCCAACGACCCCGACTTCTCGACGCGGTACCGGGTGATCGGATACGGCTACTACGACGTCCGCGCCGACGACTGGATCGACCACACCTGCCGGCACGTTCCGTGGTCGAGCATGGACCCCACCGACCCGGACGCACAACGCACCGGGATCCTGGGCGGGCCGGAGGTGGTCGGTCTGCGCGACCCCGACACCGACGAGTACCGGATCGTCCTTTACTACCAGAGCACCAACGCAGACGGCCACCAGGCGATGACCACCGTCGGGATGGTCATCGACGCGGACGGCGTCCCGCAGCTGGACCCGGAGCGACCGGCCGTCACGTCTCTCACGCGGACCGGGACCGACGCGAACGGACGCGAGCGGGCGACCAAGGCCATGTACGGCTTCATGGTGCTGTTCGACAACGGCATCTACTACAACGACTACTGCGAGGGTCCGCAGGTGCCCGACTGGCCGACCCACTTCCCGCTCTGCGCGGCGCTGGACCCGTACGCGGGCCCGTGGGTGCGCAACGAGGACACCAACCACGACGATGCGACGTACTTCCGCCGCGGCACCGAGTTCGAGCCGGACAACGCCGCGATCTGGCAAGCCGCGAAGTTCAAGCACCGCGGCCGCTACTACACGTACTACGAGACCATCCACGCGATCGAGAACGTCGACGCGCCGTACCAGCACTACGACCACCGGCACGTGGGTTCACGGGTCGGCTATGCGACGGCGATGGGGACGTGACAGGAGGCAACGTGATGCGAGAGCTGAGCCGAAGAAGGTTCCTTGGCTACAGCGGCCTGCTGGGCGCCGGCCTGGTGGTGGCCGGATGCGGTGACGACGACGGTCAGGGAGCCGGTGCCAGCGGGAAGCTGACCATGCTCGACCCGTGGGAACCGGAACGGGAGCTCATGGAGTCTTGGTGCGAGACCTGGGCGGCCGACAACGGCATCCAGGTCGAGCACGTCCTGATGAACGCCGGCGAGATCGGAGAGGCCCTTGCTCTGCAGCGGCAGAGCAACCAGCTACCGGACCTGTTCACGTTGTTCGGCCTCGAGCTGCCGCCCCGGGCACTCATCGACGACGGCTGGTTCAGCCCGATGACCAACGGTGACGAGGTGCTCGAGCTCGTCCCTGACGGCCTGATGTTCGAAGGACTGCACGTCTTCGACGGCGACGTGTACTCGCTGCCGCTGTTCAACCCGAAGATCATGCGCGCTTTCACCTGGTACAACACCGAGCTGCTCGCCGCCGCGGACCTCGACCCGGAATCCGTCGACACCTCCTACGACGGGTTCCGGGCCGCCTGTGCCCAGATCAAGAGGAGCTCAGGGTCCGACGCCGGGGCGCTGGCACTCGCCCTCAAGGATCCCGGCGGCCTGGAGGTCGTCGTCGACAATCTGGTGATGGCGGCCGGATTCGACGGCATCGGCGGTCTCGACCTGAAGACCGGCGAGTACAGATTCGAGACCGAGCCGTTCGTCACCGCCATCGAGTTCCTGATGTCACTGCAGCAGGACGGATACCTCTTCCCCGCATCCAGCGGGCTCGACGCCAAGACCGCGCGTGCGCGATGGGCGAGCGGGGAGTTCCCGTTCCTGCTCGACGGTCAGTTCACCATCGGCACGGTGGCCGCCGACTACGAGGCCTTCATCGACAGCGTCGGCCTGGCGGACGTGCTCACGCCGGAGGCCGGCGCTCCGATCGTCACGCACCAGCCGCCGAAAGGCGCCGTCTACTGGATCGCCCACGACACCGACCACCCCGAGCAGGCCTCTGAGCTCTCGGCCAGCCTGGCCACTCGCGAGTTCCAGCAGCAGTGGGGCGAGCAGATGGGCACCATGCCCATCTACGAGGACCTGGTGCCGGAACTGGACGTGCACCCGCTGTTCAAGCTGGCACTCGAGAAGATCATCGCGCAGGTGTTCGTGGCCCCTTCGCCCGTGGTGCGGACGGTGGAGATCGCCGATGTCGACGCCGAGATGCGGCCACCGCAGTTCACGCTCGGCGCCATCGCGCAGGGCGCCATCACGGGACAGATGCCGGACTGGCAGAAGGCGCTCGAGGACCTCTCGGACAACCGGACCGAGGAACGCGAGAACGCGATCAAGGCCGCCGGGTCGAAGGTGACGCCCGACGACTGGGCGTTCCCCGACTGGGACCCGACCCGTGACTTCACCCCAGACCTGTACGGCTGACCCTCCACCGGGAGACGCGACTATGACTGAATCGAACACGGTCAGCAGGCGGACGCTGCTCGCCGGCGCGGGCGCGTTGGGCATCGGCGCTCTGGGCGCGGAGACCGCCGGCACCACGCCGTCGGCAGGCAGCTCCGCCAGCGCAATCGGAACGGCTGCGTGCGCCCGGCCGAACATCGTCATGATCATGGCCGACGACTTCGGGTTCTCCGACGTCGGCTGCTTCGGCGGGGAGATCGCCACTCCGAACATCGACAACCTGGCACGCGACGGCCAGCGGTTCACCCAGCTGTACACCTACCCGGTGTGCTCGCCGACCCGTGCCGCCCTGCTGACCGGGCTCTACCCGACGCAGGCCGGCCTCGGCGCCCTGGGCAATCAGGGAACGCCCGAGTACCAGGGTCACCTGAAGGAGTCGTGCGTGACGCTGGCCCAGGTGCTCGGCATGGCCGGGTACCGCACGTCAGTCTCGGGGAAATGGCACATCAGCCCCTGGACGTTGCCCGAGTCGCTGCCGGTGGGTCGCGGGTTCGAGCGCTCGTTCTGCCCCGTCGGAGACAGGTTCACCTACTACCTGCCCCAGCGTTACCTCGACGGCGAGTTGATCGGCCGCCCGGACGAGCCTGGGTACCACGTCACCGAGGCCATCACGGACCATGCGATCGCCTCGATCCGGCAGTTCGCCGCCGCCGACGACCCATTTTTCGTCTACGTCCCGCATTCCGCCGCCCACTACCCGTTGCACGCCTGGCCGGAGGACATCGAGCCCTACCGCGGTAGATACCTGGGCGGCTGGGGACGGCTCCGGGAGGAGCGCTTCGAGCGGCAGCGAGCGCTCGGCGTGATCGACCCCGACACCGTTCTTCCGCACCCCGGCCCGGGCGTGCCGGACTGGGACTCCGATCCCGACAAGGACTGGCAGGACTCCCGGATGGCCGCGTACGCCGCCATGGTCACCGTCATGGACCGCGGAATCGGCCGGATCCTGGCCACGCTCGACGAGCTGGGGATCGCCGACAACACCCTCGTGCTGTTCTTCGGTGACAACGGCGGCGCGGTCAACGAGGTCGTGCCGGGCAACAACTCGAACGTGCCGACCCTCGACGGCAGCCCCATGATCGACGGTAACGTCCGCGGCGTGAGCCCGGGGCCGCACAACACGTGGGCCAGCTACGGCCGGGCGTGGGCCAGCGTGAGCAACACGCCGTTCAGCAGGTGGAAGAACTGGGTGCACGAGGGCGGCATCGCGACGCCGTTCATCGCCCGGTGGCCGGCCAGCCTCCCCGGTGGCGGCATCGACCACCGTGCCCTGCACGTCATCGATTTCATGCCGACCCTGCTCGAGCTCGCCGGCGCCTCGTATCCGACGAGCCACGACGGCCACGCGATCACTCCGATGGAGGGCGAGAGCTTCGCCACGGTGCTCACCGACGCGGCGGGGACATCGGGCTGGCGGCGGAACACGCCGATGTTCTGGGAGTACAACGGCAACCGGGCCGTGCGAAGGCACCGCTGGAAGCTGGTCTCCGAGTACGGCGCGCCCGGCGCCGGTCAGTGGGAGCTGTACGACATCGGGACCGATCGCACCGAGACGCGGAACCTGGCCGCGACGCGCCCGGACCTCGTCGCCGACCTCGCGGGTGAATGGCAGGACTGGAAGGTCCGCGTCGGCGTCCGGGACTGGGAACCCGGCGACGGATATCGGCCATGACGTCGTCGACCCGAGCCGTCCGAGGAGGTCGACCATGCCGACTGTGGCATTGATGGGCACGCTCGACACGAAGGGAGCCGAGTACGCCTTCGTGCGCGACCGGCTGCGCGCGGCCGGCCTCGAAGTCGTGGTCGTCGACACCGGCGTCCTCGGGGAGCCGGCGTTCGCACCGGACGTGACGCGCGCCGAGGTGGCCCGTGCCGCAGGCACCGACGTCGCCACGCTCGCCGCTCGCGCCGACCGCGGCCAGGCGATCAGGGCCATGGCCGACGGCGCGGCGGTGATCGTCCGGCGGCTTCGTGACGAGGGCCGCTGCGACGGTGCTCTCGCCCTGGGAGGCACCGGAGGCACGTCCCTGGCGTCGACGGCGCTGCGTACGCTGCCGCTCGGCGTACCCAAGATCATCGTGTCGACGGCGGCGTCCGGAGACACCCAGGCGTACGTGGGGGAGAGCGACCTGGTGCTGATGCCCAGCGTCGCCGACATCGCGGGAGTGAACCGGATCTCCGCACCCATCCTGGCCAATGCCGCCGCCGCTCTGGCCGGAATGGTGCGGCAGGAACCGCTCCCGCCGACCGGCGACAAGCCGCTCGTCGCCGCGAGCATGTTCGGTGTCACCACGCCGTGTGTCACCGCCGCCCGGCAACGGCTGGAGGAGCTCGGCTACGAGGTGCTCGTCTTCCACATGACCGGGGTCGGCGGGCGCACCATGGAAGCTCTCGCGCGGGACGGGCACCTCGCCGGCGTCCTCGACGCCACCACCACCGAACTCGCCGATGAGCTGGTCGGCGGGGTGTTCTCGGCCGGGGCCGACCGGCTGACCGGAGCGGGGTCGGCCGGCATCCCGCAGGTCGTGTCGGTGGGCGCGCTCGACATGGTCAACTTCGGCCCGCGCGACACCGTCCCGGCACGGTTCGAGGAGCGAACCCTCCACGTGCACAACCCCAGCATCACCCTGCTACGCACGACCGCCGCGGAGTGTGCCGAGCTCGGCGGGCGGCTGGCGCAGCGGGTGTCGTCGTCGACCGGCCCGTCGGCCGTCTTCCTCCCACTGCGCGGCATCTCTGCCATCGCGTTACCGGACGGCCCGTTCCACGACGCCGAGGCGGACGCGGCGCTGTTCGGCGCGATCCGCGGCGGGCTGGCGTCCGGCATCGAGCTGGTCGAAGCCGACGCCGACATCAACGACCCGGTCTTCGCCCGTGCGATGGCCAACAGGCTGCACGAACTCATCGTCGAGAACGGGACGGCCGATGCCACGGTTCACCCGTGAAACCTGCCTCACCTGTGGCCGACAATTCGCTCCCGGACCTCGGCTTTCGACGGCGCCTTCTCGATGGAGCGGCTGCCAGCCGAACGTGCCCTGACCGCCCAGGTACGGGCCCACACCACCATCACCAACCGACCGCAGGGAGTTCCGCCGATGCCAGTCGTGAACACGTCGAATGCCGCCATGAAAGCAGACCGCCGCCCGGAGTGGAGCCAAGTGACGGCCGCCGGACGATTCCGGGTACCGCGCTCGGGTGGGACGTTCGATCGGCACTACCACGACTGCGACGAGTACTGGCTGATCTATGCCGGTCGGGCGAAGGTGATGACCGAGGGCGAGGAGTTCTACGTCGGCCCCGGCGACATCGTGTGTACCAGGGCGGGCGACGAGCACGATGTCGTGGAGGTCTACGAGGACCTGGAGGCGTTCTTCTTCGAGGACGTGCTCTTCGAGGGTGGCCGGGCAGGACACCTGCACCGATCGCCAGAGCTCGCCGAACGGCACGAGGTGACCGGTCGCGACGTCCCGGCCGGCTTCGTGAGGAGGGCCTGATGCTGCGCGTGGTTCACATCGGCCTCGGCCGCTGGGGCTCGGTGTGGTGCCGCGACGTGCTGCCGCACCTGGAGTCCGCGGGCCTCGCGAAGACCGTGGCAGCCGTCGACACCGACGTGTCGTCGCACGGGAGGGCGCCCGCCGGCGTTCCGTGCTACACCGACCTGCGCGATGCGCTGCGGGATCACGCCGCGGACTTCGTCACCGTCGTGGTCCAGCCCGCGTTCCACGAGGCCGTGATCGACGTCGCGCTCGAGCACGACGTCCACATCCTGTGCGAGAAGCCGATAGCGGACACCATGGAGGCATGCGCGCGGGTGTACCGGAAGGTCACGGCCGCGGGCCGGAAGATGGCCGTCACCATGAGCCACCGCTTCGACCAGGACAAGCATTCATTGGAGGCAGCGGTCCGCGGCGGTGACTACGGACGGCTCAACTACGTCGTGTACCGGTTCACGCACAACAGCCGGCATGTGGGCGACTGGGGCGAGTTCCGCTACCGCATTCCCGACCCGTTGCTGGTGGAAGGGACGGTGCACCATTTCGACATCGTGCGGGCCCTCACGCGGGCCGACGCCGTCACTGTGTACGCCCGGACGTGGAATCCGCCGTGGAGCGAGTTCGCCGGCGACTCGACGGCCCTGATAACCGTCGAGATGACCAACGGCACCAAGGTGCTCTACGAAGGCGCCAAGGCGAACGCCTCGACCATGAATGGCTGGGGCAACGACTACATCCGTGCCGAATGCGAGAACGGCACCCTGGAGCTCAGCCGACGGCGCCTTCGCGTGCTCCACGGGGGTGCGCACGACGTGCCCACCGCCGACGAGCTGCCGCTGCTCGACACCCGGTCGGTGTGGCGGAACGCCTGGATCGCCGAACAGTTCTGCGCGTGGCTGCGGGGTGGACCGGAGCCACCGACGACCCTCGCCGACAACCTCCAGTGTGCGGCCCTGCTGTTCGCCGCGATCGAGTCCGCCCACACGGGCGAGCCGGTGAAGGTGCAGGACTATCTCGCCGCACACCTGGAGGCGACGTCGTCGTCATGAGTACGTGTAGTTCTGACCGGAAGCCCAGTCCGGGAACGCCCAGTCGTCGACGCTGACCTGCGCGCCCTGCTTGCGTGCTTCCTCGATCGCGCGGTCCCGTTCGGCGGTCGTGTCGGAACTGAGCTTCTCCAGAGCGGCCTTGTAGTCCGTCACGTCGCCGGTGAGGGTCCCCGCGACGATCGAGCCGAAGTCCGGATCGATCGGTTTCATCTGAGCCTGTGCGACCGCCACGTCGGGATTGCGGACGACCGGGTTGGGCGCCAGGAACACGTGCTCGAAGATGATCTCGACCGCCTTCTTGAACAGCGGGTGGACGTCCGCGGTCTCCACCACCTCCGGGAAGAGCGGAACCGCGTTCATGCCTTCGACGATCCGCGCCTGGATCTCCTTCTTCCCGAACCACGAGATGAGTGCGGACGCCTCGTCCACGTGCTCCGATTCGGCCGCGATCCAGTGGGTCGCGCCGGCGTGAACCGGGCCTTTCGACACGACGACGTTCTCCGAGGGTTCGGGGACCGCGAGCGGGCCGAGAGCGACCTTGCTCTCGAAGTCCGCGAAGTTGAGGACGACCTCGGCCATGTTGAACTGGGCGTCGAAGAAGATCGCACTCTGGCCGGTGACCCACCTGGCCCGCGCCTGCCGCGCGTCGAGCGACGTCGAGGCGGGGAACAGCACGCCGTCCTGGCTCATCGCCAGCCACCACTCGAGAGCGTCGAGGTGGTACTGGCTGTGGAACTGGTACTCGCCGGTGCGCAGATCCACGCCCCCGAGGGTCGGTGCCCCCGCGGCCTGGGCGAGCTCCTCGATGTGTTGCCCCATCCGGCCGGTCTCCTTGATGGGTGCGACCCAGCCGTAGAGGTCGTCGCCCAGGCCACGGATCTTCCGGGTCGCGGCCCTGATGTCGTCGTAGGTGACCGGGGGATTCTCCGGATCGAGGCCCGCCTGCTCGTACAGTTCGCGGTTGAACCACGTGAGGATGTTGAGCCCTCGGAAGTCGTTGACCGGCAGGCCGTAGACCTCGCCGTCGAAGACGTTGATCCCCTCGAGCAGGATGCCCTCCGGTATGCCGGCACGGACGTCGTCGTCGAGCTTGATCGGCGTGAACCAGCCCTCGTCCACCAGGCCGCCTGGGTTCAGGTCGAGACCGAAGATGGTGAAGACGTCGGGCATCTGGCCGCTCTGCTTCGCCAACTGCAGCGCTTCGCCCATCTCGGCGGGGTTGTACACGGTGTAGTCGACCTGCAGCCCGCCGTCGGACTCGGCGAACTCGGCGAAGATCTCCCGCTGGATGTCGGCCACCGGCTGGCGCGGGTCCCACCACTTCAGGACGCCTGGTGAGTCCCCGCTCCGGCTCGCGCCGTCGTTGCCGCAGGCGCCGAGCCCGAGACCTGCTGCGGCAAGTCCACTGCTGACAAGGAACTGTCTGCGGTTGAGTCTCATGTCGTACCTCCGTGTTCGTGGCGCTGGGAAGGTCGCCGGAAGGCTTGCGGAGCCGTACTGTCGTCGAGCCCGGTGACCAGGACGTGGTCAGGGGCGTTGTCCTGTGGAGGCTCGGTGGCGAAGCACTCGATGAGGCCTCGTGGCCGGCATACAATCGGCGCGAACCTCGACGTCGACGTCCGGTTTCGTGGCCTGGCTCCGTCCGGCACCGCGACGATCACGCCCGCCTCCCGGGACCCAGACTACGAAATCGAATTCGTAGTTCACACCAAAACAAGGTCCGGGCATCTTGTCAAGAGCTGCTCAGGAGCAGTGAGGAAGCGTGCGATCAGCTCGGCTCGAAATCGATATCGAGGCTATACTCGGACCGTCGGCTGAGCCGGCGAGTGGCACCAACAGTGGCGAGGAGTCAGATGAGCACCGACGAGCAACGCCGGAGGGTCACGGCGCGCGACGTCGCCGCGGTCGCCGGTGTCACCCCTGCCACCGTGTCCAAAGCCCTCAACAACTCTCCGGAGGTCAGCGAGGCGACCCGCTCCCGGGTGCTCGAAGCGGTTCGCCGGCTCGGCTACCGGCCGAACAGCGTCGCGCGAGGGCTGCGCGCACGCCGGACCCACACTCTCGGGCTTGTCACCGACGATCTCGAGGGCGTCTTCACCACCACGATGATGCGCGGGGTTGAAGAGGTCGCCAGCGAGCAGGAGTTCGGGGTGTTCCTGTGCAACAGCTACGGAAGCGCGGCGAAGGAGCGGGCTCACCTCGAGATGCTCTACGACAAGCAGGTCGACGGCGTGATCCTGCTGTCGGGCTACCGCGTCCGCGAACGAGGCGCCCCCGTGCGAGATCTGCCCGGCACACCGACGGTGTACCTGTTCCAGTACACCAACGACGTTCCCGTTCCTTGCATACTGCCCGACGACGAGATGGGCGCTCGTATCGCTACCGAGCATCTCCTTGGTCTGGGGCGACGGCGGATAGCGTTCATCAACGGTCCGCCGCACTACGAGGCGACGCACGACCGGCTGGCCGGCTACCGAGCTGCCCTCACGGCTGCGGGGGTCGACTTCCGGCATGCGCTCGTCCGCATGGGCTCGACGTGGTACCAGGACGAGGGGTATGCCCAGATGTCCGACCTTCTGGACCTGAGTCCCGTTCCCGACGCCGTCGTCTGTGCGAGCGACCACATGGCCGCCGGTGCGCTCGACGCCCTGCACTCCCGCGGGCTGCGGGTCCCGGACGACGTGGCCGTCGTTGGCTTCGACGACCGCGCGTTCTCGCGTCATCTCCGCCCGCCACTCACGTCCGTCGCGCTTCCGCTCTACGAGATGGGCCGGCTCGCCGGCCAGCGGCTTCTCGCCGCCATCGGTGGCGAGAAGCAGAGTCACGAGTTCCTGCGCATCCCCTGCGACCTGGTCGTCCGCGAATCCTGCGGCGCGCCGCGCGGTGCCGATCGCTGAGCGAGCCGCAGCGCGGCTGCCGCCAGGACGGCTCCGAGGAGCGCGCCGAGCGTGTTGGAGAGCCAGTCGTTGGTCGAGCAGGATCGGCCGAGCGCAGTAGCGAAGGCCTGGAACACCTCGATCAGCAGTGAGAGACCGCTCGCGGCGAGGAACATCAGGAATGGGCGGCGGGTCAGGGCCGCGGCGAACAGGACCACCGGGGTGAAGAGGACCACGTTGCCCATCAGCTCGACGGCGCCGAGCGTGGGGAAGTCCCACTCGATGGCGCAGCTGGTCTTGAGCTCACGGCTCGTCGGGACGAGGGTGAGCAGGAGCACCGGCACCATCGACACTCCCAGCAGTGCGAGGGTCACGCGCGACCTCGGGACCAGCCAGGCTCCGACGAGCGGACCCACGATGATCAGGCCAGTGAGAGCGACCGTCGTCAGCCAGGGATGTTCGACAAGGATGGTGCTGATCACGGCACGACCCTACGCAGCGGCGGTGCCGTCGTGCGCGACGAGTTTTGGTCGCGCCGAGGGGAAGCTGGAGAATCTGCGACGGCCGCTGCTGGGGTCGGCCGGGTGGCGGAGCGGGCGAGCGCGGCCCACGCGCGGTCCTCGCGGATGACCACGCAGGATCGGCAACGAGCTCATCTGGGCGGTGGCAGGCCCTCCTGGGCCGCGCCTCGGAGTGGAACCTGCTGATGGACCCGCCCGCGAGATAGGTCTCCAGCGGGCCGTCGGCGCGAGCCAGCCCTTCGATCTCGGCGTAGGTCTCGCGACGTTCCTCGTCGTCGTAACCGCTCAGCGTGACGACGGCGATCGCGGCGGACCGATCCTCGGACATGTACCTCGCCCGCTCCTCGGCGCCCAGGCCTGGGCTCCAGTAGGAGATGCCACCTCAGGAGCAATGAGTGGTAACGCGGGACGATGCGGATCGACGCGGTGAGATCACAGGGCGGCCGGCTGACCGACGAGGCGGGCGCTTTCGTCCCAGAGCCGGTCGCAGCGCGCGGGATCGGTTGTGTGCGGCGCGGTGGCGACAGCCCTCCGCTTCACGAAGAACTGCCCGGTGACGGTGTCGACCTCGGGTGCGGTGGCGAGCCATGTCGGCGTGTCGGCGCCGACATCGGGACCACCGGGTGAGAACAGGTGCGAGATCGCCGCGAATGCCCGGAGCAGACCCCGGTTACTGCTGCGGCCGAGATGGGTCCCCCGGATGATGCCGGGGTGCGCGCCGTTGACCGTGATGCCGCTGCCTTCGAGCCGGCGAGCGAGGGCATAGACGAACATGGCGTTCATGTTCTTGGTGCGCGCATAGGCGATGAAGGGCCGGAAGCTGCGCGGTGCGCCGAGGCCACGCGCCGTGTGCAGTTCGAGGTCATCGAGGTCCACCGGCGTTCGCGCCAAGCCCCGCGGCGAGGCGCCGACGACCACGAACCGCGCGCGGCGAGCTCCGATGGGGTCGACCAGGGAGCGCAGCAACAGATAGGGCGCGAGATGGTTGGTGGCCAGGGTCCGCTGGTGCCCCTCGGGCGTGCGGTCCGCGACGTCGGCGACGACCGCGGCGTTGCTGACCACGATGTCCGGCGGCGGGGAGGCCAGCCGCTCCGCCAGCCTGCGGACGTCGCCGAGCAGCGAGAGATCGGCACGCTCCAGCCGCAGGTCAGCGTCCGGGACAGCCGCGACGATACGTCCCCGGGTCCGGGCGAGCCGGTCGTCGCTCCGGCCGACGAGGGTGACCCGCACTCCGTCCGTGGCGAGGTTGCGTGCGATCGCCTCTCCGATGCCGGAGGTGGCTCCGGTGACCACGGCGTTCTTCGTCGACGACACTGGTGTGCTCCTCCTGGCGGTTCGACGTAGACCCTCGAGAACGGGTTGACGGCGTCAACCTAACTCCCCAGGTTGACGACGTCAACCTGGGGTGGTGTCACGGGGCGCCGAGCCGCTGGACACTCCCACCTCGTACAGGTGCCGGCGGATCGCCACGTACACCACCAGGCACAGCGCCGTGCACACGATGACCGTGTAGGCCATGGGCAGGGCGACCGCACCGAAGGCGCCGGTGATCGGGGCGCAGACCGCGCCCGCCAGGTGCTGGCTGACGCCGAGGACCGCGGCCGTCGTGCCGCTGTCGCGCCGGGCCGTCGCCATGCCGAGCCACAGGACGTTGGGGGCGGCACAGCCATAGCAGGCGAGCAGGAGCACGAAGAGCGTGAAGGCGACCCAGAGCCGGTCCGCGCCCGCGGTGAAGGCGACGGCAAGGCCGATGCCGGTCAGGAGGGTGCCAGCGAGTGCGCTCCCGAGGATGGTGGCCGGGTGGAGCCACCGGACGAGGGTGGCGTTGAGCTGGTTGCCCGCGATCAGCCCGACCATGCTGACAGCGAACACGACGCCGTACTCCTGGGCGGTCAGGCCGTAGGTCTCTTGCAGGATGAACGAGGCGCCGGCGAGGTAGGACATCATCGCGCCGGAGACGGCCGCCTTCATCAGCGCGATGGTCGGCAGGTGCGGTCTGGCCAGGACGGAACGATAGGCCCGGAGCGGATCGAGCCAGGAGCGACGCACAGGCCGTTCCGGCAGCGTCTCAGGGAGCCGGAGAGCGACACATCCGAAGATGGCCAGGCCGAGCAGCGCGATCATCGCGAAGATCGCCCGCCACGAGAACACCTCCATGAGGTACGCGCCCAGGACCGGCCCGATCATCGGAGCGATCGCCGTGGCGGTCAGCAGGTGCGAGTAGAACCGGGCCAGCGGTCGTCCGTCGTAGCTGTCGCGGCCGATGGCCCGGGCGATGACGAGGCCCGTCGCGGCGCAGGCGCCCTGGAGCAACCGGGCGCCGATCAGGACCCAGATGTGCCAGGCCACCATGCACAGCAGTGACGCCGCCACGTAGCCGAGCAGCGCGAACAGCACCGGCCTTCGCCGCCCGACGACGTCGCTCAACGGCCCGGCCAGTAACTGTCCGGCCGCCATCCCCAGGAGAACGGCGGTGAGTGTGAGCTGGATGGTCGAGCGCGAGACCCCGAACTCCGCGACGAGCGTCGGCAGGCTCGGGCTGTAGGCGTCGACGGTGAACGGCCCCAGCCAGGTGAGCAGGAGGGCGACGGCGACCCGCCAGCGCATGCCGGCTCCGCGAGGGCCCGTTCGGCCCTCGAGTGGTTCGGTGTCGAGCGGGCCGTGCTGGCCGGCGTCAGTGCTCATCCGGGTGCCGTTCGCTGCATGTACCGCCTCCGATCGACCGATGTCCGCCGAGCTCGCCGTCAGTTCGCCACTCCGCCGATGTCGGAGCGTGCCGCGACGATCTCGGTGTCGAGGCGCGGCCGGCAGATGAAGTCATTCCGATCGGCGTGGCCGAGGATCCGGGACGACAGAAAGACGAGCTCTCGGAGTTCGCACGACATGCCCGTCCTTCGTCACTCGGCCGAAGGCGGGCGTGCGGGCCCCTTGACGCGCACGAATTCCTCTTTAAGGAAACTAGTTCTACTCAACAGAAGTCGATTCGGTCAAGGGCGAGCGTTGTTCGTGCTCGCCGCCGTGCGGCGCTCAGCCGAGCCGGTCTCCCACTTCCGTGGTCGCCTCGCGCAGGGCATCGACCCATTGCGACAGCAGGTCGTCGGTCAGGCGGGTGAGCGGTACGGCGATACTCATGGCGGCCGCGGGCACGCCGGCCTTGCGCACGACCATGCCGATGGAGCCGACGCCCTCCTCGCTCTCGCCGGAGTTGCGCGCGTAGCCGACGGCACGTACGCGCTCCAGTTCGCGTCGCAGGCCCGCCATGGTCGTGAGCGTCGCCTCCGTCACCGATTCCAACCGCCGCTGGGGCAGCAGCTCGCGCAGGGCGTCGTCGTCGAGCTCGGCCAGCAGTGCCTTGCCGACGCTTGTGGCGTGGGCCGGCAGCATACGGCCGGTGCGTCCGGAGACGCGCAGAGCGCGGTCGCTCTCGACGGCGTCGAGGAACCGGACGTTGGAGCCCTCGCGAACCGCGAGGTGAACCGTCTCGCCGACCGCCCGGGCCAGCCGCTCCATGCTGGGCCGAGCGACAGTGCGGAGGTCGAGCGAGCGCACGACGGCGAGTCCGATGTCGAGCAGTGCGGGACCGGCAACGAACAGCTTCGAATCGGGCTCCCGGGCGATGAACCCCCGGTAGACCAGCATGGCCGTCAGCCGGTGCGCCGTAGAGTGCGCGACGCCGAGCGCGGCACTCACGTCGGTCAGCCGAATCGACTTGCGATGGGCGAACATGAGGATCACCTTGAGCGCGTTGTCCACCGAGTCGATCGGGTACTGGGGCAGCTCGCTGGACCCCTCGCCGAGTGCAGACTTCTGCATGGCGGAAGCCTAGCCCGCAGGGCATTCGTCACTCGCGAGCACTGCCGTCACGCACCGGGACCTTGACGAGTCCAAAGGCTCCGTGGAATCATGTGGTTCAATGAACCATATGCGACGGCGTTGTTGCAGCGGCGGGCTCGGCGGATGCAGCTGGGGCCGCCGGGCCCTTCCGGGCCCAACGCTGTCGTCCGCCGGTGGTGAGCGTCCGGGGTCTCACCGGACCGGCTCGATCGGCGTGCGTGTGCACCCAGCGGGGGAGCGGCGTGTCGCCCGCGCCGAACTCGGACCAGCTCCTCGTTCCCGCGGCCGACGCGGCCGACGCGGCTGCCGGCAGGGCGGGGGGTCGAAGCCGCGCGTGGTCTGGTTGATCACGATTCTCGGCAGATCCGGGCCACGAGCGAGGCAGCACGTCCCAACGTCCACTACCGCAAGCCTCAACGCTGTTTGCGGCGGTCAGAGGAGGTTCCATGAGCGAACTGACGGAGCACCGATCTCATAGGCGTCGAGTCCGTCGAACCGGTCGAACTCGTCCGGTCCGCCGGACGGCGATCGGCATCGCCGCCGCCGTACTGGTCCTGGCATCTGGCTCCTGCGCAGGGAGTGATTCCGCCGGCGAGCTCCAGGGTGGGTCGGCTGGCGGGGGCACGCAGAGCTCCTCGCTCGTCGTGGCATATCGAGAGCCGCTCAACTACGACTGGATCAACAGCGGCACGACCGTCGGCTCCGGCGGCCCACTCATGCTCAACGTGGTCGAGCCCTTGCTGGAGCGGATGGAGGACGGGTCGTTCGAGCCGCTGCTGGCGGAGTCGTACGAGGTCAGTGCCGACGGGCGCGAGTACGTCTTCACACTTCGCGACGGCGTGCTCTTCCACGACGGCAGCGAGCTCACCGCGGACGACGTGGTGTACTCGCTCGAGTTCACCAAGGCGGGCAACACCATCGCCGCGACGCCGCTCGAGGTCGTCGATGCGATTGAGAAAATCGACGAGAGCACCGTAAAGGTCACGCTCTCCACGCCGTCGAATGTGTTCCTCCTCTCCATGGCCCGGCTCAGTGGCATGATCTTCCCGGAGGGCAGCGGCGACCAGATCGAGACTGATCCCGTCGGCACGGGGCCGTACGACTTCGCCGAATGGCGCCAGGGCATCGAAACGCGGCTGGAGAGATTCGACGACTACTGGGGAGAGGCGCCGTCGTTCGAGAACGTGACGTGGCGCTTCCTGGCCGATGACAACGCCGCGGTGAACGCGGTGCTGGCGGGCGACATCGACGTGATCGCCGACCTGCAGAGCTTCGAGCTGCTGGAGCGGGTCGAGGGCGACGCCGGCCTGCGGATCGTCGAGTCGCCGTCGGAGGCCACGAGTCTGCTCTGGCTGAATGCCAATGACCCGGTCCTGGCCGATCAGCGCGTGCGTGCGGCCATCGCACACGCCATTGACCGTCAGGAGATTATCGACGGCGTCATGGCCGGCTGGAGCGAGCCGCAATGCGTCTTCGTCGATCCGGTGAGCGATCTCATCGAGAACGAGTCCTGCCCGTACCAGTACGACCCGGCTCGAGCGACAGAACTGCTCGACGAGGCCGGTGTGCAGGATCTGGAGCTCGAGCTCAAGTACGACGACCGCACCGTCAACCGGCTGTTCGCGGAGGTCCTCGGAGCGCAGCTGGCGGAGGTGGGCATCACCCTCGTCCCCCGCGCCATGGATCGCGCGACGTGGTTCGAGGACGTCCGCGAGCACGGGAACTACCAACTTGCCCCGGGTCTGCTGCAGGCCACTGCCACGCTCGACGGCGAGGTGGCGTGCCCGCACCACTGGACGAACGACTGCCCGCCCGACGAGTTGCTTGCGCTCGTCGACGAGTCCGACGCGACGACGGACCGTTCTCAGATGGTCGAGTTGCGCCGACAGGCCCTGGACATGCACGCCGAGTGGGCGCACTGGATCACCATCGCCCGCACGCCCGGCATCGCCGTCGTCCGCGCCGACCTGAGGGGTGTCAAGCCGTACCGGTCGTGGGTCGAGTTCGACCTGCGCGGACTGGGCTGGGAGTAGGCCGGTGGACACGTCGAGGAGGTGGACATGGGACGCATAGCGCTCCGATCCTTCGCGGTGCTGCTCGGGTCGGCGCTGGTGGGCTCGTTGCTGGTCTTCGGCCTCCTGCGGCTGCTCAGGGGCGACATCGCCTGGGTCATCGCGGGGCAGGACGCGCCGGTCGAGGCTGTCCAGGAGCTGCGCGACGAGCTTGGCCTCGACCGGCCGTGGTTCGTTCAGTACGTCGACTGGCTCGGCGGGCTGGTCCGGGGCGACCTCGGGCAGTCCTACGCGAGTGGCTATGACATCGCCGAGCAGATCCGGATCCGGATGGGTCTGACGCTCAGCCTCGCGGTGCTCTCGCTGCTGCTGTCGCTGGCCTTCGCTATCGCGGTCGGAACCTACGCGGCGCTGCACAGTGGCGACGGGCGGGGCCGGGCGCTGGATCTCACCGCGCAGCTGGGCATCTCGATACCCACCTTCTGGATCGGCATGCTTCTGATCAGCTTCATCTCCATCCGGATGGGCTGGCTCCCCGCCGGCGGGTACGTCTCCTGGCGCGAGGATCCGGTCGGCGCGATCCGGTCGCTGATCTTGCCCGTGCTGACGCTCTCGGTGCACCTCGGCGCGGTACTGACGCGATACGTCCGGTCGGCGATGCTCGACATCCTGAACGAGGACTACATCCGTTCGGCCATGGCCAAGGGCCGGACGTTCGGCAGCGCGGTTGCCACGCACGGCATCCGCAACGGCGCGGTGCCAGTGCTGACCGTGGGCGTACTGGCGCTCGGCAGCCTGCTGACCGGCGTCGCAGTCGTGGAGGTCGTCTTCAGCCTGCCCGGGCTCGGCCGGATGCTCCTGGACGCCGTGCTTAGTCGCGAGGTCATCGTCGTCCAGTCGCTCGTCTTCATCTTCATCCTGATGATCCTGGTCCTGAACTTCCTGATGGACCTCGCCTACGGCCTGCTCGATCCCCGGATCCGAGACAAGAGGAGCGTGGCATGAATCGCCAGGGGAGTTCGGTGCAGGCGTCCGGAATCCACGCGGACGCGCCGAAGACCGCGATCGAAGGGACCACCGGTCCACAGCCGCATCGCTCGCGCGGACGCAGGTTCCCGGCGCCGCTCGTCACAGGCACGGCGCTGATCGCCTCGGCATGCCTCGTCGCGTTGATCTCGCTCTGGTGGACCCCGTTCGACCTCACCGGGGTCGACACCGCCGGTAGCCTGCTCCCGCCGCTGAGCGACGGACATCTCCTCGGCACGGACCGCTTGGGCCGCGATGTCACCAGCCAGATCATGGCCGGCGCGCGCAACTCCCTGATCGTCGGCGGTGCGGCGACCGGGATCGCGATCGTGGTCGGCGTCGTCGTGGGCCTGATCACCGCGGCTTCGGGCCGGGTCGCGCGCGAGGTCATCACCCGCGTCATCGACATCGGCGTGGCCATCCCGGCCCTCCTGGTCGCGCTGGTCCTGGCCACCGTCCTCGGCCCGGGACGGGCGACCGTGATCGCCGCGATCGTCATCTCGTTCGTACCGTGGGCAGCCAGGGTGTCCGTCGGGCCGGCACGGCAGATCCTCGCGCGGGAGTACGTGGAGGCGGCCTTCGCCTACGGGCGCAGCCGGTGGTACGTGATGATGCGCCACGTCCTGCCGAACATCGGGTCGTTGATCGCCGTCCAGGCCGCGATCATGTTCGCGACCGCCGTGCTGGCCGAGGCTGCGCTGTCCTTCCTCGGCGTCGGCGAACCGCCGCCGGCGCAGTCGTGGGGCCGGCTGCTCAGCGAGTCCCAGTCGGTGGCGCATCAAGCACCGACGCTGGTGATCTTCCCGGGGCTCGCCATCACGGCGGTCGTGTTGGGCTTCATGCTGCTGGGCAACGGCGTCCATGCCTTGCTCGATCCGCATCAACGACGACGCGAGATGGAGGCGAGGGAGTGATGCTCGAGATCCGGGATCTCTCTGTGCGTATCGGCCGGCATCAGGTCGTCGCCATCGACGAGCTGACGCTCGCGTCCGGCGACCGCATGGGCCTGGTCGGCGAGTCGGGTTCGGGTAAGACCATGACGGCCATGAGCATCGCCGGGCTCCAGCCCCGGACCGCCACGGTCAGCGGCTCGATCCGCCTGAACGGCCGCGAGCTGCTCGGCCTCGACCCCGCCGCGATGGCCGAGGTCCGGGGCACGGACCTCGGCGTGATCTTCCAAGATCCGCTCCGGGCGCTCAACCCGACCATGCGGGTGGGCAAGCAGGTCGGTGAGGCGATCCGGCTGCATCAGCGGGTCTCGCGCCGGACGGCACGAGAGCAGACGGTGGAGCTGCTCACCCGAGTCGGTCTCGACGACGCCGGCCGGCTCGTCGGCCGCTATCCGCATCAGCTGTCGGGAGGGCAGCGACAACGGGTCTTGATCGCCACAGCCATCGCCTGCGAGCCGATCCTGTTGATCGCGGACGAACCGACGACGGCCCTCGACGTCACGGTGCAGCAGGGCATCCTCGACCTGCTGGTCGAGTTGAGCACCGAGCAGGGCATGGGGCTGCTCTTCGTCAGCCACGACCTCGGCGTGGTCCGGACGGTGACCAGTTCGATCAGCGTCATGTACGGAGGGCACATCGCAGAGACCGGCCCGGTCGAGAGCGTGATCCAGCAGCCCCGGCACCGATACACCGAGGCGCTGATCGCGGCCAGTCCCGGCCGCGGTGAGAGGGCCGGCCCCGCCCAGCACGGCAGGCGATTCAGGGTGATCGAGGGCACCGTGCCACCGCTCGGGTCGTTCCCCTCCGGCTGCCCGTTCCGCGGCCGGTGCGGCCACGAGGTGCCCGACTGCGCCATGGCACCGCCCAAGACAGGCCCGGGACCACACGTGTTCCGGTGTTGGAATCCGACCGCTCCAGCGGGTGATGAGGTCGATGCGCGGACTCATTGAGGTCGAGGGCCTGGAATTCAGCCATGGCCGGGAGCGCGGCTCCGACGCGAGAGGAGGCGGGAGCTGGTCGCTGCGGGTGCCGGAGCTGACCATCGAGGACGGGTCGACCGTTGGCATCGTGGGGGAGTCCGGCTCCGGCAAGTCGACGCTGATCCGTATCCTCTGCGGACTGCTGCCGGTGGCCGCCGGATCGGCCACCTTCCGCGGCAAGGAGATCGCGGACTGGCTGCGGATCGGAGGGCGAGAGTTCCGCAGGCAGAACCAGCTCGTCTTCCAGAATCCCTCGGGGTCGTTCGATCCGCGAATGACCATGGGGAGATCGGTCGCCGAACCGGTCAAGGCCATCGAACGGCGTGCGCCGACCGGTGCGGAGATCGCCGGCTGGCTGAGCGAGGTGGGACTTCGCGGGGAGATCCTGCGCCGGTATCCGCACGAGCTCTCCGGCGGGCAGCTCCAGCGGGTGGCGATCGCGCGTGCACTGTCATTGCGGCCGAGTGTGCTCTACGCCGACGAACCGACCAGTGCCCTCGACGTCTCGGTGCAGGCGCAGGTCCTGAACCTGCTCATGGACCTGCGCGAGAACCTCGGCCTCACCCTGGTGATGGTCTCGCACGACATCGTCGTGGTGGCCGAGCTCTGCGAGTACCTGGTCGTGATGAAGGACGGGGGAATCGTCGAGACCGGCCGTACCGACGACGTCATGCGACGGCCGCGTGCGTCGTACACCGAAGAACTGATAGCCGCGGCCGAACGCGTGAGTCTGCGTTGAGTGCCGAAGACAGCGTTGTTCAGAAGTCGGGTAGTGAAGGAGTGGCGATGACCACCGCCGCAACGCCGAACGTCGTCATGATCGTGCTCGATGACCTCGGATTCGCCGATCTGGGCTGCTACGGCTCCGAGATCGACACTCCGAACATCGACCGGCTGGCCTCCGGTGGCCTGCGCTACACGGGATTCCATGTGACGGCCGTCTGCTCGGCGTCGCGCGCGTCCATCCTGACCGGCCGCAACCACCACAACGTCGGTATGGGGTTCCTCACCATGCCGATGCATGCCCCCGGCTACACGGCGCGGATACCGAGGTCGGCGGCCACCTTGCCGCGCGTGCTGCGCGACGGCGGCTACAACACGTTCGCCGTGGGCAAGTGGCACCTGACGCCACAGTTCGACATGGGGCCCGACGGGCCGTTCGACCGCTGGCCTCTTGGTATGGGGTTCGAGCGCTACTACGGCTTCCTCGGAGGGTTGGCCAACCAGTGGACGCCCGACCTCGTCCGCGACAACAGCTTCGTCGAACCGCCAGGATCGTTCGACGACGGCTACCACCTGACCGAGGACCTGACGTCTGAGGCGATCCGGATGGTCCTCGACCAGCAGAACGCAGCGCCCGGAAAGCCGTTCTTCCTCTACCTCGCGCCGGGTGCGACACACTTTCCGCATCACGTCCCGCAGGAGTGGATCGACCGCTATCGCGGCCGCTTCGACGACGGTTGGGAGCGATGCCGCGAGCGGACCTTCGGCCGTCAGGTCGAGCTCGGCATCGTGCCAGAGGGCACGACGTTGGCGGAACGTCCCTCGTGGGTCGATGCCTGGGACGAGCTCACCGGCGACGACCGCATTCTGTTCGCTCGGCAGATGGAGGTCTACGCGGGCTTCCTCTCCCACACCGATGCGCAGATCGGCCGCCTCCTGGACTTCCTCGCCGAGCTCGAGGTCCTCGACGACACCGTCGTCATGCTCATGTCCGACAACGGTGCCAGCGCCGACGGCGGCCCGCACGGCGCCATCGGACCCGAGAACTACTTCGAGGCCAACCCGGTCGAGTCCATGATCGCCCACCTCGACGACATCGGCGGCCCGCGCACCTTCAACCATTACTCCTGGGGATGGGCCTGGGCCGGGAACACCCCTTTCAGGTTGTGGAAGCACTACACGTGGCTGGGTGGGGTGCGGGTGCCGCTGATCGTTCGCTGGCCCGGCGGGATCGGCGCCGACGGTGGCGGCGTGCGCACCCAGTTCTGCCACGCGATCGACCTGATGCCGACCGTGTTGCAAGCCGCGCGCCTGGATGCGCCACCGGTCGTCGACGGGGTCGACCAGCAGGCGATCGACGGCAGCAGCTTCCTCGACACGCTCGACGATCCCGGCCGGCCGAGCAGCCGGACGACCCAGTACTTCGAGATGATGAGCTCACGGGCCATCTACCACGACGGGTGGAAGGCGACGACGAACCACGTGCTCGACTTCCCCGCCCAGCGGCGGCTTCTCGACGGCAGCACGAGCATCGACGCCGACGAGTGGTCGCTGTACGACCTCTCACGCGACTTCGCGGAGGCTCACGACGTCGCCGACGAGTATCCCGAGGTCCGCCGCCGACTGGTGGAACTGTGGTGGTACGAAGCGGGCCGGAACCAGGTGCTGCCGCTCCTCGGAGGTCTGCACGACCGCCTGGCGGTGATCGAACGGCCGCCGTCCGCGGAGCGGACCCACTGGACGTATCGAGCCGGCGGTGCCCCGATACCGCTACCGTCCCTGACCGGCGGGTTCCGCCTCGTCGCGGTCTTCGAGGTCGTTGGCGGTCCGGCCGCGACCGGCGTGATCTGTGCCCAGGGCGACGTCACGGGCGGATGGAGCTGCTATCTGCTGGAAGGACGGCCCGTCGTCACCTTCAAGGTCGGGTCGGAGGTGACGACGATCGCCGCCCCTGGTGCCTTGGGCACGGGCCGGCACGACCTCGAACTGGTCTACCGCCCGCAGCCCGGCGACGCCGCATACCGGTTGAGCGTCCGGGTCGACGGCGACGACGTCGGCAGCGAAGCGCTCACGTCGGCGAGACGGCTGTCGATGGCGGCCGGGAAGCTCCTGATCGGCCGAGACACGGGCGTGCCGGTCAGCGATGACTATCGGGCCCCGTTCCCGCTGACGGGACGGGTTCACAGCGTGAGCCTCGACCTGCTCCGTATGACGCCGGAGGATCAAAACCAGGACGTCGAGTTCGAGCTTGTCGACGAGTGACCTGGGTGTGGGCGCGATGGATGGGAGACCACTGACGCGGTGAGCGCGGGTGGACCGCGGCACACCCGGACAACGACGGAACCGTTCGACAGTGTAAGGTTCAATGAACCTGTGGGAGTGTTGATGAGGAAGTACGAGAAGACCTATCGGCGTTCGCTGCTGGACATGCACATCCCGGGATGGGACCCGGATTTCCTGTCCCGGTACGAACCGGCGTCACTGGCCGACGAGTATGCCCGTGCCGGCGTCGAGGGCGTCCTGCTGTACTGCAAGTCGCACATGGGCCTGAACTACTGGCCGGCGCCGGTGGGTGGGATCCATCCTGCGGCGGCCGAGCGCGACCTCGTCGGCGACCTTGTCGACGCGTTGCGCGAGCGCGACATCCGGCCGGCCGCCTACCACTCGGTCGTGTTCGACAACTGGGCCGCCGAGAACCATCCCGACTGGCGCCAGCTGTCGCCGGCGAGCCTGCGCGGCACCGACAACGTGGCCATCACCGGCGTGCGCTACGGCACCATGTGCATGAACAACGCGGAGTACCTGGCATACGAACTCGAGCAGATCACCGCGCTCGTCCAGCGCTACGACTTCGATGCTTTGTGGATCGACATGGTGTTCTGGACGACCATCTGCGTCTGCGAGAGCTGCCAGAAACGGTGCCGATCCGAACTGGGCTTCGAGGTGCCGCAGGTGATCGACTGGACCTCCGCCGAGTGGAGCCGGTTCCAGGAGGCCCGCACTCGCTGGCTGGACGAGTTCTGGCGGAGCATCCGCGCGGCGGTGCGCGCGGTGCGGCCGGAGCTGGCCATCACCCACAACCTCGCGCCGGAGCTGTACGGCTGGTACCTGGGCGGGTCGACCGACGAGTTCCCGGAGGACACGTTCGCTGCTGGCGACCTGTACGGCGGACGCGACCAGCAACTGTTCGTGTCGCGGCTGATGCACACGATCAGCACCGGCGCCCAGGGCGAGTACATGACGTCGCGCAGCCCAGACCTGCGCTACCACGTGCAGCTGCGCTCCGAGCGCGAGCTGCTGCTCCAGGCGCTCGGAGCGACGTCTCAGCACCTGGCGTTCCTGTTCATAGACGCGATCGACCCCATCGGGACGGTGCAGAAAGGCACCTACGACCGCATCCGCGACGTCTTCGCCGTCACCCGGTCCTACGAGGACCACCTGGGCGGCACACCGGTCAGCGACGTCGCCCTGTACTTCAGTCCCCGCAACCGCACGTCGCCCGACGAGAACGGCAGCAACATCTGGGCGCCGTCGGCGGGCCGGTCGCCGTACGATGCGGCGTTCGACGGCGCTTGCGCGGCGCTCCAGGCCGCACACGTCCCGTTCGGGATCGTCACCCGCGCCACCCTCGGCCAGCTCGACAAGCACCGCGTCCTGGTGCTTCCGAACGTGTCGCGGTTGGACGACGAGGAACTGTCGGCGTTCCGCGAGTTCGTCCGCGCCGGCGGCCGCGTCTACGCCAGTGGCCTGACCTCGCTCGGCGGCGTCTACGGCGAGCGCTTCGGGGAGTTCGCGCTGGGCGACGTCCTGGGCGTCCGCGCCGGGCGGCCGTACCAAGGCAACATAGTCTTCCTGAAGCCGCAGGTCCCGCACATTGAGACCGCCGCCAGCCCAGAGGCGTACGTCAGCTGGGGGCTGCAGCCGCGCGAGGTGCTGCCGCACCGCAAGCCGCCCCAGGCGCTCGACATCCCACTGCCGGCCGGCGTGACCGACGGCGCGGACGTCTGGGCCACCGTCACGCTCCCGTACGCGTACCCGGACTTCGGCAGCCTCCAAGGGCACCGGTTCGCCAGCATCCACTCGTCTCCGCCGTGGACTGACACCGAGACCCCTGCGATCGTCCGGAACTCTTTCGGCGCCGGCGAGTCGCTCTACTGCGTCGCGCCGATCGAGACCGCCGGCGACGTGTCGTCGCGCGCGCTCTTCACCGAGCTCATCCTGCATCTGCTTCACGACGACCGGCGTATCGAGGCCACGGCGCCACCCGCGGTGTGGATCACGCTGTTCGACCAGCTCGATCAGGATCGGATGATCCTCAGCGTGCTCAACTACGAGCCGCAGGCCGGCATGACGGCGGACGTCAGCGTGATCGCACGAGCGCCCGCCGGGTACGACGTCGTCGGCGTCACACGGACCACCGACGACACAGACATCGAGTACGAGCTGGTCGAGAAGGGCCGGGGCGTCAAGCTCGACGGCCTGTCGCTGCCGCTCTTCGAGCAGCTGGAGATCTCGCTCGCCGGACCTCGGGAGTCGTGATGGGCGAGGCGTACGAAGGTGTGGCGTTCGACGCCATCGCGGCCGAGCGCGCGCTGGACGCCGGTCGCGGGATCGTCCGGCTCGCGCCCGCGTGGGTTCCGCGCGCGTTCTGCACCCCCGGGCGGCGGATCCGGTTGCATCCGGACGACTACTACCCGTTCGAACAGGGCCGGGGCGGAATCGACGAGCGCTGGCTCGCCTCGGCAGTGCGCGCCGACAACGGCCCGCTGACCGGGCCGCACGAGGGTCTGAGCCTCGTCGTCGACCCAGCCGGCGCGTTGCTCCCGTTCGACGAGTTCGTCGCGCACCACCGGGCCGCGCTCATCGGCGAGCGGCTCTGGGCGGCGTACGGAAGATGGCCGATGTACTCGAAGTTCTTCGACAACCTCGAGGCGTTACCTTTCCACGTGCATCACCGCGACGAACACGCGGCGCTGGTGGGAAAGCCCGGAAAGCCGGAGGCCTACTACTACTCGCCGCACATGAACAATCACCTCGGCCGCCAGCCGATCTCGTTTCTCGGGCTGCAGCCGGAGGTGGCCAAGGAAGAGGTGCTGGAGAGACTGCGAAGATACTCCCGCGGCGGCGACAACCGAATCACCGACCTCGCGCGCGGCTATAAGACTCGACTCGGCACCGGGTGGGACATTCCCGCGGGCGTTCTGCACGCGCCGGCGAGCATCTGCACCTACGAGCCCCAGGCCGCGTGCGATGTCTTCTGCATGTGTGAGTCGTGGAGCAACAATCGGGAAGTGCCGGCCGATCTCCTCTGGAAAGACGTCCCGCCGGAGCGGCACGGCGATCTCGACTTCATCATCGAGCTTCTCGACTGGGAGAAGAACGTCGATCCGGAGTTCGTGAGCCATCGGTTCATGACGCCGTATTCGACGAAGGGTTCGCTCGACGACGGCGAGACCGCCTATGTCGAGCGATGGGTGGTCTATCTCTCGGCACACTTCAGTGCGACAGAGTTGATGGTGCTACCCGGGCAGACGGTGACGATCAGCGACTCAGATGCCTACGGCCTGATCGTCGTGCAGGGCACGGGTGTGGTCGGCGTTCACGAGGTCGAGGCGGCGACGGCCATCCGCTACGGACAGCTCTCGCAGGACGAGCTCTTCGTGTCCGAGGCCGCCGCGGTGGCGGGAGTCCGGATCACGAACCGCAGCTCGACCTCCGACCTGGTGATGCTCAAGCACTTCGGTCCCGGCAACCCCTCCCGGGCGACGCTCTGATCATGGTGATGCTCTTCGGTCTCGCCGGCGAGGAGGCCATGCTGCGGATCGGCAGCCTGGATCAGCTCGCCTACGCCGAGAGCCTGGTCGAGGAGAACGGGCCCGGCCGCGGTGGCCGACGGCTGCGCTTGGTCAACGGGAGCGGACTCGAGCTCGAGCTCCATCCGGACCGTGCCCTGGACCTAGGCCGGGTCACCGCCTGGGGGACGCCGCTGGCGTGGCGGAGCGCCGCGGGCTTCCCGGTGCCGGTGACCCACCCGGCCCAGGGACTGGGCTGGTTGGAGAGCTTCGGCGGCGGGCTGCTGACGACCTGCGGGCTCGACACGTTCGGTGCACCCTGCCAGGACGACGGCGAGGACTTCGGGCTGCACGGCCGCGTCGGCGGTCTTCCGGCGCGGATCCGCAGGCTTGACGTCACCGACCGGGCGGTGGTCGTCGAAGGAGACGTACACCAGGTGCGGGTCCTCCATCAGAACCTGAGGTTGCGGCGACGGGTCCAGCTCCCTCTCGGTGAGCCGGCTTTCACCGTTCGCGACACCGTCACCAACCTCGGCCCGGCCGACACCGCGCACATGATCCTGTACCACTGCAACTTCGGCTGGCCGCTCATCGAGGAAGGCACCGAACTGCTCATCGCCTCGACGGTCGTCGAGCCACGCGATGAGGCCGCGCACGAGGGCCTCGATGAATGGAACCGCATCGAACCGCCCGCCCCCGGCGTCCCCGAGCGGGTCTTCCGCCACGTCATCGACTCCCCGCGGCCGACAGTGGTGATCCGGAACCCGCGTCTGGGTATTCAGGTCTCGCTTCTGTATTCAGCGATCACGCTCGGTTCGCTCTATCAGTGGAAAATGATGAGAAACAGCGACTACGTCCTGGGAATCGAGCCGGCGAATTGCCCGACATTATTGGGGCGTGGTGCCGCCCGGCAACTCGGTGTCCTGCCGATGCTGCGAGCCGGACAGAGCGTCGAGTACGACCTCGAGTTCCGCGTCGAGCGTCTTTGCTGAGCCGGATTGGGTCGGCTAGCCTGAATCGAGGGAGGTCAGCAGGTTCGTGGTCACCATTCGTGCGGTCGCCGAGCACGCCGGGGTTTCGGTCGGAACCGTGAGCAACGTCCTGAACCGCCCGTCCTACGTCACACCGGAGACACGCGAGCGAGTGCTCGAGGCCATCGACGCGCTGGGATTCGTGCCAACACAGCACCGCCGGCAGTATCGTCCGGGCCGCGAGCGCGTTCTCGGTTGTGTGCTGGCAGATCTCGCCAATCCGTTCTTCGTGGACATCGCGTTGGGAATCGAGGCCGAGGCCGCCAAACGAGGTGCCGGAGTCGTCATCTGCACCAGCGGCGAGCAGGTCCGTCGTGAGGAGCACAACCTCGACATCCTGATCCAGCTGCGGGTGCACGGCATCATCGTCGCGCCCGTCGAGGACGAGAACCCGCGACTGGACGAGCTGCGTGAGAAGGGCGTCCCTCTGGTCTACCTCGACCGCCTCCACCCCAAGCACCTCATCACCAGCGTCCAGGTCGACCATGTCAAAGGCGGCTGGCTGGCTGCCCAGCACCTCGTCGGCCTGGGGCACCGCCGACTGGCCTACGTCGCCGGTCCACAGCGCTCGCACCTCGTCGGCGACCGCCTCGCCGGTTTCTCGAAGGTCGCCCAGGACAACGGCATCACCAGCGGTGAGATCGCGGTCTTCTCGGCGAACAGCTGGACGCCGGACGCCGGTGCCCGCGCCGCCTCGGAGTTCCTCGAGATCCCACGCGAGGAGCGCCCCACCGCGGTCTTCTGCGCGAACGACATGCTGGCCCAGGGATTCACCAGGACCTGCCTGACCCATGGCGTCTCCATTCCGGACGACGTTTCGATCATCGGCTACGACAACCTCCAGCTGGCCGCGGACCTGCCTGTCGCCCTCACCACCGTCGGCCAGCCGAGGGACGAGCTCGGGCGTGCGGCAACCCGGTTGATGCTGAAGTCCATCGAGAACCCGAACGCGGAGGTCGAGCGGAAGATTCTCGAGCCCGAGCTCGTGGTCAGGGACAGCACGGCGGCTCGCCGCGAGATCCCCGAGTGAGAGAATGGGCCTATGGCGTCCAGCACGCGCGATGCGCTCGTCCAGGCCGCGACTGGCCTGCTCGACGACGGAGGGGTGGAGGCGGTGACGCTCCGCGAGGTCGGTCGCCTCGCCGGCGTGTCGCACAATGCCCCGTACAAGCATTTCGCCAGCAAGGAAGCCCTCCTCGCGGCGATCGCCGCGCGGGAGCTGGTCGAGCAGACCGTGGGGCTGACCAGGACGACTGAGGCCTCGCCGACGCCGGAAGGGGCGCTGCGCGCGACGCTGTATGAGTACGTCGCATGGGCACGCCGGCGTCCTGCCCGGTTCAAGCTGACCTTCGGTTCCTGGAGCGTCGAGTCCCCGGAGCTCGCGGCGGCGGCGCATGCGGCGCAGGGCGCTCTGGTCGAGCTCGTCGCACGGGTCCAGGACTCAGGCCGGCTGCCGGCCGGCGACCCGGAGCGCATGGCGGCGTTGCTGCAGGCACTGGCCCACGGGGCGGCAGACCTCGCGGCCGCCGGTCACCTCGACGCCGACGGCAAGGGTCATGCGAGCCCGGCCGACCTGGTCGACGATCTCCTCGAATACTTGAACACGGCGACGGCTCAGGTGACGTCCCCACCCATCACGTGATCATCAACCGTTGGCGACGCCATGACGTCGTCAACCGTTGATGATCAAGGGCTACTCCACGAGCCGCACGGTCGTTCCCCGGCCGGCGCGGTATGGTGGCCGATGAAGATCACGCGGATCGAGCCCTTGCCCGTCAGCGCCGGCGGCGCGGCGTTCTTCCTGGTCGTGGTGCACACGGACGAAGGCCTGCACGGTCTGGGCGAGGTGGGCATTCGGTCCCGCCCGGCAACGGTGGCGGGCGCGGTCCGCGACGTGGCCGAGCGGGCGGTCGGTGCCGACGTCACCCGGATCGAGCACCTGTGGCAGCTGCTCTACCGCGGCGCGTTCTTCCCGGCCGATCGCGATGTCGGTGCGGTCCTCGCCGCCGTCGACCTGGCGCTGTGGGACCTGCGCGGCAAGGCGCTGGGCGTTCCGGTGTGCGATCTGCTCGGCGGGCGTACCCGCGACCACGTTCCGGCCTACGTCCACCTGAACGGATACGAGCCGGAGGAGTACCTCGACAACGCGCACCGCCTGGTGGCGGCCGGCTGGACGAACCTGCGGATCGCGGTGGGCGATCAGCCGGGCGGCGTGTTCGAGCCGCGCCGGGCGCTGCGCCGAACGCTCGACGTCGTCGCCGCGCTGCGTGCCGGCCTCGACGACGACATCGAGATCATCATCGACGTACACACCCGCCTCGACCCGGCCGAGGCGGTGCTCTTCTGCCACGAGGTGACGGCGATGCGGCCGCTGTTCGTCGAGGACCCGCTGCGCTGCGAGAACCTCGATGCCTACCGGTCGCTGCGGCAGCGGACCACGGTGCCGCTGGCGGCCGGTGAGCAGTTGACCACCAAGTGGGAGTTCCGTCAGCTGATCGAGGACGACCTGATCGACCACGCGCGGATCGACCTGGCCAACACCGGCATCACCGAGGGGCGGAAGATCGCCGCGATGGCTGAGGCGCACTACATCAGCGTGGCCACGCACAATCCGCTCGGCCCGGTGTGCACGGCGGCGTCGACGCACGTGAACCTGAGCCTGCCCAACGTCAGCGTGCAGGAGCAGACCCGGCCGCACGGCTGGGACGATGCGCTGGTACTCGCCGCGCCGCGCGTCGAGGCCGGCACCGTCGTGCCCGCCGACCTCCCGGGACTCGGCGTCGAGATCGACCTCGACGCCGCCCGGTCCGCGGCGTCCACCGTGGCCCTCGGACCACCGGCGCGGTTCCACCGCCCGGACGGCTCCGTCACCAACTGGTGAGACGGAGCCGTCCCCACCCGCGCGGAGGCGGCTGTCAGGCGTAGTGGATCTTGACGAACCGCGGGTAGTACGTCGACTCGTCCTCGAACACGTTCGGTCCGTTCGACGAGTAGATGGCGATGAGGTCGGCGTCGTCGCTGGTGAGCGCGGGAACCGCCCAGTTGTGGTAGACGCGCACGCCTGGCCGCTGACGTTCCGGGTGGTCGTAGACGACGGTGAACTGCTGGCCCCAGTGCCCGTCCGGCGTCGGCGCGTGGTCCCACGCCATGGGGCCGTAGTCCGCACTCTGCGTGATCATCGTGTACCCGGGCGATTCCTGGTGGACGCTGAACTGCAGGGCACGGGAGGTGAAAGCCGCTTCGCTCGGCTGTGCGCCGTTGAAGTCCGCCGCCGGCCGCCAGACGTCGCCGTCCTTCCACTCCCCGCCCGACACGTTGCCGTTCAGCAGCTCGGCGGCGGGCCACCGCACGCGGTAGACCGGGTTGGACGAAATGATGCCGTGGAACGTGCCATATCCCTCGACATAGCTCCCGCGCCGCGTCAGGCTCCAGTACCGCGGCTCGAACCGGGCGCCGAGTTCGCCGGCCACATCGGGCCCCAAGACGTAGGTGATCTCCCACTCGCTCGGGTGCTCCTGGTAGTTCGGCACGAAGGCCCACGTCGTGCCGAGCCTGGTCGGTAGCGCATCGTGGGTCCACTCGGCGAACAGCGTCGCCAGCACCGAGGTGGAGCCGTTGTCGACGACCAGGCTGCTGTTGCACCAGTAGACACTGTCCGGTTCGCGTCGCACGGGAGACAGGGCGGTGTCGAAGAACGCCCGCGGCTCCGCACCGTTCATGGACCAGTGGAACTCGATGTCCGCCGATGCCGGGTTGAGGCCCTGCTGGATCGCGATGCTGTTCCTGATGAACGTCGAGCCCGCTCGTTCGTACGGCGGCTCGAGGTCGATGAACGAGTCGCCGAAGTGCCACAGGACTCGTCCGGGCGCGAGGACGGTCGGCAACGCCAGGTCGCCGCCTCGCCACCGTGGATCACTCTTGAACAGCGCGTCCGCCTCGGGCCAGGCCTCGCCGGTGTGAGCGACCTGGCGTGGACGGGCCGACGCGGCCGGCCGCGCGAGGAATGCGCCGGCCAGCGTGCCGGCGGCGCCAACGAGGGTTGCACGACGGCTCAGGTTCCGGTTCATGCGTTCTCCTTGGGTGTGCGGTGGTTTCACTGCGGCCATGAGCGCGCCAGCCATGCGTCCAGCTCGTGAGCCAGCTGCGCCTGCTTGGTCTTGAACTCCGGGTCGTGTGCGAGGTTGACGTTCTCGCCGGGGTCGTCGGCGAGGTCGTAGAGGTACTCGTCGCCGTCCGGGTAGCGCGCGTACTTCCACTCCGGGCTGCGGATCATGAAGCTGCCCTCCGCCGCCTCCGTGGTGAGGCGCCGGCGGTGCATGGTGTTGGCCGGCAGCCGCTCGCAGTAGGAGTACGTCTCTTCGGACCGGCTCGAGCCGGTCCCCGAGATACGCTCCACGAGGCTGCGACCCTCCACGTGGGAAGGGACGGGAACGCCGGCGAAGTCGAGCAGTGTCGGCATGATGTCGACCAGGGAGGCCGCGGACGAGTCGACCAGTGGCCCGGCCGTTGCCCGCGGGTAGCTGACGATGAGCGGGATGCGCACGATCTCGTCGTAGAAGGCCGACGTGCTCTTCCAGATCATGCCGTGCTCGGCGGCCATGTCGCCGTGGTCGGCGAGAAAGACGACGACGGTGTCATCGCGCCGGCCGCTGGATTCCAGGGTGTCGAGGACTCTGCCGACCTGATCGTCCATGAGCCGGACCGAGGCGTAGTACACCCGAAGGAACTCGCGCAGCCCGTTCTCGCCGAGCGCGGCGGCGAGGTGATGGGACGGGTCACCGGAGAAGCGCGCCTCGCCGGTGCTCGTCGGGAGACCGATGTCCGCCGGATCGTAGAGCTCGTAGTAGGGCGACGGAACGATGTTCGGATCGTGCGGAGAGTTGAACGAGCAGGTGATCATGAAGGGTTCGGGGCCACTGCGTTGGATGCGCTCGACGGTGCGGCTGGCGACCATGTGGTCGAACGTCTCCTCGACCGGGAGCTCCAGCCTTCCGATCTTCGCGACGAAGTCGCCGAACATGCTCTTGGTGCCGTCCTGCGACATCCGGTCGTGAACGCCGGCCATCGCCGGGTCGGTCAGGACCGGCATCGCCCAGCCGTACCAGTCCATCCACTCCGCTCGCGGACGTTCACGGACTCGGCGGAACACGTCCTCCATCTGCGCCGCGTAGGTCTGGTGCTCACCGAAGGTGTCCGAGTAGTACGGCAGGTCCTCGTCGGACAGGTGCCATTTCCCGTAGTGGTGCGTCGCGTACCCGTGCTCGTCGAGGAGCTTCTCCGTGGTGACGTCCGACGCCTTGATGCCCTCTTCGGTGGGCGGGCTGGGCATCGTCGGATAGTCCCGCCGGCCCACGTTGTGGAGGATTCCGTGCGTGTGGGGATAGACACCGGTGATGAGGGATGCCCTGCTGGGCGAGCACAGGACGGCCGGGCAGGTCGCCTCGGTGAAGGTCACCCCCGACCGGGCGAGCCGATCGATGTTCGGTGTGCTGACAGGCCCGCCGTAGGTGCCCATCACCGAGGCGTTGAGCTGGTCGCAGACGATCAGGAGGATGCTGGGCGGTCGACGCATGGGACGTCCCTACCGATTCGCCGGCGTCAGGTTCTGGAGGATCTTGTGCGTGCTCTGCCACCAGGTGGGCGGCTGGACGTAGTTGTTGCTCTGGCTCGGCCAGCCCTCCCAGTAGTACGAGTCGAACGGCACGAGCTTCTTCGCCTGGGCGATGGGGATGAACGGCAGGTCGTCGAGCCATGCTCTGGCCGCGGCGACGACGTGGGTCTCGATCTGCGGGTCGTCGAGGGGGAGCTCGGCGAACCTGTCGACGTTCTCGCCGTACTGCTGGTTCGTCCAGCGCACCACGTTGCCGTTGGCTCGCTGACCCGGCGCCACGACCCAGCGGGGGTGATAGAGCTGCATCGACGACCACGGCTCGCTGACCGAGCCGCAGGCGCCCCAGTCGGTGACCGCTTCGTACTGCCCGTTCGCGACGTTGTCACTCCAGGTGGCGTACGCGAGGCCGTTGCTCGTCGCGTTGATGCCGACGCGCCTGAGCTGTTCGACGATGACCTGGGCGATGCGTTTGATCTCGGTGATCTCGGACGGTGTGTCGATGCGCAGCTGCAGCGGCTGCCCGTCCTTCTCGTAGAACTCGCCGTTCTTGGTGTATCCCTTGCGTTCGAGGATCTCGATCGCTCGGTCGGGGTTGTGCTCCAGGAGCGGGTACTCCTCGAACAGGCCTTCGGACTCGAGGAGGTCGACGTACTTGTCGAGCTGGGGATAGCTCGGGAAGAAGAAGCGTGCCGGCGTCGTCGCGCCCTCGTAGGCGATGGCGACGATCTCGTCCCGGTCGATCGCGTGGTTGACCGCCCAGCGCAGTTCGCGGTCGTTCCATGGTTGAACGGTGTGGTTGAACGACAGCAGCCGCACGCAGGGGTCCACCCAGGAGTACGGTTCTTCGTCGACCCAGGCGGCCGCGTACTCGTTTCGAGTCTGCAGGCTGATGAACGCACCGGCGGTGATGTCGGCGACGCTGTCCAGCTGGTGATCGGCTATGCGCGCGACCCGCACCTCCTCGGTCTCGTTCGCCACCCACACCAGCCGTTCCGGTTCGGGCAGCTTCATCACCCCGGTCTCGGCGGCCCACCAGTCAGATCGCCGTTCGTAGATGAACTCCGTCGGGCTCGCCTTCGTCAGCCGGTACGGGCCGGTGAAGACCGGCCACGACCTCTCCTTGTCGAAGTTGGTGAACGTGAGCGGATCCTGGCCCTGCCAGATGTGCGCGGGAAGGATCGGCACACTGTTGGTGATCTTCACCGAGAAGTAGTCCAGCTGGAACCGCGGGTTCGGCCCGACCAGCTGGAACTCGACCGTACGCGGGTCCACGGCGGTGACACTCTGCACCCACTGCTTCATGGGCGCGGAGTGGAGCAGCTCAGCCGGCCCGTTCCGGAGCAGGTCGATCGTGAAGACGACGTCGTCGGCATCGAAGGCTTCGCCGTCGGACCACAGCGCACCCTCGCGCAGGGTGAGTGTCCAGACATCGAGGGTGTCGTTCGGCTCGAAGCTCTCCCCGAGCCAGGGCTCGACCTCCTCGGTCTCGTGATTCAGGATGAACAGCGGCTCCAGCACGGCTTGGTGCAGTCCTTGCTGGATGTTCACGCCGGGCACCAGGGGGTTGAACAGCTCGGGTGAGTCGACCCTGCCGGTGGTGATGTCGAACATCACCGTCTTCGCGCGCAGCGAGTCGCCGGCCGGTCCGCCGCTGCTGTCCTGGCAGGCGCTCAGGATCGACGCCATCGACGTGCCGGCGATTCCTATGCCCACGCTTCGGACCAGGAATGTACGGCGGGAGAGCGACGCGTTCACGCCCCTCGGTGTTCTCTGCTTACTCATCTCGAACCGCACTCCTCTCACCGGACTCATCCGGCTTGGCTGTGGGGTTCCCTGTTCCACCTGATGCTGGGATCAGGTACGGGGATCGATCCGATCAACAACTTGGCGTACTCGTGCTGCGGATTCTCGATGACCTCTTGTGCGCGTCCCTGCTCGATGAGCTCGCCGCCGTAGAGGATGTAGATGTCGTCGCCTATCTGATAGGCCGTCGACAGGTCGTGCGTGATGTAGAGGAACGAGATCCCGCGTTCGTCACGCAGGCGCAACATGACATCGAGGATCATCGCTCGCAGCGATGCGTCGACCATCGACACGGGCTCGTCCGCGACGATGAGCCGGGGTTTGAGGAGATAGGCCCGGGCCATCATGATGCGCTGCCGCTGGCCACCGGAGAGCTGGTGGGGGTTCTTGTCGAGAACCTCCTCGCCGCGGATTCCGACGACATTGAGCGCTTCTTCTATCAGTTCTCTCGCCTCTGCCTTTGACTGGGCGAGACGGAAGCGCTTGATGAGGACATCGAAAAGGCGCCGGATGCGGTAGAACGGGTTGTAGACCCCGAACGGGTCCTGGAACACGGCCTGGACGTCGCGCCGGTACTCCAGTTGCTGAGACCTTGTCAGCGTCGCGATGTTCGTGCCGCGGTAGGAGATCGTGCCGGACGTGAGCTGGGTGAACCCCAGGATCGAGTTCGCGAGGGTTGTCTTTCCGCTGCCGCTTTCGCCAGCGATGCAGGCGATGGTCGCGGGCGATTCGTCGACCACGAGCGAGACACCCTTGAGAGCCGCGGTCGTCTCGCCTCGGGAGTGGTAGGTCTTGGTCGCGTCTTCGACCTCGAGCAGCACGTCAGCCACGGGGTATCACCTCTTCGCGTTCGCTGGCCTCGCCGCTCGTGCGCCTGTCGCTGTGCTCGTCGTCGAGAGCGACGAGGTGGCCGGGCGACACCTCGCGCAGCTCCGGCTTCGGCCGGGCGGTGGTGAGGTCCGGCCTCTGGAACTCCTTGACCACGAGCGGCTTGCGCTCAGTGATCGACGGGACCGAGGCGATGAGATGCCTGGTGTAGGCGTGGACGGGATTGGAGAACAGCTCGGCGACCGGTGCCACCTCGACGATGTTGCCGGCGTACATGACGGCGATGCGGTCGACCAGCTGGGCCTGGAGCGCCATGTCGTGTCCGACCAGGATCATCGAACTGTTCAGTTCCTCTTTCACCTTGAGCAACGTCTCCGCCACGGTCTTCTGCACGACGACGTCCAACGCACTCGTCGGCTCGTCCGCGATGATCAGAGACGGTCCGAGCGCGATGGCCATCGCGATGCACACTCGCTGCTTCATGCCGCCGGACAGCTCATGCGGATACATGCCGTACACCCGGGCCGGCAACCGCACCATGTCCAGGAGCGAGAGAACGCGCTGGCGGAGGGAGTCCTTCGTCTGCCTCCGATCGTGAGCCTCGATGGCGTCCTGGATCTGGTCGCCGATTCGCATGACGGGGTTCAGCGAGTTCATCGACCCCTGGGGGATGAGCGACACGTCCGTCCATCTGAGCTGTCGCAGCTGACGGCCGCCGGTGGAGAGGATGTCCACGCCGTTGAGGTGGATTCGTCCCGAGACGATCCGGCCGGGCGGGGTGATGAGGCGCAGGATCGCCATGGCGAGGGTCGATTTGCCCGACCCGGACTCGCCGACCAGTCCCAGCGTCTCGCCGCGGCTCACGGTGAGGTCGACACCGTTGACGGCGATCACCCGGCCGTAGTGGACATGGACGTCGTCGATGCGGAGCAATGGTTCGCCGCTTCGTGTCATGTCGCGCGTCATGTGAGGTCACCTCCGTCCTCTGAGCCGTGGGTTGGCGACCTCGTCGAGCCCGGTGCTGATGAGGAAGAGGCCGACGAAGATGACGACGAGGATCACGGTGGGTAGGCCCCACCACCACCACATGCCGCGCAGGATCGCCGAGGACTGCAACGCGTTGTAGATCGTCATGCCCAGCGTGGGGATGCGTTGCGGGCCGAGCCCGAGAGACTCCAGGCCGACGGCGGCCAAGATGCCACCGGAGGTGGCGCCCACGAAAGCGGCCGCGAGATACGGCAGGAGATTCGGCATCATCTCCTTGAACATGATGTCGACGGTCGATGCGCCGGAGAGCCGGGCCATTCGGACGTAGCCGAGCTCTCGCATCGAGAGCACCTGTGCCCTGATGAGTCGCGTCGGCCCGGCCCAGGCGAACAGGGCGACGATGAAGGCCATCGTCGCGATGCCGATCTCGCGCACGTAGGAGGAGATCACGATCAGGATCGCCAGTGCGGGTATGGTCAGCGCGGTGTCGGCAAGCGTCCGGATGACGGAGTCGATCCGGCCGCCGAGGTAGCCAGCGGAGAAGCCGAGCACGATTCCGATGACGATGCTGATGACCCCGACGATGAGGCCGATGCGCAGTGTCGCCGGCGCACCGGAGATCACCAGGGCGAGCATGTCGCGGCCGGAGTTCTCGGTGCCCAGCGGATGGTCCGAGCTGCCGCCGGCCTCCCAGAACGGCGGGAGGTTCAGCGGCGACGACGCGGCCGCGGACAGCCGCGTGTCCCAGAACAGCGGACCGAGGACGCCGATCAGGACGATGACGAGAACCATGAGGGTCCCCACCATGAGCTTCGTGTTCCGCCATGGTGAGCGGGGACGCCGCGGCGTCGTTTCGGCGGGTGCGACCGTCTGCTGCACGGTGAGCGTCATGTCGAACTCCGCTCGTACGTGATCCGCGGATCGAGCAATGGATATATGAGGTCGACGACGAGTACCGCGGCGGCCGTCGTCAAGATCAGGATGAAGACGATGCCCTGGGTGACGGTGAAGTCGGAGTTGGACAGCGCGCGAAAGAGCAGCGAACCGGTTCCTGGATAGCCGAAGATGTACTCGACCAGCACGGTTCCGCCGACGATGTGGCCGAAGCTGAGCATGAGAGCCGTGAACTGCGGCAGGATCGCGTTGCGGATCTGGTAGCGAAAGAGAATCCGCAGCGGGTTCAAGCCCTTCGCCTGAGCGAGGGTGAGATAGTCCTCGCCCTCGATCGTGATCATCATGCCGCGCATTCCCAGTGCCCAGAACCCCATGCTCCCGATCACGATGGACAGGGCCGGCAGGGTCCCGTGCTCGATCACGCTCGCGATGAAGTCCACATTGAATCCGGGCATGGCGGTCGAGTCGTAGCCACCCGCGACCGGGAAGATCTCGAGTCCGAAGACGAAGAGATAGATCAGCAGCATTCCCAGGATGAAGAAGGGAATCGCCGTGAAGGTCAGCGTCAGCGGCAGGAGGAGGCGCAGCAGCGCCGGTGAGCGACGCCAGGCCATCAGCGCGCCGACGACCGTCCCGGCGATGAAGGAGATGATCGTCGCGATGGTCAGCAGGCCGATCGTCCACGGGATCGCGTCGGCGATCATCGTCTCGACCTCGACGGGGAACTGCGACAGCGAGTACCCGTAGTCGAAGGTGAGCATGTTCTTCAGGTACTGGGCGTACTGGATCAGCAGCGGATCATCGAGCCCGAACCGCTCCCGCCACGCCTCGATCATCCCGGCGCTGCCCTCGACGAACCCTGCCTGCTGGGTCAGCCGGGTCACCATCGCGCTGACGGGGTCGCCGGGCGCGAGTTGCGGGATCGCGAACATGATCGTCGCGCTGAGCCAGACGGTGAAGGCGAACATGCCCAGCCGCCTCCACAGATACCGCGCCGACACGCCCCGATAGGCGGTCGGCGTGACATCCGCTGCGGAAGCGTCTTCACGGTGCCTCGTCGCCATTGGCTTCACCTCTCCCGGATCGCACGCAAGGTATCGCTACCAATCTGTCGAGTCAATAGCGTCGTGCCAGTGGGCGGCATACATGCTGGGAAGAGGCGCCAACGTGATTTCATTCTTCCCCTCGGCGGTGACCCAAGCTAAGGTATCGATACCACCCAGACTCGAGGTCAACTCATGAGACATGTCCGCCGTTACGATCCGATGCCCACCTACCCGCCGGCCGGTGAGTCCGTCACGGTGGGGTGGGCGGACGCGGTCGCATCACTGCCGCGCGGGTCGACGACCCTGGCGGTCGAGGGACCGGCCATCGCGGACTGGCCCGCGGTGATCGACGGGCTCGCGCACGCCCTCGCACAGCGCGGGCAGCACGTCGCCACCGTCGACATGGCCGACCGGTTCGTCTCGTGGGACGAGATCCTGAGGCGGACGGACTCTCCGGAGCTCGCTGGAGACCAGCACTTCGCGACGATCACGACCAGCCGGCTGAGCGAGCTGCTCGGCGAGCTTCCGGACGAGGCCCCACCAGCGGACGGGATGCTCGTCGTGTTCGGCCCGGGTGCCGCGGAGGTCAGGCACGACGTCCTGTGGTACGCCGACCTGCCCAAGCGTTACGCCGAAGCCGCGGTCACCGAAGGGACCGGACGCAACATCGGACAGCCGCGCACCGAGCGCTCGGGTACGACCAAACGGCTCTTCTACATCGACTGGCCACTGCTCGACCGTCACCGGGACTCGATGGCCGGGAGCATCGATCGATGGCTGGACGTGCAGGATCCGGGTGCCCCGGCGTCGGTGGACGGTGCGACGCTGCGCGCCACCATCGCCGGGCTCGCCGAACAGCCGTTCCGCACCCGGCCGACCTTCAACACCACGTCGTGGGGCGGCCACTGGGCACAGCGCGAGTTCGGGTTCAACCCGCAGGCACCCAACACCGCGCTCGGCTATGAGCTCATCGCGCCCGAGAGCGGGATACTCATCGGGACCGCCGGCGGCCCCGCCGTCGAGGTGCCGTTCCAGCTGGCGGTCTCACTGCATCCCCGGCAGATCATGGGCGAGCGAGTGCACGGCACCTTCGGCACGTCGTTCCCGGTGCGCTTCGACTACCTCGACACCGTCGGCGGGCAGAGCCTCTCGGTCCACTGCCATCCGCAGTCCGACTACATGCGGAAGATCTTCGGCTGGCCGTACACCCAGCATGAGACGTACTACATCATGGTCGGCGGCGAGAACAGCGAGGTGTACCTCGGGCTGCGCGGCGACGTCGACGTGGACGCCTTTCACCGTGACGCACTGGACGCGCACCATCGCCGTCGGCCGTTCGACATCGAGCAGTACGTCCGGACGTTCCCGGCCGAGCCGCACCAGCTTTTCCTCATCCCGGCGGGCACGCCGCACGGAAGCGGCAAGGGCAACGTCGTCCTCGAGGTCAGCGCCACGCCGTACCTGTACTCGTTGCGGTTCTACGACTGGTTGCGCCAGGACGAGCAGGGCAACAGCCGCCCCGTGCACATCTCCCACGCCTTCGCCAATCTCGACCTGCGCCGGCGCGGCGACGCCGTGTCGCGGGACCTCGTCCAGCCGGCGCGGACCCTGCGGCGGGGGGAGGGATGGCGTGAGGAGCTACTCGGCACCCTTCCGGAGATGTTCTACGAGGTGCGGCGCGTCGTCATCGAACCGGGCGGTGCGGCGCGCGGCGACGCGTCCGCCGGCTTCCACGTGCTCAACGTGGTCGAAGGGGAGGGTGTCGTGGTCGAGACGGCGACCGGGCACAGCCATGCCGTTGCCTATGCCGAAACGCTGTTGGTACCTGCCGCGGTCGGCGGCTACCGTCTCACTCCGCTCGGAACCGGTGACGTTCAGGTGGTCAAGGCGCTGGTGCGATGACTGGTCCTGGGAAAGAACCCGACGTGGTGCCGGCCCTGGAGGTCGGCGGCACTCACTGCGCCGTCGCCGTCGTCGACACCACGCACTGGCGTCTGGTCCCAGGTACCGTCCACCGCCTCGCACTGCGGTCGGACGGGACGGCCGAGGAGATCATCTTCGTGATCCTGGAATGCGCCCACTCGGTGGACATCGAACCCGGCCGCCGGTGGGGCGTGGCGATACCCGGCCCGTTCGACTACGAGAGCGGGGTGGCGCGGTTCCGGGACGTGGGCAAGTTCGACGCCTTGTTCGGGCTGGACCTACGAGCGATCCTGCTGGACGATGCCGAGACACGACCCCGGGACGTGGCGTTCGTCAACGACGCCGACGCGTTCCTGCTCGGCGAGTGGATGGCGGGGGCGGCTGCCGGCCATCGCCGTGCGGTGGGACTGACCCTGGGCACCGGTATCGGCTCGGCGTTCCTGATCGACGGAACGGTCACCGAGGACCACCCCGCGGTGCCGCCGGAGGGGCGCGTGGACCTGCTGACCATCGACGGCGGGCCGCTCGAGGACACGGTGTCCCGGCGCGCGATCATCGCCCGGTACGCGGAGCTGACGAAGTCCGCCGACACCGACGTCGACGTTCGCGACATCGCGATGCGGGACCGGGATGGCGAGCCCGAGGCGCGCCAGGTCCTCGATCGAGCGCTCATCGCGCTCGGGCGGACCATCGGGCCGTGGGTGGAACGCTTCGGTGCGACCGTCCTCGTGGTGGGCGGCTCCATGGCGGCGTCGTGGGACATCGTGCTGCCGCGGCTGCGTGCCGGAATCGCGCAGACCGCCCCGGCTGTCGTCGGCCGTACCGCCGTCGTGTGCGCGACGCGGCCGACGGAGGCGGCGCTGATCGGGGCGGGTTCGGCGGCGTTCCGGCGCACCACGACGCGTGCGGTCAAATCCGGCTCGTCGCACCCTGAAAAGAGAGCCTAAGGTTCGGCAATGGCAACACAGGATCGACGCCGTGGGCCTCAGCCCACCATGCAGGACGTGGCCAGGCGAGCCGGTGTCAGCCCGATGACGGTATCGCGGGTGCTGCATGACAACCCGAGCGTCAGCGACGACAACCGCCGCAAGGTGATCACCGCCGTCGAGGAGCTCGGCTACCGCCGGAACGAGGTGGCGCGCAGCCTTCGTCTCGGGCGCGCACCGGATCTCGTCGGCCTGCTCGTGGCCAACCTCGCCAACCCGTTCTACTCCGCCGTCGCTCTCGGCGTGGAGTCCACGCTCAGCGACCACGGCATTCGCGTCATGGTGGCGAACACGGCTGAGCAGGTGGACCACGAGCGCAAGGCGATCGCGGACCTGGTGTCCCGTCGCATCGACGGGATCATCGTCCTGCCGGCCGGCAACGAGCACACCCATCTGGACCCGGTGCGGCTCGAGACACCGATCATCTTCGCCGCCAGCCAGCCGTCCGGCGTCGACGCCGACGCGGTCCTGCTCGACGACTTCAACGGAACCCGGCTGGCCACCGCACGGCTGCTGGCCGCCGGTCATCGCCGGA
Source organism: Jiangella asiatica (assembly GCF_004349065.1). GTDB lineage: Bacteria > Actinomycetota > Actinomycetes > Jiangellales > Jiangellaceae > Jiangella > Jiangella asiatica. The sequence goes on from NZ_SMKZ01000003.1 coordinate 168,452, forward strand.
TCGGTTTCCTCGGCCTGCCGCCGGCGGCATGGACGGGTGCGGAACGGTTCCGCGGGTTCTGCGCCGCGTTCGACGAGGCCGGCCTGGAGTTCGATGCCCGCTACGATCGCCGCCCGCTGCGCACCGTGGCCGCGGCGGAGAAGGCGACCATGGACCTGCTGTCGCAGGTGGACCCTCCCACGGCGCTCTTCTGTGCCAACAACCGGCTGACCATCGGGGCCTTTCGGGTGTTGCGCGCCCGCGACCAGCGCGTCGACCTCGTCGGCTTCGACGACTTCGAGCTGGCCGACACTCTCGGGATTCCACTCACCATCGTCGCCTACGACCCGATGGAGATCGGCCGCCAGGCGGCCCGTCTGCTCCTCGACCGCCTCGGTCGTGGGTCGGACGACCGCGATGCGCCGCCCCGTCGCCTTGTCATCCCCACCACGATCATCTACTACGGCCAGGCAGTCGAGTCGCACCATCCACCGAGCAGCGAGGAGAACTGACGATGACGACCCGGCTTCTCACCCGAAGCGGTCACGCGCCCCGGGCACAGCGAGTGTTGGACGCCCTGATCAGCGCGACCCTGCGACCCGCGCTGACCATCGACGACACCGTGGTCTCCGCCGGTGAGCTGCCGCTGTTCCGATATCCGGAGCCAGGTTCCGGGACCGGACTGCACCAGGTGGTCCGCGTCCATGTCAGCCGCGATCTGCCGGCGCTGGATCGGGTCGAGCTGCGCGAGCAGGACGGCAGCGGGTTCGCGACGATGGCGCCGTCGCCGCCGTCCAGCGTCATCGACCTGCTCGTCCCCGAGGTCACCGCACCGTCACGGTGGCGCCTGGTCGTCGTGGCCGACGGTCACGAGCACATCGGCGAGATCGAGCTCGCACCCAGCCGGAAGCTCACCGTCCACCTGGTGCAGCACAGCCACCTCGACATCGGCTACACCGACCCCCAGGGCATCGTCCTGCGCAACCACCTCGAGTACCTCGACGCGGCCGTGGAGCTCGCCCGTCAGGGCGACGACACCCAACCCGACAGCCGGTTCAAGTGGACGGTGGAGTCGAACTTCCCGATCCGTGCGTGGCTCGCGCACCGATCGAGCGCGGTGATCGAGGAGTTCTGCCGGCTGGCGCGCCAGGACGTCCTCGAGGTCGCGGCGATGCCGTTCAACCTGCACACCGAGGCGTCGAGTCAAGAAGAGCTGGTGCGGCTCCTGCGCGGGACCTTCGAGCTGCGCGAGCGCTACCGGATCCCGATCCGGACGGCCATGCACACCGACGTTCCCGGCGCCACGACCGGCTGGGTGGACGCGCTGGTCGAAGCCGGTGTGCGTTACCTGTCCGCGGCGCACAACTGGGCCGGCCGTTCGGTGCCGTACCGCACCGGCGGGCAGGAGCTCTCGCGGCCGTTCTGGTGGTGCACACCCGCGGGCAACCGCATGCTCACCTGGTTCACCGACAGCGCACACGGCGCCGCCTACATGGAGGGCAACCTGGTCGGCCTGGTGGACTCCTACGACGAGGCCATCCACCGCCTGCCGATGTACCTGCAAGCCCTCACCACCAAGCCCATCCCGTACGCCAAGGACGTGCTGGGATTCGCCGGGTACCCGCAGGAGAGCGAGCTGGTCAAGGAGCCGTTCCCGTACGACCTGCTGCAGCTGCGAGTGCAGGGCAGCCATTCCGACAACGCCTGCCCCAGCGACATCACGGCCGAGATCGCGCAGGCCTGGAACGCGCAGTGGGCCTACCCGCGTCTGGTCGTGGCCACCAACCACTCCTTCCTGTCCACCGCGGAGCGAGAGCTCGGCGACCGCCTCGCCGAGCAGACCGGCGACTGGGGTGACTGGTGGGCCGACGGACTCGGGTCCGGTGCGCGCCCACTCGGGTACAACCGCCGCGCACAGTCCATCCTCCGCGCGGCCGAGACGGCCCATGCCTTCGCCGACCTGGCGGTGGGCGAGACACATGACGTGCGAGAGGAGATCGATCGCACCTACGACAAGATCGGACTCTTCGACGAGCACACCTGGGGAGCCGCCAACCCCTGGCATGACCACGAGCACGGCCCGGGTTCCGGTGCCATCCAGTGGTCGCGCAAGGTCGAGTTCGCCTACCAGGCTCACGACGACGCCCAGGACCTCCTTCACGCCGCCGTCCGGCGCCTCGGCGCCGCCACCACCGCACCGGCGAGCGCGCAGGTCCTCGGCTCGGTCGTCGTGTACAACACGTCGGGCTGGCACCGCACCGACATCGTCGACGTCTTCGTCCCGGAGAGCGCCTTCTCCGCATCCGTCGAGGACTTCGCCGTCATCGACAGCCGAAAGGCAGAGCCCGTGCCTGCCCGGATCACCCGGGAGACCCGCCAGGCGTCGCCGCGCGGCTGGCACGTCCAGTTCGTCGCGACCGACGTTCCATCGGCGGGGTGGGTGCGATACGACATCACGCGTCCGACCGCCGGTTCCGCCATCACGCCGGAGACCGGGTCCTGGCAGCTGTCGAACGAGTTCTACGACGTGACCTACGACCCGGATCTCGGTGCCATCGCCTCGATCACCGACCGCGCGACCGGAAGGGAGCTCGTCGACGTCGGGGCCCTCACCGGGGTCAACCAGTACATCCACGACGCCTACGGGTCCGCGCCCGGGGTCAACCACCTGTCCAGCCGCCTGCACGCCCACGACCTGTCGCTGCTCACCTCCCGCACCGTCGCCCGTGGGACGCGACTGGTCCGATCGGAGCGGTCCGAGCTGGGACACGTGCTCGAAGTCGAGACCTACGCGCCCGGCGTCGACCACATCCGCACGTCGGTCGCCCTCTATCGGGGCGTGCCACGTGTCGAGATCACCAACCGTGTCAGCAAGCAGGCGAGCAAGGGCAAGGAGAGCGGATTCTTCGCCTTCCCGCTCGCCTCTTCGACCTGGCCGACATATGAACTGACGGGGTCGGTGGCCGGCCACGGAATCCCACACGTCCCTGGCGCGCCACAGCACATGCACGCGATCAGGCACTGGGCGGCGTTCAGCGAGGACGGCTACAGCACGGCGTGGGCGACCATGGAAGCACCGCTGGTGCAGCTCGGCACGATCCATCTGCCGTACGCGCCGTTCCCGTCGACGATCAGAGACACCGAGCCAGAACCCGGCACCATCTACTCGTGGGCCTTCAACAACATCTGGGACACCAACTTCCCGTCCCAGCAGAGTGGCGAGATGACGTTCCGATACGCCATCGCCGGTTCGGCGAGCAGCACGCCGCAACGGCTGGGGGCCACGACGGCCACCGGGCTCACCGACTCCTTGGTCGCTGTGCTCGCGACCGGGCGGACCGGCGGTGAGCCGGTTTCCGGCACCGGAAGCCTGCTGTCGATCGAGTCGCCGCACGTCCTCGTCACGAGCATCGGCCGGCCGCAGGACGGATCGCCCGGCATCACGGTCCGGCTCAGGTCCGTCGCGTTGGAACCGACCGAAGCGGTGGTCGCTCTCAACGAGTACCCGGCGCAGCGCGCAGCCGTGGCGACCCTCTTCGAGGACGAGTGGCAGCCGATCCCCGTCCGGGACGGGCGCGTGCACGTGGTCCTGCCGGCCGGTGCCAGCCGCACGCTGCGCCTGGGCACGACGTAGCGGGCGGGTGGCCGCCCACGCCGGCGGAGTGACCTGCCTCACACGGTGTCAGGATGTTCGATCACGCGGTGTCTTGTGTCCGAAGCCTCGGAACGAAGGAGACACCATGACCGGGAACACCGACGTGGTCGTGATCGGCGGCGGGTACGCCGGCGTCATGGCGGCCAATCGGCTGACCCAGCGCGACGACGTGACCGTGACCCTGATCAACCCGCGACCGGCCTTCGTCGAGCGGATCCGGCTGCACCAGCTGGTGGGCGGGTCGGATGACGCCGTGGTCGAGTTCAAAGACGTGCTGGCCGACCGCGTCCGGCTGGTGGTCGACACCGTGACCCGGATCGACGCGCCGGAGCGCAGCGTGGCGTTGGCCACCGGCGGCGCGATCGGCTACGACTACCTGGTCTACGCGGTGGGCAGTGGCAGCGCCGATCAGGGGGTGCCCGGAGCGGCCGAGTTCGCCTACCCGACCGCCAGCCTGGAGCAGGCGCAGCGGCTGCGGTCCGTCGTCGACGGCGCACCCGCGACGGCCTCGATGACGGTTGTCGGTGGCGGTCCGCTCGGCATCGAGATCGCCTCCGAGCTCGCGGAGCTGGGCCGTACCGTGACCTTGGTCTGCGGTGAGCAGCTCGGCCCGTACCTGCACCCACGGGCTCGACGCTCGGTGGCCAAGGAGTTGTCCAGGCTCGGGGTGACCGTCCTCGAGGGCCCCGGCTCGAAGGTGACCACGGTGACCCGCGATGCTGTCCGGCTCAGCGACGGCCGCCAGCTGCCGAGCGCGGTGACGATCTGGGCCGCCGGGTTCGGCGTTCCGGATCTGGCCGGGCCCAGCGGGCTGACCACCGACGCCGTCGGCCGGCTGCTCACGGACGAGACCCTGACCAGCGTTGACGACGAGCGCATCGTCGCGACCGGAGATGCGGCGACCCCGTCGGGCCTGCCGTTGCGGATGAGCTGCCAGGCCGCGCTCCCGCTGGGCTCGCACGCGGCCGACACGGTGCTCAGCCGGATCGCGGGTGAACAACCTGAGGACTTCACCAAGGGGATCGCCGCCATGTGCGTCAGCTTGGGTCGTCGGGCCGGCGTCTTCCAGCTCTCCCACCGCAACGACATCGCGACCAGGTTCTACATCGGCGGTCGCACGGGCGCGAAGCTCAAGGAAGCCGCTAACACGAGCCCTATCCAGCAGCTGGCGGGAGAGGCACGCAAACCCGGTTCGCACGTCTGGTGGGTCAAGGAATCCAAGCTCTTCCGCGGCGAGGGAATGAGCCGTAAGTGGCGCGAGCAGCGGCTCCAGGCCGAGCGCGGAAAGGCGTTGACCACCCGCTGAACCCGTTGACGAAGGAGCTCGAGCTGTGAGGGAGCACGCCACCGACCAGGCGACCGAGGCTTTCGTCGCCCAGCGCAACCTGCTCTTCACCGTCGCCTACGAGATGCTCGGATCGGCGGCCGATGCCGAGGACGTCCTGCAGGAGACCTGGCTGCGATGGGTGAAGGTCGACCTGGGGGAGGTGCGTGACCAGCGCGCCTACCTGGTCCGCATCACGACCCGGCAGGCGCTCAACCGGCTGCGCACCGTGAAGCGCCGCCGGGAGGCCTACGTCGGCCCGTGGCTGCCGGAGCCGCTGCTGACCGCGCCGGACGTGGCCGAGGACGTCGAGCTCGCCGAGAGCATGTCGATGGCGCTCATGCTCGTCCTGGAGACGCTGACGCCGACCGAGCGGGCCGTCTTCGTGCTGCGCGAGGCCTTCGATGTGGGCTATGACGAGATCGCGGCCGCCCTCGACAAGACACCTGCCGCCGTCCACCAGATCGCCCACCGCGCCCGCCGGCACGTTGACGCCCGCCGCCCCCGCGAAGTGGTCACCGCGAGCCAGACCCAGGCGGCCCTGGATGCGTTCCGGCACGCGCTCGAAGCCGGGGACCTGCAAGGCCTGCTCGAGGTGCTCGCTCCCGAGGTGGTGGCCATCAGCGACGGCGGCGGCGTCAAGCTGGCCCCGCCGCGTCCGATCACCGGCGCCGAGAAGGTGGGCCGCTTCGTCGTCGGCGGCCTCGCGAGGACCGATGCCACGCTCACCGTCGGCCAGACCGTGGTCAACGGCAACCCAGCATTGGTCCTGCGCGTCGACGGCGAGCTGGACGGCGTCCTGGCGGTCCGGGTCGAGAACGCCCGCATCACCGGCCTCTACTTCGTCCGCAACCCGGACAAGCTGACCCGCATCGACTCCGAGACCGCCCTCACCCTGCGATGAACACCGATCGCGGCCCGCTGACAGCCGACATGTCGCCGTCGCCCTGGCCGACGGTGGCCGGAGCGGTCGTGCTGCTCACGGCGGTCCTCAGCGTACTGCTCACCGCGTTCGCCTGGCCGTCGGTGCGGTCGTCGGCGCACGATCTGCCGATCGCCGTCGCCGGGCCGGCCGCCGCGGCCGAGCAGGTCGGCGTCGTCCTCGACGAACGCCTGCCGGACGCCTTCGAGATCACCGAGGTCGCCGACACGGCGGCCGCGGAGCAGTTGATCCGTGACCGGGAGGTGTACGGGGCGATCGACGTCAGCTCCGGCACCCCGCAGGTCGTCATCGCCTCCGCCGCCAGCTCAGCGGTGGCCCAGACCCTCCAGAGCGTCGCGACCGCGCTCGGCCGGGCGGAGACACCAGGCGCCAGCACCGCGGTCGCGACCCGTGACCTTGCCGCCCTGCCGGCCGACGACCCGCGCGGTGCCGGCCTGACCGCCGGCGCCCTCCCGCTGGTCATGGGTGGCCTGCTCGCCGCGGTGCTGCTGACCAGACTCGTCCGCGGCACCGCCCGCCGGGTCACCGGAGCGCTCGCCTTCGCCGCGACCGGCGGTCTGGCCGTGGCAGCGATCCTGCAGTTCTGGCTCGGCTCGCTGGGCGGCTCGTACCCGGCCAACAGCGGCGCCGTCGCCCTCACGATCGCTGCCACCTCCCTGAGCATCCTGGGGCTGGAGTCACTGCTCGGCACCGTCGGCTTCGGTCTGGGCGCCGTCATCATGATGCTCATCGGCAATCCCCTGTCAGGTACCTCGACCGCGCCCGAGATGCTGCCCGGCTGGTCCGGCACCCTGGGCCAGCTGCTGCCGCCGGGGGCGGGCGGCCAGCTGCTGCGCTCCACCGCGTTCTTCGACGGCCGCGCCGCCACCCAGCCCGTCGTCGTCCTGGCCGCCTGGCTCGCGCTCGGAGGAGTGCTGTGCCTGGGCAGCGGCCTGCGGCGTATGACGGGCCGGCAGCGGGCATGATGGCGACATGGACCTGGCTCGTGGCATCGCCGACCATGCGCGGTCGATGGTGGAGCGGTGCGCGCGGGTGCTGGTGGCGATCGACGGGCCCGATGCCGCCGGTAAGACGACGCTCGCGGACGGCGTCGCCGCGTCGTTGGAGGGGCTGGCGGTGCGGGCGTCGATCGACGACTTCCACCGGCCGGCGGTCGAACGGAGAGCACGCGGGCTGACCGCCGAGGCGTACCTCGACGACACGTTCGCTTTTGACGACGTGGAGCTTTTGCTGCAGGCGTTCGCCGGCGGCACGACGTCGGTCGTGACCGGGGTCCTGGACCTTGCGACCGACCGGGTGAGCGTGCGACACGAGACCGTGCCGGAGGCGGCCGTGCTGGTGATGGACGGTGTCTTCCTGCTGCGGCGGGAGCTGCGGCGGTACTGGGACGTGGGCATCCATCTGCATGTACCCGAGGAGGTCACGCTCGAGCGGGCGCTGGTGCGCGACCGTCAGGTGTTCGGGGATGCCGCGCGGGTCGAGGAGCGGTACCGGCGCAAGTACCTGCCCGGTCAGGCGCTCTATCGATCACGGGAGGACCCGTGGGGAGTGGCCGATGTCGTCGCGGACACCAGCGACGTCCGCTCGCCGGTCGTGACGTTCGACCGGATCGGGTTGGCCGGCCGCGGCTGAGCGGACCTCCCTCCTCGTACGAGCCTGCTAGCATCCTCGGCGGCGTGAATCGTTTCAGTCAATCGGTCGAGTCGATGTGATGGAGGCGGCAGGTGCCAGAACATGCGCCCAACGTGGTGATTCTCCTCAATGACCATCAGGCCCACTATCGGCACGGCTGGGACGACGGCCCACGGGTGCGACGCCCGCAGTTCGACCGGCTCCGCGGCGCAGGCGTCACCTTCGAGCGGGCGTACTGCCAGTCGCCGCTGTGCTCGCCGGCGCGGCGCAGCATCGTGAGCGGGCGCTACCCACACAGCCACGGAGAGATCCGCAACGACACCGGCACACCCTTCGACGAGCCCACCCTGTTCTCCGAGCTGGCGGCCGCGGGGTACGCGCAGTACTACTTCGGGAAGTGGCATGCCGGGCCGGGTACCGCCCAGGATCTGGGTGCGGAGGGGTTCTCCTATCCCAGCTACAACAATCCGTACACGAAACCGGAGTACGCGACCTATCTTGCGTCCCGAGGGCTGCCGGAACCGACGATCCAGGTCGAGCGCTCGTTCCATCCTCCGGACTGGGGGGAGCCGCTGGAAGGGCTGTACCGCCAGACCGGTGGCTGGTGCAACGAGCACGCGATCGGTGTCCTGCAGAGCCCGGACGACACCCACGAGGCGTACTTCCTGGCGAACCTGGCCTGCGAGCAGCTGGATCGCCTCGCGGCGGAGGACTCGGAGCGGCCGTTCTCGATGGTCGTCAGCTTCTGGGGGCCACACGCCCCGTACTTCCCGACGCAGCGGTTCCTCGACATGTATCCGCCGGGCGACATCCCGCCGTACGGCAGCGTCCACGACGATCTCGCCGGCCGGACCGAGGTGCACTGGCGCGAGGGCAACCATCCGATGGGAGCGGGCGACCGGCTGGTCCAGCCGAGCGCGCTCTCGTGGCAGGAATGGCAGCGCGTGCTCGCGCACTGCTACGCCCAGAACACGCTCGTCGACGACGCCGCCGGTCGCATCCTCGACCGGCTGGATGCCCTCAGCCTGACCGACCACACACTCGTGGTCTGGCTGGCCGACCACGGGGACGCCATCGCCAGTCACGGTGGACACTTCGACAAGCGCTCCTATCTGACCGAGGAAGTCCTGCGCATACCCTTCGCCTTGCGCTGGCCCGGCGGGGTGGCCGCCGGCCAGACCGTGCGCGACCGGGTCGGTCAGATCGACATCCTGCCCACCGTGCTCGACGCTGCCGGGGCGCCGCCGCCGGCCGGCATCGACGGCGCTTCACTGCTCCCCCTGGTCCGCGGCGAGCAGGGCTGGCGGGACGAAATCGTCTGCGAGACGCACGGGCACGGCGAGAAGATCGTCGGCCGTGCCCTGATCGGTTCGCGGTACAAGTACGTCGCCTACGACGGCATCGGCGAGGAGCTCTACGACCTGGTCACCGACCCGTACGAGCTCCACAACCTCACCGGCTCGCCGGAGCACCACGGTCGCCTCGCCGCCTCCCGCGAGCGTCTACGCGACTGGCGCGCCGCGACCGGCGACCCCACGACCCCGGACGGTGCGCTCAGCGATACGGGTCGTGGGACGGGAGCATGATGGGGTGGTCGTGCTTGACGTTCTTCATCGGCTTGCATCACCTGTCGCGACACGTGCCGGAAGTCTACGCAGAAGCCATATCAGTCACCGCCGACGCAATTCCGATCGTCCGGCGGCGGCCCGACCGCGGGATCAGATCCCCGGAGGCTTGATGAAGAACGTGTATGTAGTGACGCATCCTGAGGCGACGCATCACGTCGAGAGTCTCGTCGGAGGATGGTACGACTCGGATCTCACCGAGCGCGGCGTCGCGCAGGCCGGGGCCATCGCGGAGGCGCTCGCCAGTCGCATGGCTGGACATGCGGTTCGTCCCTCCACCGGAGTTCGGTGAGCGCATGCGACACGACGAGGGGGTCGCGGGCGCGGAGACGCAGTGGGAGCTCGCCGTACGGGCCTACGCGGCGATGGAGCGAGTTCAACGCTCAACCGTGGAGCACCGGATCGTGGTCACCCACGGTGGTACGGCGACCTTCCTGCTGGCGGCCTGGATCGGCATGCCCATCGAGGCCGCTGGCCGGGTGCGGTTCCGCCTGACGTCGGGGTCCATCTCCCTGCTTCGCGAGGACGACTACTTCCACAACCGCCAGATCAGCGAGCTGAACGACGTGCGGCACCTCACTTGATCACGCGGCGTGCTCTCGTGAAGGCCGTCATCCAAGGTGGCGGATGACGGCCTTCACGAGCCCACGCCCCGCAGCTTCGGGGTTTGTGTGACTACCGCGGGGTGAGGCGGATCACCGGGTACTGCCGATCGGACTTGCTCTGGTACTTCTCGTAGCGTGGCTGGGCGGCGGTGATGCGCTGCCATGCCTGTTCCCGCTCGTAGTGGTCGAGCCGGTTCGGCGTCACCTCGATGGGGTCGCGACCGGCCAGCTCGATCGATGCCCGATCGGGGTGCGCCATCAGATTGGCGTGCCAGTCCGGGTGCTGGCTTCCACCGCCGGAGGCGACGATCAGCCAGGCGCCGTCACCGTCGGCGAACCACGAGACGGGCGACTGCCGTGGTTGGCCGCTTCGACGACCGACCGTGTGCAGGATCAGGACGTCCATGCCCCTGAACGTGCCCTCGCCACGTCGAATCTTGCGGTTCATCCGGGCGTTCATCTTCTGCTGCATCCACCGGGAGAACCGGCCGGGCGTGCCCGGCTTGCGCTCCTGGCGGCTGTTCCCGTGCTGGTTCTGCGTCATTCGTGGTCAGCCCCAGGCTCCGGCTACCTGCTTGGTGGTGGCGTTGAGCCGGTTGAACAGGTTGGTCACGCCGACCATGAGGACGATCGCGGCCAGGCCTTTCTCGTCGAAGTGTTCGGCCGCCCGGCCCCAGATCTCGTCGGTCACGGGGTTCGGACGGTCGGCGAGCCGGGTCGCGGCTTCGGCGAGATCGAGGGCCGCGCGCTCGGCGTCGGTGTAGTACGGCGTGTCCCGCCACGCGGCGACCGCGGCAAGCCGATCGTCGTTCACACCCGCCTTCCGGGCGGTCTTCACGCCGCTGTCGACGCACGCGCTGCAGCCGTTGATCTGGCTCACCCGCAGGTGGACGAGCTCGAGCGTCTCCAGTTCGACCCCGCCTTGGTGGGCGGCCTTGAAGATGGCCTGGATCGGCTGCATCGCGTCGGACAGGACGACCGCTGGGTTGGGCATGCGTTGCTGCATTCTTTCGCTCCATCTGTGGTTGGCGTCTGCCTTTGAACTGCTGACGTACCGTGCGACGAAAGGTCACGACAATGCACCGATTCGTCGGTGTCAGAAGCCTCTGCCGAACGAGGCTAGGTGTGGCTCGACGACGGGCGCTTCTCGATTCCGGACAGGTCCGGTCATCGTGTTTTCGCCACGACGTGTCGCTCCCAGGCCGCGCACCGGTTTTGCGTGAGGAGTTGATGAACCGCCGGCGTGTTCAGGAGAATGAGGACGTGCAAACCGACCGTTCGACGCCTACGGAGGTGGTGAGCCCGCAACGCCTCCGTCACCTCGCACTGCTGTGCCGCGTCCGCGACCGCATCGACCGGGAGTACGCGCAGCCGCTGGACATCGAGGCGCTCGCCCGCGGGGTGAACATGTCCGCCCGGCACCTCGGCCGCGAGTTCAAGCTCGCTTACGGTGAGTCCCCGTACAGCTACCTGATGACCCGGCGCATCGAGCGCGCGATGACACTGTTACGTCGGGGCGACCTCAGCGTCACCGAGGTCTGCTTCGCGGTCGGCTGCTCGTCGCTGGGCACCTTCAGCACCCGCTTCACCGAGCTGACCGGCGTTCCGCCCAGCACCTACCGTCGCCAGGTCACCCGCGCGACGCGGGGCATCCCACCGTGTGTGGTCAAGCAGGTGACCAGACCCGTCCGGAATCGAGAAGCACCGGTCAGCAAGCCGCAGCTAGCGTGACCGCCATGGACATCACCATCAACACCAGCTTCCTCCCGCACAACGACCCGGAGGCATCGCTGGCCTTCTACCGCGACACCCTCGGCTTCGAGGTCCGCAACGACGTCGGCGAGGGCGAGATGCGCTGGATCACGGTCGGCCCGGTCGGCCAGACCGACACCTGCATCGTCCTGGAGCCGCCGGCGGCCGACCCCGGCGTCACCGACGACGAGCGCCGCGCCATCGCCGAGATGATGGCCAAGGGCACGTACCGCAAGATCCTGCTGGCCACCGAGGACCTCGACGGCACCTTCGAGCGTCTCCAGGCCAGCGACGTCGACATCGTCCAGGAGCCGATGGAACATGCGTGGGGCGTTCGTGACTGCGCGTTCCGCGATCCCGCGGGCAACCTGATCCGTATCAGCCAGGCCCGATGAGCCGTCCGAAGCCACCGCCCCGCTGGGAGTGACCATGAAGTTCCGAACCCACGTCGAACCTCCAGAACCCATGAGAGGGCTGGAGATTCCCTCGCACGTGGTGGCGGAGCTCGGCGAAGGCAAGCGGGCGAGGGTCGTCATCACCATCAACGGGCACACGTGGAGGAGCCGGGTCGCCATCATGCGCGGCCGCTACCTGCTCGGCCTCAGCAACGCCAATCGGAACGCCGCGGGTGTGGTGACCGGTGACGAGGTCGAGGTCGAGGTGGAACTCGACCCCGACCCGCCAGTGGTCGTGGAGCCCGCGGACTTCGCCCGCGCCCTGGACGACGAGCCGGCCGCCCGCGCCGCCTACGACCGCCTGAGCCACAGCCAGAAGCGCAAGCATGTGCACGCGATCGAGAGCGCGAAGAAGCCCGAGACGCGCGTGCGGCGGATCGGGACGGCGCTGGCCTCGCTCCAGGACGAGTGACGGCGGGGCGGCCCCCTACTGGTTCGGTGCGCTCGCCGCGTCCGCGGGTGCCCGGTGGTAGACCTTGTTGGCGATCCGCCACTCGCCGTCCTGCTCGAGGAGGACGAACATGTCGGTGAAGTGGTCCGGGCCGTGGTGCAACGTCAGGGTCGCGACGGCGATGGTCGACTCCACCCGCACCAGGTCGAGACGACGGCGCCGGGTCGACTCGTCCTCGGCGGGTTGACCGGTGAACCGGTCACAGTACGTGTCGACCGGCCACGAGACGAACTGGCCGTCCCGGATGCCCTCGACGTGTGCCGAGGGTCGGAACGCCCGGCGGAAGTAGGCGGGATCGCCGGTGGCATGGCCGCGTACGTACGCGATCAACGGCTCGAGCACCGGCGCCGGAGCCTGCGCCTCCGGCGCGATCGTCAGCCCGAGCTCGGCCAGCGAGCGATCGCGGTCAACCATGTCGGTGAGCCTTTCCCTGTTCTGATCCCGTCGTACCCGAGGACGTGAGCCCGTAAGAAGGGTGCCGCCGCGGCGGAGCCTATCGCGGCGATCCCGACCAGCGTCCACATGCACCGTGCCGGCGGGTAAATGCTTTGCCGGAGGAAAAGGGCACGGCTAGCGTCGAGCGACATGAGACCGCTCACCGAGAGCGACATCCGCGGGTCGTTCGTCAACTGCTCCAAGGGCGAGGCCAAACGGCTGAACCTTCCTCGAGAACTGGACGAGCAGCCCTGGGAGTACCTCGACTTCCTGGGCTGGCGCGACCCCGGCGCGCCCGACCGGTGCTACGTCGTCGCCGAACGCGACGACGGCTCGCTGGTCGGCATCACCCTGCGGGCGACCCCGAGGACGAACCGCGGGTTCACGACCCGCAGCATGTGCTCGCTGTGCCTGACCGTCCACACGAACGGCGGCGTGGCGCTGATGAGCGCACGCCGGGCCGGTGAGGCCGGCCGCCATGGCAACACTGCCGGCGAGTACCTCTGTGCCGACCTCGCCTGCTCGCTGTACAGCCGAGGCAAGAAGACGCCGATCGTCGGGGCGGAGATCGACGAGACCATCTCCGTGACCGAGAGGGTTGCCCGCGCTCAGCGCAACCTGGCCGGCTTCATCGGCCGCGTGCTGGCGCCCGGAACGCCCGCGGCCGCGAGCCCGGAGCAGTGAGCTTCCCCCCGCATCGGGAAGGGTTCTGTGCCGCCTCGAACTCCCGCTGTCATTGCTGGGTGATCAGTGTGCGTTCCAGGTTGACCAGTGGCCAGTACCGGTCGGAGTAGTTGCTGAGACTGACCGATACCCAGTCCAGAGCTGGATGGAAGTCGAGCATGCAGGACACGCCGATCGAGCTGCCGCCGGAGTGGCCGCAGATACGCCTGTCGTTGAGCGTGGTCACCTCGAACCCGTAACCGTAGAACGAGTTCTGCCGCACCAGGTCCGGCCGCTGGTCGGGGCCCTGGACCGCCTTGCCGTTGGTGGCCAGATCGGCGAACGCGGACGGGAGCAGCGTTCCGTCCTCGTGCAGCGCGCGGATGAACTTCATCAACTCCTCCGCGGTGGAGAACGCGCCGCCTGCCGGGGTCCCGACGAACGGGAAGTCGTCTCTGGTGGTGGAGTCGATGCGTTCGCCGGTCTGCGGATGCGTGGCGTATGGGTGGGCTATGTCGTCGGCGGCAAGGACCTGCGGCCTCGTATAGAAGCCGGTGCGTTCCATGCCGGCCGGGTCGAACACGTGCTCGCGGATGTACTTGTAGTAGTCCTCGTTGCTCGCCGCCCGCACGATCGCGCCGAGGATGTGGAAGCCGGAGTTGCTGTAGCGCCACTCCGTCCCCGGCGTGAACTCCGGCAGGTCCTGCCTCCCGCGAATGACGTCCAGGGTCCCTTCGAACACCTCCTCGACACTGTCCCAGGCCCTCGAATCGGCGCCGTGGTCGCCCATCCCGCCGGTGTGGGTGAGCAGCTGGTGCACGGTGACGGTGTCGGCGACCTCGGCCCGGAAACCGTCCAGATAGGTTCCGACCGTCGCGTGAAGGTCGATCTTGTCCTGTCGCGCCAGCTGCATCACCGCCACGCTGGTGAAGGCCTTGCAGATCGACCCGACGCTGAACAGCGTGTCCATGCGGTTGGGGATGGACTTCGCCTTGTCGGCCATGCCGTAGGCCCGCTCGAGCACCGGCTTGCCGCGGTGGGCCAGGAGCACGGTGCCCGAGAACGTGTCCTCGGCCGCGAATTGTGCGACGGCCTTGTCGTATTCGCCGCCGGGCCGCAGCTCCTTGGGTATGTGTCCCTGTCCGGCGGCCCCGGCACCGGCGACGCCGGGAGCCGCCAGCACGGCGCCGGCCGCGACCGGCGCGGCGCCCAGCATCGCCAGCACCGCGCGCCGCGATGCCATGGATCGTTGACTGTTCATGAGGTCTCCTCCTCGTATACGGCCGTGGCGATCTCACCCAGCGCTTCCATCGCGATGGGCTGGAAGGCCGCTCCTTCTTCGGGTGTTGCGACCACCTTTTCGATGAACGAGCCGAAGGCCACCCGGCGCCCACCCGGCAGATCGATGTACCCCGCCAGCGCGCGGACGCTTCCGCTGGTGGGCGAACCACCACCGGTCTTGGCGTGGACGTGGCCGGCGGCCGGGGAGTTCACCTGGACGTGGGCCAGTGTCCCGTCCACGCCCATGATGGGCAGCCCGTCGTGGTACTCGCGCATATAGGGCCTGCCCGCCATGTGGGTCAGGAACTGGACGAAGTGGTCCGGGGAGTACAGGCCGGTCTCCGAGCCGGGTGGATGCGGGTCCAGACCGGCCTCCGTGAACAGGGTGCTACGCATCTCCTCGTACACCGCCTCCGGGTTGTCGTGCTCGTGTCCGGCGATCGCGCCGACCACGTAGGGCCAGTGCGCGGTGTGCGGGTTCGAGCTCAGCTTGAGCATCACCTTCACCGCTTCCGACAGCGGCGGGGACACGAGCTCGGCCACGAGCTTCTCCGGCCTGCGGTGGTTGGCCATCGCCTTCGGGTCGATGCTCGACGTCGCGTCGGAGGTGGCGCGGATTCCCTTTCCCCGCAGAGCCTCGGCGAAGGCCAGCTCCGCGAACCGCACCGGTCCGGGAACGGCGTAGGGCCGCAGCGTGTGGTAGCCGGCCGACAGCGGGACGCTGCCGGTGAGTCGCACCGTATGAGTGCCATCCTCATGCTCGACGTCGTCGACGAACCGCAGCGGCAGCACCGTCTCCTCCGGTGCGACCGTCGTCACCTCGTTGATGATGTCGACGTAGCCCAGCTGGGGGGTGACCTCCAGCACCGCCGGGGCGCCGACGACGCCGCCCGGCCTGGCGATCACGTCCACGATGTTGTCGTTGATCATCATCGGCGAGACCTGCACGCTGCCGTTGCCGGTCGTCTCCTCGCCCTGGCGGAACAGGGACGCATCCACCAGTACACGGCCCTCGATCCGCCGCACGCCTCGTGCGGCCACCTGGTCGGCCAGGTCGCGCAGCGACTGGATCGGATCACCCGGCACCGGCTCCACGCCCTCACCCCCGTAGGAGTGATCCTGGGCCTTCAGCCAGAGCGAGCCGTCCGGTTGGACGCGACCGCCCAGCAGCAGGTCGCCGCCGGCCACGAGCACCAGATCGCCTTTGAGCACGCCACGCGCGATCGGCCCGGTGCGGTAGACCCTGGTGCGGAAGCGGTGGTCCGGTCCCAGCCTCTCGTGGGCTGTCCCGGAGATGAAGACCTTCATCGTCGAGGCAGGCCTCATCGGGCGGTCCGAGGACAGCGCGAAGATGGGCTCGGACGCGCCCACGTCCTGGTACCGCATCGCCCAGGTGGCGCCGGAGAAGACGGGACGCCCGATGATCTCGCTGATCCTGGCCTCCAGCGTGGGGCTATATGGACTCGTCTCGGTGCGGCTGTCGCTCGCCGCATTCGCGACGCCCGGGGCATTCACCAGACCACTCGCGGCGAATGGAACAGCGGCCATCAGCCCCAGCACCGAACGCCGAGACGGCCCGTTCGCAAAGCGTGGTTCGTCTGTCATGAGGAACTCCTCACTGTCAATGTGAACGAACGTGATCGACGTGCGGATGGTCGCAAGTCAGCGAAGACGTCGGCCGCACAGCGCCGAGCACGGACCGGCGGAACGTGGGTGCCATTCGGACATCGGTACAGCTCCTGTTCGGGGAGTTCGGTCAGGGGCAATGCTGCCGGTCGCCCGTCAGGATCCTGTCAGGATCCTCAGTCGGCAGCGCTTTCTCAGCAGATTCCCAGGGACCCGCGTCCGACTCGTCGTGCCGAGGTCGACGAGCGCCATGCCGGTTCGTTGCGTGAATTCCCCGAATAAATGTTCAGGAATCCGTCACCGCCGCCCCGTTTTGCGCGAACGCCGCGCCGGGATAGTGCTGTCACTTTACCTGTGTGCGGCCGATTCCGAATGGTGTCGACGTACCAACCGCTGGGAGCATTTTGGTGCAGAGAATCGATGCACGCAGAGCGGACGTGCGAGAGCCTGGTCAAACTACCTGGGCGTCCGGGACGGGCGCAGGTACCAGGCGCGGCGAACCAGTGTCGTGGCACAGGGAGTGGGATGAGTACACACGAGGACAACGGCTCGGAGCCCCGCCCCGCGTGGGCCGCGTGGATCGACGGCCGTCTACGCCCAGCTGGCGAGGCGACGGTGCCCGTGTGGGATCGAGCCTTCCTGTACGGCGACGGCTGCTTCGAAGGCATGCGGGTGCGCGATCACCTGTTGTTCCGGGCGCCCGATCATCTGGCCCGCCTCAGCCGGGGCGGTGGACTGGGAGGCCGAACTCGGCGTCGTCATCGGTGCGGCCGCCCGGCACGTTCCTGTCGACGCCGCGCTGGACGTCGTCGCCGGCTACACAGTCGTCAATGACGTGACCGTCCGCGACTGGCAGCACCGCACCCGCGAGTTCCTGTCCGGTAAGACGTTCGAGGCCACGACGCCCGTCGGCCCGACCCTGGTCACTTCCGACGAGCTGCCGCCTGGAGCGTCGGGTCTCGAGATCAGCTGTGCCGTCGACGGGGTCGTCATGCAGCGGTCGACGACATCGGACCTGCTGTTCTCGGTCGCCGAGATCGTGTCCTACATCAGCACGATCACCACACTCCTGCCGGGAGACCTCATCGCGACCGGCACTCCTGGCGGGGTCGGCGCGGGCCGCACACCCGAAGTCTGGCTGCGCCCCGGCAACGAGCTCGTCACGACCGTCGAGGGTGTCGGCCAGCTGCGGAACCGCTGCGTCAAGGAAGAGGTCACGATCGGCCCGGCGTCGGGGAGTCTCACGGTCGGCCCGGGCTAGACCGGGGCCGTCATCCTCGACACCGCTCGTGACGGTGACCGACCTCGCGATAGAGCAGATGACCTGGATGGCGAGCCGCGCTGGCGTCGAGTCGCGCACGGGCGGCTTCCTCTGTTTCATTTATAGCAGAGTTCCGCCGTCCTCATGAGCGCAAAAATTTGCATCTAAGGTGGCCAACCTCAGATCGAGCTGATGAGGTGAACCACCCTGACTACCAGCGCGTTTGATCTTCCCGACCGCCTCGCCGCCAAGGCGGACCCGGCGCTGATCGCCGCCGACGAGCGGCACTTCGTGGACATCGCGGAGAGCCTCGAACAGACGATCGCGGACCTGTCCGGCCGCCTGGACTCCGAGCGCAAGGCGCCCGGCGGCACCGGCCAGGAGGCGATGGACCGCGACCTCGAGATCCACCGGCTGACCGCTCGCCTGCGCACCCTGCGTCGCTTCGGTCTGGACCTGTGCCTCGGGCACATGGTCGCCGCGGACGACGCCGAACCCGTGTACGTCGGGCGGCTCGGCCTCACCGACAGCGCGGGCCGCCGGCTGCTGCTGGACTGGCGCGCTCCCGCGGCCGAGCCGTTCTTCGGGGCGACCCACGCCAATCCCATGGGTCTGACGAGCCGTCGCAGGTATCGCTGGACCCGCGGCCGGATCAGCGACTACTGGGACGAGGTGTTCACCGCCGACGGGCTTGCCGACGACGCCGCGCGCGTCGCCCTCGATGACCAGTCCGCCTTCATCGCCAGCCTGAGCGCCAACAGGTCGGCCCGGATGCGAGACGTGCTCGGCACCATCCAGGCCGACCAGGACGCCATCATCCGCGCGGGATCGCGCGGCGCCCTCGTCGTCGACGGCGGTCCGGGGACGGGGAAGACCGTCGTCGCCCTGCACCGTTCTGCCTATCTCCTCTACGCCGACCCTCGCCTCGAGCGCCGGCGGGGCGGCGTGCTGTTCGTCGGCCCGCACCAGCCCTACCTGGCCTACGTCGCCGACATCCTCCCCGGCCTCGGCGAAGAGGGCGTGCAGACCTGCACGTTGCGCGACCTCGTCGCCGAGGGAGCGTCGGCCGCGGCCGAGGCCGACCCGGAGGTCGCCCGCTTGAAGTCGTCCGCGGACATGGTGAAGGCGATCGAGAAGGCCGTCAGGTTCTACGAGGAGCCGCCGTCGGCGGGTATGACGGTCACCACCCACTGGGACGACATCTGGCTGAGCGCCGACGACTGGGCCGAGGCGTTCGACGCACCTGACCCCGGCACCCAGCACAACGAGGCACGCGACCGGATCTGGGACGAACTGGGCACGATCCTGCTGGACAAGCAGGGCGGCGACGTCTCCGCCGAGCCGTTCCGCAAGTCGCTGCTGCAGAACACGGAGCTGCTCACGACCTTCAACAGGGCGTGGCCGCTGCTCGAAGCGACCGACCTCGTCGGCGACCTCTGGTCGGTGCCCGCCTATCTGCGGATGTGCGCGCCCTGGCTGAGTCCCGACGACGTCCGGACGCTGCAGCGCGGCGACGCCCAGGCCTGGACGGTGTCGGACCTGCCGCTCCTCGACGCGGCACGGCAGCGGCTCGGCGATCCGGAGGTGTCACGGCGGCGTCGCCGCCGCCAGGCCGCCGTCGCGGCTGAGCGCGAGGAAATGCGCAGGGTCGTCGACCACCTGATCGCCACGGACGACTCCGAGATGATGGTGATGTCGATGCTGCGCGGGGAGGACCTGCAGAGCACCCTGGTGGACGAGACCGCGCTGCCCGGCGCCGATCCGGACCTGCTCGCCGGCCCGTTCGCGCACATCGTCGTCGACGAGGCTCAGGAACTGACCGACGCGGAGTGGCAGATGGTGCTGCTCCGGTGCCCGTCCCGCAGCCTCACCATCGTCGGCGATCGCGCCCAGGCCAGGCACGGGTTCACGGAGTCGTGGCAGGAACGGCTCGATCGGATCGGGCTCGACCGGATCAGCCTGGCACCGCTGAGCATCAACTACCGGACCCCGGAGGAGGTCATGGACGAGGCCGAGCCGGTCATCCGGGCCGTGCTCCCGGACGCCAACGTGCCGACCTCCATCCGCAGCGGCGGCGTCCCCGTCCACCACGGAGCCGTCTCGGAGCTGGGCTCGATCCTCGACACCTGGCTCGCCGAGCATGCCGAGGGGATCGCCTGCGTCATCGGAGATCCCACGTTCCAGGCGACGCCCCGCGTCCGGTCACTGACCCCGGAGCTGTCGAAGGGGCTCGAGTTCGACCTGGTCGTCCTCGTCGACCCCGAGTCGTTCGGCACGGGCATCGAGGGAGCGGTCGACCGCTATGTCGCGATGACCCGAGCGACCCAGCGACTCGTCATCCTCACGGCGCACCCGGCATTACGAGTTGATGAGCTGCGACACCCGGCCGCGAGAGACACCGAGGATGGTCGCCGTGTCTGACACGGATAGGCCCTTCTCCCGCAGGCCGAGAGCCACCTTCCGAGCGCGACGAGCAGCGGCCTGCTGAGCCACAGCGGCCGCGATGGTCTCCCGCTTGGACTCCTCGACCTCGTCCAGCAGTGAGCCGATCTCGGGAATGATCACGATCTCTGCGTCGACCTCATCCAAGTCGTGCACGGTGGCCACATAGTCGCGGACAGCCTGCTCAGCGCTGGCCAGTGTGCGCGCCTGGGTGACGCCCTCGTCGGGAATGTGCAGCTCCCAACCGTGATCCCAGCGCTTCGCGGTGACGTTGTAGGACGTGCTCACTGCAACCACCCCTTCGGCAGGCACAACAGCTTCTTGATCGTGTCGGCGACGACGCCTGGCGAGACCATCCCAGACTTCGTCACCACGGCGATATGCTGGCCGCACGGGCAGTACCACTTCTCGTGGTCGCCCTTGCCCGGTTTCGAGCTGCACCCTTGAGCCGTGAGGGCCGCCGCCACGTCGCGGTACTTCATGGCCTTCGCCACAAGAGTAGTTTACCCCGGCTAAACTGGCGATGGCAAGGGGGGCTATACAGTACGCGATGGTCAGGCC
Organism: Jiangella asiatica; assembly: GCF_004349065.1. Classification (GTDB taxonomy): domain Bacteria; phylum Actinomycetota; class Actinomycetes; order Jiangellales; family Jiangellaceae; genus Jiangella; species Jiangella asiatica. Next base: position 189,142 of record NZ_SMKZ01000003.1, read on the forward strand.
GGCAGGGTCGGCCGGCCGAAGTAGGCCTGGCTCTCGTTCCAGGCCTCGACCAGACCGGCGTGGCGGATGAGGTCCTCCCATGGCAGGAGGACGTCGTGCTTGTCGATCATCGTGTCGAGCGCCGCTCGCAGGCCGTCGCGGACGTCGGCATGGGAGGGATCGTCGACCAGATTCGACAGCTGGTAGGGGTCCGCGAGGTTGTCGTACAGGAGATATCCGTCGTCGATCGCGGACCGTGCGAACGTATGGCGGCGGGTGCGGATCGCTCGCCACTCGCGGTCGCCACGGTCCGCGGCCTGGTGACACGGGATGAGGCTGGTGAGGTAGCACGCCTCCAGGCCGCCCGCGTCGGGGTCGAGCAGCACCTGATGCAGGTCGGAGCCGTCGGTGGGGGAGGAGAACCGGAGGCCCATGAGGCTGAGGAGGGTCACCGGCAGGTCGATCTGGCCGATCAGCTCGGCCGTCACTCCGGTGCGCACCACCCGGGGCCATGACACCAGGAGCGGGATGTTGACCGCTTCCTCGTACGGCAGCTGCTTGTTGGTGAGTCCTTGGCTGCCCATCATGTCGCCGTGGTCGCTCGTGTAGACGATGATCGTGTCGTCGAGCTGCCCCGTGCTCTCGAGCGCGGCGATCAGGCGGCCGAACTGCTCGTCCAGCGCCGAGATGTGTGCGTAGTAGCCCGCCAGGTTGCGCGTCACGTCGTCGCGCGTCCACCGTGACGACTGGGTGTGCCTGATCGTCTCCGGGACGTTGGCACGCAGCGGGAGGGAGCGGCCGTCGTAGCGGTCGAGGTACGGCGCCGGCGCGGTGCGGTAGGGGTCGTGCGGCGGCCCCCAGGAGAGGAAGAGCGCCCACGGGTCGTCGTGGTGACGGTTCATGAAGTCGATCGCCAGCTCGGTCTGCCCCACGGGTTCGTAGCCGTCCAGCCGGTTCAGCACGTCGGCCTCGTCGTAGTACGCGGCGTCGTCGTACTCGTGGCTGCAGTTGTAGGCCTTCCACTCTTGGAACCCCAGCCGCGCGGCTTGCGGTACCGGCTTGTCGCGCGGGACGCCGGCAAGGTGCCACTTGCCGATGTATCCGGTGCGATAGCCGGCGCCGCCGAGGACACCGGCGATGCTCTCGACACCCGTGTCGATGGGCAGATCGTTGGCGGCGGCCCGGTGCCGGAGGCCGAGGTTTCCGGTGAGCATGGCGGCTCGCGCGGGCACGCACAGCGGGGTGTTGGAGATGCAGTTCTCGAACCGGAGCGCCCGAGTGGAGAACTGGTCGAAGTACGGCGACCACACCTCGGCGTTGCCATAGCACCCCAGGTCGTACGAGCGATGCTGGTCACCGAACACGAACAGCAGGTTGGGCTTCGCCACGTGCCTACTCCTCGATCTCGATCACCCGGCCGAGGGGCGGGTGGGCCAACGGGTTGCGGTAGTAGCTGTTGAGGACCAGTGCGCCGGAGGCTCGTGAGAGTGCGCTCCTGCCGAAGACGCTGGGGCGGATGATGTCCGCGACGTCGGGAGCGGTGTGCGTGGTGGAGGCGGCCCGCTGACGCAGGTCGTCGAGATACTCCAGTCCGTTGAGGATGGAACCTCCGAGGAGGATGAGCTCGGGGTTGAGGAGGTCGGCGAGCTGACCGACCGCGTTGCCCACGTATCGCGCCCGGTTGCGCAGCACCCGGGCGGCGACGTCGTCACCGCCCTCGGCCGCTTCGGCGAGGTCCCGGATGGACGTGACCGTCGTCGGGACGCCGGCTTGGTGTGCGAGCCGAAGCGTCGTCTCGTCGCTGACGGCGACGTGCAGGCAGTCGCGGCGCCCGCAGAAGCACTGTGTCTTCGTCCGCACCCGGACCGACAGGTGGTCGACGGCCCCGGCCGCGGAGCTGGCGCCGTCGTAGATCTTGCCGTCGATGAAGAGCGCGGACCCGACCAGGGCGCCGATGGACACGTAGATGAAGTTCCGCACCCCCTTGGCCGCTCCCAGCCAGGACTCGAGGAGCGCCATGGCGCGAGCGTTGCTGTTCAGGACGACGGGGAGGCCGAGGCGCTCCTCGAGTCCGTCTCGCAGCGGCGCGCCGACCCAGTGTGGTTGGACGTGGTCGAGGACGACGCCTTGGTCGGTGTCGACCCAGCCGCCGATGCTGGTGCCGACGCCGAGGATCGGTCCGGTGGGGGAGACCGCGTCCATCAGCTCTCGGGCGGCGTCCGCGGTCTGCCGGACCAGCCCGTCCACCGAGGTGCCGACCTGCTCGATCTCCGTCTCGGCGATGAGGTGCCCCGACAGGTCGATGAGACCGACACTGGTGTGCGTGCCGCCGATGAAGATGCCGAGGACGGAGAGGCCGTCGGGATCGATGACGACGGGGACCTTCGGACGTCCGCGGTCTCGGCCCTCACTCGGCGGCTGCACCTCCTTGACCAGGCCAGCCTTCAGCAGTGACGTGACGATGCTGGTGATCGCCGTCGGCGTCAGGCCGACCCGGCGAGCGATGTCGACCCGCGAGATCGGCCCGTCGGTCAAGATCGTTCGCAGCACGACGGAGTAGTTCCGTCTGCGAAGCGTGGTGCCCTGCCATGAGCGCGGCGCGGCGGGAGACGTGCTCGGCTGGCTCAGGTCGACACCCCGTTGCGAGGCACCAGCAGGCGTGCTCACAAGGGCCTCCTGAGGCGAATGGTTGACAGCTATATGGCTGTATTTTAAAGTCAGTTCACTTAATTATGCCACAGTATCAGGCAGCGTCCAGGAGGTGGCAGTGAGCAGAGTTTCAGCCGCCGCAGGCGCGGGCCGCTCAGCACCGGCGGACCAGCGAGGCTGGCGGCGACGTGAGAACGCATCGGCATTCGCGATGTTGGTGCCGTCGCTGCTGCCGTACATCGCGTTCGCGCTGATTCCGGTCGGATGGCTGGTGTACTACAGCTTCTTCCGGTGGAACGGCTTCACCGAACCCACGTACGTCGGCCTGGGAAACTATCGGCGGGTCGCCCGCGACGGCGAGTGGTGGGAGTCGGTGGTCACCACTTTGCAGTTCACCGGCGGGCGGTTGGTGCTGGAGATCCCGCTCGCCCTGGCCCTGGCGTACGTGTTCTTCCGCGGGGTACGGGCCGGCACGCTGCTGCGGACGGTCTACTTCCTGCCGTACGTGCTGTCACCGGCGATCATCGGGATCATCTTCGGGTTCCTGTTCCGCGAGGTGGGCGGGCAGTTCAACCAGATCCTGCAAGGGCTGTCGCTGATCGACGAGCCGATCAAGTTCCTCGGCGACGCGACCAACGCGCTGCTCAGTCTGATCAGCGTGGGGGTGTGGGCGCACGTCGGCATCAACATGCTGCTCTTCTTTGCCGGCATGATCACCATTCCCCGGGAGCTGACCGAGAGCGCGGCCGTCGAAGGTGCCGGGGAGTGGAAGACCTTCCGGTACGTGGTGCTGCCGCTGCTGATGCCGGTGGCACGCGTGGTGATCCTAATCTCGATCATCGGCATCCTGCGGTCGTTCGATCTGGTGAAGACACTGACCGACGGCGGGCCCACCGGTGCGACGGACGTCATGTTCACCTACATCTACCGGTTCTTCTTCGAGCCGGAGACCGTCCCCCAGATCGGTTACGCGGCGGCGCTGGGAGTCACGGCGAGTGTGGTCGTCGGCATCGTGTCCGTCGCCTACCTGAGGGTGGTCCGGAGGAATGAGCCATGAGCGCGGCTATCGGGTTCCGTGAAGGCGAACGAGTCGCGGCGCCGCCACCTGCGCCGCCGCGTCGGTTGCGGCGACTCGGGGCCGCCGCATGGCTCCGCCGCGGCCTGCTCGCAGTCCTGCTCGTCGGTCTCGCGGCGTTCATGCTGGTGCCGCTGGTGTTCGGGTTCTTCGCCTCGGTGTCCCCACTGCGGCAGATCGTCAGCAGCGATCCGGGACTGCTGCCCGACAGTTGGGACTGGTCGAACTACACCGACGCCTGGACACGAGCGAACTTCGCCCGGTACTTCGTCAACAGCGTCATCGTCACGTTCATCGTCGTCGTCTTCGACACCTTGGCGTCGAGCATGACCGGTTACGTGCTGGCGCGGAAACACCTTCCCGGCCAGCGGGTTCTCGAGACCGTCTTCATGGTGACGTTGTTCATCGGGCTCACGACGGCAATGCTCTACCCGCAGTATCAGATCGCCCGGTCGTTGGGCATCGCGAACCTGCTCGGGGTCTCGATGGTCGAGTACGCCGGCATCATGATCATCCACGTGTACCTGATCAAAGCGTTCGTCCAAGGACTCGGGACCGAGGTCGAGGACGCCGCTCGCGTCGACGGCTGCGGATTCTTCGGCACCTACCGGCGGATCGCCCTCCCGTTGATGGCACCCATCCTCATCACCACCATCGTGCTCGGCTTCCAGGCGTCGTGGAACAACTATCAGGTGCCGCTGGTGTTCTCGCTCGCCGAGCCCGACCTGCGCACGCTGATCGTCGGCGTGTCGGCGCTGCAGTACGACGCCGTCGAGGGCATGTCCGCCTACAACACCGTCCTCGCCGGAGCCAGCATGGCGCTCATCCCGATCGTCGTCGTGTTCATCGTCCTGCAGCGGTTCTTCGTCCGTGGCTGGACGGAAGGGGCGGTGAAGGGATGACACACCTGCTCGCCGTCGACGGCCCGCTCTACCGCGTCCTCGCGACCTGGACGGCGTTCGTGCGTGCGAGCGCCGTCTGGCTGCTGCTGTGCCTGCCCGTCGTCACTGCTCCGGCGGCGACGGTCGTCCTGCTTCGCACGATGCGCTCGATCGTCTCCGGTGCGCCGGCGATGAGCGTGCGCGAGTGCTGGCACGCGACCGTGCGGGCCCTCTTCCCGGCGCTCCGGCTCGCCGCGGTCCTGACCGCGGGGTCGTTCGTGGTGGTCACCGCGGTGATCGGACCGTCGCCGGGCGGCGAATGGGACGGTGTCCTGCCGTTGGTGATCATTCCGGTCGCCGCGATGTGGGCCCTGGCGAGCACCTGGTCGTTCGCCGTCCTCGAGGAGCGGGAGGACGGGGCGTGGAACGCGCTGCGCTACGCGTACCTGCGGGTCGTCCGGCGGCCCGATCTCGCGGTCGGCGCCGTGCTCGGCACCACCACGGTGCTGGTCATCGGGGTCGCCGTGCCGTCCGGCGTCTGGATCCCGTACTGGCTCACCGCACCAGCCCTGTGCGCACTCATCGTCACCATCACCAGCCGACGTGCGGGCGTCTCCGCACGGGCAACCAACGCCGTCCCCATCGAGGAGGACCACCATGGCTAGCGCACGATTCACCCGTCGCACGTTCCTGGAACGCGCCGCCGCGGCAGCCGCGTTGGGCGCCGGAGGCCCGGTCCTCCTGTCCGGCTGCGGCGACGACGGCGACGACGACACCGGTAGCGGCGGCGTTCGCACCGTCGTCGTCTGGGACCGCGCCGGAGCGGAGGCGACCGCACGCCAGGAGTTCTTCACCGCGTGGAACGAGGACCAGGGAGCCGAGCTCGGCATCACGGTGCAGTACGAGCCACAGGCCACGGAGAAGTACGAGGAGATCGTCCGCACTGCGTTCCAGACCCAGCGCGGGCCGGACATCTTCCACGGGCCGAGCTCGATCCTCGGCCAGTTCGTGGCGGCCGGCTGGATCCAACCGCTCAGCGGCCTGATCAACGACGACGTCCTCTCGAACGCCGACGCGTACCTCCAGGACAGCAGCGAGCTGGTGTGGGGCGGCGAGCCCTACGGGGTGCCGACGACCACCTTCACCATCCGGAACTGCCTCAACCGCGGCCTGTTCCAAGCCGCGGGGCTCGATCCGGACGATCCGCCGACGACGTTCTCCGCGGTGCTCGACGCCGCTCGGAGGATCACGGCCGCCGGCGGTGGCACCGCGTTCGGCATTGCCCTGCCCACCGCCTGGGTGGGTTTCCAGGCCTGGATCGTCGACACACCGATCCTCGCCGCGAACCCGGAGCTCACCCAGCTCGGCCTGTTCAACGTCGACACCGGTGAGTTCGAGAGCGAGAAGTACGAACCCGTCATCGACCTCTACCGGACGTTGATCGCGGAGGGGATCGCGTATCCGGGTGCGGAGACGCTGAACAGCGACACCGTGCTCGGTGCCTTCGCCGAGGGCAACATCGGGATGTACATCGGCAGCGGCAGCATCGTGGGCGGGATGCAGAACCTCGGGTCGCAGATCGACTTCGGCATCGGGCCGATCCCGGTGCCGGACGACCAGACACAGCAGCAGTCGCCGATGAACGCCGGCTTCCCGTACTCGATCTCGTCCACCATCGAGGACGAGGAGTCGGTCGCGGCCGTTTTCGAAGTGCTGGTCGGAGCCGAGATGCAGCAGGCGCTGGCCGATGGAGGCCTGCCCCCGCTGAGCGCCGAGGCGTGGGACTCCGACAGCGCCATGAGCAACGACTGGCTGCAGCTGTTCCGTCCCACCGATCTCGACACGCAATGGCCGAAGAAGCCCGGCTCGGTCGTCGCCGTCGAGGGTGAGAACGTGACGAAGACGGTCACCAAGCTCATCTTCGATCCGTCGCAGGACGCCGCGTCGACGCTGGCGGACCTCGCGGAGCGGTATCAGCAGGCGTTCGAGACCGGCGTGGACAACGGAGAGATCGACCCCGAGGAGTTCCGTGCGTGAGACGCGGTGCGTGCCGCACACAGACCGATGCGAGGTCCCCCTGTGACCAGCCGGCCGAACGTCCTGCTCATCACCGCCGACCAGTTCCGCTTCGATGCGATCGCGGCACATGGCAACCACCACGTCCGCACGCCCAACCTCGACCGGCTGGTGAGTCAGGGCGTCACGTTCCACCGCGCCTACGCCGAGTCGCCGGTGTGTGTTCCGGCCCGAGCGGGCATCCTGACCGGGCAGCTCCCTCATCGCAACGGCATCACCAGCAACGGGACACCACTGACCGACGGCACACCGACCGTCGTGCGGGAGCTTGCCAGCTCCGGCTATCACACCCAGGCCATCGGCAAGATGCATTTCACGCCGGTCCGGGCCAGTCACGGCTTCGACCGGCTGTGGCTCTCCGAGGAGATCCCGGAGGCGGCGGAGGAGGATGAGTACCTCATCGATCTCCTCGCCGCCGGCATGGACCACGTCCTGGAGCCGCACGGCATCCGGCATGAGCTGTACTACTCGCCGCAGCCTTCGCAGCTGCCCGCCCACCTGCACACCACCGCCTGGACGGGCCGGCGGACGCGTGAGTTCCTCGCGTCCCGCGTCCATGACAGCGCGCCGTTCTTCTGCTGGACCTCGTTCATCAAGCCACACCCGCCGTTCGACCCGCCGTACCCCTACTACCTGTGGTACGACCCTCTCGACATGCCCGACCCGGTCCGGGCCGACGACGAGCTCGGGCGGCTCGGCTATCACATCCACAACCAACACCGGGTGAAATGGACCCACCCGGAGCTGGACGTCACCCGCATCAGGGTGCTGCGCGCCTACTACTACGCCTGTGTCTCGCACGTCGACGCCGAGATCGGCCGGATTCTCGACCAGCTCGACGAGAGTGGACTGCGCGACAACACCCTGGTGATCTTCACCGCTGACCACGGCGAATACCTGGGGGACCACTGGGCATTCGGAAAACGCGGCTACCACGACTCGGCGGCGCGCATCCCACTGCTCCTCAGCTGGCCGGGAACCATCCCCGACGACGCGGTCAGCTCGGCGCTGGCGGGCCTGACGGACATCGCGCCGACGGTGCTCGCCGCGACCGGGGCGGATCCGGGCGGCCTGGACCCGGACGGCCACGACCTGCTACCTGTCGCCACCGGCCGGCAGGAGTCGGTTCGCGACGTCCTCCTGGGCCAGTACCACGTGGGCGCCCACGCCCTGTACTTCGCCATGAACCCCCGGTACAAGTACACCTACAGCGCGGCCGACGACCGGGAGTGCCTTTACCAAGTCGGGAGCGATGAGACCACCGATCTCACCGGCGACGGTCGCTACGAGGGCGATCTGACGAAACTCCGCAACGCGTTGATCGACCGGTTGGCCCGCGACGGCTACCACGAACCGCTGGACGACGACGGCTGGCGGAGATACCCGCCGCCGGGCCCGCATCCGTCGCACGATGACCGCGAGGCGCGCGGCCGGGGGCGTCAGTATCCCCGCTGGAAGGGCCCTGACGATCTCCTGAGGTCCTACGGCGGCTCTGGTCTCGATCCGTGATTGGGAGGCCGGTGGTCGAGGCAACGACCCGGACAAGGTCGACGGCGCCGTCGTAGAGTGACGACCTGGAGCCTGCGAGATCGGCCGGTGCAGCGTCGGATGGTCACATGATCACGGACGCCTACACCGCGCTCCGCTCGTCCGAGACCGCGCTGTTGGTTCTGGAACCACGGCCCGGGAGTGTCCCGTGGGGCGCCGCTCGTTCGTCATGTAAGTGAGAGTCCGTCGTCCCGGAGGGTTTGCGATGCTGTACGCGCTGGTGATCTACGCCGAGCCCGGTCATGACGAGGGGTTGTCGCAGGCCCAGCGTGAGGCGGATCGCGCCGTGTACGCGGCGTTGGAGGAGGATGCCCGGTTTGCCGGTGGTGTGCGGTTGCAGCCGGCGGAGACGGCGACGTGTGTGCGGGTGACCGGTGGGCGGATGTTGGTGACGGATGGGCCGTTCGCGGACACCAAGGAGGTGTTGGGGGGTGTCGCGTTGGTGGAGGCGGCGGATCTGGACGAGGTGTTGGAGATGGCGGCGCGCGTCCCGGCGGCCCGGTTGGGCGGGGTGGTGGAGGTGCGGCCGGTGGCGCGCCGCTGAGGCGGGTTGTCCCGGCTGGAAGAGATCCGGCCCCACATGTCCCCACCGCCGGCGCCCGTTCGTCGCTTGGGTATGACAGAACTCGCGACACGAGCCGCGGGAGGGCTTCGCCAGCGCATCGCCGGCGAGGTGGTCCTGCCCGCGGACGAGACGTACGACGACCACCGCAACGCCTTCCAGCACGAGGGCAGTCCCGCCGTCATCGTGAGAGCTCGCACCCACGACGACGTCCGTCACGCCATCGACCTCGCCAGCGAGCACGACCTGGTGCTCTCCGTGCGCAGCGGCGGCCACAGCCTTCCCGGGTTCGGGACGAACGACGGCGGTGTGGTGCTGGACCTCACCCTGATCGACCACGTCGAGGTCATCGACGCCGCCCGCCGGATCGTCCGGATCGGCTCGGGCGCGAGGTGGGAGGACGTCGCCCGCGAGCTGGGCCCGCAGGGCCTGGCGATCTCCTCCGGCGACACCACCAAGGTCGGTGTGGGCGGGCTGATCCTGGGCGGCGGCATGGGGTGGATGGTGCGCAGGTACGGCCTCACCATCGATGCCCTGGTCGCGGCCGACGTGGTCACCGCCGACGGTCGAGTGCTGCGGGCCAGCGCCGAGGAGAACCCCGACCTGTTCTGGGCGCTCCGCGGCGGCGGCGGCAACTTCGGCGTGGTGACGCACTTCGAACTGGTCGCCCAACCTGTCCGTGAGGTGTACGCCGGGTCGATCGTCTACCCGCGCGCGGACCTGGCGGCTGCGCTGAAGGGTTGGCGCGACGTCATGCGCGCGGCGCCGGACGAGCTCACCACGATGGTCGGGATCCTGCCCGAGATGCTGATGCCGGAGTCCTTCATGATCGGCGTCTGCGTTGCCACCGGCGACGCAGCGGCCGCGGAGAAGATCGTCGAGCCGTTGCTCGGCATCGCCGCGGTGACCGCCCAGACCCTGACGATGAAGCCCTACGGCGACGTCCTGGAGGAGCCGCCGCCTCCCCCACCGCCCGGCCTGAGCCCGGTCGCCGCGAACAGCTTGACGGCCGACCTCAGCGATGAGCTGATCGACCTGTACGCGGCCGGTCTCGCCGGTGACGCGCCGATGGTGGGGCAGCTGCGTGCCCTCGGTGGCGCGATGTCCAGAGTGCCCACCGGCGACACCGCGTTCGCGTACCGGGACAGCGAGGCGATGCTCTCGGCGGTCCTGTTGTCGCCCGCGCCCGAGGCGCACGCGGCGTTCGGGGCGTTCCGCACGTCGCTCGCTCCGCACACCCGTGGCTCCTACGGAAACCTGATGACCTCCGTCGACCCGGACGACGTCGCGGCACTGTATCCGCCGGAGACGTACAAGCGGCTGGTGGCGATCAAGGGGTCCTACGACCCGGAGAACGTCTTCCGGCGGAACCTCAACATCCCGCCCACATGATGTGACGGGGCGTCGTGCGTCACAGGGGCGCTGTGGGGATCGTGCCGGCGACGTAGTGGCTCTTGATCACGGCGGCGATGTCCTCCTGCCAGGCGATCATGTCCGCGCGCAGCTGCGCTTCGGTCCGGGTGCCGGTCCTGAGGTCGGCCATGAAGGCGTCGTATTGGTCGAAGGCCCAGTTCTCGATGCCGAAGGTGTACTTCTGGATGCCCCCTTCGCCGTAGTAACCGCCGGCGCCGACGAGCGCGTCCACGTCGATGGAGTGGTCGACGTTGCGGCCGCAGCTGTACCCGCAGGCGGCGTCGTCGGTGTAGTCGTAGACGAGGTGGCGCTTGGCGTTGCTGGCCAGGTACATGTCGGCCAGCTCGTCCGGAACGGTGCCGGCGAACGGGAAGACCGGCACGAAGACGCTGACGGACGGTTCGCCGAGGGCCACCCAGATCGTGGTCAGCCTGCCGTCGTACGGGTCGCCCGGCTTGGCGCCGACGCTGACGAAGCCGAAGGTGGAGACGAACCGGTTGACGTGCCAGCCGGTGGGCTTCTCCCCGGTGTACGGGAGGTCGCCGATGCTGCGCGACAGCGACTCGATGGAGTGCTCGGTCGGGATGCCGTGTGAGGGCACCTCCTGCTGGATGAAGTACCGGTAGCTCTTGTCGTGGGGGTCGTCCATGCGGATGCCCACACGGGTGTGGCGGTAGACGGCGCTGGAGGAGTCCTCCCAGTCGTGGATGCCGTCCGGGGTGTCGCCGCTGTTGACGATGTCGCCGTTGGCGTCCACCGTCGTGACCTGCTCGTCGACGAAGAACGGGAAGCCGGTGGCTTTGGTCCAGGCGACCTTGCTGAAGTTGGTGCGCCAGTCGAACCCGCCGTATGCGCCGTCGGCCGGGTTGGGCTGGTCCTTGTCGTCGTCGTGGGGCGAGGTGTAGGTGCCGTCGGGGTCGGGCAGGTGCTCGGTGGTGACGTTGTCGCGGGTGAAGCTGTCGCCGTCGATCTCGAACGTGGCGGCATTGCCCCAGCGGTCGAAGACGCTGATGATCGTCGAGGTGTTCCGGGCGGTGCTGCCGTTGAAGCCGCCGCCGTCGTTGGTGTCGCGCAGGATCTGCTCGACCTCGTCGACGTGCTCGGCCCGCGACAGCAGGACGTGGTTGAGGTAGCCGCCGGTCATGCCGTTGGCCAGGTCCTGGGAGACGGGAAAGCCGTGGTCGGCGGCGAACGCGGAGGTCAGCGTGTGCCCGGCCACCTGGACCAGGCCGAGGCCCCGGTCGTTGCTGCCTGACCACGGGATGCGGCCGCCGGTGATCGCGTCGACGCCGGACGTGCCGTGCGCGGTGATGCCGGTGTAGTCGAACCGGGCGGTGTAGCGGTCGCCGGCGCCGAAGGACGAGCCGTCGGCGGCGTAGGCGTAGGGGAACACCTGCCAGCCGTCCGGGGTGGACCAGTGGTCGCGGTTCTTCCAGATGACCGGCCGGCCGTCGACGGTGGAGCTCCCGGTGGCCGTGCCGGAGCTGGACGCGTGCGCGGACGAGGTGGACACGAGGATCATGGCCGCTGCCACGCAGCCGGCTGCGCACGCGCTCAGGACCCTCATGAGGTCACCCCGACCCGGGTCAGGCGGCGGGACCGGTCTACGAGGTCGGCGAACAGGACGTGCGCGGCGGCGTCGCGCTCGGCGAGCTCCTCCGGGTGCCACTGGACCGCGAGGACCTGGCCGTCCGGCGTCTCGACGCCCTCGATCAGGCCGTCGTCGGCGAAGACGGTGGCGAGGAGGCCGGCGCCGATGCGCTTGATGCCCTGCCGGTGGATGCTGTTCACCCAGAGCTGCTCGGAGCCGAGCAGACCTTCCAGCCGTCCCCCGTGGGCGCGCACCGGGTGCGCGAGATGGTCGCGGCTCTGGTCGGGCCGGTGGAAGGGTGCGTATGAGGTGTTGGCCAGCTCCTGGTGCAGCGACCCGCCGTAGTAGACGTTGACGACCTGCAGCCCGCGGCAGATGCCGAAGATCGGCAGGCCGCGCCCGATCGCCTGGTCGAGGATCGCCCACTCCAGCTCGTCCCGCGGCAGGTCCATGGTGGGTTTCACCCCGGGTTCGATGCCGGAGCCGTACCGGGCCGGCTGGACCGACGCGCCGCCGGCCAGGATCAGCCCGGCGGCGTCGTCGGGCAGGTCGGGGACGCAGTCGCCGGGCACCACGACTCGTGGCTGCCCGCCTGCGCGCTCGACGGCCTGCTCGTACGGCTCGGGCGGGGTTTTGTGGCCTGCGGTGATGACGATGAGGGGTGCGGGCATCGCGTGGGCCTCCGGGATCATTTGAGCCCGGTCATGGTGATGCCCTTGACCAGGCGGCGTTGGAACAGCACGAACAGGACGAACAGCGGGAGCAGCGAAACCAGCGACATGGCCGACATCGGCCCGAGGTCGGAGCCGGACGTGGCGTCGAGGAACATCCGCAGGCCGACGGAGAGCGTGTAGTTCTCCGGGCTGTTGAGGTAGATCAGCTGCGGCATGTAGTCGTTCCAGGTCCAGATGAAGGTGAAGATCGCGGTGGTGGCGATGGCCGGGCGGATCAGCGGCAGGGTGACGTGCCACAACCGCCGCCACGGACCGCAGCCGTCGAGCACGGCGGCCTCGTCCAGCTCGCGGGGGAGTCCGCGCAGGAACTGCACGGACAGGAACACGAAGAACGCGTCCAGGGCCAGGAACTGCGGGACGATCAGCGGGAGGAAGCTGTCGGTCCAGCCCAGGGTGTGGAAGATCGTGTACTGCGGGATCAGCAGCACTTCCTTGGGCAGGAACAGGATGCCGATGACGACCGCGAAGAGCGCGGCCCGGCCGGGGAAGGACAACCGGCTGAAGGCGTAGGCCGCCAGCGTGCAGCTGACGACGTTCCCCACGACCGCCGCCGTGGCGATGATCGTCGAATTGAGGAAGAACGTGCCGAACGACTCGACCCCGGCGCCGTCCCAGCCCTGCACGAAGTTGTCCAGCGTCCACGACTCCGGCAGCAGCGACGTGCCGGCGATGATCTCGCTGGTCGGCTTGAGCGACGTCAGGACCATCCACAGCACGGGGTACAGCAGCGCCGCCAGACACAGCCCTGCGACGGCGTGCGGCCACAGCGCGCCGCCGCGGCGGCGCCGGGTGATCGGCCGGCTGGTCGTCTGGTCAGTCGCCATAGTGCACCCACCTGCGCGACGTCCAGAACAGCAGTCCGGCGACGACGGCCAGGACGGCGAGCATGACCCAGGCGATGGCCGAGGCGTACCCCATCCGCTGGTACTCGAACGCCTGCTGGTAGAGGTTGACGGCGTAGAACAGCGTGGAGTCGGCCGGGCCGCCCCGCCCGTCGCCCACCAGCTGCGCGGGCGTGAACGTCTGGAACGCCGAGATCACGCCGAGCACCAGGTTGAAGAAGATGATCGGGCTCAGCATCGGGATGGTGATCCGGGTGAAGGTGGTGACCGGTCCAGCCCCGTCCAGCGCCGCCGCCTCGTAGACCTCAGCTGGTATCTGCTGCAGGCCGGCGATGAAGATGACCATCGGCGCGCCGAAGCGCCAGATCTCCAGCGCGACGATCACCCAGAGCACGGTGGACGGGTTGTTCACCCACGACCGCTCCTCGATCCCGAACGTCGCCAGGAAGCTGTTCACGCCGCCGCCGTAGTCGAACAGCGCCCGCCAGGTGATCGATACCGCGACGCTGGCACCGAGCAGCGACGGCAGGTAGAAAAGGGCGCGGTAGACGCCCTGGCCGCGGCGCGACGGCGAGAGCAGGAGCGCCGCCGCCAGTGCCGCCGCGAGCTGCAGGGGGACCGCCACCACGACATAGCCCAGCGTGAGCCGCATCGAGTGCAGGTACCTGTCGTCGTCGCCGAACAGCTGGCGGTAGTTGTCCAGCCCGACCCACTCGGGCGAACCGAGCAGGTTGTAGTCGGTGAAGGAGAGGTAGAGCGAGAACGCCAGCGGCACCAGCACCAGCCCGGCCACGCCGACGAACCACGGCGTGAGGAACACGTAGCCGGACCTGGACCGGGTGAAGTCGTGTCCCGGCCGGCGGCCCACCCGTGGGCGGCGCTCCGGTGACCCCGATCCTCCCTCCCGGACAGGCGCGCCACCGGCGTCCGGGCGGGCGAGCGCTGGAAGTGTCGACATGCTCAGTGGCCGGAGTCGATGAGCTGTTGGGCCTCGGCGACGAACGCCTCGGCCGCGTCAGCGGCGTCGCGCTGGCCGAACAGCACTTCCTGCGAGTAGCGGTCGAACATCTCCGATCGGATGTTGCGCGTCCCGGCCGGGTCCGGTGCCGGTGCCGGCCTGCTGTTGCCGTCCTGGCTCAGGTACTCGACGTACTCGACGATCTGCTGTTCCTTGGCGTCCAGCCCGTCCTTGACGGACGCGGCGATGCTCTGGTTCGGCGGCACGCCACGGGTCAGGCCGAGGATCTCCCCGGCGTCGGGGTCGTTGACGAGGAAGTCGACGAGCGCGACGGCCTCGTCCGGATGCTCGGTCTCGGCGTTGACCGCCCAGCTGTTCGAGCGCATCAGGTACACGCCGGGGTTGCCGGCCTCGTTCGGCAGCGGGCCGTACGCCCATTCGTCGTTCGGCAGGGTGATGCTCGTGCCGTAGATGCTCATGGCGACCTGGTTCTTCGCCACCGGTGACTCGGTGACGTCGCCGCCGGCGCTGGCCACCGTCACGTCGGCGGGCGGCACGGCGCCGGCCTCGCGCAGATCGGCCCAGTAGGTCCACCAGTCCACGAGGTCCGGTGCCTCGAAGCCCAGGGACGAGCCGTCCTCGCTGAACCAGTCGCGGTCGCGTTGGCGCAAGAAGACCTGGAAGTGGTTGGGGAGCGAGCTGCTGTCGGCCAGCGCCCAGCCGCCGTCGTCGATCGTCGCCTGGATCTCGACGGCGAGGTCGGCGAACTCCTCCCAGGTGGTCTCCGCGGTCGGCAGCTCGAAGCCGGCGGCATCGAACGCCGACGGCCGGACCACCAGCGCCATCGGGCTGCTGCCGGCCGGGAGCTCGTAGAGCCGGTCGTCGACCATCGCCTGGGCGAGGAACCCGTCGTCGATCTGCGAGGTGTCCAGGACGTCGTCGTACTCGCCGAGATCGAGGAGCAGGCCCTGGTCGGCGTACGTCGTCACCTGGTCGTCCTGGAACACGTCCGGCGCGGCGTCGGAGGCGAACTGCGTGTTCAGCTTGTCGTAGTAGCCGGAGAACGAGGCCGGGCTGACCTCGACGTCGATGTCCGGGTTCCGCTCCTCGAACAGCTCGACGGCTTCCTGCGTGGCCTCGGCCCGGGCGGGATTGCCCCACCACGTCATCCGCAGCGTGACCGCGTCGGAGGTGTTGGCGCCGGAGTCCTCGCCGTCGCCTGCGGATCCGCAGGCCGCGGCGGTCAGTGCCGCGACGAGCAGGGCTGTGCAGAGTCTGGTGCGCATGGGTGTGCTCCGTTCTCGCGGGTCAACGGGCAGCGTCGACGGGGTCGTCGCCCGGTGGACGACGGGTGGTGCGTGGCGGCTCAGCGCGAGGCGACGTGCAGCCGCTGGAGGTCGAGCATCAGCTCACGGTCGGACTTCAGTGTCTGGACCAGATGGTGTAGCGACTTCTCCTGAGGGACGTGCTTGAGCTCGATGAGGGCGTGGTGCGGCCCGGCCAGTTCCCGGACGCGTTCGGTGGCGGCGGACGTGTGCAGCACGACGTCGGTCCGCTCCAGCGCGTCGGCCATCGCCGCCGGGTCCGCGTCGCTGACGAACGGCAGGTCCGTCAGATCGGGGCGCTGGACCCGCAGCAGGTCGGCGTAGATCGGCCGCGTCTCCGGCCGTGCCACCAGCAGCGGGGGAGTCGCCGAGGTGGCGCCTGGCACGCGGGCGAGCAGCCTTTCCTCCAGCCGGGACACCACCGTCAGGACCCGGACCGGCCGGTCGGTGAGCAGTCGCTCCACCTCGCGCGCGTGGAAGGCCAGGCTGACGACGTACGTGGCGCGGCCGAGCTCAGCGGCGGCGTCGCCGGTGCGCAGCCGCTCCAGGCTGACCGCACGGACCGTACCGATGTCGGCCTGGACGTGCTCGGAGATCAGCTGGGCGTATCGTGCGGTGGACGCGGCGACGCCGACGAACACGACGTCGACGCCGTTCTGGAGCAGGGCCAGCCGCTGCGCCATCGCCCTGGCGGTCTCGCGCGGCTCCGATCCGGTCCGGATCAGGTCCGCGAGTGCCGCGTCTGCCCGCGCCCAGGTCATGTCGGGGCTCGCGACGTCGCTGCCGGTGCTCTCCGGCAGTGTGGTGAAGGTGCCGGCGCCGCGCTGCGTGACGACCAGGCCGGTCTTGCCCAGCTCCTCGTAGGCCTGGCGGACGGTGTCGACGGCGACACCGAGCTGGCTCGAGAGCGCGCGGACGGACGGCAGCCGCGTGCCGGTGGGCACGGCGCCGGTGGCGATCGCGTACTCCAGCTGGGTCTTCAGCTGCACCCAGATCGGCACGCCCGAGCTGTGGTCGGCCTGGAGCCGATGCCAGGGCTCGGGAAGCGCGCCGTCCGGATGCGTCATGCTGTTATACAACACCCCAACAGTTTGCTCGTCAAGTACGGCCGCGGACCTGGCTACCGTGACGGTGTGCACCGCGAAGATGTCACGACGGCACCGTCGATCGTGAACCACGCCGCCGCGATCGCCGGGGTTTTCGGGGTGCTGCGGGTGGCCGGCCGGGGACGACGCGGACGCACCCTTGCGGCAATAGTGCACAAACCCGGATCATGTCCGGGCCAACTTTCTGGAGGAGATGATGATGGGCGGCGTCGATCGTCGGACCTTTCTCGCGTGGCTGGGTAGCACGGCCGTCGGCACCGGCGCGGTCGGATGGTTGTCATCCGGCTCCGCCGCGGCGGCCGAGCGCGCCACCGTCGACGCGGGACTGACCGTTCTGACCGGCGCGACACTCATCGACGGCACCGGCGCGCCGCCGGTGCCGTCCGCGACGGTGGTCCTGGCAGGCGAGCGCATCCTCGCCGTCGGGCGGAACCGGGACGTTCCCGCCATCGCGGGCGTGCGGGTCGTCGACCTGGCCGGCAAGTACGTCGTTCCCGGGCTGTGGGACGTGCACACCCACAGCTCCGAGATCGCAACCACGTTCCCGCCGATGCACCTCGTGTACGGCGTCACCGGCATCCGCGAGATGCGTGGCTCTGCCGAGACGCACGACGTGTGGGCGCGCATCCAGCGCGGTGAGCTCGACGGACCCTCCATGGTCATCGCCAGCAAGGTCCTGGACGGGCCGGACTCGCGCAACCCGTTCAGCGTCCCCATCGTCACCGAGGAGGATGCGCGTCAGGCCATGGCCGAGGCGAAGGCCGACGGCGCTGACCTCGTCAAGGTCTACTCCTTCATGGATCGCCAGACGCACGCCGTGATCGCTCGGGAGGCGGACCGGGTCGGGCTGCGGATCGCTGGTCACAGCCCGTCGCCGATCCCGGTCCAGGACGCGATCGACGTCGGGCAGCTCTCGATCGAGCACAACTACGGGATGCACCTGTCCACGTCCGCGGACAGGGACGAGTACTTCGCCCAGCTCGAGCAGATGCCCGACGACGCGGACGACCCCAACTGGTGGGGCTGGCAGGCCTCGACGCTCGAGCGCGAGGCGTTCCGGACCTACCGTCCCGAGTTCGCCGCCGAGCTCGCCGGTCGGCTCACCGAGCGCGGCGCCTGGCACGTCCCCACGCTCGCGGTGGAGTCGTCCATCTCGCGCCACCCGTCGAAGCACCTCGAAAACCCCGAGCTGGTCGAGCTGATGGAGCGGTTCATGCCGCGCAGCCTGCGCGAGGAGTGGGTGACGTGGATCGGCGCGTGGCCCCCGTGGACCCCCGAGCGCGAAGCCATGGAGCTGGCGTACTTCGACGCGAAGCTCCAGCTCGTCGGCGACATCGCCGCAGCGGGCGGGAACACCGGCACCGGCACCGACACCGGCGTCGCGTTCGTCTTCCCGGGCCTGGCCACGCACGACGAGCTGGAGCTGCTGGTCCGCGCCGGCATGTCGCCGATGCGCGCGCTGCAGGCGGCCACCCGCGACGCGGCCCGCTGCGCCGAGCAGGAGCACGTCGCCGGCACGGTCACCGCCGGCAAGCGCGCCGACCTGCTGGTCCTCGACGCCGACCCGCTGGCCGACATCCGCAACAGCCGCCAGATCCACGCCGTCGTCGCCCGCGGCCGCTACCTCGGACCGGCGCAGCGCCAGGAGATCTTCGACGAGCTGGAGCAGGCCGCCCAGGAGAGCTGAGCCCGGTGGCGGTTCAGCGGGTGATGCGCATGCGCACCAGGTCGGTGCGCTGGTAGGACACGCCGTGGGCGACGGGCTCGCCGCGGCGGGCGAACGTCGTCTGGGTCGCGCGCAGCACCGGGGCGCCGTCGTCCAGGTCGAGGGCGCGGGCGTCCTCGCCGTGGATGCAGACGGCTTCCAGCTCGGTCGACGCGTGCATGGCCGCGCCGGGAGTGTGCCGGTTCAGCAGTTCGTACAGGGACGTGTCGATGTGCAGCATCGGGTTGGGGTCGATCGGCCGCCCGAACAGCTGCGCCGGGATGATCTCGCTCATGAGCGCCGACGGTGCGCCGTTCACGGCGAAGAGCCGGCGTACGTGCCAGGCCTTGGCGCCGCCCTCGATCTGAAGCGCCGCCGCTGACGCCGTCGGCGGGGTCACGAGGTCGCAGGAGGCGTCGAGGAGGGTGACGATCCGGCCGCCGGCGCCGACACGGTCGCGGTACGACTCGATCTTCGACATGTTCAGCGACGCCACCTTCGGGGGCGCGCTCACGAAGGTGCCGGCGCCCCACCTGCGGGTGACGATGTTCTCCGCCGCGAGGACGACCAGCGCCTCCCGCACCGTCGTCCGGGAGACGTCGAGAGTCTCGGCGAGGTCCTTTTCCGGCGGCAGCCGGTCGCCGGGCCTGAACTGGGCCGCGATGAGGTGACGCAGCCGCAACAGCGCGCTCTGTGCCGCGGAGTCCCGCCTCATGCTCGACTACCGTCCTTGTCCGAGATCATCGGTCGTCGTCGGTGGACCGCCACACCGACTCGAGCACCCGCAGCGTGTTGCCGCCGAGCACCTTGCCGATGTCTGCATCAGAGTATCCGTGCTGCACCAGCCAGCCGGTGATGTTGTGGAAGCTCTCGCCCGGATTCTCCACGCCGTCGACGTAGTCGACCATGGGGTGTTCGGGCCGCCCCTCGTCCTTGTGGGCGTAGTTGCCCGCGTAGGTGCGGTGCACGGCCACGTGGTCGCCGAACATGGTGTCCGGGCCGAACGTCACGTGGTCGATGCCGACGAGGTCGACGCAGTACTGGAAGTGGTCCATGAAGGACTCCAGCGAGTGCGTCAGGTGCCGCTCGGACAGGGTCGTGTGGGGTGCGGCCTCGATGCCGATGATCCCGCCGCGCTCAGCGCAGGCGACGATCACCTCGTCGGGCTTGAGCCGGGGGATGGGCCAGACGGCGCGGGCACCGGCGTGGGTGATCACGACCGGCACGGACGACGACTCGATGACGTCGAGGCTGGTGCGGTCGCCGCAGTGCGAGATGTCGATCGCCATGCCGAGCTTGTTCATCCGCTCCACGGCCCGCCGGCCGAAGTGCGTCAGGCCGGCGTCGGAGCGCTCGGACAACCCCGAGCCCAGCAGGTTGGCCTGCGAGTACGCGATGCCCAGTTGCCGCACACCGAATCCATAGAGCATGTCGATCCGGTCGAGCTCGTTTTCGATCATGGTCGCGCACTCGAGCCCGGCGACGAGGGCCAGCTGGCCGGCCGCCTTGGCGTCGCGGATGTCCCGCACGGTCGTGGCGTGGACGACGAAGTCCTGCTTGGCCAGGTCCGCCAGCCGGAAGCCGAGCGCGTAGATCATGTCGTCCCACTTCCAGCCGTGCTGGCTGGTGACGCACGATGCTCCGGCCATGAAGTTGTCGACGACCGCGGTCAGCCCGGAGTGGGCCAGGCCCTCGTAGGCGGTGCGCTGCCGGCCGGTTCGGTTGTAGCGCCGGATCTCGTCGGGGTTCTCCGGCAGGACGACGGCGTGCTCGTGCAGCGAGATCACGATGTTCTCGTCGAGCAGCCGGGCGACCCGCGCCCGCTCGTCCTCGGTGAGCCCGCCGTCGTACACGGGGACCCGGCCGACCTCGGCGGCGAGCTCGAAGTCCTGATAGTCGGCACCGGCCTGGAGGTACGAGTACGCGCGGTAGCCGTCGTACGCCGGCGCGGGGGACGTCATGGTCACTGTGCTCCTCGGTATCACGCGGTCGCAGGTTCGGCCTGCTCCGGCATGGGGTGGTGGCAGGCGAACGCCTGCCGGTGCCGGTCGTCGCCGACGAGCTGCGGCTCGACCGTCGCGCACTCGTCGGTCGCCTTCCAGCAGCGGGTCCTGAACCGGCAGCCCGACGGGGGATCCACAGGGCTCGGCGGGTCGCCGTCGAGCAGGCGGCGCGTCCGCCGCCCGCGCACCCGCGGGTCGGGCACCGGCACGGCGGACAACAGCGCCGACGTGTACGGGTGGCGGGGGCTGCCGTAGACGTCGCGCCGCGACCCGAGCTCGGCCAGCTTGCCGAGATACATCACGCCGACTCGGTCGGAGATGTGCCGGACGACGGACAGGTCGTGTGCGATGAACACGTAGGCCAGCCCGAGCTCACGCTGCAGGCGCTGGAACAGGTTGACGACCTGCGCCTGGATGGACACGTCGAGTGCGGAGACCGGTTCGTCGCAGACGACCACGTCGGGGGCGAGCGCGAGCGCCCGCGCGATACCGATGCGCTGCCGCTGCCCGCCGGAGAACTGGAACGGATACCGGTCGAGGTGGTCCGGGTCGAGCCCGACCAGCTCGACGAGCTCGGCGATCCGCGCGGCCTGCTGCTTGCGCGGCAGCAGGTCGCGGTGGATCTCGAACGGCTGACGGAGCAGCTCGCGGACCGTCCGGCGCGGGTTGAGCGACGTGTACGGGTCCTGCAGCACTATCTGCACGCGTCGGCGCAGCTCGCGCAGCCGGCGGCCGCGCGCGGCGTGTACGTCGGCGCCGCGGAACCGGACGGTGCCGGACGTCGGCGTCTCCAGCCCGACGATCATGCGGGCGAGCGTGGTCTTGCCGCAGCCGGACTCGCCCACGATCCCGAGGGTCTCGCCGGCGCTGAGCTCGAAGCTCACCCCGTCGACGGCCCGGACGACAGGTGCCGGGCGGCCGGGCAGGACCGCGCGGCGGCTGGCGAAGTGCCGGGTCAGGTCATCGACGGAAAGCACAGGTTCAGATGCGGCCATGGAGGACCTCCTCTCGACGGTGGCAGGCACTCGCCCGGGCGGCCGGTGGGTGCGCCGGCGTCGGCGGTGCCGAATCCGGCGGCGCCAGCTCCGGCCGGGACGTGGAGCAGATGTCCACGGCGACATCGCATCGTGTCGCGAACGCGCAGCCGGCCACCCGGCTCAGGACGGTGGGCGGCGAGCCGGGGATGGCCCACAGGCTGACCTCGTCCTGGTCGAGGCGGGGGATCGAGTGCAGGAGGCCACGGGTGTAGGGGTGCCCCGGGCGGGCGAACACGTCCTCGACCTTGCCGCGTTCCACCACCCGGCCGGCGTACATCACGGCCAGCGTGTCCGCGGTCTCGGCGACGACGCCGAGGTCGTGGGTGATGAGGATCATGCCCATGCCGGTCTCGTCCTGCAGGTCCAGGAGGAGGTCCATGATCTGCGCCTGGACGGTCACGTCGAGCGCGGTGGTCGGCTCGTCGGCGATGAGCACGGTCGGTTCGAGGGCGAGCGCCATGGCGATCATCGCCCGCTGCCGCATCCCGCCGGAGAACTGGTGCGGGTACTCCTTCGCCCGCCGCTCGGCCGCGGGGATCCGCACCCGCGCCATCAGTTCCACCGCGCGGGCGGCGGCGGCGCGCCGGCCCAGGCCGCGGCGGGTGCGCAGCAGCTCGGCGATCTGCTCGCCGACGGAGAACACCGGGTTGAGGGCGGAGAGCGCGTCCTGGAAGACGATCGCGATGCGCTCGCCGCTGATGAGACGCCGTTCCTCGGCGGAGGACCTGACGAGGTCCTTGCCCTCGAACAGGACCTGGCCGGCGGTGATCCGGCCGGGCGGGTCGATCAGGCCCATGACGGAGCGGGCCGTCACGGACTTGCCCGACCCGGACTCACCGAGCACGGCCAGCGTCCGCCCGGCGTACACGTCGAGGCTGACGTCCTGGACCACCGGGCGGACCCCGTCGCGGGTGTCGAACTCCACGCACAGGTCGCGCACGCTCAGGACCGGCGCGCCGTCGACAGGAGGGCGTCGGGCGGTGACGACCGTCGTCTCAGGCATGGGGCACGACCCCGACATCGTGGAGGAACTCCCTCACGGTCGCCTGGAACAGCTCGGGCTCCTCCAGTTGGGGGGAGTGGCCGGAATGCTCGAACACCACGAGCCGGCCGTCGACGACCCGCTCGGCGATGAGCTGCGACGCGGGGACCGGCGTCCGCCAGTCGTGCCGGCCGACGGCGACCAGGACCGGGCAGGTGATCTCGGGCAGCCGGCCGGTGAGGTCGTAGCGCGGCATGTTCACGCCGAACGCGTGGTTGTGCGTGGCGTAGTGGTACTGGGTCGCGGCGGCCTTCCGCTCGACCGCCGCCGGGTCGTAGTGGTGGTCGTAGAGCGGCAGGATCGCCCGCCAGTAGCGCTCGAACTCGGCGTTGTCGGCGAAGTTCCCGGTGCCGATCCGCTCGATCGCCCACGGGTCGATCGTCACGACGTCGAACGCGCGGGCTCGCTCGACGGCGAGGTGGTCGTGCGACGTGTCCGCCGCGGTGTCGCGGAGCACCAGCGCCCGGACCCGCTCGGGGTGGGCCAGCGTGTACTCCATCGCCAGGAAGCCGCCGTACGACCCGCCGGCCATCACGATGTCGCCGAGATCGAGCCGGTCGCGGATCTCCTCGATGTCGGCGACCCACTGCTCGTGGCTGAACGGGCCGTCGTCGGACGACGAGCCGGAGCCACGGGCGTCGAACGTGACGATCCGGCACGCGTCGGCGAACGGGCCGAACGACCGCAGCGGCTCCGACCGCGACCCCAGGCCCGGCGCGCCGTGGTGGACCACGAGGGCCGGAGCCTCCACCGGCCCGAGCTCCTCGATGACGATGCGCGCGCCGTTGATCGTCTCCGTGTGGGTGCGAGAGGTGGTCATGCCGCGATCACGTTCTCCTCGATGGTGCGCGGGTACGTGGTGAGCCGTTCGGGTCCGCCGTCGGTGACGAGCACGGTGTCGGAGATCCGGTAGCCGCCGTGTCCGGGGACGTAGACGCCCGGCTCGCTCGACAGCACCATGCCTGCGGCCAGCGGGGTGGGGTCGCCGTCCTCGACCCACGGCGCCTCGTGCTGCTGGACCCCGATGCCGTGGCCCTGCCGGTGGCGCAGGTACTCGCCCATCCCGGCGTCGCGGATGACGTCGAGGCACTCGGCGTTGACGTCGGCGCAGGTCCGGCCCACCCGCATGGCCTCGGTGCCGACGTGCTGCGCGCTCCGGGCGGTCTCGAAGTAGCGCCGCTGGTCCGCGCTCGGCTCACCGATGACGAAGGTCCGCTCGCTCTCGACGAAGCGGCTCAGGACGGACGCGCCGAGCGACAGGATCAGCGTGTCGCCGACCTGGACCCGCCGGCTGCTGGGCAGCCCGTGCGGGTTGGCCGCGTTGGGGCCGGCGTAGACGAGGCCGCCGGCGAGCTTCGTCGTGAACACGACATGGTCGTAGCGCTGGTAGATCAGGTCCGAGCCGTGGCCGACGACATGCCGGGCGATCTCGCCCTCGCGGGGGAGCTCGCGGCCGGCCGACAGCGCCTCCTCGATGTAGGCGCGCCCGGCCGCGAGCATGGAGTCGCAGATGTCCGCGGCCTGGCGGTGCAGCTCGATCTCCTCCGGTGCCTTGGTCAGCCGCAGGCCGGCGACGACGTCGGAGACCTCCCACGTGACGTCCGGCAGCGCGGCGCCCAGCTTGCCGAACGTGCTCACCGACATCGACGAGGTGTAGGCGACGCGGCCGGCGGCGAGGCCGCGGTGGCGCAGCAGGTCGGCGAAATGCTCCTCCGGGCTCGTCACGCCGGGGTACTCGAAGTACGTCACGACCGGGGCGTGGGTCCGCTGCTGCTCGGCGTACTGACGGTCCAGCTCCGGCACGAGCACGAACCGGTCTCGGTCGGCGCCGACCCACAGGTACACCGGGCGCTCGGTCACCGCGTAGCAGAAGCCCACGAGGTACGCGACATCGGCGGGCTGGGTGACCAGGATCCCGTCGTAGCCGGCGGCGCCGATCCGCTCGACGACGCGGTCGAGCGTGCCGAGGTAGAACGAGTCGGGCAGGTGCACGGTACGTCACACTCCTCGGGTGCGCGGGTCGCGCGAGTCGTTGTAGCGGATGCCGGCGATCGTGGCGGCCAGGACGAGCAGCAGGATCGCCAGCGACGGGAACAGCGTCTGCCACCAGGCCGAGGCGATGGTGCCGGAGCGCTGGGCGTTGAGCAGGATGCGGCCCCACGACCACGACGACGGGTCTCCCATGCCGAGGAAGGAGAGGCCGGCCTCGGCGATCACCGCGCGAGCGGCGGTGAGGAGGACGTTGACCACGACCAGCGGCATGACGGCGGGCAGGATCTCGCGGGAGATGATCCGCGTGGCGCCCGCACCGAGCACCCGGGCGCCGTCGATGTAGGGCATCGCCGCCACGACGAGCCCGTTGGCCCGGATCATCCGGGTCACCTCCGGCCACGACAGCAGCCCGATCACCGTGATGAGCGTGACCACGCTCGGACCGGCCAATGCGGTGACGAGGATCATGAGCGGCAGCATCGGCAGGGACAGCATGACGTCGGTGAGCGTGGTCACGACCGGGTCGAGCCGCTTCACGTACGCGGCGGCGAGGCCGAGCAGCGTGCCGATGCAGATCGCGATCAGCGACGCGACGGCGCCCACCATGAGGCTGATCCGGGTGCCCCACACGACCTGGGCGAACACGTCCTGACCCAGGTCGTCGGTGCCGAACCAGTGATCGGTAGACGGCGACTGCAGGATGTCGGTCCCGAGCCCGCTGGGCGAGTCGACGGACAACGGCCCGACGAGCGCGATCACCACGAACATGCCCAGCACGCCGACCGACAGCCACCCGGACGGCGCCGAGAAGAACCCTCCGGCGCGGCGACGCCTGGCGGTGGTCATCGCGGCCGACGGGGTGTCGACGGTGAGGTTCTGCGGCTCGGTGCTCATGTGCGGATCCTTGGGTTGAGAACCATCGAGAGCAGATCGGTGACGAGGTTGGCCAGCACGACGGTCACGGCCAGGACGACGAATGCGCCCTGCAGCACCGGATAGTCCAGCTGCTGCACCGACTCGAAGATCAGCCGGCCGACGCCCGGGTAGGCGAAGACGGTCTCGGTCAGGACCGCGCCGCCGATGAGGGTTCCCAGCTGCAGGCCCATCAGCATCAGGGCCGGCAGGACGGCGTTGCGCAGCGCGTGCCGCCACACGACCCGCCGCTGGGTGAGCCCGCGCGAGCGTGCGCTGGTGATGTAGTCCTCGCCGAGTACCTCGACCATGTTGGTGCGCAGGGTGAGGGCGTACGGTCCGAGCTGGACCAGGACGAGCGAGAACAGCGGCAGTGCCAGGTGGTGCAGGAGTGAGGCGTA
This sequence comes from Jiangella asiatica, assembly GCF_004349065.1. Taxonomy (GTDB): domain Bacteria; phylum Actinomycetota; class Actinomycetes; order Jiangellales; family Jiangellaceae; genus Jiangella; species Jiangella asiatica. The sequence continues at coordinate 214,973 of NZ_SMKZ01000003.1, forward strand.
GGCCGCGAGCCCTCTGGTGTCCGGGTCTATGGCCTGTCCGATCGGGAACCAGCCGAGGTTCGACCCGAAGACGACCAGGAGCAGGATCGCGACGCTGGGGATGAACAAGGCGTTCGAGGTGATACCGAAGAACTGCACTCCCCGGTCCACGAGGCCGCCCCGCCCGACGGCGGCGTAGACGCCGAGCGGGATGCCGACCAGCAGCGTCAGCACGAACGCCGAGCCGGCGAGCAGGAGCGTCCAGGGCAGCCGCGACAGCAGCAGGTCAGCGACCGGGACGAGCTGACGGAAGGACACCCCGAGGTTGCCCTGGACCAGCTGGCCCAGGTACAGGACGTACTGCTGCAGAATCGGCTTGTCCAGGCCGTACTGGCTGCGCAGTGCCTCCTGCATCTCCGGGGTCATGTCGCCCTCGACCACCAGGAGGGTGGGGTCCGCCGGCAGCAGCCGCAGCAGGAAGAACGTCACCGTCACGGCGATCCAGATCGTCAGGATCGCGCGCAGCAGTCGACTCGCGGCGTACCTCAACACGGCGTGCTACCAACCCTCCTGGTGTGTCGCGGACGAGGACCGGGGCGACGAACGTCAGTCGACCTGCTCGACCTGCGACAGCGAGAAGCCGGTGACCATGCCGAGCAGGTCCGACGGCGACGGGTCGAAGCCGGCGAACCGGTCGCCGCGGTAGGCGAAGCGGAAGTCCTCCACGTACAGCGGGGTGAGCAGCGCCTGGTCGTGCACGTAGGCGTCGATGCCCTTGATCTTCTCGACGAAGGCCTCAGGGTCGGCCGTGACCGCGGCGTCGTTCACCAGGGCGTCCAGCTCCGGGTCCTGGACGAGGTTGTAGTTGATCCCGCCGGGGTTGGACGACAGATAGGTGCTGCGCAGCTGGTCCATCGGGTTGTCGAAGACGCCCCACTGCGACAGGTCGATGTCGTAGTCGCCCTCACGGGTCCGGCTCAGGAAGGTGTTCCGCTCGATGCAGGCCAGGTTGAGCTGGATGCCGGCCTCGGCCGCGCTGTCGCGGACCACCTCGGCGACCCGGGTGAGGTTGGCGTTGGACTGGTCGCACACCACCTCGAACTGGAGCTCGTCGAACATCCCGTCACCGTCGGCGTCGGCGTAGCCCGCGCTCTCGAGAAGCGAGCGCGCCCCGGCCGGGTCGAACGGGTACGGCTGGAGCTCGGTGTTGTCGTAGTCGGCGAAGATCGGCGCGATCGGGCCGGTCATCTGCTGGCCGTCACCCTGCAGGATCGTCTCGATGATCGACTCGGTGTCGACCACCATCGAGAGCGCCTGCCGGACCGCCTGGTCGGCGAGCACCGGATGCTGCATGTTGTACGTGAGGTGGGCGAAGCCGAGCGACTCCACCGTCTCGATGGCGATGTTCTCGTCGCCCTCGAGCGAGGCCACCGCGGAGACCGGCACTGGCGTGCCCATCAGGTCGATGTCGCCGTTGCGCAGCGCCAGGATCATCGTGTTGACATCCGGGTAGACGACGTACTCGACCGTCTCGACGGCGGCGCCGCCCTCCGGGGCGTGGGGGTAGTTCTCGTTCGCCTTCAGGGTGTAGCGCTGGCCGGGCGTCGCCGAGTCCAGGACGTACGCGCCGGCGCCGACCCAGTCGGAGTCGTTGGCGAACTGGGACAGGTCACCGGCCTCGCTGAAGATGTGCTCGGGCACGATGCGCATCCAGAACCCGACGCCCTCGGCGAACGGGGCGTAGGGCTCGCTGAGGTGGAAGGCGACGGTCTGCTCGTCGCGGACCTCGATGTTCTCGACCCAGGTCAGCTTCGCCGCGACGTTGCCCAGCTGGTAGTCCATGATCGACTGGGCGGTGAACGCGACGTCGGTGGCCGTCACGGGGGTGCCGTCGGTCCAGACGAAGTCGTCGCGCAGGTGGAAGACGACGATGCTGCCGTCGGCCTCCGTGGTGTACTCCTCGGCGAGCTCCGGCACCTTCTGCGCGTTGCCGTCGATGCGCAGCAGCGTCGGGTACGTCGCGTTCAGGATCCAGCTGTCGGTCTTGGACAGCGACTGCAGGGGGTTGAAGTTCTCGACGTCCGTCGTCGTGCCGATGCGCAGCGTCGCCCCGCCCGACTGCTCGCCGGAGCCGCTGCCCGCGTCGCTCGTGTCGCCGCCGCCCTCGTTGAGCGAGCATCCCGTGGCCGTCACCATGGCCGCGACGATCAGCGCCGCGCTCGTCGCGCGGACGCGTCCGATCTTCCCGTTCACCAGACCTCCTTGAGTACGCGCAGGATGTTGAGACCGATGACCTTGCTGATGTCCTCGTCGGACCAGTCGTTCTTGACCAGCCAGCCGACGATGTTGGTGAAGTTCTCCGCCGGGTTCTCCACGCCCGCGACGTACGGGACGCGCGAGTGCTCCACGTGGCCGTGCGCGTTGGCGATGGTGAGATGGCCGGTGAAGGAGTCGTGCAGCCCGACATGGTCGCCGAAGTTGGTGTCCGGGCCGAACGCGACGTGGTCGATGCCGACCAGGTCGACGCAGTACTGGAAGTGGTCCATGACCGACTCCAGCGAGTGCTCGGGGTGCTCGTCCGAGAGCGTCGTGTGGGGTGCGGCCTCGATGCCGATCACCCCGCCGCGCTCGGCGCAGGCGACGATGACGTCGTCGGGCTTCATGCGGTTGGTTGGCCAGACCGACCGGGCGCCGGCGTGGGTGATGAACACCGGCACGGCCGAGCGGTCGATGACGTCGCGGCTGGTGCGGTCGGACGAGTGCGAGATGTCGATCGCGATGCCCAGCGTGTTCATGCGGTCGACGGCGCGGCCGCCGAACATGGTGAGGCCGCCGTCCTGGGGCTCGGCGAGCCCGGCGCCGAGCTGGTTGGCCATCGAGTACGCGATGCCCATCTGCCGCACGCCGAGGCCGTAGAGGATGTCGAGCCGGTCCAGCTCGTTCTCGATCATCGTGGCGGCCTCGAGTCCTGCGACGAGCGCGATCCGGCCCTGCGCTTTGGCACGCTCGAGATCGGCGACGGTGCGGGCGAGCACGACGTGGTCCTGCTGCGCGACGTCGGCGAAGCGCAGGCCCAGGTCGAAGATGACGTCGTTCCACTTCCAGCCGTGCTCGGACGTCACGCAGTTGGTGCCGTTCATGAAGTTGTCGAAGAAGGCGGTCATGCCCGACCGCGCGATGCCCTCGAACCCGAACGCGTTGCGTCCGGTGCCGTTGTACTCCTTCAGCAGGGACGGGTCCGTGGTGAGGATCTTCGGGTGCTCGTGCAGGGAGATGACGTGCTCGCGGCCGAGGATGTCCGTCACGCGCCGCGTCTGCTCCTCGTCGAGCCCGAGGTCGTACGCGGGCACGCGGCCGATCTCGGGTGCGAGGTCGAAGACGCGGAAGTCGGTGTGCGGTTCGAGGTAGTCGAAGCTGCGGTAGCCCCGGTAGCGCACGCCTGGTTTCTGCATCTACATCTCCAAGTGGTCCAACCTCTTTTGATGGCACACCATAACGAGAGGTTGGACCTCTGGGAAATTGGCTGACTGATCGAAACCGCGTGAATCGTCGGGGCGAGTCGGCTTGTGGCGGTCCAAGCGGGGCCTTGACCTGCACTGTCGTCGAGTCAGTCCAGCGGCGGCGTGATCGTCAAAGCGCTCACGTGGCTCGGGATCGTTACGTGAAGGAAACGTCAGTTCACTATTCGGTCATTTTCCGGGCCGTGTCCCCGCTCTGCGGAGTGTGCGATCTGGGCCGGCACCGGCGACGCGGCGGCGGAGGATCCTGGGCCGGTTCAGGTCAGGTGCGGTACTGAGCGGCGAGAGGGCAGCGGAACGGGTCTGTCGTGGCATGTTCGACGGTGTTGAGGTAGCGGACGATCACGCGGTAGGCGCCGACGAAGCTGGTTTCGGTGTAGTGGATGTCGTGTTTGGCGCAGTGGTCGCGGACGAGAGCTTGTGCCTTGCGTAGGTTGGGGCGGGGCATGTTCGGGAACAGATGGTGTTCGATCTGGTAGTTGAGCCCGCCCATGGCGAAGCTGGTGAGCCGGCCGCCGGTGATGTTGCGCGACATCAGGACCTGGCGGCGCAGGAAGTCGATCTTCATGTCGGGTGGGACGATGGGCATGCCGAGGTGGTTGGGCGCGAACGCGCCGCCGAGTAGGAGGCCGAACAGTGCCATCTGGACACCGAAGAACGCGGCGGCCTTGCCCGGTGGCAGAACGAGCAGCAAGACGGTGATGTACCCGCCGAAGCGGCCGGCGATGAACGCGACTTCCCACCAGCGGTGCTTGAGCTGTTGCTGATGCAGCAGCCGCTGGATGCTCGCGATGTGTAGGGCGAGGCCCATGAACAGGGCGAGGGGGAAGAAGTAGCCCTGCCATCGGGTGAGGCGGGCTGCCAGGCCGCGCCGATTCGCGGCGATGGTGGGTGTGAAGGCGAAGGCGCTGGGTCCGATGTCGGGGTCCGCGCCTTCCTTGTTCGGGTTGGCGTGGTGACGGCTGTGTTTGCTCATCCACCAGCCGTGGCTGAGGCCGACGAAGAGTCCTGCCAGCACCCGGGAGGTCCAGTCGTTCCAGTGATGGGACGTGAAGATCTGTCGGTGTGCGCTGTCGTGGCCCAGGAAGGTGAGCTGGGTGAGCACGGCGCCGAGTCCCGCGGCGAGGAGTAGCTGGAACCATGAGTTGCCGAGGAAGGCGAAGATCACCCAGATTCCGGCGAGGGCCGTCATGGTGATGATGATCTTGGACCAGTAGTAGGCGTAGCGGCGGCGGAGCAGTCCAGCGGCCTGAACCCGGTGCGACAGTTCGGTGTACGTGCTCACGTACCGCACCCGCCGCGACACGGCCTCGGGTTTGGTCGTGGCGGTCGAGCTCGGCGAAGTCGGTGTCATGCGGGTCTCCCGGCGGTCAGGGGTGGATGGCGCGAGGATCCGCTCGGGATGACGACCGCCCGTACGGTGGAATCATTCGACTCGTTGTCGGGCAGTCGCATGACCAAGCCCGTCTTCGGCCTCTACGGCCGACACACCTCGAACGGCGTAGCTGGAACCATCAGCGGTTCCTTGTCCAACGCCGCTGACGACCATTCTACCCGAGACGCGATGGTCTCCGGGATGAGTCTGATCGGCCCGAGCATCCTGAGCCTCAGCGGCCACGTTCGCGACGGTCTGATGAAAGGGCAGTTCCCTCGCCCGGCTACGCCGCGGCCGGGGTCACGGGACCGCTGGGCCCGACCGGGCGCGGTACCTGCGCCGAGGGCGCGGCGATGAGCTCCTCGAGCTCTCGTTCGATGGTCGCGGGCGTAATCGGCAGAGGTCGGGCGAACACGCTCAGGAGTGTGTCCACGGACTGTTCCACGGTGAACCTCGTGCTGGCGTCTCGACGAGCAGCCAGCGAGAGTGGCCCGGCCGCCACGGCCGCTCGGATGCCCCAGGCGAGCGCCTCGGCATCATCGGGCTCGACCAGGATCACGCCTCCGCAGTCGGTCTCGGGTAGCCCGCCGTCGTCGGAGGCGATGACGCGGCAACCGGCGTGCTGGGCCTCGATCGAGACGATGCCGAAGGTCTCGTGCCAGTACTGGCTGTTGGACGGCATCACGACGATGTCGTGATCGGCCATCAGGGCCGCCATCGCGGCCGGTGTCTTGCAGGAGGGGACGACGGAGATCCTCGGATGCGCGTCGAGCAACCGTTCGATGATCTTTCCCTGCGGCTTGTCGGCGCCGGCGGTCGTCGCCATGAAGTCGAGGTCGAGGTCTTGGTCGATGACGTCGATGTGCAGGGTCGACAGGAGGGTGTAGATGCCCTTCTCCGGGCTCAGGCGACCGGCGAAGAGCACCCGGGTCGTCCCGCTGTCGTTTGCCGGCCTGGGCTGTGCGGCGAAACATGGCTCGGCGAACGGGTACACGACCCTGATGGTCGCCAGGTCGACGTCCAGGAACCGTGACCACACCTCGGCTGCGTAGCGGCTGGTGGCGATCAGGGCTCGATCCCTGGTCCCGGCGACGGCGAACGCCTTCTCGCGCTCCCGGATCGGCGGCGGGTTGTGCAGGATCAACAACGCCGGCGACCTGGTCGGCACGATGTGCGGTTCGTTGACGAAGACGACGGTGCCGTCGAGGTCACCAACCTCGGCCAGCGTCGGCAGAGACAGGAACGGGATGTCGGTGAACTCGTCACGTCCGTCGGCGGCACCCAGGCCGACGGTGACCACCTGCGCCGGCATGCCGCGTCGGTTCAGTTCCCGAACCTGGCCAACGGTGTAGTTCTCCGAACCGCCGGTGCCGGCCGGAAGCAGATTTCCTGGAGACCAGATGAACGAGATCAACATGCACCACCCACGGGGCTTAGTTGTTGCGGACTCGAACAGGACTCGGCTGTCGTAGCCGTGGTTGCGAGCCCGGACGCGACGAGACGCCATGACGACGGCCCCGGTGCGTAGCCGACCGCGAGTGAGGGACGAGAACGTCACGCTGGAAGACCTGGAGACCCAGGCAGCGGCGCAATCCCACAACGCTCGATGAAACAACGGTCGCAGCTATTTGCACCGTAGCACGTGTGGTGCCGCCACCAGTCCGAACGCCGCGTCCCTCGGGCACTGTCGGTGGTGGGCGGCAAGATGAGCAGGTGCAGCCTGTCGTAGTCCCGGAACCTGGCGGCACCGTGCGCGTCGTGGGCCTGGGTGCGGCCGGCGACGAGCGGCGGGTCGCGGCGGGGGAGTTGGCTGCCGTGGTGCGCGAGGCCGAGGCCAGGACCGAGGTGGGTCCGCGGTGGACCTGGGGCGACACGAACCGGTGGTATCCGGCGCTGCTGGCGGCGGGCGTCCGGGTCGAGCGGGCTTACGACCTGCGGCTGGCGCACCGGATCCTGCGGCAGTCGGCGCTTGCGGCGTGGCCAGGGCCGGACGAGGCGGTCCCTGGGCCGTGGGACACGATGCCGCCTGCACCCCTCACGTCAGCAGGGGCCACGCGCGACGAGCCGGCGACGCTGTTCGCCGGCCTCGGACCGGTGGAGGACGCACCCGAGCCGGATCCGCACTCGGAGCTCGACGCCCAGAACACGGCGGTGGAGGGGTCGTCCGCGGCGGTGCGGTTGCGGCTGCTGCTGGCGGCGGAGTCCGCCGGCGCGCTGCTGGCGGTGGAGATGTACCACGCCGGCCTGCCGTGGCTGGCCGACGTCCACGACGCGGTGCTCACCGAGATCCTCGGGCCGCGGCCGCGCCTGGGCGAACGGCCCGCGCGGCTGGAGGAGCTCGCCGAACTGATCCGTTCGGCGCTGGACGCCAAGCCCAGCCTCAACCCGGACTCACCCCGCGATCTCCTCAAGGCGATGCAGTACGCGGGTGTCGGCGCGCGGAGCCTGCGCAAGTGGGAGCTGGAGCGGCTCGACCACCCCGTCATCGAGCCGCTGCTGGAGTACAAGTCGCTGTACCGGCTGATGACCGCCAACGGGTGGGCGTGGCTCGACGCGTGGGTGCGCGAGGGGCGGTTCCGCAGCGAGTACGTCGTAGGCGGCGTCGTCACCGGCCGGTGGGCGTCGAGCGGCGGGGGAGTGCTCCAGCTGCCGAAGAATGTGCGCCGGGCGGTGGTCGCGGACCCAGGCTGGACCTTCGTCGTCGCCGACGCCGCCCAGCTCGAGCCGAGGGTGCTCGCGGCGATGGCGGGAGACGAGGCAATGGCCGCCGCCGGCCGCGGGGCCGACGGCCGGGGCGCGGACATGTACGCCGGGATCGTGGCCTCCGGCGCGGTGGCGACGCGCGAGCTGGCCAAGGTCGGCATGCTCGGCGCGATGTACGGCGGGACCACCGGGTCAAGCGGCCAGGTGCTGCCGCGGCTGGCGAAGGCGTTCCCGCGCTCGCTGGCGTTCGTCGACGAGGCCGCCCGGGCGGGGGAGCGCGGCGAGGTTGTCACGACGCACCTGGGCCGCAGCTCGCCGCTGCCGGGCGCGACCTGGCACGAGGCGCAGTCCGGCGCGTACCAGGACGACGCCGGTGAGGACGAGGTGGCGCGGGCCAGGTCGTCCGCACGCTCGTGGGGCCGGTTCACCCGCAACTTCGTCGTGCAGGGCACCGCGGCGGAGTGGGCGCTGTGCTGGATCGCGTCGATCCGCCGGCGGCTGTGGGCGCTGGGGCAGGCGCCCGACGCCACGGACGGGCCGGTGCCCGAGCCGTTCGCCGGCCGTCCGCACCTCGTGCTCTTCCTGCACGACGAGGTCGTGATCCACGCCCCGGCCAGCATGGCCGAGGCCGTCACTGATGAGGTTCGGGGCGCCGCGGCCGAAGCGGGTCGGCTCCTGTTCGGCGGCTTCCCGGTGCGGTTCCCGCTGAGCATCGCCGTGGCCGGCTGCTACGCCGACGCGAAATGACTGGGACGTTCCCGCACCGCCGGGCTATCACTCCCGCGAGAACGCCTGGCGCGCGACCGATCCGCTCACCGTCCGGCGGTACTGTCCCGGCGACATGCCGGTGTACTTCTTGAACACGACGCTCATGTACTCCGAGTGGCTGAAGTCCAGCCGCTCCGCGATCTGCTGCAGTGTCCAGTCCGTCGACGACAGCAGCTCGGCGACGTGCCCCATCCGCACGCGCACGATCTCGCCGTGGACCGTCCGGCCCAGCATCCGCGCGAACCGGAGATCGAGCGCGCGCCGGGAGAGCCCGACATGCCGGAGCACGGCGCCCACCGCCAGGTTCTGGTCCGAGCGGTCACGGATGAACCGCAGGGCCGCGGCGACCAGCGGATCGTCGACGGCGAGGATGTCCGAGGACTGCCGGGCCACGATCCGGGTCGGTTCGATCAGCCGTAGGCCTGGCGCGAGGGTGTGCCCTTCCATCATCAGGTCCAGGAGCTTCGCGGCGAGGTATCCCGTCCTCGTGGTGTTCGGCTCGATGCTCGACAGCGGCGGTGTCGTGAGGCTGCCGATGAGCTCGTCGTTGTCGACGCCGATGACGGCGACGGAGTCCGGCACGGCGAGATCGGCGATCTTGCACGCCTCCAGGACCTCCTGACCCGCGATGTCATAGCAGGCCAGCACGCCCACCGGTTTGGGCAGGGCGGTGAGCCACGCCGCGAGGAGCTCGCGGTCGGCGGCGCGCATTCCGGACGGCTTCATCCGGAACTCGTGTGGCGTCGACCCGCGCCCGCGAACCTCCTCGGCGAACCACTCGCTTCGCTTCACCGACCAGCCGAACCGTTCGTCGCCGCAGAAGGCGAAGTTCCGCAGGCCGCGCTCGGCGAAGTGCTCCACGGCCCACAGCGCGATGGTGCCGTCGTCGGTCTCGACGCCGGGCAGCTCCGGTGCCAGTCGTGCCGCGCTGAGATCGACGGTCGGAAGGCCGAGCCGCCGAATGAACCGGGCCGTCTCCTCGTTCTCGATCCGCGCCAGCACGCCGTCACCGTGCCAGCCCTCGAGCCACGAGAAGTCGGTCTCGTGACGGCTGTGCTCGGCCAGGTACATCGACCAGTGTGGGTGTTCCTCCACGTACTTCTTCACCCCGACGAGCAGGCCACGGGCATACGCGTTGGAGGTTTCGACCAGCAGCGCCACGTGCCGCGTCTCGGATATGACCACGTGAAAAATCTAAGGTCTGATGCTGGATTGCGCATGGTTTGACCCGTTGTGCCGTCAATAGCCTGGCACATCACAGGAGGTCAACGATGACGCAGAGAGTGCGGATGGCCATCGCCGGGCTCGGCTTCGGATCGGAGTTCATCCCGATCTACCAAGCCCATCCGGACGCCGAGCTCGTGGCCGTGTGCCAACGGACCGAGAGCGTGTTGCGGGAGGTCGCCGACCGCTTCGGCGTCCCCGGCCGGTTCACCGGTTTCGCCGCGATGCTGGAGGACCCGTACATCGACGCGATACACATCAACACTCCGATCCCGAATCACGCGGAGCACACGATCGCCGCGCTTCGCGCGGGAAAGCACGTGGCGTGCACCGTGCCGATGGCCACCACTCTCGACGAGTGCCGGGCGATCGTCGCGGCCGTGCGGGAATCCGGCAAGAACTACATGATGATGGAGACGGTCGTCTATTCCCGGGAGTTCTTGCACGTCAAGGATCTCGTGGAGAACGGCACGATCGGCCGCATCCAGTTCCTCCGCGGGGCGCACCACCAAGAGATGGCCGGGTGGCCCGGGTACTGGGAGGGTCTTCCCCCCATGCACTACGCGACCCATGCGGTGAGCCCAGTCCTGAGTCTGGCCGGTGCGCTGGCGGACAGCGTCGTGTGCATCGGTTCCGGGCGGATCTCCGCGGAGCTCGCCAGCAGGTACGGGTCGCCGTTCGCGGTGGAGAGCGCCCTCGTGACCATGCGTGACTCGCCGGTCGGAGCCGAGATCGCCCGCTCGCTGTTCGAGACTGCGCGGGAGTACGTCGAGAGCTTCACCGTCTTCGGCGAACTGGCGAGCTTCGAGTGGGAACAGACCCAGGGCTCGGGTCACGTCCTGCACGTCGGCGAGACCCCGAAGACCATCGACGTACCCGACTTCGCCGACCGGTTGCCGCCGCAGATCGCGCCCTTCACGACGAGGGGCGTCTACGACGACGAGAACGAGCACCTCTCGTTCATCCAGGGCAGCGGCCACGGTGGGTCGCACCCACATCTGGCGCACGAGTTCGTTCGCAGCATCGTCGAGGGACGTGCGCCCGCGATCGACGAAATCACGGCGGCGAACTGGACGTCCGTCGGGATCTGCGCCCACGAGTCGGCCATGAAAGGGGGAGCCCGCGTGGCGCTCCCCGACTACGAGGAGATGGCGAGCTGACGGCGACGGCGTCCGTCGTGACGCCGCGGGTCGCGCCTCACGCCGGCCGATCCTGACGGTGACCCATCGAAGAGCGATCGATGCGGCCGTACGGGGGCGTGCCCTGAGTAGCGGGAGGGATCGATGGAGCCTGTCGGGATCGATCAGCACCGGCCGAGCACGACGACCGCGAGGAGCCGCCGGGTCGAGCCACGCCGGCTTCCGGTGCTGGTGGCCGCCGCGGCCGCCGTGGCCCTTGCCGTCTGGGTGACGTTTCTCGCCGACGGCACTCCGGCCGGCCCGGCGACGGAGAACCCGGGCAAGTTCGTGGTCACGGCGCTCGACGCGGTCACCTTCGCCGGTTTGCTGTTCGTCGCGGCATCGGGGTTCACGCTGATCTTCGGGCTGATGCGCACGGTGAACATGGCGCACGGTTCGCTGTTCCTGCTGGCGGCCTACATCGCCATCCGGGTGCAGGAAGCCATGGTCGGCAGGTCGCGCAACATAGATCCGGCCGACGTCGCAGTGCTGGACTGGCTGGTGCCTCTGCTGGTCGGTGCCGGTGTCGCGGCGGCGCTGGGCCTGGTGATCCAGCAGGTCTTCCTTCAGTGGAACGAGGGCCAGGAACTGCGCCAAGCGCTCATGACGCTCGCCATCACGGTCGTGCTGGCTGATCAGATGCTGCGTGAGTTCGGCGGGCTCGCCCAACGGATGGTTTGGCCCGGTGCGGTCACGCACTTCCTCTCCGTCATGGGCGAGCGCTACGCGGTCACGCGCCTGTTCATGCTCGGGGTGGCCGTCCTGGTCGGCGTGCTCCTCTGGCTCTGGCTGACCAGGACGAGCATGGGCATGGTCATCAGGGCCGGTGTCGACGACCGCCAGATGGTGCGTGCTCTCGGCATCAACATCAGGCTGGTGTTCGCGATCACCTTCTTCGTCGGCTCGTTCCTCGCCGGGGTGGGTGGCGTGCTCGGCGCGTCGTTCGCCGGTGCGGCGCCGGGAACGGACGGCAGCTGGCTGTTGAACGCGCTCGTCGTCGTCATCATCGGCGGGCTGGGATCGCTCAAGGGCGCCGCGGCCGGCTCGCTGCTGTACGGCGCGGTCGTAGCGTTCTCACCCGCGTATCTGCCCAGCCAGTACTCCTACTACGCGATCATCATGACCTTCGCCCTGCTGGCGCTGGTCCTCGCCGTCCGGCCGTACGGACTGTTCGGGAGGCCGGCATGACGGTACGCGGTCAGCTCACCCGGAGGAACCTCGTCCTCGCCGCCGTGGTCGTCGTGCTGCTGGCGCTGCCGAGCCTGGCGACGGCGTTCTTCGTCAACTTCGTGATGACGCAGACGCTGATCCTGGGGCTGGCGGCGGCGACGATCGTGTTCCTCGCGAAGTACGCGGGCATGACCTCGCTGGCGCAGTTCCTCCTGTTCGGGGTCGCCGGCTTCATGTTCGGCAACGCCGCCCTGGAGGCCGGCGCACGTGGCCTCAACCTGGGCTGGGACGCGTGGGCGGCCGTGGGGTTCGCGATCGTCGTGACCACCGTGGTCGCGTTCGTCCTCGGCGCCATCGCGAGCCGCACCACCGGGATCTACTTCCTGATGCTCACGCTGGTCTACGCGGTGATCGGCTACTTCGTGTTCGCCCAGATCGTCGAGATATCCGGCCCCGGCGGCATCACGAGCATCCAGCGGCCGGAGCTCCTCGGCCCGCCGGTCCGGCTGTACTACGCGGGCCTCCTGCTCTCGGTCCTGGCCTACCTCGGCTTCCGGTCGCTCGGGCGGACCGCGTTCGGGCTGGCACTGCAGGGGGTCCGTGACGACCCGATCCGGATGGCGTCGCTCGGGTTCAACGTCGCGCTGCACCGGACCCTGGCGTTCACGCTGGCCGGGTTCGTGGTCGGGCTGGGCGGTCTGCTCAACGTGTGGTGGAACGGCCAGATCGATCCGGCGTCGATCTCGATCGGGCCCACCCTGATCCTGCTGATCATCGCCGTGATCGGTGGCATCTCGTCGTTCGAGGGCGCGTGGCTGGGCGCGTTCGTCTACGTGCTGGTGTTCACCTACCTGCGCGATCTTCCGCTGATCGACCGGATCGGCATCACCGAGGCCCGCTTCAACACCGTGATCGGCGTCATCGTGCTGGCGATCATGGTGCTCTCCCCGGAGGGACTCACGGGGATCATCCATCGACTGCGTGGCCGCCTGGAGCGGCCGGCCGCCGCGGCTGCGGACACCTCGACCGGCGGGCCGCTACCCCTGCGCAAGACCGAGAAGGAATTCGGAGGAACACGACCATGAGCAGACTCAGGCGACGAACGGCCCTGGCACTCTGCGCGGTCACCGGCCTGGCGCTGCTGGCGGCCGGTTGTGGCGGCGGTGACGAGGACGACTCGGCCGGCCTCCCGGCGGACCAGGAGACGGCCGCCGGCGAGGTGAGCGCCCCGCCGCCCGGCGACGGCGACGGGGTCCGGTTGGGCATCCTGGGCCAGTGCGAGGGCCCGTTCGGCGGCTTCCACGAAGATGTCGTCGCCGGTACGACACTCGCCCTGGCGCGGTTCGCCGGCGCGACCCCCAACTCCTCCACCAGCGCGCTCGAGGGCTTCACCGGTGCGGAGGTCGCCGGGACCCCGATCGAGCTCGTCGGCATCGGCTGCGGCGACGACACCGCGGACCGCATCCTGCAGGAGGTGCGCCGCCTGGTCGAGCAACTCGGCGCCAACGTGATCATCGGCCCGCTCTCCGGTGACGAGGGCATCGCCATCGCCGAGTACGCGAAGGCGAACCCCGAACTGACGGTGTTCGCGGGGATCTCCGGGTCGCAGGAACAGACACTGCAGGTCCAGGCGCCGAACTACTTCCGTTTCTACGGCGACGGCGCGATCTGGAGCGCCGGCCTCGGCGACCTGCTGCACAACCAGGAGGGATGGGAGACGGTTGCGATCATCGCCGACGACTACAGCTTCGGCCACACGTCCGCGGCGGGTTTCGTCGCCGACTTCTGCGCCGTCGGCGGCGAGGTCACGCACCGTGTGTTCCCGCCGCTGGGCACCACGGACTACTCGTCGTACATCGCTCAGCTGCCGAACCCGGACGAGGTCGACGGCTACTTCTGGGCGGTCGGCGGGACGGGGACGCAGGCCGCGCTGGAGGCGTTCGTCAACGGCAAGGGCGACCTCACCGGTGACCAGCACGCGGGCAACCTGTTCTTCAACCCCGACCTGGCGCAGGCCCTCGGCACCGACATCGCCGGCGCCTACGTCGGCGGCTTCGCGACACTGCCCGGCGACGTCCGGACACCGAAGATCGAGGAGTACCTGGCGGCGGCCGACGAGACCTGGGAGACCATCCCCGGCTCCTTGAGCGGCAACGAGCCCGCCGCACCGTCGGTGGCCGCCGCCTTCGGGTTCTTCTACGGCTATTACACGGCCGGTGTCGCGCTGGCCGAGGCGCTGGAGGCGGTCGGTGGTGACATCTCCGACCTGGACGCGTTCCACGCCGCGGTCAGCGGTCTCACGCTGGACCTCCCGTACGGCGACATCAGCCTGGACGAGAACCGCAGCGGCATCGTCGACGTCGGCCTCTCGCGCCTGGCGCTCGACGAGTCCGGCGAGGTCGTGCAGGAGACGGTGGCCATCGTGCCCGGGGTGGACCAGACCTTCGGCGGCACGTTCAGCCCCGACACGCCGTCGCCGGGGCGGGATTTCCCGGCGTGTGAAGAGCGTGACCTGCCGTGGGTGGGCAACGCCATCCCCGTCGTCGACGGCGTCCCGCAGAGCTAGGGGCCCGTCATGGCGCACACCAGTGCCGCGCAGTCCGAGCCGTCCGGTTCGGCCCCGGTCATCGAGGTCCGCATGGTCACGGTGGCGTTCGGCGGCTTGCTGGCCTTGCGTGGTGTCGACCTCGACATCATGCCGGGCGAGCGGCTGGCGGTCATCGGACCGAACGGGGCTGGCAAGTCGACCCTGTTCAACGTGATCGCGGGAGACATCGCGCCGACGGCCGGCAAGGTGGCCGTCAAAGGGCAGGACTGCACGTACCGGCCGTCGAGGCACCGGCCGCGCCTCGGTGTGGCGCGGACCTACCAGAAGGCCCGCACCTTCGACGGCCTCACGGTCCGCGACAACATCTACCTGGCACTCGCCGGCCACGCGCGGCGGCATCGCGCGCTGTGGCGGTCGTCGGTCGACGCACGGATGCGATCGACGGCGGCGAACGTGGCCGAGACGGTCTGGCTCGCCGGCCAGCTCGACCACCCGGCGGGACAGCTGGCACACGGTCAGAAGCGCCAGCTCGAGCTCGGGATGGCGATCGCCACCGGGCCGGACGTGATGTTGCTCGACGAACCGGCCTCCGGCCTGTCTCGCGGCGAGCGGGAACGACTGATCGAGGTGCTCGAGTCCTTGGCGCCGGAGGTCACGCTCCTTCTCATCGAGCACGACATGGACGTGGCGTTCCGGATCGCGCAACGGGTGGTCGTGATGGCCGACGGCGAGACGGTGACGGCCGGTTCGCCGGCGCAGGTCCAGAAGGACACGAACGTCCACCGGATCTACCTCGGCACGGAGGCGACGGCATGACCGACGATCAGGCGCTGCTCGAGGTCCGCGATTTACGCGCCGGCTACGGAGTCTCCCGCGTCCTTGACGGGGTGAGCTTCCGGGTGGCGCACGAGGCGGTCGCGATCGTCGGCCGCAACGGCATGGGCAAGTCGACACTCTGCGACACCCTCGTCGGACTCCTGCGGGCCTCAGGCGGGGAGGTCGTGCTGCGCGGCGAGCGCATCGACGGCCTCGCCCCGGAGAGGGTCGCCAACTCCGGCATCGCCTACGTGCCACAGGGCCGGCGGCTGTTCCCGTCGCTGACCGTCGACGAGCACCTGGCCATGCTCGCCAGGCGGACGCGCGGCAAGCGGTGGACCCCCGACGCCGTCTACGAGCTGTTTCCGCGGCTGGCCGAGCGCAAGAAGCACGGCGGAGCCGATCTCTCCGGCGGTGAGCAGCAGATGCTCGCCGTCGGACGGGCGTTGCTGTTGAACGCCCACGTGATCGTGATGGACGAGCCGTCCGAGGGGCTGGCTCCGACCATCGTCGACGTGCTCGTCGATGCCGTGCACCACCTGGTCGACCAGGGCGTGGCGGTGCTCGTCGTCGAGCAGAACCTGCGCGCCGCGGTCCGGATGGCGCACCGGCAGTTGGTCATGGTGTCCGGCCGTCTCGAGGCCGAGTTCGCCGGCGACGAGCTGCTGGCACGGCCGGACCTGCAACACCGGTACCTCGGTGTGGGCGGACATGAGCTGGAAGGGGAGTACCGATGAGGCCGACGAGGACGTTGGGGGTCAACACCTGGGTGTGGACCTCGCCACTGACCGACCAGCGGCTGGCCGAGCTGGCGCCGCGCATCCGGGAGTGGGGCTTCGACGTGATCGAGCTCCCGGTGGAGGACCTGGGTGACTGGGACCCCGAGCACGCGAGGAAGCTGCTCGACACTCTCGGGCTGTCTGCGACCATCGTGCTGGCCATGGGGCCCGGCCGCGAGCTGGTGGCCGCCGACCACGCGACCATCGCCGCCACTCGCGACTACCTGCGACGGGTGGTCGACGTGGCGGCCACGGTCTCCTCGCCGGTGGTGGCCGGCCCGGCCTACACGTCGGTCGGACGTACGTGGCGGATCGGCGGCTCGGAGCGGCCCGCCTGTTACGAGCAGCTGCGCGATGGCCTCGCACCGGTCGTGGAGCACGCGGCGGCGGCCGGCGTCACGGTGGCGGTCGAGCCTCTCAACCGGTACGAGACGAGCTTGATCAACACGGTGGACCAGGTTCTCGAGGCGCTGGACGGCCTGCCGGCCGACGGCGTCGGCGTGGCCCTGGACATTTACCACATGAACATCGAGGAACGGAGCATCCCGGAGGCCATCCGGCGGGCCGCGGACCGGATCGCACACGTGCAGGTGTGTGCGAACGACCGGGGCGCGCCGGGCGCGGACCACCTCGACTGGCCGGGCATCGTCGCCGCGCTGGACGAAGCGAGGTACCGGGGCCCGCTCGTGATCGAGTCCTTCACCGGGGAGAACGCGACGATCGCCACGGCCGCGTCGATCTGGCGGCCGCTGGCGAAGAGCCAGGACGCGATCGCCGTCGACGGGCTCTCCTTTCTCACCGGTGTCGTGCGGGGAGGAGGTACTCCCTGAGGGCCGGGAACGACTCCTTCCTTCCGCAACGAAGCGACGGTGAGAGGGCTATGCGACGACGTTATCGGTACATCCCGTTCATGGTGCTGACGGCACTGCTGTTATCGGTTCTCCCGGGTCTGGCAGTCAGCTCCGCACAAACCTCTGATTCCGCGTACGACGTGCTGTTCTTCCACAAGACGACAGGCTTCCGGCACGATTCGATCCCGGCTGCCATCGCCGCGGTCGAGGAACTGGGCGCGGCGAACGACTTCGCGGTGACCGAGACGCAGGACGCGTCGGTGTTCACCGACGAAGGACTGGCGCAGTACGAGGCCATCGTCTTCTTCACCGACGGTGAGAACACGCTCGACGCTGAGCAGCGGCATGCGTTCGAGCGCTACATCCACCGCGGTGGAGGTTTCGTCGGACTGCACTCGACGTCGAACATGGACAAGACGGACTGGCCCTGGTGGTCCGATCTCATGGGTGGTGCGTTCTTCCTGAGCCATCCCTCCGGCGCCGACCAGTTCCAAGACGCCACCGTGCGGGTCGAGGAGCCCGAGCATCCGTCCACGGCCGGCCTGCCGGCCGAATGGGTCCGCGAGGACGAGTGGTACAACTTCACCGCCAACCCGCGCGAGAAGGTGCACGTCCTGGCCACGCTGGACGAGTCGACCTACGACCCGGGCCCGGACGCCATGGGGGAGGACCACCCGATCGCCTGGTGCTCCGAGTTCGACGGTGGCCGCACCTGGTACACGGCGCTGGGCCACAGCTCCGAACACTACGCGGAACCGCTGCTGCGCGAGCACCTCCTCGGGGGCATCCAGTGGGCGGCGGGCGTGGCCGAGGGTGAGTGCGGTGAGCCTCGCGAGGGCATCCCCACCGAGGCGTCGTTCGAGAAGGTGACCCTGGACGACAACACCGCCAACCCGATGGAGCTGGCCGTCGCTCCTGACGGGCGGGTGTTCTACGTCGAGCTGGGCGGCGCGGTGAAGATCTACGATCCCGACACCGGCGCCGTGACGGTCGCCGCGCAGATCCCGGTTCACCGCGGCAACGAGAACGGCTTGCTGGGTATCGCCCTCGACCCCGACTTCGAGACGAACCAGTGGCTGTACCTGTTCTACAGTGCGCCGTCGCCGCAGGTGCAGCACGTCTCCAGGTTCACCGTCGACGGTGACGCGCTGGACCTGGCGTCCGAGGAGCTCCTGCTGGAGATCCCGCACCAGCGTGAGGTGTGCTGTCACTCCGCGGGCTCTATGACGTTCGGTCCCGACGGCAACCTGTTCATCTCCACCGGTGACGACAGCGCCCACTTCGCGTCGCAGGGCTATGCCCCCATCGACGGGCGCATCTACGACGAGTACCAGAGCGAGGACGCCAAGCGCTCCTACGACGCGCGGCGCACGTCCGGCAACACCAACGACCTGCGCGGCAAGATCATCAGGATCACGCCGGAGGACGACGGCACGTACTCGATCCCGGAAGGGAACCTGTTCCCTCCGGGCACCGAAGGCGCCCGGCCCGAGATCTACACGATGGGTCACCGCAACCCGTTCCGGATCGCCGTGGACGACGAGACCGGCTGGATCTACGCGGGCGAGGTCGGCCCCGACGCCGGCAGCGACAACCCCGACCGCGGCCCTCGCGGCTACGACGAATGGAACCAGATTCGCGAGGCCGGGAACTACGGCTGGCCGTTCTGCATCGCCGACAACCAGCCGTACCGGCAATGGGACTTCGCCACCAGCACCCCGGGCGAGTTCTACGACTGCGAGAACGGCCCGGTCAACGACTCGCCGTTCAACACCGGACTGGACGTCCTCCCGCCGGCGAAGGACGCGTTCATCTGGTACCCGTACGGCGAGTCGCCACAGTTCCCGGAGCTGCCCACGGGCGGCGGCCGCACGGCGTACGCCGGGGACGTCTACCACTACGACCCGGACCTGCTGGGCGACGGCCAGTTCCCGGAGTACTACGACGACGCGGTGTTCGTCATGGAATGGTCGCGCAAGTGGATCGGCACGCTGCGACTGGACGAGAACGGCGACTACGAGAGCTTCGAGCAGTTCATGCCGAGCACGCTGTTCCGCAGCCCGCACGACATGGAGTTCGGCCCGGACGGGGCGATGTACCTCATCGAATGGGGCATGGACTTCAACTACGCAGGTGAGAACGTCAATCCGGATTCCGGTCTCTACAAGATCAACTACACCAAGGGTGCGCGGACCCCGATGGCGGAGGCGAGCTCGGACGTCGACTCCGGACGCACTCCGCTCGAGGTCACGTTCTCCAGTGCGGGAAGCCACGACCCGGACGGGGACGAGCTGACGTTCGCGTGGGACTTCGGCGACGGAACCACGACCGAGGAGCCGAACCCCACGCACACCTACACCGAGCCCGGCGAGTACACCGTCCGTTTGACGGTCAGCGACCCGTCCGGGCGCTCCAGCAGCTCCAACCTCACGATCACCGCCGGGAACACCCGCCCCGAGGTGACGATCGAGCTGCCGGCCAATGGCCAAGTCTTCGACTGGGGCGACGAGATCCCGTACCGGGTCTCGGTCCTGGATGCCGAGGACGGGTCGGGGGACGCGATCGACTGCGAACGGGTGACCGTCCAGCAGGGGCTCTACCACGACGAGGGCGGTAACGCGCACGTGCACCCGGGTCAGGTGCAGAACGGCTGCGAAGGGGTGCTCGCCACTCAACCAGACGCGGAACACGGCGAGGCCGCGGACATCGCGCTGACGGTGACGGCCAGCTACACCGACGACGGCGGCGAGGCGGGGGCTCCGCCGCTGACCGGCGGGGTGACGCACTTCTTGCAGCAGAAGCGCAAGGAGACCGAGCACTTCGCCGAGTCGTCGGACGTCGTCGTCGGGGTAGCCGCCGACGAGGAGACCGGTGGTGGCGACGCGATCACGGGGCAAGGCGGCGCCTGGGCGTCGTACGAGCCCTACAACCTCGCCGGCATCGGCGAGATGACGCTGCGGGTGGCGGCGGCCGATGACACCACGGTCGAGGTCCGGCGGGATGCGCCCGACGGCGAGCTGCTCGCCACGGCTCAGATCGAGGGTAGCGTCGAGATCGAGCGTGCAGCCGGTCCGGACGGCTTCCACAGCGCCGTCCGGCTGGGCGGCACGAGCCAGCTGGAGAAGGTGGAGCTCCCCGCGGGCATCGTCAGCGGCGTCGAGGACTTCACCATCTCGGCGTGGGTGAACTGGTCCGGAGGCCAGACGTGGGCGCGCGTCTTGGACTTCGGCTCCGGCACCGGCACCTACATGTTCCTGACGCCGAGCGCTGGCGGGACGAACCGACTCAGGTATGCGATCACGACCGGCGCCGGCGAGCAGGTGATCAACGGGTCGCAGCAGCTGCCCGCCGACGGCTGGCATCACGTCGCGGTCACCCTGGCCGGAACGACGGGCACGTTGTACCTCGACGGTGAACCCATCGGGACCAACGCCGCCATGACGTTGACCCCGTCGGACCTGGGCGTGACCGAGCAGAACTGGATCGGCGACTCCCAGTGGTCCGCGGACCCCCTGCTCGACGGCGCCGTCGACGATGTCAACCTCTTCGACCGGGCCTTGGCACAGGGTGAGATCCAGTCGCTGATGCAGACTCCTGGCGGCGACGTGGGCGGCGGGACCGTCGCCTGGTACCAGTTCGACGAAAACGGCGGTGCCGCGGCCGTGGACTCCTCCGGGCAGGGCAACGACGCGACCATCGTCCTCGCCGCGGACGCCGCGGCCTGGCAGGACGTGACGTTCGAGCTGAGCCAGACCGAGGGGACGTTCCCGCTGCACCTCGTCTTCCCGGACGGTCCGGTGCGGGTGAACTGGATGGAGCTCGGTGATTCGGACGTGGACCCGGGCGTCTGTACCGACCCGGACCAGCGGGCGACCGTCGTCGTCGGCGACGTCGACAGCGGCGTGCCGAACCGCGACGCCGGCGACGGGTGCACGGTCAACGACCTCATCCTCGACGACCAGCCGTGGGACGGTCACGGCGCGTTCATCAGGCACGTGCAGCAGGTGACGGCTCAGCTCGTGGCCGACAGCGTCCTGACCTCACGGGAAGGGCGTGACGTCAACCTGGCGGCCAGCCGCAGCGACATCGGCCGCGGCTGAGCCGGGTCGCACGTACTGACGCCGGTGGCCCGGGGCGTCCTGCCCCGGGCCACTCCGCCGGCATTGGTTGGAGCAGCCCCGGGTCACGCTCCGGTGAACATGCGGTTGAGCCCCACGTCGGTGTTCCAGGTGCGGTGGTGCGCCTCCAGCAGGTAGGGGCGCAGCCGGTCCGTGCGCGCCTTGACGGCCGCGAAGTCGGCGCGGTACTTCTCGGCGACGTCGGCCACATGCTCCACCAGCGTGCGCTGGTCCATCGTCGTCAGCACTCGGTCCTTGATCACGACCCTGCCGTCGACGACGACGTCGGTGACCGCGCGTCCGGACTCGGTGAACACGAGCTGCCGCACCGGGCTGTTCAACGGCACGAAGGTCGGGTCCGACAGATCCAGCGCGACCAGGTCGCCGCGGCAGCCGACCGCGATCCGGCCGAGGTCGTCGTCGCGGCCGAGGGCATGCGCGCCGCCGACGGTCGCGGCTCGCCACGCCTGGTCCGCCTGGTTCGGGCCGGGGTCGACGCGGCTGATCGAGGCCATCGAGGCGAACAGCTTCATCGCCTGGAACATGTTCTGGGCGTCACTGCAGGAGGAGTTGTCGCAGCCGAGCCCGAAGCTGATGCCGGCCTCCTCGATGGCGTGGATGGGCGGGATGCCGCTCTTGAGCTTGAGGTTGCTGAGGGGGTTCAGCACGACGTTCGTGCTGGTCTCGGCCAGGAGCTCGATCTCCTCCTGCAGCAGCCAGACGCTGTGCGCGAGGTTGACCCGCGGACCGGCCATGCCCTCGTCGACGAGACGGCGGATGAGGGACCCGTCGTAGCGCGGGTACTCGAGGCGGGCCTGCAGAGCCATCGCCCGCGACTCGTAGATGTGGCTGAAGATCTGCAGGTCGTACTTCTCCGCCAGCGACACCGTCCGCTCGATCAGGGCGGTCGTGCACCGCTCCGGCGCCGACGGGCCGAGCGCCCAGGTCACCAGCCGGTGCGGAGCTCGGGACAGGAACGCCTCCTCCAGGTGCGCGAGCTGGTCGATCCGGGCGTCGGGTTCGGCGGCCGTGGAGAGCCCGCCGTGCAGCTCGGGCGGGAACACCTCCTCCCAGTACGGAATGGTGGAGATGCCCTTCCGGTCGGCGTACTGCAGCCCGACGACCGCGCGCAGCCCGATCTCCTCGTACGCCTCGACGACGGCGTCGAGGTGGTCCGGCTCGAAGGGGAACAGCGTGACCATGTCCTGCACCGTGGTCATGCCCGAGCGCAGGTTCTCGTAGGCGCCGATGAGCGTCCGCGCCTTGACCTCCTCGCGGCTTCGCGGTGGGAACTGGGGCGGCAACGCGAGGAGGCGCCAGTACTCCAGCGGCTCCTCCTCCAAGGTGCCCTTGGCCAGCGTGTCGTGGGAGTGGTAGTGCGAGTTGATCATCCCGGCGACGACCAGCTTGCCGCTGGCGTCGAGGACCTCGCAGCCACCGGCGGGCGGCTCGATGTCCGGCGCGAGCTCGACGATGACACCGTCGCGGACCAGGACGTCGAGCCGCTCGGGCTGGCTGTGGACGTCGGTGCCGCGCAGCACCCGCCCGCCCGTGACGAGGAGCTCGGACGTCGATGCGGACGGGTCAGTCACCATGGTGTGCCTCTCGCTCATTCGTGCTTGGCTCTGAGCAGGCGCTCCATGACGCGCTGCAGGACGATCGTGATCAGGATGAGCAGCAGGACGGTGGCGTAGGAGTCGGCGATCATGAGCCGGCTGGATGCTTGCTCGATCTCGTGACCGAGCCCCTTCTGGGAGCCGAGCAGCTCGGCCAGGACGACGAAGATGGTGACGATCGACGAGCCGATGCGCAGCCCGGCCAGGATCATCGGCCGGGCGGCACCGAACTTGATGTTGAAGTCGACCTGGAGCGAGGACGCACCGAAGGCGCGGCCGACCTGCAGGTACTTCGCGTCGACGCTCCTGAGGCCGCGGATCGTGTTGTAGGTGATCGGGAAGAACGCCCCGACGGCGGCGTAGGCGATCTTGGAGCCCATGCCGACACCGACCCAGAGCAGGAAGAGCGGGTACAACAGGGCGAGGGGGAACATGTAGCCCCACGCCAGCAGCGGTTCCGCGGTCCGTGCGATGACCGGGCCCCGCGACAGCAGGAAGCCGCACAGCAGTCCGCCGACGGCGGCGATGGTGAACGCGGCGAGCATCTCGAGGACCGTGATGCCGGCCTGTTGCCAGGTGTGCGAGCTGCCGACGAGCTGGGTGAACGAGTCGGTGACGGCGGAGAGCTGGGGCAGGATGAGCGGCGACACCTCGCCCGCGGTGTTGGCGTACCGCCACGCGCCGAGGACCGCGAGCAGCAGCGCGAGGCGCAGGGCCCAGATCGTGGCCTGCCGCCGGACGACTCTCCGGCCCGGCCTGGTGAGGGTGATCGGCACTAGACCACCGCCGCCGACGACGACGCGTCGCGCTCGGCCGCGTCGCGCTGGTGGACCTCGAGCTGCTCGAACAGGTGCACGCGGAGGTCCTGGAACCGCTTGGTGGTCATGAACTCGAGCTGACGCGGGCGGGGCGTCTCGACCGTGATCTCCTCGGCGATGCGGCCGGGCCGGGCACTCATCACGACGATCCGGTCGGCCCAGAAGATCGCCTCGTCGAGGCTGTGGGTGATCATGACCACCGCCTGGCCGGCCTCGCCGAGGATCCGGGACAGGTCGGTGCCGAGGTTGCGGCGGGTCTGCTCGTCGAGGGCGCCGAACGGCTCGTCCATGAGCAGGAGCTTGGGCTCGAGGGCGAGAGCGCGGGCGATGGCCACGCGCTGCTGCATCCCTCCGGAGAGCGCACGGGGGTACCGCTCGCCGAAGTCCTTCAGGCCCACGAACTCCAGTTGTGTCTTCGCCTGGCTCATGGCCTCGGCCTTGGAGGCACCGGCGAAGCGCAGCCCCATGCCGGCGTTCTCCTCGACGGACTTCCAGGGGAACAGGCTGTAGTCCTGGAAGACGAATGCGGCGTTGCGCGGGTTGGGTTTGGTCACGGGCACGCCGTCGAACCGCACCGCGCCATCGGTGGGCGAGATCAGTCCGCCCATCGTGTGCAACAGCGTGGACTTGCCGCACCCGGACGGCCCGATGATCGTGACGAACTCGCCGCCCTCGATGGTCAGGTCGATCTCGTGGCAGGCGAGGAGCTCGTCCTTGGTGTCCACACCGTATTTCACGGTGAGGTTATCGACGGTCAGCAGGGACACGGTCGTTCCTTTCGATGCTGGCGGCCGGTCAGTCACGCCAACGGGTCAGGTGTGACTCCAGGCGAGACCACAGGGAGCCGGTCAGGATGACCAGGGCCGCCATGGCCAGCGTCAGCGCCATGGCGTTGTCGATCTGGAAGTTGTTGCTGTACAGGCGGACGAGGTAGCCGATG
Organism: Jiangella asiatica; assembly: GCF_004349065.1. Classification (GTDB taxonomy): domain Bacteria; phylum Actinomycetota; class Actinomycetes; order Jiangellales; family Jiangellaceae; genus Jiangella; species Jiangella asiatica. The sequence goes on from NZ_SMKZ01000003.1 coordinate 239,374, forward strand.
CCGTTGGTCGACACGAAGAGCTGTGCGATGACGACGCCGACGAAGCCGTTGCGGATGCCGTGCCAGATGCCCGCGAAGATTCCGGGCGCGGCACCGGGCAGGATCACGTCGAGGAACAGCCGCGTCGGCCGGGCGCCGTACGCGCGGCCCACGTCGTAGAACTTCTGCTCGACCAGGTCCAGCCCGGCGACGACGTTCACCGTCACGTGGACGAACGCCAGCAGCACGCCGAACGCGATGCCCGCGGTGGCGCCCAGGCCGAAGAAGAGCACCAGCAGCGGGAGGAAGACCGACTTGGGCACGACCATCAGCACCATGACGATCGGGAAGTAGGCGTCGCGGAGCAGGCGGTTGAGGCCGAACACCACCCCGGTCACGATGCCCGCGCCGGTGCCGATGGCGAAGGCGGTGAGGAACGCCGCCATGGTCTCGCCCGCGGCGCCGAGCGCCTGGCTGTCGACCGCCAGGTGCCCGAGCGCCTGGAAGACGGCAGACGGCCGGGAGGCGAACTCCTCGTCGACGACGCCGACCTCGGCCAGGACCTCCCAGAGGACGAGCACGGCGAGGACGAAGGCCGCCCTGAGCCAGAGCGCCGCGCGTGCCACGCTCCGCGGCTCGGTCCGGGCCGCCGTCGTCGAGCTCACGACAGCTCCGTCCACTCGGTGAACTTGACGTCATCCACCTCGTCGGCGGACATGTCGAGGGTGAAGCCGACCGTGTCCTGGATGCCGGCGAGCTCCTCGTCGGTGATGGTCCCGTCGGTGGACAGCTCCGGCAGGCTCTCCGCGGCCAGGCGCTCGGCGACCGGCTGCGGGACGTCCCATTCGTTCACCAGGACGTCGATGAACAGCTGCGGCTCGGCCTGCATCCGCTCGACCGTCTCGAAGTAGGCCTCGAAGAAGGTCCGCACCGTGTCGGGGTTCTCCTGCGCGAACGAGTCGACCACGGCGAAGGCCTGCAGGACGTTCTCGCCCACGAAGTCCGACCCGGGGGCCAGGATGACGCCGTCGCCGGACTCCTCCATCTGGAACGCCGCCTGGCTGCTCCACGCGAACGCGTCGATGGACCCGGCCTGGAGCGCCGCCGTCAGCGACGAGAGGTTCCCGAGGCTGGTGAAGGTGTAGTCGGACTCGGACCAGCCGAGCTCCTCGGCCATCCGAACCATGGTGTACTCGCCGGGGGAACCGGCGCCGGTGATGCCGAAGTTGCCGCCCTTCAGATCCTCGACGCTGGTCGTGCCCGGGCTGGCGATGATCCGCTGGTCCCAGTAGGACAGGTTGCTGGCGACGATCGTCATCGGGACGCCGGAGCGGATGCTGACGGCCTCGCTGCCGGCGCCGGCCAGGGCGATGTCGGCGTCGCCGCCGGCCATGATCTGCCCGATGGTGGGCGTGGTGCCCTCGACCACCTCGACGTCCAGGCCCGACTCGTCCCAGGTGCCCAGCGTCTCGCCGGCCTGGACGGCGATGAACGGGAAGGAGTTGGAGACGGACGTGGCGACGCGGACGGTGGTGGAGCCCGACCCCTCGCCGCTCGTCTCGTCGTCAGAGCCACAACCCGCGAGCACCAGGGAGGCAGTGGACAGTGAAAGCAGTGCTGCCGCACGGCGGCGAGTGGTTCTGATCATCTTCCCCATCCTCGTTTCCGTACTCTGAAAGTAGGTTTCGCCCTGCGGTACGGCGAACGTACCCAGGGTCCCCTGTGGTGTCAATCACTCGTTCTGGCCGGGCGCACTTGTTAACCACGCAGAAACACCTGCGTACCGAGGCCGGCCGCGACGGCGCGCCGCGCGGCGAGCTGGGCGGCCATCAGGTCCGCGGCGGCGAACCCGACGGTCTTGAGCACCCTGGGCCCGCCGCGCCCGCGAAGCGCCGCCGGCAGGCCGTCCACGACGTCGCCGAGCTCGACGACGTCGTCGCGGGAGATCCGGCCCGCATCGATGACGTGCGCGACGTCCCCCGCGCCGTCGATGGCGCCCGGCTTCGTGTCCACGACGACGACGCCGGCACGCGCCACCGTGTCCGGAGCGATCTCGGCGGCGCCTGGATCATGACTCCCGACGCCGCAGACGAGGGTGTCGTCGGCAACCCACCGGTCGTCGATCACGGGAGACCGCGCGGTCGTCGCCGCGACCATGACGTCCGCGCCCTCGCAGGCCTCCTCGGCCGACCGCGTCGACCGGACGACGACCTCCCGGCCCGATCCGCTCAGCTCCCGCCGCAGGTCGTCGACGAACGCCTCCCGCGGGCCGTCCCGGCGCGACGTCACCCTGATCTCCCCGACCCCGGGCAGCGCGTGCACGACGGCGAGGGCCTGCGTGCGCGCCTGGATGCCGGCACCGACGATCGTCAGCACGGTGGCACCCTCGCGAGCCAGCTGCCTGGCGGCCAGCCCGGTCATGGCTCCGGTGCGCAGGTCCGTGATCAGCTCACCGTTGAGGAGCACCTCGCCCAGCTCCGGGTCGAGCAGCAGGATGGCGGCCGCGCTGGCCTCGAGCCGCCCGGGGTCGTCCCCGGCGGCGTACCAGACCTTCGTCCCGGCGTAGCTGTCGGCGACCACGCCCGGCATCACCAGCATCTCGATCCCGGTGCTCCGTGCGGTGAGTGCGGTGCGCGACGGCACCGTCACCGACCCGGCCACCCACGCGCGGGCCGCGTCCTCGACGGCGGCGAAGGCGTCGGCCATCGTGAACACCTGCCGCAGCTCGCTCCGGTTGACGACGAGCAAATCTCTGTCCTCCTGCCTGTCGCGGCCTCACCAGATGGTCTGGCCACCGTCGATCGCCAGTGACGCGCCCACCACGAAGGACGCCTCGTCCGAGGCGAGGTAGACCACCGCCTCCGCCACCTCCGACGTCTCCCCGTACCGGCCCGCCGGGATGGTCGCCGTCCGCTGCCGCCGAAAGTCGGCGTCCTCCAGGTAGTGCCGGTTCAGGTCCGTGACGAACGTGCCGGGCGCGATGCTGTTCACGCGCACGCCCAGCGGCGCCAGCTCCAGCGCCATGGACCGGGTCAGCATCGCGGTGCCGCCCTTCGACGACGCGTACGGGGCGCTGCCCGGCCAGGCCTGGACCTGCCGCGTCGACGAGACGTTCACGATCGCGCCGTAGCCGGCGGCGGCCATGTGCCGAGCCGCGGCCTGGCCGACCAGGAAGTAGCCGGTCAGGTTGGTGTCGATGACCCGCCGCCACTCCGTCTCGTCGAGCTCGAGAAACGGCGTCGTCGCCATGACGCCGGCGTTGTTCACCAGGATGTCCAGCCCGCCGAGGCCGCCGATCGCGTCGTCGACCAGGCGGGCGACGTCGTCGGCGCGCGTGACGTCGCCGCTGACGGTCCGCGCGACGCCGCCCGCGTCGCGGATCGCGTCGCGGATCGCGTCGCCGCCGCCCGGCATGCGTGAGTGGACCGCCACCGCGGCTCCCGCCCTGGCCAGGCCGGTCGCGATCGCGGAGCCGAGGCCTCCGTTCGCCCCGGTCACCAGCGCGCGCCGGCCGGTCAGGCTGGTCATCGCGGGCTCGGGGTGGTCGTCGGGCGGTCCGAGGCGCGCTCGGCCGCGTGGAGCAGGCTCCCGATGCCGAGGTCCGGCTGCCGGATGCGCAGCGTGCGCAGGCACCACCAGACGATGCTCTGGTTGGTGGTGATGACTTGCTTGCCCAGGTCGGCCTCGAGGTAGTCGACGACCTGGAGCGTCGCCAGGTTGGTCGAGACGATCACGACGGTGTCCGCCTTGGCGGTGTCGACGGACCTGGCGATCTCGTACGCCATCGTCGCCGGCTGGCGGTTGGTGAGGTACCAGACCCGTGGATCTGCCGACTCCAGGCTGAAGTCCCGGTGCAGCGACGCGGCGATCTCGTAGCCCTGCGCGTTCAGCGTCGCCTCGAGGATCTCCCCGGACCGCGCCGAGTACGGGGTCGCGAGGGCGAGCCGGCGGGCGCCGACGTGCGCCAGCGCGACCACGAGCGCGTTCGTTGCGGTCACCACCGGGACGCCGCACTCGACCTCGATGGTGCCCGCCAGCGTCTCCCGTGCGCCGTCGCCGCCGTTGAAGCTGGTCTCGGCGCAGGCGTAGACCGCCGCGTCGAGGCCGAGCTCTCGGATGGCGCTCGCCAGCTCGACGGCCTGCCGGCGCATCCGTTCCGGCTCGGTCTCGGTGAGCCGGAGCGCGTGGAAGCTGACGCCGGGGAGCACGAGGGCGTTGAGCTCGGGTTCCATGACGACGTTGTCGGCGGGCAGGATCAGCCCGATCCGGGCCCGCCAGCCGTAGGCCCCGTGCCGCGTCGACACGAGCTTCATGCGCGCCCGCCGTCGGGCAGCAGGTAGCCGTCGAGGTCGGGCATCGACCAGTCATGCCTGGCCAGCACGTCACTCAGGAGCCAGTTCTCCATGCCGAGGACCTTCGGCGCCTCGTACATGCGCCGCTCGTCGCCCATCGGGGCGGTCGCGTCGATGCCCATCTTGGCGCTGGTGCGGGCCGCCGGTGCGGACGGGTCGAGGGTCGGGCTGTAGAGGTTGGGGACGATGACGACGTCCTTGTCCGGCTGGACCCGGGTGTTGACCGCCCACTCGACCTGCTGGAGGTCGTACGGATCGATGTCGTCGTCGACCACCGTGACCAGCTTCGCGCCCAGCCCGCTGGCCAGCAGCGCCAGCATCACGTTGCGCGCGTCGGCCGGGTGCCGCTTCTTCAGCGACACCACGACGTGGTGCCGGGTCGTGCCGCCAGGGGTGACGTGGACGCTCCTGATCTCCGGCGTGACGCGCCGTGCCTCCCGGTAGGCGAACGCCGTCGCGCTGGGCTGCATCATCCAGTGGTTCTCCGTCATGGGCGTGCCGGTCAGCGTGTTCTGGTACAGCGCCCCGCGGCGATGGGTGATCGCGGTGACCCGCATCACCGGGGTCGGCTTGGCCTCGCTGTACGTGCCCGGGTACTCGCCGAAGGGGCCGTCGGACTCCAGGCGCCCGATCTCCACCAGCCCTTCCAGGATGATCTCGGCGTGTGCCGGCACCCGGACGTCGACCGTCCTGCACGTCGTGAGCTCGAGCGGTTCGCCGCGCATCCCGCCGGCGATGGAGAACTCGTCGACGCCGTACGGCGCCCGGGCCTGCGAGGCGATCTGGGTGACCGGGTCCGCGCCGATGACGACCGCGATGGGGGCCTCCTGGCCCTTCTCGTGCCACCGCTCGATGATGGTGCGAAGGTGCCGGCCGAGTGGAGCGAAGACCGTCAGGTGGTTGCGGTCCACCGGCAGCTGCCGGTGGATCGAGACGTTCGCGACCCCGGTCTGCGGATCGTGCGCGACCTGGAGTCCGGCGGTGAGGTAGCGGCCGCCGTCGAGTTCGAAGTGGCGCAGGAGCGGCAGCCGCGACACGTCGACGTCGTCGCCGGTGACCACCACCTCCTGGCACGGCGCGGCCGCGGAGCTGACCTCCGGCTCGAGCATCTGCTGTTCGAGCTCGCCGAAGTTGCGCAACAGGTAGTCGTATTCGTGACCGAGGGCCAGCGCGACGCGGCGTGACGACCCGAACAGGCCGCTGACACACGCGAAGTCGCTGTCGCGCATCCGGGCGAAGCGGAGGGCAGGGCCGTCCAGATCGGAGGACTGCTTGGTGAGCGCCACCGCTTGGTACTCCCAGTCGACGACCTCGTCGACGGTCACCAGGTCTCCCCGGTGTTCGAGAGCAGAGAGGAACTCACGCAGATCTCGCCACGCCCTCTTCATCTGGCTCCATTCGCAGTATGGAAGTGCCTTCCGTAGTACGAAGCACATGCAATAGCATTCGCGGAGAAACTGTCAAGGAAATGATCAGCGCTTCCGTACGATGGGAGCGTCAGCACGCTGGACCATCAGGAAGGGCCTATGAACGTCGTGATCCGCACGTTGAACGTGCTCACGCTGGTGGGGGAGTCCCGCGACGGCGTCTCCCTCACGGAGGTCAGCGAACGTCTCGGCTACCCCCTGGCCACGGCGCATCGTCTGCTCAAGGTCCTGGCTGACGAGGAGTTCATCCGGCGTGACCCCGTGACCCTGGAGTACCACCCGGGGCGCCGGCTGCTGCGGCTCTCGTCGGTCACCCGGCGCGAGACCCTGGGCGCGACGGCCGAGCTGAACATGAAGACGCTGAGCGAGCGCTTCAACGAGACGGTGATGCTCACCCAGCTCATCGACCGCCGCGCCGTGTGCGTCGCCCTGGTCGAGAGCCGCCGGCCCCTCCACCTCTCGGTGAAGATCGGGCAGGCCGTGCCTCTGCACGCGGCCGCGAGCGCACGTGTCCTCTACAGCGGGTACGACGACGACGCCATCCGCGCGCTGCTCGACGGCCACGACTTCGTCCGCCTCATGCCCAGCACGCCGTCCACCATCGAGGAGGTCCTCGCCCACGTCGAGAACATCCGGCGGTACGGCTACGACGTGTGCGACAACGAGTTCGACTTCGACATCTGGGCGGCCTCGGCACCGGTCCGCGACGACACCGGCGCCATCGTCGCCGCCGTGACCCTCACCGCGACCCAGGACCGCAGCGTGCCGGCGCAGCGGCGGCACGAGATCATCCAGGCGGTGGTGTCGACCGCCGAGGACATCACCCTGGCGATCGGCGGAGTGTCGGCCCGGTCGCACGACGGCACCGTCCCCGCATGAGCGCCCCGACGGCGCCGCGCCGGCTGGTCGTGGCGATCACCGGTGCCTCCGGTGCGCTCTACGGGACGCGGCTGCTGGAGATCTGCGCCTCCCTCGGCGACGTCGAGACACACCTGATCGTCAGCCGGGGCGCCCGCCGGACCATCGCGTCGGAGACGGGGCGGACGGTGGCCGAGGTGGCGGCGCTGGCCGACGTCGTCCACGCCGAGGGCGACCTCGGCGCCGCCATCTCCAGCGGCTCGTTCCCGACGTGCGGGATGATCGTGGCCCCGTGCTCCATCAAGACCCTGTCCGGCATCGCCAACTCCTACGACGACAACCTCGTGGTGCGCAGCGCCGACGTGACGTTGAAGGAGGGGCGGCCGCTGCTGCTGATGGTGCGCGAGACGCCACTGCACCGCGGTCACCTGCGGCTCATGACCCTCGCCGCGGAGAGCGGCGCCGTCATCTATCCGCCGGTGCCCGCCTTCTACACCAACCCGTCGTCCGTCGCGGACCTCGTCGACCACAGCTGCCGCCGTGCCCTGGAACGCATCGGCATCGGCACACCGGACACGTTCCGGTGGCAGGGGATGCGGGACGCGAGCGCGGTCACGAGTGCGTGACGCGCCCGCCCAGCATCGTGAGGACGACGCGGTGCCGCACCGGGTGACCGTCGAACGGCGTGTTCCGCGACCGGCTGTGGTGGTCCGCGACCGCCAGGGAGTACTCGGGTCCGGTCTCGACCACGCAGAGGTCGGCCGCCGACCCGACGGCGAGCGCCACCCGCGGGAGCTGCCCGAGCGAGGCGGGCACGGACGACATCACCTGGGTCAGCCGGCGCCAGTCCGTACCGCTCGCTGACGACAACACGCCGGCGACTATCGGCAACGCCGTCTCCAGGGCCGTCAGCCCGAACGCCGCCTCCGTCCACGGCCGCGCCTTCGTCCGCGCCGGATGCGGTGCGTGGTCCGTCCCCACCACGTCGATGGTCCCGTCCGCCACTGCCTCCCGCAGGGCCCGGACATCCTCCGCCGAGCGCAACGGCGGGTTGACCTTCAACGCGGGCCCGCGGGCCACCGCGTCGGTGTCCTGGAGCACCAGATGATGCGGCGTGACCTCCGCGGTGACCGGGGCCCCGACCTGCTTGGCCCAGCGGATCAGGTCCACCGACCGGCGGGTGGAGACGTGGCAGACGTGCAGGTGGCCGCCCGTCGCGCGGGCGATGGCGATGTCGCGGGCGACGACCGCTTCCTCGCCCGCGTCGGGCCAGCCCGGGCAGCCGACGCTCGCGGCGACGCGCTCGTTGATCACGCCGGCTCCGGCGATGCCGGCGCTCTGCGCGTGCTGCGCGAAGACACCGCCGCGCTCGGCCAGCTCCGTCAGGAGCCGGTACACGAGCCCGTCGTCGCCGACGCAGTGCCCGTCGTCGGAGAACAGCACGACCCCGGTCCGACGCAGGGCGGCCACGTCGACCAACTCCTCGCCGGCCTGGCGCATGGTCGCGGCGGACACGACGTGCACGCGCGCGTCCGCTCGTGCAGCCCGCCGCCGGACGTCCCGGACGCGCTCGACACCGTCGGTCACCGGGTCGGTGTTCGCCATCGCGAACACGTCGGTGTACCCACCGGCCGCGGCGGCACGGGTGCCGGTGGCGATGGTCTCGGCGGTCTCCCCGCCCGGTTCGCGCAGGTGGGTGTGGAGGTCCACGAAGCCGGGAAGCAGCACCCTGGAGGTGTCCTCCGCGGCCGCGGCGGGTGCGATGCGGACCAGCCGGCCTGCCTCGACGGTCACGTCGACGCGCTCGGGTCCGCCGGCCAGCCGGACGTTCTCGACCACGAGACCGCCGTCGGGCAGCTCCCGGACCGCGCTCATGCGAGGGCTCCCCACTCGGCGTCGACGGCGGCCATGGCCCGCACCAGGACGTCGGTTCCCCGCGCGATGTCGGCGAAGCTCGTGGTCTCCTCCGGCACGTGGCTGAGGCCGCCCACGCTGGGCACGAAGATCATGCCCGTGCGCGTGATCCGGCTGATCTGCTGCGAGTCGTGGCTGGCCCCGCTGGAGAGCAGGCGGTACGGGAGGTCGAGGTCCCGGGCGGCGCGCACGATCGTGTCGACGAGGTCGACCGGCAGGATCACCGGGGACGTGTCGCCGATGATCGTCGTGTCGATCCCCACCCCGCGTTCGGCGCAGATCTGCCGGAACCGGTCGTCGAGCAAGTGCGCGGTGCGGCGCTGGCGAGCGCTGTCGAAGTCCCGGACGTCGATGGTGAAGGCCACGCGGCCCGGAATCGTGGTGATGGAGCCGGGGTGCACGTCGAGCCGGCCGACGGTCACGCGGGTGCCGTGATGGGTGGCGTCGGTGGCGACCCGTTCGCACAGCAGGACGCACTCCGCCGCGGCCACCAGCGCGTCCTGGCGCTGGTGCATCGGCGTACCGCCGGTGTGCGAGGCCACTCCGTCCAGCCGGACGAGCAGCCGGGTGCTCCCGGAGATCGCGTCGACCACTCCGATGACGGTGTCGGACGCCTCCAGGACCGTGCCCTGCTCGATGTGCAGCTCGATGAAGGCGAGCCACTCCTCGCTGTTCCACCGCGACTCCGCGATGCGGCCGGGTTCCAGGCCGACCGCGCGCATCGCCTCCGTCATCGTCACACCGTGCGCGTCGGCGAGCGCGTCCAGCTGCGGTGGTGAGACGATCCCGGCGGCGGCCCTGCTGCCGTTGCACGCCTGGCCGAACCGGGCCCCTTCCTCCGCGGCGAACGCGACGAAGCGCCAGGTCGCGCGCGGACGCCACCCGCTCGACACGACGGCACGGGCAGCCTCGATGGCCGCGCACACCCCGGCGATCCCGTCGAAACGGCCGGCCTGGGGCACCGAGTCCAGATGCGACCCGGTGCCGATGGCGGGCGCGCCCTCGACGCGGCCCGGTAGCTCGGCGACGGTGTTGCCCGCGGTGTCCGTCCAGACCGTGAGCCCGAGCGCGGACAGCTCACGGGCGAAGACGGCGTGCGCCTCGCGTTCCAGCGCGGAGTAGCCGAGCCTGGTGACGCCGGTGCCGGGCTCGGACAGCGCGGCGAACTCGTCGATCAGCTTCTCGATGTGACCGGCCCCGATCGGCCGCGCTGCCTCGGACGTGGCCCGAGTGCCCGTCACAGGTCCTCCAGGACGATCGACGGCAGCCCCGACCGGCTCGCGGGACCACCCCTCAGCACCGACAGGGCGATGACCGGGTGGAGCCCTTCGGTCTGGACCAGCCCTTCGAGCGGGTCCAGCAGGCGGCTCTCGCTCCAGCGCGTCGCGACCAGCGCGACCCGGGTGCCGGGCGGCAGGTTCGCGTCGAGGGACAGCAGGCCCAGGCTCTCGTGGGCGCGGAGCACGCGCACCCGGAGCTCGGCGGCGAGCACCTGCGCGAACACCGCGTCGTCGTCACCGCTCCAGCACACCACCGCCGCGACGGCGTGATCGCTCACCGTCTGCGCGGCCGCGGCCCCGAGGCGCTGGACCGCCACCGGTTCGACGCTGGTGTCGAACTCGCCGTCGGCGCTGAGTCCCGCCCGGATGTCGTCGCGGACACTGCTCACGTTGATCCCTCCCTGATCGAGCCGCCGGCATCGACGACGAACAGCGCGCCGGTCGCGTCGGACCCGCCGAACACGCTTTGGTGGTGCACGGCGGTCAGGCCGTGCGCATCGCACCACGCCCGGAGCCCGGCGAGGCTGTCGTGGTGGACGGCGACGAGGCTGGCGTCCTCGCCCGCGTGCACCTCGCCGAAGGTGAGCCCCGTGGCGTCGCCGGACAGCGCGGCGAAGGGGAGCCCAGCCGCGAGGGACAGGCCGGTGCCAAGTGCCTCCGCGCCATCGCCGGCGACGACGACCCGGGTCGCGCGCGCGGGGACGCCCTCCGCGAGCAGCAGCGCGATCCGGCGCATGACCGCCGGGCGGCTCATCCAGCGCCCGGCGGCGTCCCGCCCGCCCGCGCCGAGCGCGGCCAGGTCCTGCGCCAGCTCGAGCGCGGAACCCGGCCCTTGCGGAAGGGCCGCCAGTGGATCGGTGGATTTCCGTTGTACGGAAGCGGCATCCATACAACGGATATTAGTCCTCGCGTCCGTTCAATTGGAAGCCCGGGATCTGTCTATGTCGTCTCGGCGCCGGCGGTGAGTAGGACGCAGCAGCGGCCGGCCGCCGGGGCGAGGTGTGCCCTGAGGACATCGGGCGCAAGGGCCCCGGCGAGGGCCGAGAGCAGTGCGTGGTTCATCCCGCAGACCAAGGCTGTGTGCTCCCGCGCCAGCGCGTCGAACGGACAGTTGGCCAGCTGGACGCCGTCGTCGTACGGGCGCGGCTCGTAGCCGTTCCGGGCCAGCACCTCCGTCGCGGAACGCAGTGCCAGGGCCGGGTCGACGCCGGTGGCGAGACTCTGACCGTGCTCCCGGGCGGCACCGGTCAGGGCGTCGGCGACCGGGGTGCCGGTGGACGTGGACCGGCTGATCGCGCGTGCCATGAGCTCCGCGGCGAGCTCGTAGCGCCGTTCGGGCAGGGAGACGGTGATCGGGCTCGACGTCCGCCGGTAGAGCTTCGCCGGGCGGCCCGCGCCCGGGCCGGTGCGTCCGGTCAGCCGGGCGTACTCGACCTGGAGCAGGCCGGCCACCTCGAGCCGGTCGAGGTGGAACTTGGCCTGATGACGGGGGAGGCTAAGGGCTGCGGCAGCCTGATCGCGGCTGACCGGATCGGGTTGCGAGCACACGTATCGGTACAGCGCACGCCGGGTGTCGTCGGCCAGCGAGCCGATGCCGGCGACGCGGTCCTCGAAGTCGGTCACGTGCGGATCTCCAGCCATTCGTATCGAACGGTTGTCTTGACGATAGACCCTGGTGATTCTAGCGTAGAGAAATCTCTCCGATAGAAGGAGGAGTCGTCATGACACAGACCAGCGGTACCGCGCCCGCACGAACGTGGAGCAGCCCTCCCGGCCGCGCCTTCCTGATGCTGCGAACGCTCTTCACGGTCGCGCCGATCCTGTTCGGGCTGGACAAGTTCGCCGAGGTGATGGTCGATTGGCCCATCTACCTCGCGCCGTGGGTCGACGACCTGGTTCCGGGAAGCGCCTCGGACGCGATGTACGTGGTCGGCGTCATCGAGATCCTGGCCGGCCTGCTGGTGGCCGTGGCTCCCCGGATCGGTGCCTACGTGGTGGCCGCGTGGCTGGCCGGCATCATCGTCAACCTGCTGACCGTCCCCGACTACTACGACGTGGCGCTGCGTGACTTCGGCCTGCTGGTCGCCGCACTGGCGTTGGCCCAGCTCGCCGAGGCACACCGGCCCGTCAGACGGTGAGGTCCTCCCAGGCGAACGTGGTGGTCTCGCCGGGCTCCGCGGTGAAGGTCCTGTGGGCCGCCATCGCGCACGTCTTCTCCGCGACAGGCCTCCGTGTCATGTCTGCCGACGCTGGTGCGGAGCCCGGAGGAGGTTCCATCGCCTTACCAGGAGGTGCCCTGCCCATCACGGGCCGACAACGGCAGTGACACCTGTATCCGCGTGCCGCCGCCGGCTGGGCTGGTGATCCGGAACGTTCCGCCGAGTGCCTCCACCCGGTCGGACAGGCCGGCGAGTCCGGTCCCGTCCGTGAGGTCGGTACCGCCGACGCCGTCGTCGCGCACCAGCAGCCGGAGGGTGCCGTCGCGTTCCTCCGCGACGATCTCCGCGTGTGTCGCGTTGGCGTGCTTCGCCGTGTTCGTCAGTGCCTCGGAGACGACGTAGTAGGCCGCGACCTCCACCGGGTCCGCATACCTCTTCGCCAGCCGCAGCGACAGCTCGACCGGCACAGCGGACCGGCGCGCGAGCGTGCGCAGCGCCGGGCCGAGACCGCTCTCGGACAGGATCGCCGGATGGATGCCACGGGACAGCTCGCGCAGCTCGTCGAGCACCTCGGTGAGGTCGTCGGCCATGCGGCCGAGGTCCCCGCTCAGGGCAGGCAGGGTGTTCGGGACCTCCGCCTGGGTGTTCCGCAGCTCCAGCGCGAGCGACACCAGCCGCTGCTGGGCACCGTCGTGCAGGTCGCGTTCCAGACGGCGGCGGGTGGCGTCGGCGGTGGCGATCACCCGGGCTCGGGAGGCCGCGAGCTGTGCGCGGCTCTCGGTGTTGGCGATGGCGGTGGCGACGATCTCGGTGAAGGCGATCATCCGCTCCTCGGTGTCGGCGGCGATGGGCGCGCCGCGCGAGGCCACGCCGATGATGCCCCACAGGCGTCCCTCGACGAGGATCGGGCCCGCGACCCCGGACCTGATGCCCTCACCGCGCAGGCTGGGCGGCAGGTCGTCGTCGGCCAACCCGGCGTAGCTCAGCCGGGCCGGCCGGCGGGTCCGGCGCACGGCCTCGATGGTGGCGGGCTGATCCGAGGGCCGCCGGGTGCCGGGCCGGCGCAGTCCCGGGTCCCGCCAGCCGCGGGCGGCGAGGTAGGTCGCCGTGCCGTCGTCCTCGAACCGCAGGATCGACGTGCAGTCGGCGCCGAACAGCGACATGACCTCGTCGGCGACGGCCGCGAAGACCGGGCTGGGGTCGCCGCCCCTGGCCGCCAGCGTCGCGACCCGGCGCAGCGCGGCCTGCTCGTCGGCGATCCTGCGCAGCTCGGCCCGTGACTCTGCGTTGGTGATGGCGGTGGCCACGAGCTCGGTGAACCGGGCGACCCTCGTCTCGGTGTCGGGCGGGAACGATTTCGGGCTCCTGGACGACACCGCGATGACGCCCCACAGCTCGCCGCCCACGACGACCGGGCAGCCGATCGACACCCGGATGCCGAGCGTGCGGGCCTCCGTGGCGACCGAGCCCCGGACGCCGTCGAACCCCTCGATCCGGACCGGTCCGCCCGCCCGGCGCACGTCCCGCGCCACGCTCACCTCGCCTGGCGGGATCCGGACGTCGACGTCCTGGTGTGGCGCCGACCGTCCCCAGGCGGCGACGCCGGCCGCCGTCCCGTCCGGCTCGTAGCGTTCCATCCGGACCAGGTCGGCGTCCCACAGCAGGCCCACCTCACGGGTGACCGCCTCGAAGAGGTCGGCCGCCGGCACGCCCTCCGCCACCAGCGTCGCGACCCGGCGCAGCGCGGACTGCTCCCCGGCCAGCCGCTCGGACTCGCGTGCCGAGCGACGCAGCCCCGCGGCCAGGTCCGCTACCACGATGGACGTCGCGGTGAAGACGCCAAGGGTCACGGCGGCCAACCGTCCGGGTCGTGGGGGGTCGAAGACCAGGACGAACGCGAACGTGCTGGAGACCGAGGCGACCAGGGCCGGGCCGGCACCCCACCAGATCGCTACCGGCAGGACGGCCAGCAGGTACAGCACGAGCAGCCCGGTGAACGGCGGGTTCGGGTCGACGAGCCAGATCAGGCCCGTCATCGCCGCCACCAGCGCGACGCCGACGACGGCCCCGGCCACCCACCGCCGCAGCGGCGAGCCAGTCAGGGGCACTCGTCCTCTACTGTTCTCCGGCCGCCACCACATCTCGTACGGCCCTCGCCGACAGGTGTGCCTTCCAGACGAACCCGACAGCCGGGCTGGACGCGACCAGCTCCGCCACCTCGTCTTCTCGGTGCGTGGAGATCAGCACGACATGCGGCGGAGCCGATGCCTCGGTGGCCGCCACGATCCGCCGGGCGAGGTCGAGACCGCTCTCGGTGCCCAGGACGATGTCGACCAGCACGACGTCCGGCCGTAGCGCTTCGACCTGATCGAGCGCATCAGTCATCGTGGTCGCAGTCCCCACCACCTCCAGGCCGCCGCGTTCGAGGCTGGAACGCGCCACGGCCAGGAACCTCTCGTTGTCGTCAACGATGACACAACGCCGCACCACTTCTCCAGCCTTGCACCTAGGTGTCCAGGTGGCATTGCTGCTAGCGGGAAACCTGATCAGGGACAAAGGTCCTCCTGGTCAGGAACTCCTGCATGGCCGCGGCCGCGTCGCGCAGGCGCTGCGCCAGCTGCAGCGCCTGCTCGACGTCCAGCTCGTACTCGCCTACGGCGCCGTCCTCGCCGGACCACCGCACCCGCAGCAGGCCGGTGTGGTGCTGCCCCTGCACGGTGGCCGGCGAGTGGGGTTCTGTGGGGTCAGCCGCCGATGGCGAGTCGTGGCGCCAGGGGACGGCCGATGGGGGGCTCGACCTCCGGCCCGGCGCCACGACAGGCGAAGCGTCGTCGGACCTCCTCGCGCGTGGTTCGAACGAACGCATGCGCTCCAGTCTCGCCCCCGGGAGCGGGCCAGCACATCGCCGCCAGCAACCATTTCGGCCGGGGGCCAGCAGGGGCCGGGTGTTCCAGCTAGCCGGTAGACGAGATGCCAGCCGGCCCCGACGACACCGCGCCCGTCGCGGCGGGTCGATGCCGCTACCAACGATCGAGATAGGTGAGGACGGCCAGGACGCGACGGTGGTCGTCGCCTGTCTCCGGGAGGTCGAGCTTGGTCAGGATGCTGCGCACGTGTTTCTCGATGGTGCCCTCGCTGACCCACAGCCGGCGGGCCACCCCGGCGTTGGACCGTCCTTCCGCGACCAGGGCCAGCACCTCGCGCTCGCGGTCGGTCAGCGCGGCGAGCGGATCGTGCCGGCGCCGGACGCCGACCAGCTCCTGGACCAGCGCCGGATCGACCACCGATCCACCGCGCGCCACCCGTTCGACCGTCTCGATGAACTCCGCCACGTCGGTCACGCGGCTCTTGAGCAGGTATCCGACGCCCTCGCCGCTGGCCAGGAGCTGCATCGCGTGTTCCACCTCTGCGTGCGCCGACAGCAGCAGGATCGCCACGTCGGGATGCTGGTGCCGGATCGCCTGGGCCGCCTCCAGACCCTCGGTGGTGTGGCTGGGCGGCATCCGGATGTCGACCACGACCAGCCCGGGCCGGTGCCGGTCGACCAGGTCGAGCAGCTGCGGGGCGTCGCCGGCCTGCGCCACGACGTCGAACCCGGAGCGGTCGAGCAGGCTCGCCAGTCCCTCCCGCAGGAGAATGTCGTCGTCGACGACGACCACCCGTGTCCCGCTCATCGGTGCACCACCTCGACGCTTCGCCGCACGGCGAGAGGCCTGTGGGACCAGTGTGGCAGCGAACCGGGCATCCGGCGCCGCCCGCGACCCGGTGGTCCGCCGTTGCCCGGTTGGTACCGCGGTTGCGCCGTACGCAAACCATCCGGGGGACTTCGTCGTACACAGCGTGAGCCACCGCTGGACCTCGCCCCGGGAGGCAGCCATGCCCAGCGCCCGACGACTGACCGCACTCGTCGCAAGCCTCGCCCTCACCGTGGGAGCCGTGGCCATCGGTGCTGGAGCCGCAAAAGCCGCCGACACGCCGCCCGCGCCGCCGACCGGCCTGCGCGCCGTCGACGTGGGGACGGACTCGTTCTCAGTCGCGTGGGACCCGGTCGAGGGCGCCACGACCTACCACTTCTCGTTCATCCCGCTGGAGCCGTTCGCGGGCTACCGGCGAGGTGAGACCGATCAGCTGACCACCATGTTCACGGGCCTGATGTTCGACGTCCCGTACAAGGTCACCGTCCGCGCGTTCGTCCCGTCGGCGTACCCGAACCAGTACTCCGACACCGCGACGATCACCGTCCGGACCGCGGTCCCGGAGGGCTACGTGCTGCCGAGCGCGCCGCGGGACCTGAGGGTCGAGCGCGACGCGTCGGGCCGCATCGAACGGGTCCGGTGGGACGCGTCAGCGGTGGGCTTCGGCCCGCTCACGTACCAGCTGCGGCTTGCCAGCGCGGACCTGCCGGAGGTGGACGGCGTGTGGTCCACCACGAGCGGGCTCACCGTCGACGCCGGCGACCTGCCGTTCGACGCCGGGATCTTCACGCCCGGCCAGCAGGTCACCGTCTCGGTCACCGCCAGCGACATCAGGCGCAACGCCTCGCCGGCGGCCGAGCTGACGTTGACCTGCTGCGCCTTCTGACCGCCGGGCGCGTGATCAGCTACCGCACCGAGGTCGCCAACGTCGAGGCACTGGCCGAGGAGGTGGTTTGGCACGGCCGTGTCTGCCCGCGGAGCTCGCGCCGCGCGGTTGACCGGCCGTGTGCGGAGTCTGGGTCGATGACGGTGTTTGGCGACGCCCGAAGCGCCCCGTACGGGCGTTCCCGCCGTGAGGCCTGTGGTCGGACGTTGTCGGTGGGTCTGGGTAGGGTAGTTCACATGTTCGAGGAAGATGGCCTGCCTGCTGGCCCACTGGTCGGTCGCGACCCGCGGACCGGTGTGTGGGTCAGTTATGAACCGTGGGAGCTTCCACACGACCAGCCGGCCACGCATGGGCTCTTGCCCGACGGATTCCTCCACGCGCCGCCGCCCGACCCGGAGCTGGTGTCTCCTACGCGGGCCGACCGTGCACGGTCGCTTCCGGCGCCGCCGCACCGAATGCCGCCGGCCTCGGCACAAGCTAACCCGGGGCCATCGGCCTCGGCCATGGCCGACCCGGTGCAGACCGACCCGGTGCCGGCTGATCCGGCGCCGCCGGGCCCGGAGCCGGTGGACCCGGTGTTGGTGGGTGGGATGGTGCCGGGGCCGGAGCTGGCTGGGGTGTTGGCGGGCACGGACCTGGCCGGTGTCGATACCTACGCTTTGGTGGAGGCGGTGGCCGGGTGGGCTCGGTTGGCTGCCTGGGTGGCCGCGGGCCGGGCCGGCGCGCTGGCCGAGCTCAGCACCCGCCCGGAGCTGCAGCCCGGCCGGTGCGGGTACCGGTCGGTGAACCCGATCACCACGACCGCGCTGGAGGTGGCCGCCCGCACGGTGACCACGACTCGGCAGGCGGAGAACCTGGTCGGTAACGCCGTCCAACTCGTCGAGGACTTTCCTGCCACCTGGGCCGCGCTCGAGGCCGGCCAGCTCGATGGGCGCCGCGTGCGGGTGATCACGGGCGAGCTCGGCGGCCAGGACCCTGAGGTTCGTCGGCGGGTCGAGGCCGCGGTGCTGCCGGGCGCATCCACCATGGACACCGTCGCCCTGCGGCGGAGGATCACGCGGCTGTTGCACGAGCTGGCGCCGGTGCAGACCGAGCAGCGCTGCCGGGCCGCGCGGGAGCGTCGCGATGTCACCGTCACCCCGGCCCCGGACGCGATGGCCTACCTGGAGGCGCACCTGCCCGCCGAGGACGCGATCGCGGTCAAGACCGTCCTGGATGCGGCCGCGCACGCCCTCAAACGCGAGGACACCACCGCCGGGCGCGAGCCGCGGACGGCGGGCCAGCGCCGTGCTGATGCCCTGGCCGCGTTGGCCTGGACAGCCCTCGACACGCAACGCATCGGCCCCACCCACACCCGAACCGCCACAACCGACACCGCCACAACCGACACCGCCACGACCGACACCGCCACGACCGACACCGCCACGACCGACACCGTCCCCGCCGACACCGTCCCCGGTGTCACCACCGCCGTCGGCGCGGGCGTCGGCGCGGGTGTGGGTGCTCGGCGCGGGGGTGCGGCGCTGATCACGCTGACCGGCGCGCAGGGCCGGCCGGTCACGGTGCACGTCACCTTCGCGTTCCCCTCCCTGATCGGCGTGGACGACCGCCCCGGCGACCTGGACGGCTACGGCCCGATCCCCGCACACACCGCCCGCCACCTCGCCGCCGCCGGGATCTGGCAATGGGTCCGCACCCACCCCGCGAGTGGCCACTATGTCGATCACGGCCGCATGAGATACCGACCGACGCAGTCACTTATCGACCACGTCGTCCTCCGGGACCGGACCTGCCGCACGCCTGGG